>CAZGTU010000001.1:0-182191 GCA_964528675.1 uncultured Bacteroidaceae bacterium
GGGGGAGAGGGTGGTGAGAGAGACCATGGACGATGGACCATAGACCATAGACCATAGAGGGAGCGATATGAGCGATGGAAGCGACGTAAGGGACGTAAGCGATGGAAGCGACTTTAGTGACGGGGATGGACGATGGACCATGGAGGTGGACCATTGGGCCTGAAGATCACCCATTAGTTGTACACTCTCATATAACAAATTTTAGTAAGTTGCATAAAAACAGCCATGTAAGCTTATAATGATTTGAATCTAATCAAGACATTTACAGCCTAAACCGAACAAGCCAGAACCAAACAAATATTGAAGTTGAAATATTTTTCATGCTTCTGTAGCGCCTGTAGGGATTATCCTGCAGAAGGTGCTTCAAAATATTCTGCCAGAAAAAACATGAATATCAGAAGTAAGCGCCTAAATAAATCAATGTTCATTGGGGAATTCTCGCTCTCACTTTCACTCTCACTCTGCTCATGGGGGTGTGAAACCTCTCTCTTGCTAAGGAATTAACAAAGATTACACGTTTACCAATTACTCTGAGTATTGCCTATAAAAGTTAGACACCCGGATATGCGGCTCCGCCGCTGAGGAACTGCCAACTGAGAATGACATCTATTAAAACTGAAAAGGAAAGTATTTAATAACAAAAAACAGTGCCAGAACGATTAAGATATTCACCACCGTAAAAAACACATTGTACTGCTGACGAAGTTTCCTTACTTTTCGTCGTAACATAATAGCAAGGTTCGGAACAAAGAAAGATATTACGATGATGACGTAAGATATTTTGAGAAGCAATTCATCGCTTAACAGCTCTTCTTCTTCAGGTATTTCAGAAAAAAACAGGATAAAGTAAATAAGAGATATAAATACGATCAGATACAGCAAATAACTCAATTTCAACGCCATAGTACTTGCCCTGCGGGTACGGTGAACACGAAAAGGCCTTAGGATAATAAAAGATACAATTATAAGGAATACAAAGGTGGCAATGAAAACAAAGTGAAGAAAAAAGTTTATAAATCCACTCATGGATAATCCGGGTTAAATAATCAAAGTATAAATGTTTTTAAAATTACAAAAATCCTTGAATCCTATGTTCTTACAATAAATATTATTTTAGGTACTTATCCAGCCAGCCGAAAAACTCCCGTTGCCAGAGAATACTATTTTGAGGTTTGAGTACAAAATGTGTTTCATCGGGGAAAACAAGAAGTTTGCTCGGAACATCATTCAACTGGGCAGCGTTAAAGGCCTGCAAGCTTTGTGTATAAGGGATACGAAAATCATACTCACCGGTTATAATCAATATCGGGGTATCCCAATTATCCACAAATAAATGAGGGGAAAACTGATAACTACTTGGACGCGGGGTTTCCCAGAATGCACCGCCCATATCATGATTCACAAAAAACATTTCTTCCGTGGAAGCATACATACTTTCAAAATTGAAAATACCACAATGCGAAATAAATGCATCGAATCTTCCCTCATGATGACCTGCCAGGTAAAAAACAGAAAAACCTCCATAGCTTGCCCCCACTGCACCAAGACTGTTTTCATCTACATACTCTTCCTGCTTAACTGCATCGATGGCACTGAGATAATCCTGAATATTCTGACCACCATAATCTTCGGAGATCTGTTCATTCCATTCGGCACCAAATGTAGGCAGTCCCCTGCGATTGGGAGCTACAATTATATAATCGTTTGCTGCCATCATCTGAAAATTCCAGCGATAGGAGAAAAACTGGCTTACAGCGCTCTGTGGTCCACCCTGACAATATAAAAGTGCAGGGTATTTTTTGGAAGAATCGAAACCAGGAGGAAATATTACCCAGACTTTCATTTGTTTATTATCGGTGGTAGTTACCCATCTCGATTCCACCTTACCCATTTCAATATGATCATAAATATTATGGTTTACCTGTGTCAGTTGAGTCTCATTCCCTGAGGAAATATCCACTTTAAAGATCTCCGTGGCCATAGACATTGACATTTTTTCTCCTGTCATGAAACCTTCGCCCAATTCAAAACCGGTATAGTTATGGACTCCATCTGTAATTTGGGTTATTTCATGACTCTCAACATCTATCGAGTAGATCTGGTAAGTGGCTTCAACTCCGCTTATAAAATAGATCTCAGTATCATCTTCACTCCATATCAGATGCTCTGCATTCTGATCAAAGTCTTTCGTCAGGTAAGTCTTTTCTTCCGTCTCAAGATCCATTACAAAAAGTCTGTCTTTATCAGCTTCATAACCCGGAGTCTCCATACTCTGCCAGGCCAACATATTTCCATCATTGGAAAATGACGGGTATTTGTCGTAGCCCGGCATCCCTTTGGTCAAGTTACGGGTGGTTTCATTACGGATATCATATAAATATATATCCGAATTTGTACTCACTGCATAATCCTTTCCCTTCATCTTTTTACAGGTATATGCGATATATTTCCCATCAGGACTCCAACTGATCTCCGATTGGTCAAAGTAAGGAGAAAGCGGTGCATCCCATTCCTCATCTTCCATTATATCTTTCCCGTCAAAAATTCCCTCTTCCCGAATTCTTGTGACAAAAATATGGCTGTATTTGTAATCATGCCAGTCATCCCAATGCCTGTACATAAGGTCATCGATAATCCTCACATCGGCAAGGGGAAGGTCATCATATATCTCCCGGGGAGTTTCATCCAGCTTAACTTCTTTTGTATAAAGAACCATATTTCCATGCGGAGAATACTCGAAACCGGTTATTCCTCCTTCGATCTTTGATATTTGTTCATTACGATCGCCATCGGTTGATATTTCCCAGATCTGAGGTTCGCCCGATTCTGCAGTTATGTATCCAATTGCGGATCCATCGGGTTTCCAGCGTGGATTATAGCAAGAGTATCCGCTGTTTGTCAGTTTGGTCGCATCACCTCCATCCACAGAAATCAAATATATATCAGTGATTGATTCGTTGGTCTTATAATCAAAACGTGTAACATTGAAGGCTATGGTTTTGCCATCGGGCGATAATTGATGATCAGAAATTCTACCAAATTTCCATAATATTTCGGGAGTCAGAACTCCATTTTCAATTTCTTCGACAGTAAGTTCACCTGAAAAATCAACATCATCATTTCCCTTCCTGTCAACTTCTTTACAGGAAATACTGAGCAATAACAAAAAGACGAGCATTAAAAATGTTAGGTTCTTCATTTTCTAAATATTTTAATAAAAAAAAGACATAGCAGAAGCCATGTCTTTAATATAAATGTTTCTTATTCCGGCATTGACTTTAACTTTTCAATCACTTTCCCTTCAAGTTCTTCCTGCAACTCGGGGTTATCCAGCAATAAAGATTTAACTGCATCCCTTCCCTGACCAAGCTTGGTGTCTCCATAGCTAAACCAGCTTCCGCTCTTTTTAATGATCTGATGATCAACACCCATATCAATAAGTTCACCGACTTTGGATATGCCTTCACCATACATGATATCGAATTCAGCTTTTCTGAAAGGAGGAGCAAGTTTATTTTTAACAATCTTAACACGAGCTCTATTCCCCTGTATATCTTCTCCATCTTTCAACTGACCTATCCTGCGGATATCGACTCTGACTGAGGCATAAAATTTCAAAGCATTTCCACCTGTTGTGGTCTCAGGATTCCCAAACATGACACCTATTTTTTCTCTTAGCTGATTAATAAAAATACAGGTGGTGTTAGTCTTGTTAATGTTTGCTGTTAGTTTTCGCAGAGCCTGTGACATCAGTCGTGCCTGGAGACCCATTTTTGAATCTCCCATTTCTCCCTCAATTTCTGCTTTGGGTGTCAATGCTGCAACCGAATCAATTACAATAATATCTATGGCTCCTGAACGAATAAGATGGTCGGCGATTTCAAGCGCCTGTTCTCCATTGTCGGGTTGTGAGATCAACAAATTTTCGATATCCACTCCGAGTTTAGCAGCGTAAAAACGATCGAATGCATGCTCTGCATCAATAAAGGCAGCAATGCCCCCGGCTTTCTGGGCTTCTGCAATTGCATGAATAGCGAGGGTAGTTTTACCGGAAGATTCAGGGCCAAAGATCTCAATCACCCTTCCCCTGGGGTATCCCCCAACTCCAAGGGCAATATCAAGACCCAATGATCCCGATGAAATAGCAGGTACATCTACAATAGCCTGGTCTCCCATCTTCATGATCGCCCCCTTGCCGTAACCCTTTTCAATTTTATCCATGGTTAACTGGAGTGCTTTCATTTTTTCCTTGTTCACTGTGTTGTTAGCAGTTTCTTTCTTTTCCTTTGTCATATCGAATTAAATGTTTGTTTACCTATTTATGTAATCAGGCTTCAAATATCTGCCTGCTATGCTCCTTGGTTTTGACCTTTTCAATGATTCTTTCCACGAATCCATCCTCAGAGATGACGAACGTCTTTCTCAGAATGCCTTCATATTTTTTTCCATACATCGATTTTTCCCCCCAGGCACCATAAGTTTTGATAATTTCCTTATCAGGATCTGAGATCAATGGAAAAGGCAGATCATACTTCTGAATAAACTTCTGATGTGACTTTTCACTGTCGGCGCTCACTCCCACAACAGCATATCCCCTGTTAAGAAAATCCTGGTAATTATCCCTGAGATTGCATGCTTCTGCAGAACATCCTGGAGTATTATCCTTTGGGTAAAAATAGAGAACTAATTTCTTTCCTTTGAACTGATCAAGACTGATCACATTCCCACCCTGGTCTTTTCCTTTAAAACCAGGGGCTTTATCACCTTGCTCCAACTTTTTCATAACTTTTTTAATTAAATGTAAAAATACTAATTCAACTTCATTTTAACGGTTAGTAACTTCAATGTTTTTCAACAAAAATTGAAGAATTTAATTCTTATTTTTAGCGGAAAATTTAAAAAGACTAACAACAAAAATTTAACAAGGAAGGAGTCAATATGTTTAAGACCGGAAATAAAAGAGGCTTTCTGATTTTCATCAGTCTTATCGCTTACACCACATTTATAAGCGGTCAAACATTAACACCTGAACAAAAAAGTAAAGCCCAGGAGGAATTCGATGCGGGCAATTACTCTGATGCATATGAATTGTATATTGACCTTATGGATCTCTACCCAAAAGACGGATTATTTAATTATTATACAGGGATCTGTCTTTACAAAATGGACAAAGACATTCCGAGATCCATAGAATTGCTGGATTATGCTTCTTCCAAACCACAGGTGCCTGAAAATGTATTTTATTATCTTGGACAGGCCTATAAAAAAAATTATCAGTTCCGGGAAGCAAAGGCTGCCTTTCAAAAATATGAAGATGTCGCAAAAAGAAGTGAAATCAAGAGTCTCCAACCCGACCTGGAAATTATCAATACAGGTAATGCCCAGGAACTTACTCTCGAATACAATCCTTTTGAGATCCTTGCAACTTCATTATTTACATTTTCTGATACGAATTATGTAAAGCAGGTTCGGGGTAAAGGGGGCACATTGTCGCCAAAACCGGCAGAATTATTAGCTAAGAATGAAAAAAAGAATGATTTGACTTCTTTCATGTTCATGCCCAGAAATACAAATAAGGGGGATTTCCTGTATACTGCAGGCTACAGTCGTTCAAGGCAAAAGGATTCCGATCTTTTCAGGTTGAAAAAAGGAGGAAGAAACAACTTTGGGAATGAGGAGGAGCTGGAGGAACTTAATACAGATTACAATGAAATTCTTCCTTATTATGACCCTGTGGGGAAAGACCTGTATTTTGCCTCAGAAGGACACAACAGCATGGGTGGGTTCGATGTTTTCAAATCTCATTATGATGAGGACAGGAATGCATGGAGTGAACCCGTAAACCTCGGCTTTCCTATTAATTCTCCTGATAATGAATATTTTGCAATGCCGGGACCCGATCTCGGAACCATACTTCTTATCACAGACCGCCAGGGACTTGACAGCATGTTAACCGTTTACAAGCTTATTTTGCAGGAGCCCAAAAAGTCTCTTGCAAGTGCCGACAACGAAGAGCTGAAAAAAATTGGCAACCTGGGCGGAATTTCTGCCATACCCGCCATTATCGATATCAAAGAGGATGAACAGGAAGATCTCACACTCAAAACTGCTGAGGATAAATCGCAGGTAAAATCCGAAATAGTTGATATTGAGAAAAGTAATAAAAATAACCTTGCCCTTGCACTGGATTATCAAAAGAAAGCAGATTCGCTTAGCATGCGGGCAAAGCAAAAAAGGATTGAGGTAAGATCAATGCCAGACCCAAATGACAGGTGGGCATGGCAAACACAAATTATCGAGTGGGAGAAAAAAGCCAGGGATTATAGTTCAAAAGCCGATGCAACTTTTGCAATGATCGAAGATTCCCGCTCTAATAAAATTAATGATAAAAACGACATTCCCGAAACTATTGAAAAAGACAGGGAAATAAACGGAATAACAGTTTATCGATATAAAGAGGATAATAGTGAGAATAAAGATCAAAAAGAAAAAGATCTCTCAACAGAGCTTTCCGATATTCAAAAAACAGAGCGTAAAAGTCAGGGATTACAATCCTTCAATACAGAAGATGAACCGGGTGAGCTTGTCTCCCCTGTTTCCTCTGAAAAAAGGGAAGAAAATCGTTTTCTTATTATGAATAGCTCTCCTTATTATGAGGCGAATCCTTTCCCGGTAGATATAAGGATACCTGGTGGTGCTTTTTACAGAATACAGTTGGGTGTATTTTCCAAAAAAATCGATTTTAATACTTTTGGAGGACTAACCCCTGTAACAGCAGAAACCATTCCGGACAAATCTCATACAAGGTATTATGTAGGAAAATTCAGTTCCTATGACAAGGCACGGGATGCCTTAAACAGAGTAAAAGCCGAAGGTTTCAGTGATGCATATATCGTTAGCTGGTATAATGGTGAAAGAGTTTCACTCGATAAAGTTACAGAACTGGAAAAAAGAGATAAGGATAACTAGAGATTCATGTTTTTTTGTTAAATTTGATAAGTATAAAACCGTAAAATTTTATGACAGACAAATTGCAGGGAAAACCACTTGCTGATAAAAAAACACATAATGACGGGGGGGAAGAGCATTTCCTGATCCTTCATAATGATGATATTCACAGTTTTGACTATGTCATAGAAAGTCTTATTGAGGTATGCGGACATTCCTCTGTACAGGCGGAACAATGCACCTTTATTGTTCATTATAAAGGATTGTGTGAAGTCAAAAAAGGAAACAGAAAAACGCTTGAACCCATGCAAATGAATCTTGTTAAAAAAGGGTTAAAAGCAAGTATCGAATAAGTAAGTATAAAAAAATGATCGGTGTTTTTATTCTGATTTTGCTGGGAATTATATTATTCCTGATCGAATTTCTTGTGGTTCCCGGTATTACCATTGCAGGCATTGGTGGTCTTATCCTTATGGGCAGCGGTGTTTACCTGGCATTTGAAAATTTTAATTCCCAGGTTGGTTTTATTGTGCTTATTGTCACACTCCTCTCGTCTGTTATAATTCTTGCTATCGCATTAAGATCGCGTACCTGGAAAGGTGTAATGCTAAGTGATAAAATTGACGGAAAAGTCAATACCGGTCCGGGCCTTAATATGATTAACCCCGGAGACAAAGGCATGACTCTTACCCGTTTAAATCCTATTGGTAAGATCAGGGTGAATGGGATTATCATGGAAGGAAAATCTATACAGGGTTATTTGAACCAAAAGACAGAAATTGAAGTTATCAAAATAACCGGCTCACAAGCTATCGTTAAACCTCTTAAATAAATTTTTATGGACTATTCATTGATTATTATAATTGTGGCATCCATCGTAGGTTTATGGATCCTTTTTTATTTTATACCGATTGGCCTCTGGTTTCAGGCCCTGGTTTCCGGTGTTAGTATTTCTCTCCTTCAACTGGTTTTCATGCGCTGGAGAAAAGTACCCCCCGGGGTAATTGTTCGTGCAATGATTGAGGGATGGAAAGCCGACCTGGAGTTAAAACGGAACGATCTGGAGGCCCACTATCTTGCCGGGGGGCATGTGGAACGGGTAGTCCACGCCCTGGTATCGGCCAGTAAAGCAAATATTGATCTTCCATTCCAGATGGCAACAGCTATCGACCTGGCCGGACGGGATGTTTTTGAAGCCGTTCAGATGTCGGTAAATCCCAAAGTTATCAATACACCTCCCGTAACTGCAGTTGCCAAGGATGGTATCCAGTTAATTGCAAATGCAAGGGTGACAGTTCGCGCCAACATCAAGCAACTGGTCGGTGGTGCCGGTGAAGATACTGTCCTTGCAAGAGTTGGTGAAGGCATTGTATCTTCCATCGGTTCAAGTGTAAATCACAAAGCAGTGCTTGAGAATCCTGATTTTATTTCACGTGTGGTGCTTGAAAAAGGTTTGGATGCCGGTACAGCTTTTGAAATTCTTTCCATAGATATTGCAGATATTGATATCGGTAAGAACATCGGAGCCGTGCTTCAGATGGATCAGGCCAATGCCGACAAGAACATAGCCCAGGCCAAAGCAGAGGAAAGAAGAGCCATGGCCGTTGCCCACGAGCAGGAGATGAAAGCCAAAGCCCAGGAGGCAAGAGCAAAAGTTATTGAAGCAGAAGTGAAGATCCCCGTTGCGATTGCAAGTGCATTTGAAAAAGGCAATCTTGGCATAATGGATTATTACAAATTTAAAAACATTGAAGCCGATACAAATATGAGAGACAGCTTCTCAAAGCCTGATGAGTCTGCTCCGGAGGATGATGAGGATTAGGAGGAGAACGGCCCTTCGACTGTCGCTCAGGGACCGGGGTATGATAATCTGTGTTATCTGTGGTGAGAATAACGTGATCGGTGGGATGGTCCATGGACGATAGACCATGGACCATGGATGGAAAGACGAATGCGGTGAGCACTGATCGGTGAACGGTAAACGGTGAACGGTCCCGAATTTCATCTTGAAATTCCTGGATCCTCGAAAAATTTCGCAAATTGAAAATTTGCTATTTTTCGGGATAATCGGTGGAAAAGATGGTTTCTATTGGTATTACTGGCGCGTGCCTTTTATTAATATGGGCCCGTCAGCCATTGGGCTGGATTGTGTTTTGATCATTTTTTATTTACCTGGAACTACAACCCAAAACTGTAAAAAATTTTGTCAGATTAGTGGATTTTCATACTTTTGTTGAGCTTAAAAAATAAGTCATTCCCGGAGAGGTGGGAGAGTGGCTTAATCCACCGGTTTGCTAAACCGGCGTACTCCGAAAGGGGTACCGGGGGTTCGAATCCCCCCCTCTCCGCAAGCCTTAAAGCCCATTTTGCCATCGGCAAAATCGGGCTTTTTTTAATTCATTGCCAGTTGGCAGTTCTCCAGCGGCGGAGCCGCATATCCGGGTATCGAACAGTTATTGGCAGTGTTCATGAGTAAATTGGACTGAGTAAGTTTGAATTCGAAATGAAAAACAGCAGGGTTCGACTGCGCTCACCACAGGTAGCCGCACAACCTGCCCGCCGAAGCGCTGGCCTTACCGTGGCAGGCGGGCTGCATAACTTTACAAAGGGTCTATTTGAAATGTGAGTGTGGATTTCTCCATATTTTCATTGTAACTTTATATCAAATTGAAAAAAAATAAAAACCCCATAAAGTCGCTCCTCATGAATAACAATAACCGCCTCATTATTTTTTCCGGACCCTCATGTGTGGGAAAGAGCCCCCTTGCAAAAGCCATTGCCCGGTTTTATCCCGATGTTTACAAATTACTGCAGCCACTGGTACTTTACAACAGTCGTGCCGCCCGGCCCGGTGAGATGGATGGTATAGACTATCATTTCCGTACTAGAGAAGAGATTGAGAAGCTAAAAGAGAAAGATAATTTTGTAGTGATGGATGTGCGGGGTGATCTGCAGGCAATTGACATAAATGAACTATCTGAATCATTGCAAAAAGGAGATGTTTTTTTTGAGGGAAATCCTTTCGTCGGGCGGGAATTACAAACCAATTCCTCCCTGGAAAACATTAATAAGCTCAGCATTTTCATGACCCCACTTTCACGAGAAGAGATCCTCTTTCTTAAATCAGTAGAACCAGAGCTGTTCCTTCCCGATCTTGTCACAGATATAATGAGAAGAAAATTATTACGCAGGACCAGGAAACAGAAAGGAGAGCTTTCATTAAAAGATCTGGAAAACATAGAAAAACGAGCCGGAAGTGCTTACCGTGAATTGCAGGATGCTCATTATTTTGAATATGTTATTCCCAACCATGACGGCGAGGACAGTGAAAACTGGGATGCTTTTTATTATCCTCTTGGAGATGCCAGGAAATCATTTGTGTGCTTTATGGAACTGCTCGGAGGCAACACTTCGCAATATGTCGAAAAGTGGGAAAAAAATCTGATATCTCAATAAAATGATCAAATATGCTCTTTCTTTTGTTTTAGGTTTAAACTGCATCAATCTGCGGTTGTCTTAAGAGTAAAGTAATATTAATAAAAATCAAATCTAAATGGAAGAAAATAACGAATTGGTCAGGGTATATACAGGTACAGAATTGACAGCTAAGCTGCTAAAGGAAGAACTCGAGAAACAAGGTATTTCCGGGATGGTCAGGAATGATTTTAAATCGGGGGTAATGGCTGGATTTTCAGGAGGAATGCCTTCTGATGCTGACCTTTACATTCAGAAGTCGGATCTGGAAAAGGCTACACCCATTATTAATAAGTTCAATGAAATAAATGAGTAAATATTATTTTAATCTAAAGATTAATATATTTCATCTTAAAATATCACCTTTAAATCAAATCTACGTTTATCCCCGAAACATTTAAGAACTCAAATAAGTATAAGCAGGTGTCTATTGTTAAAGTAGAACCATTGATTTATTAAGGATGAGAAGGATAATATTTGCATTCGAACTGGACAATACACTCTGGGAGTGTGGAGAAGAGAGACATGACACACTTGAAGGACCCTTTGAAAAAAAATCGGTAATCGACGGACTGATCAAAGACAGATCGGGAAAAAAGCTGTATCCTTATCCTGAGATCAAAACAATATTATCACAGATTAAAGACAGTGAGTATAGCATTGTTTTTATGGCCACAACGGGGAATCCACGCTGCACTCAGGAATTGATGAAAATAACGGAAATTGATCACTTTCCCGATATTACCATCTTTAGTGAAGAAAGTAAAATAGATCAGGTTAAAAAGTTGATAACCGATACAAGCAGTGTTCCTGAAGACATTATCTATTTCGACTCTTCAAGAGAAAATACCCATCAGGTCAAGCCCATGGGAATCAACACCTTTCTTATTCCTGATGAAGGACTTACTCATGACACCTTCATGGTAGCTATGAAAAACGCGAGTATGTATATGAATGTTGAGAGGCTGGGGGTTACGTGGGGGAGTGTAAGGGAATGAGGGAGCGAGGGATTAGTAAGCTGTAATCAGTGATAGACTATAGACCATAGACCATAGACCATGGACCATGCCTGCCCGCCAACGCGAAGGCCAGCGCGTCGGCAGGCGGGGACCATGGAAGCGTACTATCAGGCTTTAGAATGATTTATATGAACCAGGGAGTTTCATATGTCCCGGAATAGCCGATAGAAAAAATACAAAACACATCGCGAAGCTCTTACGATTCTAACAACTGTAACGTTTCTAACCTCATTCAAACCACTTCCTTCCTATCCAAACTAAAAAACGCAGTCTTATATAAGCCATAACTAATGCCCTCGTTTACCAGTACGCAATTTACTCCCTGTGTACTTACCTCATGAATATTGCGAGGTTCGTCATCAAAAAAGATCATTCTTTCGTATGGAATCTCTGTCTTCTCTCTTAAAGCTTTGAAATGCTGAATCTTGGAGCCCGGATAGATCTCTTTATAATGAAAATAAGGAAAAATACCTGTAATATTCATCAAATCTTCCGCCCAGAGAGATTCTCCTGTTCTTGAGGCGACTGCAATTTTGGCACCGGAATGAAATATTTCTTCGAGAACGTGAATCACATCCGGATAAAGCTTCATTTCACTATTATTGTTGTCAAATACCTGGTGATTCACTTTCCTGTAAGGTGGCAAAGAATGATCACACCAGGTTCCGCCACAATCCCAAAGGGTAAAATCCAGATCGAATACGAATAAATAATCTTTCATCATTAACAGCCTTTTTTGATTTGCCACTAAAATAGGATCATTATCCATAATGGGTTTTAAGGGAATGTTAAGTTTATACTATTAATCTGAAACATCGTGAGAGTTGTGAGAATCGTAAGGGCTTCGCGGGGAACGGGGCGTTAGAGTTCACCGGGGGAAGGTGAACGTTAGAGACCACACCTTCGGTATGGTCATTAGAGCTTCGCGGCACTTTTGGATTAGTTTAGTTTCTTTATTAAACTCTTCTTGGGATTGTAGGGAGTTTATTCTTATACGTCAAACCCATCGTGAGAGTCTTGAGAGAGCTTAGAATCGTGAGGGCTCTCGGCGATGTACCTGTTTCCTGGTTGAGACGCGATAAATCGTGTCTTATCATCAATTAATCTTGTACCTGAAACCCTTTAAAAGTAAACAGTAAACGGTCTGCCCGCCGACGGGCTGGCCATTACTTCGGCAGGCGGGTAAAAGGTAAACAGTTGGGCTATCACTTAAACCTTTAAACCCTGAGCCCACTCCGAAAAACATGTTTTCTGAGATTTAAGAAATTTATATGATTTTTTAATAAACAGAATTACAGACATTTAACTGTATGAATTTGTGTTCATTTGTGTTCTTTATTTGTGTCTATTTGTGGATAATTGACTTTTCGGAGTGGCCTCAACCCTTAAACGATTAAATCCATCAACCCTTAAACTATCAACCCTTAAACTCTTCAACATAAACTGTCTTCACATTTACAAACTCTCTTATTCCTTCGGAAGACAATTCCCTGCCGTAGCCGGAGCGCTTGACTCCTCCAAAAGGAAGCCTGGGATCGGATTTTACCATTGCATTGATAAACACTGCTCCTTCACTGGCATTGTCGATAAATAGTTGTGCGTTTTTTTCAGAGCCGGTAAATACATTTATACCGAGGCCAAAAGTTGAATTATTAGCTAATTCAAGCGCCTCTTCGGGAGATTCTACAGGGGGTGAAACTGCGAAAACAGGTCCGAAAACCTCTTCATCAAAAGCAGTCATGCCTGGTTTGACACCGGCAAGGATTGTGGGTTCGAAAAAAGCTTTTTCTCTTATACCCCCGGTAATTATTTCAGCTCCCTGTTGCTTGGATTCAATGACCTGTTCTTCCACTATTTCAGCCTGAGTAACGGATGATAAAGGACCGATGTCAATATCTTCATCTTTCGGATCACCTACCACATATTCTTCCACCCTCTTTTTCAGTTCTTCCATAAATTCATCATAAACTGATTCTTCAACGATAAATCTCTTTGCAGCAATACAGCTCTGTCCTCCGTTTTGTAACCTTGCTGTAAGAGCAACCTCAACTGCATTTTTAAGATTACTGTCGGCAAGAACTACGAAAGCATTGCTACCCCCTAATTCCAGTACGGATTTCTTGATTTGTTTACCGGCAGTTTCTGCAACTGCAGCGCCGGCAGTTTCACTTCCGGTAAGGGTTACAGCTCTTACAACGGGACTTTCAATTATCTTATTCACCTTTGACGAGCCAATTGCCAGATTCTGGAATACTCCTTTTTCAAAACCGGCCTTCAGAAATAATTCTTCAATTTTCTCTGCACACCCCTGTACATTGGACGCATGTTTCAAAAGTGCTGTATTGCCGGCCATTACTGTTGGTGCTGCAAAACGAAAAACCTGCCAGAATGGAAAATTCCAGGGCATTACAGCCAGTATTGTTCCAATGGGCTCATACTTAACATAGCTTTTTTCAGCATTAGTTTCAATCGTTCTCGTTGAAAGAAAATCTTCTGCATTTTCTGCATAATATTCACAAACCCATGCACATTTTTTGACTTCGGCACGGGACTCGCTTATGACTTTACCCATTTCTTCCGTCATCAGGATTGCAAGCTCTTCAACATTGCTTTTTAATAATTCAGCAACTTTGAACATTTTAGCTGACCTTTCTTCAAAACTGGTGGTTCGATAAATCTTATAAGTTTCACCTGCCTGCTCCAGTATCTTCGCAATAGTATCACTATCTATTTCCGGATATTCAGCAATTTTTTCTCCCGAATAAGGATTTATTGATTTTAATTTTTTTGCCATGATTTCTTCAGGTTTTAATAAGTTACTGCTATTAAAACTAACAGAGAAGAAAAGCTTTGGTTTTTTTTAGGAAAAGGAAGATGGGGAAGTCCAGCATTAACCTGATTTACAACTAATTAGTCATAATATTGCATTTATTCCAATCCGTATAAATCCATTCATGTTAGGTTCTCTATATCATTCATGTCTTTATGACGCCCGGTTGCTCTTTTATTTTTAAGAAGATCTTCCAGACCAATGAAAAAAATTGCTAGTTCATCAATCTCAACCAGGTGCCTGTTTTTGTAGCATTCATTAAATTCCAGACCATCAATATCAGTAATTAAATCAATACGATTAGGAGGATAACCCAGTTGAATGACTTTCTCAGGCATTAGAAGATCCTCAACTTTTAGTTTTAAAACCTCAAAGCCAAAATCTTTTAAAACTTTCAAAACATTTTGAGCATTTACTTCTGTTCTATCCAGCCAGATGTCAATATCATTTGTAAATCGAGGATATCCATGAATAGTAACTGCATATCCTCCAACAATTAAATATTTGACTCTATGATCGTTCAATAATTTTATAAACTCTCTGAAATCGCTGTTGAGAACCATATTTCCAGATTATATATTGATTTCTCATTGTCTCCAGTGCTTCCAGTCTCTTTTGTTCCGGCTGGTTTTTCCAGAAATCAAGATCTGATGGCTGGTTTTTCAATGATACTTCTTTGAGAACCCTCTCTACTTTGTCTTTCATTGAATCCCTGGTTAAAATGATGAATTATTCCAGCTAATTTAATGATTTATATTGAATCACAAAGAAATTCAGTATGAATCCTCTAAACTGAAATAACAACCGGTTTTCCCATTTCAGCAGATTTATACACAGCCTCCTGAACGACCAGGCTTTTTAAATAGTCATGTCCATTGGTTTCAAATTCATCTCCTGTATTCAGGCAATCCATAAAGTGCCTCTGTGTTGTGTAAACACAATCTGCAGAGAAATCAATATCACTATATTCATAAGGATGTTCCATTTCCTTTTCACCAAGCTTTTGGATTGTGATCCGGGCATCTTCATAAAAACGGACAGAGCCCTTAAAACCTTCCAGCAAACAATTTCCGAAGGTTAACCTTGGATTATCGACTGTAGGTTCATTATATCGGTTCGCATCCCATATTGCTTCCACTCCGTTTTTAAACCTGAAGAATATTTTCGCGGAATCTTCTCCTTTTATTACTTTATTCAGCTTTCGTAATGCGGCATAGACCTCCTTCACCTCGCCAAAGAGAAAACGGAATGTATCAATAAAGTGAATACCATTTTCATACACCAGAAACCTCGGGTAAGTTCTAAAATAAGGTTGACGGGGAATATAAGCATTATCACCCCAGCCATCTCCCATCCTTGAACGGAAATACATGCTATGAATATCACCGATAACTCCCTCTTCCATCAGGCTTTTCATTTCCCTGTACCACGGCTGAAATCGCCAGTTTTCGTGAACCATAAAACGTACATTCTTGCGACCAACATACTCGACAATCTCCCTTGCTTCCTCAAGAGTTGGAGCTAAAGGTTTCTGGCAGATAATGTCTATTCCCCGGTCAGCCGCTGCTTTACACATTTCAAGATGAGTGTCGGGAGGGGTAATTATATCAACTATATCAGGTTTTTCCTCATTCAACATTTCGATATAGTCACTATAGTGCCGTGGAATATTAAATTCTTCCATCAGGGGTTTTGCCTTTTCAATAACTCTGTTGCACATAGCTGTTACTTCAACTTCAGGTATCCTTTCTGTCCACGCCCTGTATTGAAAACCGGCAAAATATCCTGATCCAATGCCTACGAGTTTATGTTTTTTCATTTTCTGGAATTTTATTCAATTAATGCTTTTTCAGGATTCATGTATACCCAACTGAGGATCGATATTAATGCCAGTGAGGCAGCTACTATAAAAAATGTACTTTCCGAACCTGTCCAGGACAAAAGATATGGAAAAGCCAATGCAGTTATAAAAGAACCGATATTACCGGCCATATTCATGGTTCCGGACACAGTTCCTGAATTCTTTTTGCCAATATCAATGCAAAACGACCAGGATGGACTGAGAGTCATGTCAGCCCCGAAAACAGCGATGGATAGCATGATAACCGCACCGTTGACACTGTCCATTCCCATACTTCCAAGCATTCCTGCCATTACAAGGCTAAAACCTATAATTGCCGGCAATTTCCGGCTTAGTTTCCATTTGTTTTTGCGGTAGATCATATCTACAAGAACACCGGAGAACCAGTTTCCCGCCGCTCCGAATAAAAGCGGCAGGGAGGCATAAAAACCTGCTTCCATCAATTCAAGATTATAAGTCTCTTTCAGATGTGGAAACAGCCATGTAAGGGTAAAGAAGAAAGTAAAATTACTTCCGAAATACTGAAGCATGGCAAGCCAGACATTTTTGCTGGAAAAAAGTATCTTAGCACTTAACTTTGAAATGGTTGGCTCTTCGGTTTTTTCCTGTCTGTTTTCAAGAATGAATTGTTTTTCCTCTACGGAGAGTGCAGGATGATTTTCCGGTTTGTCCTTGAAAAGAAAATACCACAGAAGTGCGAAAAGGATACCGGCAACCCCGAGGATATAAAAGCTCGCTCTCCAGCCTACCTGGCTAATCATCCATGCAACAAGAGGCATAGCAAAGGCAGCCCCTATTCTTGAACCGGAAAAGTTAATTCCCTGTACTATTCCTCTTTCTCTTAATGGGATCCATGAATACACTGCCCTGGAAATACCTGGAAAAGCTCCGGCCTCTCCTGCTCCGAAAAAGAAACGGACGATCAGCATACTTATGTAAGTCTTGACTGCCCCTGTAAGGGCAGTAAACAGGGACCAAATGCTAATAATAATTGTTAATACTCTCCTCGGGCCATATTTATCAGAAAAATAACCTGCCGGAACCTGGAAGAGGGCATAACCCAGTGCGAAGGCAGATAACACCCATCCCATCTGGTTGTCGGTAAGTCCCAGATCACCGGATACCTCATCCTTGGCAGCCGATATGCAGGCCCTGTCAATATAAAGAAAAAGGGTTAATATGAAAGATCCGGCTACAAATAGAAATCGTCTTGGAATGTAAAATTTACTTTTCATGCTTTTGCATTTCAAAAAATATTAAAATATCTACTGCTGCCTGCTATATTTTTCGCAATAGGCACACCCAATCCCCTTCACTCTCACTTCCCGGATACCCGGGATCAACAATTTTTCCACCCCTTACTTCCGCGATATTACCTTCAATTAATTCTCCTCCTGTGCGAGGATTAAACCATCCTACAGAAAATTCCCCCGATACCTTTCTGAGGTCAATTCCTGTTTCAGAAAGATCAGGATAATAAACAGCATAAACTTCATTTTCTTTGGCAAAACAATAGGCTTCCTGATTTACAAGGTCATCCATGCTTGTCATTTCGTGGAATGGCAAATATTTATGAAAGAAATCAAGTGCAATTGCAGTCTGTTCCCATAAATTATCCCTCGAGCGCCAGTCTTCACAGCTAAGATCACCATGGGGAAATTTGTAGCCAAAATACCACTCCACTCCTCCTCCACCGGCCATCAGGTTCCCCCACAATACATTATGACGTATGGTATCATGATCCGGATCAACCTCATCGGGCAGGGCACCTTTCCAGTGAGGTCCGATTTCATCAATACAAACCACCCACTGGTGAGCAGAATCTGAAGACAGATCAAGCCATTTCAATGTCTGACGATGCGCATCAAGGGGATTGTAAATCTGTATAGAAGGTCCATTAAAATTTTCGAATCCAAGATATTGCGGGAGGTATTTTTCCTTTTGACGCGGACTGGCATGGGTATGCATAACAATAAAATGGTCGTAAGGATCAATTTCTCTCAGGTAATCAGCCATTCGTTTGGTATCTTTGACCGTCTGTCCATACGGAGACCAGTTGGTGGCATGATGTTCTTCACCAAGGTTCCATGTTATGGCCAGGTGATGTGAAAATCTTGCTACCAGCTCCCGGAGATAAAGTTTTCTTTGCACATCAAGATAGCCGGCGTCAAGTAAACATTCATTTTCTGTTTCCTGGAGGACAACATGGAGCATGATACCGAGAGAATCCATATGGGAAAAGACAATTTCCCACTGATCAAGCTTTGAGCAATCAAAACGGTATCGTTCGTTTCTCTGGGTGTAGGGCCACACATCTTCCCCATCGCCGAGAATATTCATCGTAAGAAAATAAACGGAATTCATATTTTTGCCGGCAAGATAATTCAATGCCCCTATGATGCCTTTGCCTTTACCATCCTGCCATGTGGGATCAGTCTCTTTCCAGTCCTTCACATGTGGTTCATATGCATGGAGTCCGAGATTCGGACTATCTTCGCCCGATCTTTGCTTGTTGTATCCTCCGTAATAAGTACTGTCAAATTCATTATAGGCGAGAAAATTTTCAGGACTGTCAGCTCCGCCCTTCAGGAAGTATTCACCTGTACCAGCATGTTTTAAGTAGCGTTCACCGGTATAAAACAGTCGCCCTTTAGCTCTGAAATCTTTTCCTTCCTTATCGCTTTCTTCAACCTCGAGTTCTCCTGTAAAACCATTTACCGGCAAGGATTCACCGTAATTCTTTTTTTCCGAAACTGCTATATTCTTCCCCTTCTTAAAGTCTATCTCATACTTCCATACACCAGGTTCATCGGGAGAAAAATGAGCTCTCCATACAGATCCCCCATTAGCGCTGCTTTCTGCTGCGTTCTCGTCAGCAGCAAAGTATCCCGGAACAGTAAATTCTTTGTTACCCTTTGAAAAGGTAACATCGAGCTTATAGTCAAGGAAAGGATTGGGAACTGCCTGTTCATATGTCTCCGGGCCATCAATCTCAATTGTTATTTTGTGCCAGGTTTTCATTTCACCGCTTACAGTGACTTTTTGATTTTCACTACAGGAATTAAAAAGGAAAATCACAGCTAAAAAAGATAAGAGCTTAAAAAAATTCATAGTAGTAGTTTTTATGTTTTTTCAATGATTATTGCTCTGACAGGTGCTCCATCCCCTCCTTCTATTTTTAGGGGGAGGGCAATTAACTTTACGAAATCGGTTTTTACACTTTCCAGATTGGTCAATCCTTCCAGGATAAGGATATCCGCTTCAAGCAGTATTCTGTGAATTTCCCTGAGTTCTTGGGTTTTATTCACATCAGCAACAGAGGGTGGTTCTACCCCCACCAAATTCACCTGTTTCATTGCCAGCCATTCAGCAAGTTCTTTTGAAATCCTGGGTAGCTTATTTCGATACATTTCCGGATCATCATGGTAACGGCTCCAGCCTGTATTGAATATCACAGCCTGTCCTTTTTTGATAATTCCGGAAACATCTCCAAGACAATCCGGAGTCAATAATCCGCCCGGTTCAATATCCGGAATTCTTACAATGTGACAATCACACAAAAACCTTTCAGCCGGAATCTGGTCTATCGTTTTTGAATTAATATCAAAATGCACCGGAGCATCCATATGCGTTCCGGCATGAGAATAGATTTTAAGTTCTGTAGCATTCCAGCCGTCTTTTTCCATTGTTTTTGCCACAGTTTTACTAAAACCCCTCATGGGTTCCTTAAGTGGCAGTGTAATATCAATGGTCCTGGAATTTTTCATTTTTTAGAGTTTCTCACTGACCAAATCAGCAAGTTCCATGGTTTTTTTAGTTCCGCCAATATCAACGGGTAAGTTTCCGGCTTCAAGCACGCTGTCTGTTGCATTAATAATTGCTTCTGAAGCCCTTATCTCTCCGAGATGTTCAAGCATAAGTGAAACGGACCAGAACATACCCACCGGATTTGCAATATTCTGTCCGGCTATATCTGGAGCAGATCCGTGGATAGGCTCAAACATGGAAGGGTATTCTTTTTCCGGATTCAGATTTCCGCTCCCCCCGAGACCAAGGCTGCCCATAAGAGCTCCTCCGAGGTCACTGAGAATATCGCCAAAAAGATTGGTGGTTAGTACAACATCGAAGATCCACGGACGCAGAACAAAATTTGCTGATGTTGCATCAATATACATAAAGCGGTGTTCAACATCAGGATATTGCTCTGATACTTCACCAATTACACGGTCCCAGTAAGTTAAGCTGTTTATAAGTGTATTGGACTTTGTAACGGTGGTGACTTTTTTGTTCCGTTTCCTGGCCAGTTGAAAAGCATAATGAGCAATTCTTTCGGTTCCGAAACGGGTAAAAATACTTGTATCCACTCCCATTCCCTGAGGAGTATCGGGACTTATCTGGTTCCCTACCTGTACAAATTCACCCTCGTTATTTTCCCTGACAACCACAAAATCGAAGGGGGTCTCATCCCTTAATGGTCGCTTTACTCCCTTCCAGTTCCTTACCGGTCGAAAATTAACATATTGCTGAAAGTTTGTTCTTACTTTAAAGGTATAATCCTTAGCGGGTAAAGTATCGTCAACATCGGGCAGCCCTACAGCACCAAATAGGATGGCATCATAATTTTTCAACTTCTTAAGCCCGTCATCCGGCATGAATACTCCATTTTTTTTATAATAGCCTGCACCATAAGCATATTCATCAAATGAAACCTTAAAACCGAATGAGGATGCAGCCTTTTCAAGTACTTTCACACCTGCCGGAGTTATTTCATGACCGATTCCATCACCTGGAACCAGGGCAATTTTGTAAGAGTTAGTCATTTTTAAGTATTTTTTCCTGTTGTTTTATTTGATTTTCAATGAGATTTCTGGCTTTTCTGGAATGTATTCTTATCAGTTCCTCGGCTTTATCAGAAGATCTGTCTCTGAAAGCCCGGAGGATGAGTCGATGATCCTGCATCGATTCTTTCAGAGGTAGTATGATCCCTTTGGGATATGTCCTGATCAGAATGCTTCCCATATTATTCAACTTCTGCAATACACCGTTTCCACTGTATTTTATGATTGATTCATGAAATGTATGATCTGCAGTCTGGTATTTGTTTTCATCAATATTATCAAGGTCTTTAAAAGGAAGGAAAAGATCCTCCAGAAAGCTTAGTTGTTCATCTGTCATGGATTGAGCGGCTCTCCTGGCTGCTATCCCTTCGAGTCCCTCCCTGCATTCAAAAGCTTCCATTATGGCCACCAGGTCAGTTTTTTTTACGTAAATTCCACGCCTGGGAACGCTTTCAACAAGAAATTCATCCTCCAGCATCTGGAATGCTTTATGCAATGGCATACGGCTAACCCCAAGCATTGAAGCAATTTTTTCCTGGGGTATTTTTTCACCCGGCGCAAGTTCTCCTGAAAGGATCATCTCCCTGATTTTAGCATAAACCTGGTAACTAAGGTCTGTATATTGAATGGGTTGTATGTCCATTTCCGAATATTTCAGTTTATACGGTTGTATTTTTATGAAACTTTTTCAAATATAATACTTTTTGTATACAAAATACAGAATACAGATTTAAATTTTTACATTTCTAAGAATCTAAGTTTTTTTTAATAAGATGATTTTTCAGACAACCCTTTTTTAAGGTGAAAACATTTTTCGAAGTGTGCTACATCTTTATATCCCTGAGAAATCTTAACGAAAACCTCTTCAGAAAGAAAAGAGGAAACATACATTTGAATATTTTTTTACAAAAAAACGCTGAGATTTTTTGTTTTTTTCTATTAATAAGTAGAAAGTAAAAATTAAGAATCTTATTTTAGGCTTTATATTCGGGAGAATAAAAATTCGGATTGGCTTATTAACACTTTGCCTATGGAAAACACCAAACTTGACCTGGCTTATCGTTTTGTGAATTACACCGGTGAAAACATTTTCCTCACCGGAAAGGCAGGAACGGGAAAAACGACTTTTTTGCACAACATTAAAAGAAAAGGTTTGAAAAGGGCAGTGGTTGTAGCTCCTACGGGTGTTGCCGCTATTAATGCAGGTGGTGTGACCATACATTCCTTCTTCCAGATGCCTTTCGGTCCCATTATTCCGGAAACACAAAGAAACTCTACTCAGCGAGATAAATCCTCATTTCAGCGAAAGTTTAATAAAGAAAAGATAAACATCATCAAAAGCATGGATTTGCTGATCATTGATGAGATCAGTATGGTGAGGGCTGATCTGTTGGATGGCATTGATGAAGTTTTACGCAAATACAGGGATCACGAAAAACCTTTCGGCGGGATACAATTATTGATGATAGGTGACCTTGAGCAGCTTGCTCCTGTTGTTAAAGAAGATGAGTGGATGCTTTTAAGAGATCATTATCAGAATGCTTTTTTCTTCAGCAGTAAAGCATTGCAAAAGACAAATTTTGTAAGCATTGTGCTCGACCATGTATACAGGCAAAGCGACCAGAGTTTCATTGCAATACTTAATAAGGTAAGGAACAAAGACCTTGATAGTGAGTCAATTCAAAAATTAAACAGCAGGTACATCCCGGGTTTTATTAAAGAAGATCAAGAAGGCTATATAATTCTCACCACTCATAATGCCACGGCAAGAAATATCAATAAAACCCGGTTGGATCTTTTATCCCATAAAACCCGGACATTTGAAGCCGAAATTGTCGGCGATTTTCCCGAGCACTCCTTCCCTACTGACCCCATACTTGAACTCAAAACCGGTGCCCAGGTAATGTTTGTAAAAAATGACCAGTCGAAGGAAAAAAGATACTTTAACGGGAAGATCGGCGTCATTGTTGAAATGGAAGAAGACACCGTCTTTATAAAATGCGAAGGAGAAGAGGATGTAATTGGTGTAGATCCTGTGGAATGGGAGAACATGAAATACAGCATCGACAGGAATACGAAGGAGATCAGTGAAAAAGTTACCGGTACTTTCACCCAGCTACCCCTGAAATTAGCATGGGCCATCACCATTCACAAAAGTCAGGGATTAACTTTTGAAAAAGCCATTATTGATGCCGCGGCTTCATTTGCTCACGGCCAGGTTTATGTAGCTCTCAGTCGTTGCAAAAGCCTGGAAGGAATGGTGCTTAACACTCCCATTGACCCATCATGTTTCATTCACAACTCCGAAGTGACCGGTTTTACTCAGAATGTGGAAAACAATCCTCCCAACGAAAATCACCTCTCACGTGCAAGAAAAGCATTTGAAGAGAATCTTCTGACGGAGCTATTCGGTTTCAAACAAATTAATTTTGTTCTTTTAAAATTGAAAAAAGATCTCGATTCACACAGTAGAATAGTTGTGGGTAATCTTCGGCAGATCATTGAAAGTTTGCACCCTTTGTTTGCAAAGGATATACTTACAATATCTGAACGTTTTCATCCCAAAATCAGACAGATGCTCAGGGAAAATATGGAGTTGGACAAGAACCTGAGATTGCAGGAAAAGATTTCCGGAGCTTCCGCTTATTTCCAGGATAAGTTGAAAAACATCCTTGGTGAGAAAATTGAAAATGCAGAATTTGAGACTGATAATCAAGAGGTAAAAAAGCTTATAAACAATTCGGTTGATCAGATCCGTCAGCTTATACATTTTAAAAATACCTGTTTAAAGGCCTGTCAAAATGGCTTTGATCTTGCCAGTTATCTTGAAGTCAAAGCCAAAGCCCAGTTGGAAGAATTACCCAAAAAGAAAAAGACCTCCGTTTCGGAAAAAATTGAGACTGGTGATATTGGCGATGTCCGAAATCCAAAGCTATACAAAGATCTTATTCGTTGGAGGAACAGGGTGGCAGAGGAAAAATCCCTTCCCCACTATATGGTAATGCAGTTGAAACCCTTAATCACCTTGAGTAATTATGCACCAACCACCTTAAAAGAAATGAAGAGAATAAAAGGCATAGGAAAGGGAAAACTGAAAGCATACGGGGAAGAGCTCATACAGATCATCCAGTTGTCCGGTGCAGCCAACACCTTAAAGGTTGAAGAGCAGAAACCCAATGTTTCAAAAACGAAGGACAAAAAGAAAGGATCAGGAGAAGAATTAACAAATGAAAATAAGAAAGAAGTAAAGAAAACCAGGGCAGAAAAAACCCCAACTGCTGATATTAGTTACAGAATGTATAATTCAGGTATGAGCATTGAAGATATCGCGAAAGAAAGAGGCCTGGTTGTCAGTACAATTGAAGGACATCTTGCGGAAAAGATAAAAGAAGGATTGCTTGACATTTCAGATTTTGTTGAGAACGAAAAGATCAACAAGATAAAAGAGTATTTTTCTCGCACAGAAAGCAATAAATTAACCGATGCAAGGGAGGCCCTTGGCGAAGAATACTCATTTGCCGAGTTGAAATATACGCGAAAATATCTGGAGCGCGAAGAGAATAAGCATATATGATCTTAAGTCAGAGCTTTGGGCAATGCTGTCTATTTTCCGGTGAAGCTATTCAAGTCTTTTTCCAGGAAATAATAACCCCATACTTTATTTGATGTTTTATTCCGGGCTGGTCGAACAGACCCTTAGGGTTTAAGACCCTAAGGGTTTAATGACAAGTTCTTAAATATCTGTTATTTATGAAAAAACCAAAGTATGAAAAGCTGGAATGTGGGAGCTATTACCACATCCATAACCGGGGCATAAATTCCTGTGATTTATTCCTTGAAAATGAGAATTATGAACATTTTCTTCGTCTTTTTGATCGATATATTATACCGATCGCAAAGTGTTTTGCCTGGGTTTTAATGGGAAATCATTTTCATTATTTTGTGAAGATCAAAAAGAAGGAAGAAATTTTAAATTATCAAGAAGTTGCAAGATTATCAGAAATGAATGCCGAAGACAGGGCGTATCAACAGTTTTCCAACCTGTTCAATGCCTACACAAAGGCTTTTAATAAGAGATATGGCAGGACCGGGAGTTTATTTGAACATCCTTTTCGCCGAAAAAAGGTTGAAACCCGAATCTACTTTCAACAATTAATATTATATATCCATATGAATCCTGTCAAGCATGGCTTCAGGGACCATCCCCTGGACTATTCCTGGAGCAGTTTTAATGACTTCATTTCCAGAAAACCCACCAATCTGGATAAAAGAAAGGTCTTTGAATGGTTCAATAAAAAAGCAGATTTTAAGACCATGCATGATGAGATGGTTCAACTGGTTCATGCAGAGGATTTGAGTATTTTTTATCAAGAGATAATTTAGTTAATTGGCTTTATAATATTGATTTACTAAAACTTAAGCGCTCGACACTTTCACACCCTCAGGGTCTAAGACCTTCGAGGTTTTTAAAACCTCGAAGGTCTTGGTGTAAAGTAAAACTTAAGCCCTGCTCCCATCCCCGTTTTTTCATATCTTCGTAAAAAAACACCAGCACTATGCCCGCTAAATTATTCTATATTATCCTCATTCTCAATATACCAGCTCATGCCCTCGCTCAACCCCTCCTTGAATGGAAAAGCATCGATTCATTCAACAGCAAAATGCCTGTTGGAATAGAAATATTTAAAGCGACAGGAAGTATAGAAGGAGATACCCTTACAGCATATTACAGCATCACAGATATTTCCAGGGGTGATCTTGTACTCTATCCTTTGTATTCTGAATATAATCAAAAACCTGAAAAATATTTTTCAGAAAGTCCTGAAGACATTGTTATAATCACCAATGGAGGGTATTTTGGCACCAACGTTTCCTATAGCCTGGTGCTCAATAATTATAAAACCCTCGTGCCAAACATCAGAGCAGTTAATCGTTCTCATAACAACACAAACTATCTTTATTACCCTACGAGAAGTGCATTTGGTGTTGACCCGAACCTTAAAGCTGAGGCAGCTTATGTTTATACATTCAGTGATAATAATCAGACCTATTCATATCCGGAACCCAGTCCAAATACAACTGAAAATCTTCCTCTTCCACAACCCACACCGGAATACCCCGAAGGAGGGGAAATATGGAAGGTGAGTGAGGCAATTGGCGGTGGACCCCTGCTTATAAAAGATAGTATCATCAATACAAATTATAGCCCTGAGCTATTTCCCAACGACATTACCGGATCAATTGCCCCAAGAACAGCAATCGGAATAAGGGGTGATGGAAAACTAATCAACCTGGTGGTCGACGGAAGACAGGACCACTCAAAAGGAATAAGCCTTCATAGCCTTTCTGAAATACTTCTTGAATTGGGCTGCGTCGATGCCATAAATCTCGATGGAGGTGGATCCTCCGTTTTAACGGTATATGATGAGGTAATCAATAAACCCTCCGATGGAAATCCACGTTATATTCCATCAGTGGTAAGCATCAAGAAAGCACTGATGCTGAGGAATAACGATCCTGCTTATTTTAATCCTGTACAACAAGCATCGGACAGTCTGAAAAATATCAGATTCCCCGAAACCAAAACCTTGATCTTTGGCAAAGGAGAAACAGGAGTTTATTCATTTAAGGATATATTACCCGCAGAATACAGACTGGAATTCTACAATAATTCTGAAAGTGAATACAATTATAGTGATTCCATCGAATTTATATTCTCTCTGGGGTCCGAAAGAAAGGATACCATTTATCTGAACCAGGGTTCATTAACCGGAAATCAGTTCGTAAATCTCGGCAGCAGGCAACTGGGCCCCCATGACACTTTTAAGATCAGCAATAAAAGTGAAGATGGTTATCTGCATCTTGATGTCCTTCGTCTGATCAAAACCGGTTCCGGTCTTCCTGAAATAGATCTGGATCCCAGGGTTTATTATGGGAATTACTCTACAGGAGATTCCATTAAGTTCAAAATTGAAGCATTTGCAAGAAACCGTTCAAGAAAAATTACAGCGTTTAAGGTTTACGAAATAATCCAGGATAATTATGTAAAATTATCACAAAGATCGTTTGCACCTGTTGAAAGTTACGAAGATTCTGTTCATTACATCATTCAAAAAGACCCGGACCAGATCCGTCTTAAATCGGTTGTATATGATGAATTGAATGATTCTTCCTCAGTTTTCTATACCCTGAACATTGATAATACTCCTCCCACAGTTGCCTTTGGAAAAAACTCAGTTTTACAGGGAGAAAGGGGTGATACTCTCATTTTTGAACTAAAATTGCTTCCCGGAAATGAATCTCGTCCCCTGGAAATCCTGGAGATTTTTAAAGATCCGGCAAATGAAAATAAACTTCTAACCACAATTAAACCATCCCCGCAGGGCGACACGATCAAATTCCATTATGAAATAAAGGAAGAGGATCTTACGGGAGTTGAATTTCGCTTTATCATTCATGATGAATCCGGATATTCCGCCAGCCGGGACTTTTCATATTTTTACAATTCCATATTTGATATTAAGAATCATAATCTCAGTTTTCAATATAATCCCAAACTTAAGCAACTGGAAATAAACTCCAGGATATCCCAGGCCCGGGAAAAACTTCATGCAGGTTTTTATGATCTTTCCGGAAGATTACTCTATCAGAAAAATATTATACATTCCATGCATTCGACATTAGATCTGGATTTTATTCCCCCGGGAATTACCCTGGTTAAAATCGTTTATGGAAGTAAAATATATAATTATCGCTTCATTCAACCATACTAAACGCTGTGCTGCTCTTTTGTTTGGCAGGGGAAAGGATAATTGACTTTTCAGAGTGGACTTAATAATTCAAAATATAAGCTTATCATTCCTGTAATATCATAATTAGCTGCCAATTTGACAAAATAGATATTTATATCAATAACGGAAAGATTTTTGTATTTCCAGTTTAAGAATTGGAATTATTGCGCTTAAGGAATTAAAGCTTCAAAAATGTCATATAAAGAATTAATACGGGAATACAGAAAAATAAATCAGCTTATTGAGCAGAAAAGAATTAAAGAAGCATTTGAAATTCTGAGTAAGCTCACGAGTATCTGTCATAATGCTGATTTTACCAATCGCCTGGAAAATTATCGTGAGACTTACAGAAATATCCTTAGGTATACATTTGAAAAAGGAGACGATCCTGAAAAAGAACAGGTATTCAACAGGCTCATTAAATCCATTCTGGAACTCAGTGATGAAGTAAAGGAAGAAATTATAATCCAGGAAGGAATGCTGGCACATTATAAATTGATGGAAAGGTACAGAAGAGAATCTGAATTTAAAATTGAAGAGCTTGAAGAATGGATAAAAAAAATATTAGTCAGTAGAGAAGTTGAATTAACAGGAGAAGCGACTGATGAATCTGGTAATAAATCCAAAGAAGCGGAAAATGATACACGCAATCGATTATCCGAATTCTTTAAGGTATTCTGGTTAAATAACCGTCTCACTGAATCCCATATAAATTTGTTGCAACAAGCCAGAAGCAATCCAGAGTTTCCCTGGTATTATAAATCCCTACTTGTAAGTGCTCTTACCTTATCACTTTTGCGTCATTTTGATATTGAGAAGATCAAGATCCTTTTTGATATTTATGAAGATCAGGAGAACAAGGTATGGCAAAGAGCGCTGGTGGGAATGTTGCTGGTATTTTACATCCATGATAACAGAATTTCTTTTTATCCAGAAATTGAACAGAGAATAAAATTACTGAAAGGAAATCGCCACTGGAACAAAACCATAGAAAGCTCGGTTATTCAGCTTCTCAGGGCTAAAGAAACGGAAAAGATTACGGAAAAGATCAGGAATGAAATAATGCCCGAATTATGGAAAATGCGATCCACCCTTGAAGATAAACTAAACATCGAGGATCTTCTGAAAGATAAGATGCTGGAAGACAAAAACCCGGAATGGGAAAGGGTTTTTGAAGACACTCCCGGCCTCTATGATAAAATGGAGGAATTTTCAAATCTGCAGATGGAAGGATCGGACGTATTTCTTTCTGCATTTGCCATGCTTAAACGCTTCGACTTTTTCAATGATATTAATAACTGGGTTTTACCTTTCTACAAAGAAAATGAACATTTCTCCGATATTTTCAGCCAGGTGAAGGAAGGATTTGACAGCAATACATTCCTGGAAGGACTGGAGAGAACCAGTTTTCTCTGCAATTCGGATAAATATTCTTTTTGCCTGAATGTAAAGCATATGCCTGATATGCAAAAAAACATGATGGTGGAATTATTTAACAAGGAGATGGAGGCAATGAATGAAATGGCAAGTGAAGATGAATTGCTGAAAAAGGATGTTCATGACAGATCTGTCATCGTTCAATACACCCAGGATCTTTACCGTTTTTTCAAGCTTCATCCGATGAAAAAAGAATTCAAGGATATCTTTGAACTTCCACTTGATTTTCATAATAAGGACTTTTTCAGATCCATGGTGGACGATGAGGACATCATCCGGAATATTGGGGAATTCTATTTCGAGAAAGATCATTATTCGGAAGCTCTGGATATTTTTCTTTCTCTTGAAGAAGAAGATGGCGGACATGAGTTGCTGGAGAAAATAGCTTATTCTTATCAATGTTTGGGAGACTTTGAGAAGGCCCTGGAATTTTATAAAAAGGCAGAACTGGCAACAAAACCCCGAAGCTGGTTATTTAATAAAATAGCCTTCTGTTATCGTCGTCTTGAAAAACATGATTCTGCCATTAAATATTACCAGGAATCCGAAAAGATCGATCCGGAAAACCTATATATCCAGACTTCTTTAGGACAGGCAAACATGGAGAAAGGAGATTACGAGACAGCTTTGAAATATTTCTTTAAGGTTGAATATCTTGCGCCTGATAATGTTAAGGTTCACCGCCCGATAGCCTGGTGTTCATTTGTGCTTGGGAAGACGGATAATGCCAGAAAATATTTTGAAAAGATCGTCCAGAAAGAAGGGAATAAATACGATTACATGAATCTGGGCCATGTATACTGGAGCACTGGCAACAAATCTGAAGCAATAAAGAGCTATCGGGAGAGCCTTAAAAAATCAAAGCTTGATGTTGAATGGTTTACAGAGATCATGAAGGAAGATAGTGTTCATCTTCAGAAATACAACATTCCTACATTTGATATCCTGTTGATGGTTGACTATATAAAATTGATTGCGGGTGAAGAGGGATGACTTTTTTCGGAGTTTGGCTTTGGATTATCTTTCTGAATTACAGCTTATTGAATAGCCTGAAATGCCAGACCCTCAGGGTTTAAAACCCTCGGGGTTTTAAACCCTGAGGGTCTGCCTCTCCCCAATCACAAAACCTCCTTCAACATCAAAGCATTCTCCACCGAATTCGCACCCACATCATTATTGAAGTATACATAATAATCCTTCGCCCGCGAACGTTTCATCCGGTCAGCCCACCCCTCCAATTCTTCCTCACTATATTTATACTTATACCACTCTTCCTTCCCGTGAAAACGCAGATATACCTTTTTTGTCCGGTCTTCAAGAAATTCTGGTAAATCATCGGGTGCAGAAAGACTGCAGGTGATAACATCATAGCCGGCAAGTAAATTATAAATATCCTCTGTAAACCACGAAGAATGACGGAATTCTATCACATTCAGGAAATCCCTGTCCAGCAGCCTGCAGAAATTTTCGATCTTTTCTTCATTTTTATGAAGATTCCCGGGTAACTGCCATAGAATAACACCGGTCTTTTCCTTGATTGGTTCTATACCATCATAAAAATTATCCAGATGCTCTTCAGGATCCTTCAACTTTTTCATATGTGTAATATATCGGCTTCCCTTTACCGTAAACCTGAAACCGTCAGGCGTGATCTTCACCCACTCTTTCAATGTCTTCTTTTCGGGAATCTGATAAAAAGTATTGTTGATCTCAACCGTATTGAAATGTTCGGCATAATACTCAAGCCATTTCTCTTTTTTCAGATCTTCAGGATAAAATTTACCTCTCCAGTCTTTATAATGATAACCCGAACATCCAACATAATAAGCCATAATCCATCATTTATTTTTTCTGACAGGAAGGGCAGATATAACAGCCTCTTCCTGAAATTTTTATTTTTTTGACTTCACCTTTACAGTAGGGACAACTTTCCCCTTTATTTCGAACCGGAATGAGATAATTTTTTGGCAATTTAGAAGGATCAGCCTGGACTTCAATAGCTTTCTTTAATACTTCATTCATCTTAGTGTAAAGTTCTTTTCGTTTCTTCTCATCAATCTTGCTTAGATCCTTTTTCGGATGAAGCCTGACCTGGAATAGAATTTCATCAGAATAAATATTGCCTATTCCCGACAATAAACTTTGATCCATCAAAGCCCCCTTTATTCCTCCCCTCTTTTTATCAAGCAATTCCAAAAATTCCTCCATGGTCAATTCCAGGGCATCCTTCCCAATATTGTTCTTTTCAGCAAATTCATCAGGCGAGTCGCATACCTCGATCTTACCCAGTTTTCGCTTTGTTATGACACTCAAATGTCCGTTATCCTTAAAATGAAAAGAAAAAGCAGAATATTCAGGCTCTTCTTCATCATCTTCATAATAAGATACCGAACCGGTCATACCGAAATGCAAAACAAGCCAGTCGAAATCCTTCACTTCCAGGAAACAATATTTCCCTCTTCTCATTGTGAACGCTAACTTATGATCCTTAATTCCATCAAGTTTCTGGCGGGAACTGTTGACCAGATCTTTTTCATGAATGGTATAATCGCTAATCGACTTTCCAACGGCTTTTTTGTCTATAATTTTTCTAAAAACTTCAACATCTGGTAATTCGGGCATGATGATAAAATTATTGATTTACTTCTACTTTGACACATTAAAAAATCTTCCTGTTTTTTACCCTTAATCCGCCTTAGGCAGAACAGGAAGATTTTTATCCTTTCACCCTTCGTGCCTCCGCTAAAGCTTCAGTGACACGCGGAAGGGCCAGCGCAAAAAGGATAAAAATCTTTTTAAAGTCTTAATCTGTCAAAGTAGAATTACTTAATTCTCCGATAATTAATTAATAAGATATAAAAATCATGCCATATCATTGCCCGAAAAAACAGGGAATGGAAAAATATCTTCAGGAAATGACTTAGACGACAAACGGAAAGGAAACAAGTATATTTTTATTTTTTCCATTTTTTGGCCAGAGCTATGGCAACACTATCAAGAATGGTGGTAAAGAATCTGAAAATTTGCTATGCCTTAGAATCTGTAATAGTTGATTTTTTCAAAACATCAATATATCGTCATTAACGGGAGCTTATATAAACTTCAATAAATAAATACAACCCCAGAGTTATTTCTTTCATCGCCTGTAGAATGTTTATTACAAAATGTGTAAATAATCAACATAAGACCTCAGGTAAAGCTTCCACTCTAAAATCTCTGTAATTGCCCATACATCAGCAATGAATACCTGAATATCCAAAATATCTGTTTTTGGCATGAATTTTAACCTGTATAAGACAAGTTAAACATTAAAATATCTATTATTATGAAGAAAATGATAAAAGTAATTGAAGTAATAGCAGCATCAGACAAAGGCTTTACAGAAGCAACCCAGGTCGCTGTTGCTGAAGCTTCCAAAACAGTAAAAAACATCAAATCTGTTTACATCAAAGAAATGAACGCTAATGTGGAAAATAACGAAATTGTTTCTTATGCAGTGAATGCAAAAGTTTCATTCGAGATTGACAAGCAGTAGTGTTTTCGATTACAGCACAGATTTATTACAACTGATGAATTATCCGGTCAGGGTTGTTTACTACTTCCCGGCTGGATAATTATTAATTTTTACCCCTCTATTCCCGAAAGTTCTCACTGGCCAGACCGAAGCTTCATTTTATCTCCCTTTTTTTTAATAAATGGCACTAAACCTCTGATTATAAACCTGGATCCTTGTCTTCAGAGAATAACTCCGAGGAACCGAGTTTACGAGCTTTGTAACCATATACCTTTCCGCGAGCGCCAAAGCTACACTGCGGAGGCGCTTTGCAAACGCGAAAAGAGATTAAATAATACTGAACAATGCCTGTTCACAATAAAGATATCGCTGATATTCTATTCGAAGTAGCCGACTTTCTGGACCTTAAAGGAGAAAATGAGTTCAGAATCAGATCATACAGAGACGCTGCCCGCACCATTTCTGAAGGATCAGAAAGCATTGTAAAAAAAGCTCGCAATGAAGAAGATATTTCTTCCCTGCCGGGTATAGGAAAAAGCATGGCTGAAAAGATACGGGAAATCGCAAAAACCGGAACACTCAAACAACTGGAAAAAATCAAAGAAGATATTCCTCCCTCGCTTATAGATATAATGAAGCTTGAACAATTGGGTTCTGAGCGCACCAGAATATTGCACGAGAAACTGAACATTGAAACCATCGAAGATCTGAGGGAAGCGGCGGAAGAAGAAAAAGTTGAAAAGATAAAAGGCTTTGGCAAGAAGATACAAAAAAATATACTCCGTGAAATAAAAGAATTTTCAAAAAAAGGATAATCCAGACGTTTCAAACTCGCTGATGCAGTAAAATATGCATCATCAATCATAGAATATCTGGATAAAAAGACAGATAAGCTTACCCTCGCAGGTAGTACACGAAGGATGAAAGATAATATCGGGGATATTGATCTTGTTGCCACCAGCCGTGATTCCAAAGAAGCAATGAAACATTTTACAGACTATGAAGATACAGATCATGTTCTGGCACATGGAGAAACAAAATCTTCCATCAAATTAAAGAATGGGCTTCGTATCGACTTGCGTCTGGTTAGTAAACGTTCGCTTGGAGCGGCCATCTTGTATTTTACCGGTTCGAGAGCTCATACCCTCGCCCTACGTAAACTGGCCCAGGGCAAAGACCTGAAGCTTAGCGAATATGGCCTGTTTAAAGGGAAGAAAAGAGTGGCCGGAAAAACGGAAACAAGAATTTATAAAAAACTGGGCTTACAATTCATAGAACCTGAATTAAGAGAGAATAAGGGGGAAATTAATGCCGCTGCGAAAAATAAGCTTCCCGATCTGATTCATATACAAGACATTAAAGGAGATCTTCACACCCATACAAAAGCCTCTGACGGCAAATACAGTCTTGAAAAAATGGTAAAAAAAGCAAAAGATATGGGTTATGAATATTACGCCATTTCAGAACATTCAAAGAAAGTGGCAATGGCGAACGGGCTGACCGAAAAAAGGCTCAGAAATCAAATGGAAGAAATTGACCGGCTCAACGAAAAAATGAAAAAGATAAAAATATTAAAATCCATTGAAGTCGATATCCTTGAAGACGGCAAACTGGATTTTTCCAATGATATCTTAAAGGAACTGGACCTGGTCATCTGTTCCATCCATTATAACCTTAATCTTTCCAAAGAAAAGCAGACAAAACGAATAGTAAAAGCCATGGATAATCCTTACTTCAATATTCTTGCCCACCCGACCGGCAGAAGGATAGGAGAAAGAGATGAGATAAACATCGATCTGGATAAAATAATGAATGAGGCCGGGAAAAAGAACTGCTTCCTGGAAATTAACTCCCATCCCGACAGGCTTGATCTCAGGGATAAATATATCCGGATGGCCAAAGAGAAAGGAGTAAAAATGGCTATATCCACCGACGCCCACTCAAAAGCCAATCTGGAAAATATGCGATATGGCGTAGCCCAGGCACGCAGAGGATGGCTGGAGAAAAATGATGTGATAAACACCCGTTCATGGAAGGAATTAAAAAAGCTTTTGAAAAGAAATTAAATACCCATGGCCTCAAATCCATATAAAAAAACTCCATTTCCTGAGTTTGAAAAGCTCAACAGCCTATCAAAAAAACAGGCAGAAAAAGAGATCAGACAACTGAGAGATGCCATAAATTATCATGATCACAGGTATTATATTAAAAATGATCCCGTGATTTCCGATAAAGCCTACGATACTTTGCTTCACAGGCTTGAGGAAATTGAAGACAAATACCCGGACCTGAAAACGGAAACTTCCCCTACACAAAAAGTCGGGGCACCCCCCGTTGACAAATTGAAAAAGAAAGAGCATAAAGCCATTATGCTCAGTCTTAATTCCTCTGATAAAGAGAAAAAGATCAGGGAATTCATTGATTCCGTCAAAAAACTCACCGGACTAAAAAAACCGGAACTGGTACTGGAACCAAAACTGGATGGATTGTCTGTAGAAGTTTATTACGAAAATGGCCGCTTTTCTTATGCAACCACCCGCGGAGATGGAAAAACGGGTGAGGATATATCTGAAAATGTAAAAACCATTTCCTCGCTCCCCCTTCAATTACGCAATAATGATTATCCGAATTCCATTGCTTTTCGAGGTGAGATTTTCATGCCCCTGGATGCCTTCCGTAAAATCAACAAAGAAAAGATCGAAAAAAATGAAGATCCTTTTGCCAATGCAAGAAATGCTGCTGCCGGTATTGTAAGGCAACTCGATTCGAAAAAAGTTGCAAAAATGCCGCTCGATATCTTTTTCTATGAAATAATGGCTTCCAATGAAGACGGGGTTAAAAGTCATTACGAAATGTTGAAAAAACTCCCGGAATGGGGACTGAAAACAAATACCATTGTCGAAAAGTGTGATAGCTTTAAAAAAATAAAATCTTACTATTCTGATTTATCTAAAAAAAGAGATGAACTTTCCTTTGAGATTGATGGCATAGTCATTAAATTGAATGATCGGAAGTTAAGAGAAAAAGCAGGCATAAGGGAAAGGTCTCCCCGTTGGGCCTATGCCTGGAAATTCACGCCAAAAAAAGAAAAAACCATTCTGCGTGATATTGTCATCCAGGTAGGAAGAACAGGAACACTTACCCCGGTAGCACTCTTTGATCCGGTGGATGTTGGAGGAGTTACCGTAAGCCGGGCAACTTTGCATAATGAAGAAGAGGTGAAGAAAAAAGATGTGAGAACAGGTGATAAAGTCCTGATCCAGAGAGCAGGTGATGTGATCCCTGAAGTGGTGAAAAGAGTTGAAAAAGCCGGAAAAGGAAGAGGAAAAGCTTTTGAAATGCCATCAAAATGCCCTGTGTGCAACACAAAAATTAAAAAAGAAGGGGCTTATAATATTTGTCCTGCAGGTCTTGCCTGTGAAGCCCAGCTCAAAGGAACATTATCCCATTTTGTTTCAAAAGGAGCCATGAACATTGAAAATATGGGTGAAAAGAATATCTCTATGTTAGTGGATGAAGGCATGGTAAAAAGCATTGCGGATATTTACAAACTGAAAAAACCGGATATCATGAAGCTGGAAGGATTTGGAGAAAAATCTGCTGAAAAACTGATTGACGCCATCCGGAATTCCCGCAATCCTGCCCTTTCCGATTTTATTTATGCACTTGGAATCAGGCATACAGGAAAACATATTGCCCTTTTGCTTGCCGGTCATTTTCACAGTCTGAAAAATATCCGAAAAGCAAGTTTCAGGGAAATCAGATCCATTCATGAGATTGGAGATGAAATTGCTGAAAGCATCATTAATTTCTTCGATGCAGAAAAAAACCAAAAAATGCTGGATGAGCTTCAAGATCTGGGCGTGAGAGTAAAAACAGAGAAAGGGAAAAAATCCGACCAGCTTTCCGGAAAAACTTTTGTTATAACTGGTAAGCTTGAAAGATATTCAAGGGATGAAATCAAAGAAAAGATTGAAACACTGGGTGGAAATGCCACGTCGAGCATAAGCAGCAATACAGATTATCTAATTGTTGGTGAAGATCCCGGCAGCAAGCTTGATGATGCAAAAGAGAACAATGTTCAGATAATTAATGAGGATGAATTCAATAAGATGATTGAATCCAAAAACAAAAAATAAAGGAAAAGTCCCGGTACTAAAGCCGGAACTTCCCCATATATTCTGCTTCATCTAATATATAACCATCTATTGCTTCAAGAAAATCATCACGACTGTTTATGGATTCCCTGGGAATTTGCCGGTTAAGTGCATAAATTTTGAAAAAATACCGGTGTTCTTCACCTTTTGGAGGACAGGGTCCTCCGTAACCAATCTTTCCAAAGTCATTTTTCGCCTGGATAGCTCCATTCTCGAGATGTTTTTCAATGGGAATTACTTTCTCCAGTTCATGACAATCATCCGGAAGGTTATAAACCATCCAGTGTGTAAAGGTTCCTCCCGGAGCATCCGGATCTTCCATGATAAGGGCAAATGTTTCTGTTCCTTTGGGTTCGCCGTCCCACCTCATTAAGGGAGAAGTATCATCTCCTTTACATGAATGTACTTCAGGGATGGAGGCTCCCTGTTCAAATGCAGGTGTTATTAAAGTAAATGCCATATTTTTTTCCTTTCCTTTAGTTTATTGCATTCGTTCTCTTCCAAGATTATAAAACATCAAACCTACATTGATATTTATATAACCCTGGTTATCCAATTCCTGGTTTTTAAATACATAGTTATAACGGGCACCAACATTGACCCTGATATTGCTGGTAATCGGGATCAACACTCCGGCCTCAGGCTGCAATCCAAAACTCCAGTTATAGTTATTGGTGAAGGTATAGAGGCCTAAATCTGTCCGTTTTTGAAAATAATAAGCTCCGACTCCTAATTTCCCATAAGGCAGAACCCTGCTCTCCTCGCCCATAAAATTATACTGGAAAGTGGCCAGAGCGGGGAATGAATTCATGTATCTGAACTGTTTCCCATAAACCGTGATATTTTCATCTGTATAGGTATCTTTTTCAAGTTCATCATAGAAAGTATGCAATCCTACCTTCAGACCAATTGCGATCCTGCTGGTGAGGTGATGACCGAATTCAAAACTTCCACCACGGAAACTGGTCGGAATATAATCGGCTGTTTCACCGGTGGCAATGGAATAATCATAAGTGAGCTGAATGTGATTTTGGGCAGATGCTTCAAAGTTGAATAGTCCAACTGCTATAAGGACAGCAAATATACCGATTTGAATTTTCTTTAGTAATTTCATATCTGTAATTTTTTTATTGTTTCTTTTTATTGGGTTAAAGATCAAATTCCAAATCTGAACTCTTATTCATATAAATAGGGAGACTGATCAAATGCCTGTTCAATTCCGTCTCTGATACGTTCCTCTGTATTGCTGTAAGATAATTCAGCAAGCCCGTTCAGCACAGCCATCCATCGCACAGTATAGGAAACCTCTCCATTCCCTTCGTCAACGTTATAAGGTTCTGAGGGATCAACCATTTCAATAATAACAGTACCTACAGAGTAGGAATAAGAAATTGGATAGCCCCATGGATAGTAATTATTCCAGTAATAACCGGGATAATAATAATTAAGTCCGTAATAACCTCCCCAATAATCATATCCATAATTGTAGTAATCATAATAATAGTCAGTATATGAAACTGTTGCACGCGATGCCAGAAGGACTACAGCATTATTCATTTTTGTCTCATCCATAGTGTCAGCAGGTACCAACTGAGTATAACCGGCATTTTCCATCTGGAATGCAATTTCATCAAGAATAGCATTATCAAGCTGGATTTCATCATCGGTTTTCACATAATCTTCATCGGCTGTAATAATGGGAACGGTATCGGCCAGCAAGAAATTATTCCGGGTGCCAAAATCAAATCCAACATCATATTGTGTCTGCACAACATCTAGGTCTGCAACATTTTCAGCCTCATCCGGATAACAGGATGTAAGGAGTAAAGAAGTGATTAAACCGAACATCCCCAAATACATAATTTTATTTCTCATAATCATCATTTTTTTTGCTTTATAATCATTATTTGTGTTATCAATAAAATCCCTTAAATCTTTTGTTTTACAACTTTTATCACACTTTCCATTTCATCATCTGATATTTCAAAATCAAAAATGTCCAGATTTTCTTTTCTGTGATCTTCACTGGAAGCTTTTGGGATAACGGATACATTTCCAAGTTGAATAAGCCATCTCAAGATTACCTGGGAAGCACTTTTATCATATTTTTCTCCCAGGTCCCGAAAAGTATTATCTTTTACAGCCTGCCCCTGCTCCAGAGGACTGTATGCAGTGAGGGTCTTTCCTGTTTCTTTTATGGTTTCCAGGATTTCAAAGGCCGGACTGTACGGACTGAATTTTACCTGGTTATTAGCCACAGGACCAATATTCGTAGACTCTCTGAATAATTCCGGGCTGAAATTACTTACACCAACAAATCTCACTTTCTCTTTATCAACCAGTTCAAACATGGTGTCAAGACACTCCCTTAAATCCATAGATGCTGTTGGCCAATGAATTAACAGCAGGTCAACATAATCTGCATCCAGTTTTTTAAGGCTGTCTTCAAAGGATGATCGGATCCCTGGAGATGTTAAATTTCCAGAAGCAACTTTTGTAGTTATAAATACATCCTCCCGATCTACACCACTTTGCTTCAATCCTTTTCCTACTTCTCCTTCATTTCCGTAATTCTGGGCAGTGTCCAGATGCCTGTAACCCATTTCTAAGCCACTTTGAACACTTTCAGTGCAGGTATTTCCTCTCATGTTCCAGGTTCCAAGGCCTATTACAGGGATGATATCCTTAATTTTTGTTTCGGGTGAAAACATAGTATTCAATGATTTTTAATAATTCTTCTACTTATCCAATAGTCACATTATTGACAATCCCTCTTACACCAGGGATATAAAGTAAAGCATCGTGAGCAGCATTAGCAGCAGCATAGTCCTGAACATTTCCTGAAATGGTAACAAGCCCACGATCAATGGATACCTCTATATCATCGGTATTTACCAGCGGATCAGCATCGAGGGCATCATAAATGTTATCAGCAATCATTTCATCATTCACATCATGACGAGTGTTCACAACTAAATTGTTTCTGACTTCATTCACTCCATTTACATTTGAAGCTATTTCTTCTGCCAGCTTCAATTCATGATAAGTGTAAACAGAACCATTTAATTCCACTACCCCCTTGTCAACCACAACGTTGATATCATTAGAATTTACCTGGGTGTTCCAGATAAGAAAAGACCTAACGCTTTCTTCAATTTGAAGATCCCCAGGCTGCTGATAGCTTTCAGGTCGTTCAACCTGAAGCTGATTATCCACAGTTTTAACCCCCATTACCATGTATGCATCATTTTCAGCTGCGCGAAATGCATCAAAGCTTCTTACCATTCCTTCCAGGATGACGCTGGTGCCGGTAACATTCACTGTTATATCACTATCTTGAATACGATTGTCTCTTCGAAGATACTTTTCAACCTTAGTTTTAAGTTCACCTTCAGATCGGATAATTTCTTTTCTTCTCATTATTTTCCTCCTTTTTTCTCAGTTTAATTATCAATCATCCTTTTACTATAGTTTCAACAATTAAACCAATCAGGTTAAAAAGACATTTATATAACTTTTGTTTAAAAATGACGCGGGTTGAGCCCTGTATATCAGTACCTTAATTCAATCAAGCCTATTGAATAAAAAACTTTCTTAGTGTGGATATTGCGCACAGATATGGGGTATTATTCATCACGATTGATAAATAATACACCACATTAGAAATATCATATAATGATTACAGATCAATTCCCTGTATAAATTGTTAGACTTAATGAAGACATTAAATCCATAAAAATCAATATGTTCGAAAAATACCTAACCAAACCAATGCAATCGATTAACCTAAGAGACTATGATCCCGCATATATTGAATCGGGATTGACAAAGATCCAGGGGAAAAACAGAATGAAAAAAAACAGGAATGGGATTGCTGAACTACAGGATATATTATATGCCTATGATCGTTATTCCATCTTAATTATTTTCCAGGCCCTGGATGCAGCAGGGAAGGATAGTACAGTTAAGCATGTTTTCAGGAAGGTCAGGCCACAGGGGATTCGTTGTATAAATTTTTATCCTCCTTCAAAAGAAGAAAACAAACATGACTATTTATGGAGAATACATAAATACATACCGGAGAGGAGAATGATCAGCATATTTATTCGCTCTTATTATGAAGAAGTTACAACAACCCGGGTTCATCCTGAATACATACTGAAACAGAAAATTCCGGGTATTGATTCGATTGATGATATTAATGATAGTTTCTGGACTCAACGTTTCAATCAAATCAACGATTTTGAGAAGTTGCTGATTGAGAATGGTACCATTATCCTCAAATTTTATCTCAATGTATCGGAAGCCAAACAAAACAAGCGGTTTTTGAAACGTTTAAGAAGATCCGATAAACACTGGAAGTTCTCCGAAAAAGACATTGATGATCAAAATTTAAGAGACAAATACCTCGATGCATATGAGAAGGCTATCAATCACACCAGCACTCAATATGCACCCTGGCACATTATTCCAGCCGACCGAAAATGGTTCATGCGCTACCTTGTGAGTAAAATAATCCTGCAAAAACTACAGGATCTGGATTTAAAATATCCCGAATTATCCTTAAGCCCTGAGAGAGACATTGAAGAAATAAGGCAGAAGCTAAAGCAAAAAACATAGGCCCCTCGTTATCACACCTGATTCTCAGTTGACAGTTCTCCAGGGGCGATTAAACGATTATACCATTAAACGATGAGCCCACTCCGAAAAATGATTATTATGGTATTTCGTCTTTAACACCCCCCGGTCCGCCTAGGCGGAGGAGTCGCAAAGGATTAATTAACAACTTAGCAAAGTCCTCTTTAGAGCCTGTCCCGATTTATCGGAAGATTTTTGACCGGTTCAGATGAATGAAATCGACACAATACTTTTATTCGCACCATGCTAAAATTGAAATCCATTTATGGACATCCATACTGGAAATTGTAGAGCTAAATCATTTTTTTTTCTGCGATTCGGAGCAATTTGCCCACTTTTACTTTATTAATTACCTTAACAAGAGAGAGGTTTCTCACCCCCAGGAGCAGAGTGAGAGTGAGAATGAGAGCGAGATTTCCTCAATGAACATTGATTTATTTGGGCGCTTACTTCTAATATTCATGTTTTTTTTGCCAGAATATTTTGAAGCACCTTCTGTAGGATTGTTCCTATAGGCGCAACAGAGGCATGAAAAATATTTCAACTTTAAAAATTTGTTTGGTTCTGGCTTGTTCAGTTTAGGCTGTAAATGTCTTGATTAGATTCAAATCATTATAAGCTTACATGGCTGTTTTTATGCAACTTACTAAAATTTGTTATATGAGAGTGTACAACTAATGGGTGATCTTCAGGCCCAATGGTCCACCTCCATGGTCCATCGTCCATCCCCGTCACTAAAGTCGCTTCCATCGCTTACGTCCCTTACGTCGCTTCCATCGCCCATATCGCTCTCTCCATGGTCTATGGTCCATCCCATCCCCCATCATCCCACCTCAATCTCTTAACCCCCTTCACTTCCGTCTCAAATGACTTAACATCCTTCTGGTATCTTATGGTGCATGGAAGGCCGGCCCTGGAAAAAACCTCTACCTTATCAAGCTTACCATCGCTCCATGCAATATTCAGGATGAAATCTCCTCTTGCCTTTATACCCTTTACTTCACCATCTTTCCATGAGGAAGGGATTGCAGGAAGAATTTCAATTTCTTCACCATGGCTTTGCACTAACATCTCAGCAATACCGGCTGTTCCTCCAAAATTTCCATCGATCTGGAAAGGTGGGTGAGTATCAAAAAGGTTGGGAAGGGTTGAAATCTGCAGCAGTTTTGTCAGATGATTGTATGCCTCTTCACCATTTTTCAAACGTGCATAAAAATTAACCGTCCATGCACGGCTCCAGCCGGTTCCCGCTCCACCATGGCGAAGTCTTTTTTCAATTGTTCTTTCTGCAGCTTCAAATAATAGCGGAGTTTCTTCTGTAATAACAGTTCCCGGATGCAAGGCCAGCAGATGAGATATATGCCTGTGCCCCGGTTCAAATTCCTCGTAATCATGAATCCATTCCTGAATTGTACCATCAGCACCAATCTGTATCGGTGGAAGTCTGCCAAGCGTTTTCTCTATTTCTTCCCTGAGACCGGTATCATTACCCAGTATATCAAGAGCCTCCAGGTTGTATTTGAATAATTCCCTTATGATCATGATATCCATTGTTGGAGCATAAGTGAGCTGCATGGGGCCACCGGTATCCGGATCCTTAAAAGCATTTTCGGGAGAATAAGAAGGTGATGTTACAAGATAAGCTTCCGGACTTTCAATAAGAAAATCCAGTATAAATTCAGTAGCTCCTCTCATTAAGGGCCAGGCTTCATTTCTCAGATATGCAGTATCCCGGCTGAATTCAAAATGACGCCACACCGGTAGACAAACCCATGCAGCAGCTATGGGAAACATTCCCCACTTCACCGATGCATTCAGGGCAGTAAAACCAAAAGGATCTGTAACATGATGAATGGTCCAGCCACCGGCATCATACATTTTCGCGGCAGTTACCCTGCCCGGTTGTTTAAGCTCATTAAAAAACTCAACATAAGGTTTGAAAGTTTCCGGCAAATTACAAACCTCAGCAGGCCAGTAGTTCATTTGTAAATTTATGTTGGTATGGAAATCGGAATCCCAAGGAGCATTAAAATGATGGTTCCAGATGCCCTGAAGATTCGCAGGAAGCCGGGCAAAAAACCCTGAGCTTCCCATAAGCAGATAACGTCCATACTGAAAATACAAAGCCATAAGGTCGTCATCTGTCACTCCGCCTTTCACTCTTTCCAGCCTTTTGTCAGTTGGAATTGAATCCATAGCCATATCACCCAGATCAATACTCATTCTTTCAAATACCGGACGATGCCGGTCAATATGTCTTTCCTCCAGTTCTTCGTAATTATCAGAAGGTAAGCTACCGAGCAATTTCATGCAAAGCTGAAGGGGTTCAATAGATCGGTCAAAATTTAAGAAATCCCGGTTATAATCGGTAAAGGCTGTCAGTGCCAGGGTAAGCTCTCCTGCATTCCTGATTTCAAAATATTTCCCATTTGCCTCATATTCTCCATCAGTATTCAACACCTTCAAAACCGAAGCAAAACGCATATGCTCACCACCAGGGCCTCTTTCAGCATCGGGTTGATCAATTATCTGTCCCTGCATGACAAGATGTCCCTCTTCACCGGGAAAGGTCTCCGCATCCTTCTCCCTTTCCATATAAATTTTCAAGCTCAGATCTTTTTTATCTTCTTTCTTTAAATGAATAATGATCACATTGTCTTTTGCGGAAGCGAATACTTTTCTGGAATATATATTTTCACCGGATCTGTACTGTACATTACTGATCCCCCTGTTCAAACTGAGTTCTCGCTTATACGCAGATACTGCTTTGGGCTCGTTTAGATCTTCGATAATAATATTCCCAAATATCTGATAAGAACGTATTCTCGGAGGTGTGCCAAGAAGATATTTTTCTGCCAGTTCATAGGCTTCATTATTTTTGCCTTCGAAAAGAAGTCTTCGGATTTCGGGCAAATAGGTAAGAGCTTCAGGATTATTGGCATCCTTTTGCGAACCGGCCCATAGACTTTCTTCATTAAACTGAATGGTATCCATCTTGATGTTCCCGAATACCATAGCTCCCAGCCTTCCGTTTCCTACAGGAAGAGCTGTAACCCAGCCATCTGCAGGCTGTTTATACCACAACCTCCGCCCGGGGTTATCGCTATTCTTGCCAAACCGGGGATTATTGCATGAAACTAAAAAAAAGAACAGGGAGAAAATTATAAAATGTTTTCCCGGAAAGGTTTTTTCAAGGGAGAAGGACTTTGAATGTATCATTGGAGAAGGGTTTTAAATATTTTTCAAATATAAGATGATGATTGAAAACTCAAAACTTTATCCTCAACCTCACCTCTCTTTCTTCTCCTGCATCAAGAGTCTCTTCACCGGGAACACTCTCATCTGTATTCCCATCGTGATCAAGTGAACCTGAACCAATCTCAATCCCAATGCCGTCCCAGTTTTTCTCCAGCAATGATTTTCCATTCTTCAGAATAAACTCATCCGATCCGGCTCCACCACAGCAGGACCATGTCTGGAAATATGGCGTTGGTGGAACAAAAAGCTCAATATCCCTGCCATCAGGATGTTTTATTATCACCTTATATTCTTCCTTACCATTAGTTTTTACTTTTTTAACTTCTTTATGGATAATTCCGGTTTCTTCTCTTCTACCGGGTCGTGTAGAAGGTAACCACACTTCGGGTTCTTTCCCAATCACACCATTACCCCTGAGCTGTCTTTTTTCCGATTCAACAATAATTTCTGATCCCGGCTCAGGGAAGAAAGTGATATGATATCCCCAATCGGGAAGTATTTCTTCACCCGAAATGTTTTTGAATGAATCGATTACCTCCAACTCCGGTTCTTTTGCAATATTCAATTCAAATGATTTCCGGATCCGGTAAAGGGGAGTTCCATTCTCGTACCATGGTTGTGGATCCGCTTGCTTCATCTCCCGGTAAATATATTCAGTACTTATCTTAATCTTATCATCAAAAATTTCAAGCTGAACTTCATCAACTGGTATATTCGATGTTTCACCGTGAAGTGGATATATCCTGCCCGTTCTCTCTTCCTGGTAAGGCATTCCCCAATTCTTCATTCCATAAAACTCAATTCCGGCAGCAAAAGTTGGTATATACGCAAATCCCGGGGAGGGTACATTATTGATCATTACCTCTTCAGACCACAGATCAAGTTCTTCCGGATCAGGCAGATCGTAGGGAGCATCCCAGAAGAGTTTTTTCCCTTTATAGATAATCTGCCCGAGTGAAAGCCCTTTTGAGGGTAAAAATTCAGCTTTAACATTATTTTTTTCAACCAGAAGTCTGTTCACTCCTTCTGGTTCTTCATCTTTATGATATAATGTAATTCTAAGACCAGATTCATCTGCAAGGGTTTTCACTCCATCGATCTTCTGCTTGCATTGAATTTTAAAGCTATTTGTTCCTGTTTTCATGCTCTGAATTTTCGGGATATATTTTTTCAGGCAGATTCCTCCTTTTGGGTCTTTCGATCAATTCTATGGTAGTCCCGATAAGGTCTTCGGTATCGAGATAAGCATAATGACCGTCATCATCCGGACCAAAGCCTGCCCCATCCTGGGTCATTTCGATACCAGCTTCCTCAGCTTCTTTAAGAGATTGCTCCATATTGTCAGTAAGCACTCCAAGATGATGAACACCATAACCATGTTTCTCAACGAACTCTTTATACACTGTATCACCCTCAAGGGGTTCGATGAGTTCAATCCGCATATTACCGATATAAGATAGTGCTACTTTCATTTTATAATCATGTGGTTTGCCTTTCCTTGTCATTCTTTTGACCAGGGGCTTGCCATAGGTGTAAAAATGCCAGGGCCCTACACCGAATCTTTCCCAGTAAGTTTCTACAGCTTTCTCAATATCCGGCACTATAATACAGATCTGTGCGATATCAGGAAGCGGAAATTTCTTTTTGTTTTTCTTTTTCATACTTTTTCTTTTTTATTAGCCCCGTTTAATCAAGTGCAAAAATTCAATTCTCTATAAGTCCCCCGGCGTACCCAGAGCCAAAGTTTCGGAATCCAGAACCAGCATCCAGTCATTATCCAGACCTGAAGTCGGAGGAGTAAAGCTCTGTATTCGTTCTGTTATCTCTTCTGTTGGCAGGGCCTCTCCATTTCTCGGATTAAACCACCAGCCTACAACAACATCATCATCAATCTTGTCCGTGTAAACGGTCACTTCCTGGCCTTTTGCGATATAAACCAGCAGGAATGTACCATCTTCAGCTCTTGCTGCACGAATGTGATCCTCATTCCGTGGATTCACTCCATAAACAATCGATTGATCGGGAATCAATTTTGAAAATAAACGGGTTTCAAAAAGTGCTCTTACATGTCTCATATCATCTGCTCCCGGACGGTCTAAAGATTCCTTCCAGTCGTAGAGTGCCGGAATGGCAAAACTTTCACCTTTCTCATACATTTGCCATATAGCATTGTTTCCGTAGGTATAGCCACAGGCACCCGAAAGCAGATTCCAGTACGCATGGATTCTCAGATCATAACCGGTGAAAAAACCTTTTTCAAAGTGCGACCTGTCTTTTACCAGGAATGAAGAATCAAGAACGCCCTCCGGAACCCTCATTGGATCGGACCAGTCGAGGTATTCCCAGAACCTCACAGGAATATCCTCGTACGCAGGTTCACCATCTATATATGGTTTTACAGGATTCAGGAGATAGCAGGTCTTTGCATAGCGGTATACCTCATTAAATCTTTTCTCATGTCCGCTCTGATACATATTAAAGTCCAGCCAGGGCTCATTATGATACCAGTAATAAGACATACTCCCGCCCCTCGGATGATAACTGATAAGATTTAATCCTTTATCCCCCTCGGTGATTCCTTTTGCCATCGATTGCCAGATCTCAAAAACAGTATCATTGGTTACCTGCCTGTCTCCTCCAAGTATCCAGATGACCGGCTTATCTGCATATCGCTCACCGAGAAATTTACCGTAGATCTCTGCATTCTCGGGAGTGAAGATAACTCCTTCTCCTCCATGTTCTGCGGTTACTTTATCTCCCCATGTAGGAAGCATGCCAATAAACAAGCCCAGTTCTTCGGCCTTATTTACTATATAATCGACATGTTCAAAGTATTTTTCGTTGGGTTTGGCTGGATCCCTGCCAATGAGTGGAAGGTCGCCATAAGCATTACCTGTAGTCAATCCCTGCATTTCAGCAAGAACAACAGCCTGGATAACCGTAAATCCTTTTTCCGCCCTGTTTTTGAGGTAATGATCGGCTTCCTCACGACTTAGTTTATGAAAAAGTTCCCAGGCAGTATCGCCAAGATACAGGAATGGAGTGCCATCAGGTTTTTGAAGGTATCTCCCATTTTTGCTTACCATCAGTGATGCATCTGTATCGGTTCTCTGAGTGGCGCTGCATGAGATTAACAACATTAAGAGAACAAGGGAAATTAACCTGTTCAGCTTCCGGAATTTTTCAATGTGTGTTTTCATAGATTGGATATAGTTTATTGGATTAAATTCATGGAATAAAAACGACTTTTCTTGCTTTTCCTTCAAGAGCCAGTTTCGCTCCTTTCACAAAATCTTCCAGTGAAAATGTATGTGATACAAAATTTGATGAAGATATTTTGCCCCTGTCAATCAATTCCAGAGCTTCCTGGTTGTGCCGGTGTGCAAATATGGTTGTCCCAATGAGGTGCAGGGCATTATAGTGCACCAGGTTCATATCCACTCCGGGTCGTGATCTTTCCTTTGGAAGGCCTCCGAATAAAAGTATCCTTCCACCCTTTCGTGCTATCTCAACGGCTTCTACCTGTGTTTCAGGCGCAGGATTTGCTGTAATTATTACTTCAGGACCATAGCCGCCAGTGAGTTTCAATACTTTTTCTTTAAGATCTTCTTTCGAAGAATCGATAATATGATCGGGGGAATAAGATTCAACAAGTTTCAGCCTTTCTCCGGAAATATCGGCAACAATAATTCTATCAGCACTCCTGGACCTTGCCAGTTCAAGATGAAGTGTACCTATGGGACCTGCACCTATTATCAGTACGGTATCTCCAGACCCAATCCAGCCCTTTTCCTGTGCATTAACACAGGATGACAGCGGCTCCACAATGGTGACGGACTCATGATTTAATCCTTCCGGAACTTTCTGAATTGTTCCCCTCTCAATAACCTCTCCCGGAATTGCCATATATTCTGCAAATCCTCCCTGCCATTTCTGTCCGATTTCTTTATAATCTATACATAATTCTTCTTTCCCTTCAATGCAGAACTCGCACTTTCCACAAAAAACAAGAGGCGAAACAGCCAGCCTATCACCCGGCTTCCATGATCCTGTATATTCTTTCCCTGTAATTTTTATCTCTGCACAAATTTCATGACCGATAATAAAAGGCAGTTCAACCCTGTGATGTCCGTTTCTCAATGTCCGGAGATCAGATCCGCACAAACCGCAGGCCAGCACTTTTAATAAAATTCCATCTGCCGGACATTGGGGCACCGCTACCTCCTGGACATTAAAATCTCCGGGAGCATGAACAATTGCAGCTTTCATTGTATCTTTCATGGATGCAATAATTTATCCTGTTCCTGTCTTAATTTATATATGAATGTACCGGTATCAGGATCACACTTTTCGTAGGTAATTAATTCCCCTTTCCTGATATCACTCTTTACCGTGCAGTTTTCAGCCAGCCCAACAGGGACGGCACCGAGTTTTCCCGATTCTTCATAAGTGTATATTCTTCCGAAAATATCCCCGCTTCCAATCCCTCTCAGTTTTTCACCCGCAGCAATGTCACGTTTGGCAATGGTCACTACTTCGGAATGCATATCCTCAGCGGCAACAGTTACCTCATTCAGCAAAACAGCCTCGGCAATAGACTGGGGTGTTTCAAGATCACAAAGATGATAGGGACGAAAGAGCAAATAATAAGGCCCATTGGCATGAGTAATAAATTTCATATCCTTCTGGATCCTCTTATCTCCCGAGTAAACAATAACAAAAACTCCCGGGGCAATTTTCCCGGTAGTATAATCTACAGTTCCACGATGTTTAAATATTCCTCCATTAACAGAAGGCTTGTACACTTTCAGCAATTCATCGAGTTCTATCTTAGGTCCGTGCATTCCCGGAACATCCGGTATTAGTCCTGTAGCATTTGACACAGCCGCCATTTCCACCATGGTTTTCGTTCCATCCTTGAAAGATACGAGAATCTTTGGATTCATGTCTTTCGAATGTGCCTCATCCCAGCAGCTTTCCGGAGTAGCATCATAATCAATGGGGTTATTCTTACCTTTCCCTATGCAAACTACTTCAAATCCCATGAGTACAGCCTGCTCATAAAGCATTTTGCATACACCCGGCTCATCTCCGGAGGCTACCGTATAAAGAGTTCCGTTTTTCCTTGCTGTCCTGCTCAGGTAAGTGCCAATTGTAATGTCGGTTTCCACATTCAGCATTATTATGGGTTTCTTAAGCTGAATAGATTCCCATGCTACACGTGCACCGATATCAGGGATACCCGTTACCTCGATATTTGCTTCAACAGGATCAAGAAGTGTCATCATCAGCGCATCTTCAGTAACAAGAGCTTTACCTTTATTCATCGCATCAATAGCCTCAGAAGCTTTATTGATCACTGATATTTGATTCCTTTCCCAGCCCATATCCAGGAAAGTGGAAATAGCTTTCTGTGGCTCAACATCAGCAATAGCACTGACCTTCATGCCCTTTATGTTATTAATTGTATGGGCAAGGCCTGATCCCATTTGTCCGCAACCAATAATCCCGACACTTACAGGCTTTCCTGATGCTTCACGTTCATACAGCTTTCTTAGTAATTCCATTTATTTATGCATTAAAATGAATATTTATTCCTTAGCTCAGCCAGCTTTTCATAATCCTCTTTAACATGATGATAGAGTTCCTTATAAAGCTTGAAATAATCCATGTATAAATCATGATTCTTCTTGTCTGGTTCCATTGGGTCGATATAGTTAGTCCATTCTTTAGCAACAGAAAAATCATTAAATACACCTGTAGCAACACCTGCCAGAATTGCATCTCCGAAAGGAGCTCCTGTACGTCTTTCTACCAGCACAGTAGGAATATTGAAAACATCCGTTATTATTCTTCTCCAAAGTTTGCTTTTAGCTCCTCCTTCATTCAATACAATAGGTCCGCTGATCTTTTTCCCCGTTTTCATAAGGATGTTGAAAGAATCGAAAAGTGCAAAAGCCACCGATTCCATCATTGCCCGGATAACATGCCCGCGGGAATGGTCAAGAGAAAGGCCGAAAATTGCACCACGGGCATTCACATCCCAGATGGGTGTTCTTTCTCCCATTAGAAAAGGCAAAACTACTAATCCATTACTTCCCGGTGGAATAACCTCCGCCTCCTGATTTATGATATCGAAAGTATCCACACCCATCACTCCGGAAGCTCCCATCTCCATCTTATAAAAGTTATCGCGCATATACCGGATCAACTGTCCCCCGGTGGTTGTTGTCGGAACAATGATATAGGTATTCTCAGAATCGGTGGTATAGGCAAAATTGATCATGGTTTCCGAAAAATTCGTGTCCCGGGTCAGAATGCCGAAATTACCACATGTTCCAAGGTTCATCTGCATATCCCCTTCGCCAGTCATACCAGCCCCCATCCAACCGGCATTGCAATCAACCTGGCCTGCTGCAACAGGTGTCCCTTCCGACAGGCCGGTTTCTGCTGAAGCCCTCTCAGTAACTGTCCCTATCACATCCTCGCAACGGAAAAGATCAGGAAATAAGGATACATCAAGTCCGACTTCATCCAGCAGATCTGTGTCAAATTTTCTTTCCAGCAGGTTGTAGGCAACCCCGTAGAAAGCTGCCCCTGAATAATGACAGGTAGCTTTTCCGGTTAATTTAGCATTTATAAAGCCGTCAATAGTAAGGGCCTTGAATATCTGTTTGAAATCCCCTGCCCGGTTTTCTTTCTCCCACAACAAATTGGTAATGATAGGATGATCCTCAAGTCTGTTTTTTGATATTTTAAAAATCCTTTCTTCTCCTATGTTCTCTTTCAGCCACTTTACCTGTTCAGTAGCTCTTTTATCCATCAGGTTATAGGCATTATGAACCGGTCTGAAGTTTTCATCTACCAGAACAAGAGAGGGCAATGCGGATGAAACTGCCATACCTTTTATGGTATTGGGTTCCACCCCTGCATCATTTATCGCTTTTTTAATAAGCCTGCAAGCCACAGACCAGTAGTTCTCCGGATCATGTTCTGACCATCCGGGATGTGGGGTAAGAATTGGATATTCCTCAAAAGCATAGCTGAGTTCTTCTCCGCGAGAATTAATTATAACGCATTTGGCTCCGCCGGTTCCATAATCCAATCCAAGTAAACAGGCTTTATTCATGGTTATCAGTTTTCGTTAAGTAGTTTCTGAGCAGTTATATTATCGGTAATGAGTACGTTTACAAGATTGGCTTTTGCCACTGCCCTGAGGACTTCATATTTCTCATCTCCTCCGGCTATTCCGATTATTCTTGGTATTGCCCTGAGCTCTTGCGAGCTAATCCCAACTACTCTGTCATCGAGCGGAGTTGAAATGAACTCTCCCTTCCTATTAAAAAACCTGAGCGAAATATCACCCACGGCCCCGGCTTTTTTAATCTGATTGAATTCTTCAGCACTTAAAATATTATTATCCCTTATAAGCTGGGAATCTTTATCAAACAAACCAATTCCCACAACAGCAATATCGGCATTCACAGCCATATTCAAGGTATCCTTCACCTGTATGTCATTTTTCAGCTCCTTGCAAATCCCTGAAGTTTTCACTATTCCCGGTGAATGGATCAGCCAGGGCCTGGTTCCAAAGTTTTGGGCCATCCGGCGTGTAAGATCTGCACCATGGTAACCGGACTGAGGCTGACCGAGTCCGCCAAGCATTTGCACCACTTTAAGATCCGGATAATTCTGCACCGGCAAATTATCCACAAGGCTCAATAAAGAACGCCCCCATGTAAGACCGATGATTTCATTCCCGGTGATAACTGACCTAAGGTACTCTGCTGCTTCAAAACCGGCTCTGCTAATCCAATTATCTGTATTATGATCCGGATTTTCAACAATAATAAGCTCATTCAATTGATATTTTTCTTCCAGTTCATGCTCCAGTTCAATATAAGGATTATCAGGTTCAACAATCTTTATCTGAACGATCTTCTCCTTTTGCGCTTTTGCGAGCAAACGGGAAACTTTGATCCTGGATATTCCATAACGATTGGCAATAGCCTGCTGCGTCATACCTTTCTCGTAATAAGCCCTTGCAACTTTATAAATAAGACTGTCAGAATTCATTTGATCATTTGTTCGGTTTTGTTCATTTGAACATTCTTAGACAAATCTATGGGATATTATTTAGAAAAGCAAGGGGGGAAGAGGTAAGAAGTAAGAGGTAAGAGGTAAGAAGTAAGAAGTAAGAAGTAAGAAGTAAGGGGTAAGGGGTGAGCATAGACCATGGACAATAGACCATGGAGGGAGGAGGTGAACAGTGAAGAGCCCTTCAACTGTCGCTCAGCGACCGGGTAGGAGTAAACGGTGAAGGGTGAACAGTGAAGGGTAAACAATCAAGGCATTCATAGCCAAATGAAGTAACTACCCCCCGGCCCCTAAAAGGCATACGTGTCAACTTAAGCACAAACATTATGCGCAAGCGTAAGGTTTTGACCGCCGGTAACCGACGCGAAAGCCAGTACAATGGTAAGCGGGAACAATTCTCCTGTTACCCTCTCCGGGTGATACGGCCCCGCCGTGGCGGACTTTTATCTAACTACTTTCTGTAAATCCTTTATATATTTCAGACAATTTTATCCGTTTTGGTTCAGTATTATGTTTCAATACTTTAATCAGCTTTAATTCTAATCAGCTTTAATTCTTCCAAATCGTGCAAAATCCCCAAAGCCTTCCTGTTGGTTAACTCTATAAGTATCGTGTTTTTCATGGGTCTATTCATTTAACGTGCAACAAGCTTTGAATTTTTGTTTTAGCGATATACGCATCTATTAAAGAATAGTACAATTTTTTTATCTTCTGTTTAAACGTTTTTGCACATTTTTAGTCAAAAACAATCTATGAAAGTATGCTAATCCTTTAGGAATTACTAGTGTTTAATATCCATCCCGAAGCAAATTCAGCGAATTCTCCAAAAAAATATCCAATATACCCACCTTAGATCCACTAAATTTCATAAATTTATACAAATCAAATACTTCCACTCATGAAAACCACAATTTGGACAGGCATTTTAGTTTTCATCGGATGGGCAATCTTCAGCAATTACTGGTATGTGTGTAAAATCAAAGATCTTTGTGGAGATGAGCTTACCGCCGTCACCGCAATGGATGAATCCAGCACCCTGCCAGATACGACTGCTGAACAACGCAGAGCTGAAGAAGAGGCAGAAAAAGAAGCCGCCCTTATCCGTTCCATTGAACAAACCGTCATTTACTTTGCTTTCGATTCATCCTATGTGCTGAATCAAAGTCAGCTCAGTAATCTTACCCGCGAAGTAAACACTCTCTCTCCCGGACTTGTCGTACTGGAAGGTCACTGTTGCAATATTGGCACAGAAACCTATAATATGGAACTGGGACAGCGAAGAGCCGACCGTGTTAGAAGAGCTCTCGTTGATCAGGGAATATCTCCGCAAAACATCTCCACCATTTCTTACGGTGAAGAACAACCTGCAATTCCCAATACCAGTGAGGAAAACCGTGAAAAAAACCGAAGGGTTGAAATCATCATTAAAGAAAAATAAATACCATGGAAAAATTAAGCGCCATTTTTCAGATCTCAATTTTGTTAATTGTTGCATTTCTTATCGGAATAGTAATGACATGGGTGTATTGGCGGATAAAATACCGGAAGTTAAAAGATGAAACCGAACAGAAAGCAAAGGAACAGGAAAGACTCCGCATGGAATTGCAGCAAAGCATCGATCAACTTAGCACCGATAACAGGGAATTAAAAGAAGAGCTGGAAGAAGTCAGAGATAAGAATATTCTTCTTATGAAGGAATATGTCCCCAGTAAGCTTTATACCACCATAGTAAAAAATATGGGTGAAGGTGTCTCTGTAAGCGATGAAAACGGTTTCTTCCTGGTGTATAATCCTAAGCTTGAACAAATAACAGGTTTTACTCGCGAGGAGGCTAATAAACATAAAGACAAAATCTTCCTGAATTCAATCTATCCCGATGATGATATCCGGCAAAAAGTAGCAGAGGATATAGAAAATATATCTGAGGCACAGGAGCATACTAATATTAAAACCACCATCACAACAAAGGACAACAAAAAAGTTCCTGTGCTTGTTACATCAACAGTGGTGAGCTATTACGGCAAAAAGTATTATTTGTCGGTATTCAGAGATGTGTCGGAGGAGCCGAGGGTGGAGGAGTAGGATGATGTGGTGGGATAATGAGGGAATGGGAGTAGAGCCGATTATAGCAACCGGTCATCGAGCGGTGGTTGGTGAGCGGAGTCGAACTAAGTCGAGATGGGAGAATGTGGTAGGAGAATGTGGGGAGAGAACTTGGGGGGATGATTATAACAGTAGTTATTAACTAAATAATTAACATTATGGACAAAAAAGATTACAAAAAAGAAGCGAAAAAGAGCATTGATGATATTTTCGCAAAAATTGACGAAATGGAAGCCAAAAAAGACAAGGCTGAAGGAAAAACCAAAGCTGAATACGAAGAAAAACTTAATCGGCTGAAGAAGAAGAAGCAAGAACTTAAGGACAGGTATGACGAGCTTATCAACGCTTCCGATGAAAAGTGGAAGGAAGTAAAAAGCTCATTTTCTTCCGCAACCAATTCTTTTAAAGAGGGGCTTTCTGAGCTTAAATCTTTGATTTAATGCCCTGGAAACAAATCTCTTAAGGGCTTCATAAATAAACCTGGTTAAAATTAGGTGAAGCGGCATTTTATACCCACTCACTGATACCCCTTCGCGCAATGAAAAAACTATTTTTCTATTGGAATGAACTAAAAGCGACATTCTGGTTTATTCCTGTGGTAATTATTTTGGCCTCCATCCTATTATCAATAGGATTGGTATATGTGGACGGTCAGGTCAGCTTTTCCCTGGATGGCTATGGCCGTTTCTTTTTTGTGAACAGCTCTGATTCTGCCCGCAGTATTTTGTCAACTATATCAGGTGCAATGATAGGAGTAGCGGGAACTGTTTTTTCAGTTACGCTTGTAGCCTTAACCCTGGCATCTTCACAATTTGGCCCAAGGTTAATCAAAAATTTTATGTATATACGGCTTAATCAGATTGTATTGGGCTCATACATATCTACTTACCTCTATTGTCTTCTTGTATTGAATGCCATTAAAAAAAGTAGCGATTACACGTTTATCCCTTCCATATCCATTCTTATAGCTATAGTTGCTGCCATTGTAAATATTATTTTACTTATCATATTTATCCACCAGATCGCCATAAGCATTCAAGCAGATAAAGTAATCTCAGATATTTCAGGTTTTATTTCTAAACAGGTCGAAACCCTGTTCCCTGAAAAAATGGGAGAAGAATTGGAAAACGAAAAAAGCTACGATTCTGATAATCTCAAATCAAAATATGATACTTCTGTTTCTTTGAGATGTCCTGTAAGCGGTTATCTGCAATATATTGACAGCAAATTATTAATGGAAACGGTAGCCAGCCAGGATATGCTTCTGGAATTATATTACAGACCGGGAGGATATATGGTGAAAGGTATGGAGATTGGAAGAATACATGCACACGATGATCCGGATGAAGAAAAGGTAAAGAGTATTCTTCAACACCTGGTAATCGGAAAAACCAAAACGGCTCAGCAAGATCTCGAATTTTCCATTCATCAAATGGTTGAAATTGCAGCTCGGGCACTCTCACCGGGAATTAATGACCCATATACGGCTGTAGCATGTATTGATAATTTGACGGCTACAATGTGTTATCTGGCAGAAGTTAAATTTCCTTCAAGATACCGCATGGATGACGACAATAATTTACGAATTATTACTGACACAGTAGAATTTGAAGGTGTTTTAGATGCGGCATTTAATCAGATTCGACAATTTTCAACAGGAAGCACAGCCGTTATAATAAGATTGATGGAGGCCTTGATAACAATCGCAGAATTCACGAAAAAGAAAAGCTATAAAGAAGCAATCATCAAACACGCAACAATGGTTTTAAATACCGGCAAAGCATCAATCAAAGAAGAGAATGATCTTCAAGACCTGAAAGTAAGAGCGAAAGAAATAATAGGATAATAAAGAATCAGTGGAACCATAAAATCATTAATGGTTGTTGACTATATAAATAATGTTCTTACTGATTTAAAAGAGATACACCGAATTAAAAACGGCTGGCTGAATTAGTCTCGCTACTGAGGGAACTTTTTGAGCAGCGTTAAAAAAGGACTGTTGTTTGAGTCGCTGAAGAAAAAGTATACGGTGAACAATCCCGGAATTCTTTCGGAAATTCCTGGTTATCAGCCTACTAACGCGTTGGCCAGTGCTTCTGTCACCGTATACTTTTCCGGCGGATCTCTAACCAAAATCCGGTTTTTTCTTATATTTGATATATGATTTTATTAAGATATAGACGCTTCTGATCAGTTCGGCCAGGATGTAAAAACACATGATGGGGTTGAAAGTCAAACAGGTATTACCGGTGAAGCAGTAAATAACAATATAAATATCATTTCTATTAACAGTGGCATCGCAAATCAAGACATTACTCTCAAAAAGATATCCGCAAAATTATATGGTCAGAAGGCCGTTTATGGGCACCCTGGTATTTTTGATTTTTGTTTTTTTATTCGTGATTATTTACCGTCCCTTTGAGGTGCATAGTGCACGTTCTTTCGGACTGTTCTTTACCATTTTTCTCTATTGCATAGCAATATCTGTCCCGGTTCTGTTTATTACATTTATCTTAAAACGGACAAACTGTTTCAACATTAGCAGGGATTGGAGTGTATCAAGTGAGTTACTTTCAGATATTATTATCCTGGTAACAATTGGTGTTGCAGCCTATTTCGCAGGTTTTCTTATAGAAGGAGGAGACCGCTGGGATCTTCGAACATTTAATGATTCATTCACCAGAGCTCTGCTTATCGGGATAGTTCCTGTATTAATTCCGTCTTTATTTAACATACGTTATTTACTTGCACCGGAGATCCTTCATGAGTTTGCAGCTAACAGGAATTCTATTGAAAAAGAAAGCAAAGAGCAGCTAATACAGATTGAATCGAAAGCTAAAAAAGAAGATCTGAGCTTTTATCCGAACCAGTTTATATATGCCGAAGCTAAAGGCAACTATGTGGTTTTTCATCTTTTAATCGAGGATAAACCAGTTGAGGTTATGATAAGGAATTCCATCACCAATATCGAACAGCAGCTTTCAGGCACTCAGGATTTCTTAAGAATTCATCGTGCCTTCATTGTAAACTTAAAGAAAGTCCGTTCAAAACAGGGTAATACCCTCGGGTACCGACTTAAACTTGCCGGAAGCAATAATGTAATTCCTGTTTCGCGACAAAATATAAAACAGTTCGATCAAATGATGATGGAATAAAGACCTAAGCATTCATCATAAAAAATTGTTTTTCGTACCAATTTCCTGACCCTGGATTCTTCAGGTTTTCCAACGGTCACAAATTCTTGCTGAATATCCCTGTAATTAGGATAATACATGGAATGTTCATCCATTTGTAATTGTAAAACCAAACACGATTACAATGGAAAATATGAAAAATTCAGCAGAAAGAATAAGAAAGTATTTAAGTATTACTCTCCTGGCCATCATCTCTTTTTCTTTTACCGGTCTCAATGCACAGAATGAATCCTCAGTAAGAGGAACAATCATTGAAGAGAAAAGCAAACAGCCTGTTCCTTTTGCTACCGTTTGTCTTATGGATCATTCCACTGATTCAGATCCGGTTAATGCCGCGACAATAAGTGATGAAAACGGAGCTTTCAGGCTTGGCTCTCTTAAACCCGGCAAATACATTCTCCAGGTGCGTTCAATTGGATATAAAACTGGATCCAGATCAATAAATATTGAAGCTCCAGGGATTTTAGATGCCGGGGTTATAAGACTTCAGGATACAACATTGCTGATTGAAGAAGCTGTTGTGGTTGGGAAACGTCCTGCTGGTAAAACGGAAGAGGATAAAACTGTCTATTTCATCAATAGTAAAATTCTCGGCGCAACAGGAAATGCACCTGGCATGCTCAGACATATACCCGGTATACAGGTTGATCTAAAGCAAAACATTTACCTTGAAGGAAGCCGGGACATACTCATTTATGTTAATGGCATTGAACGGGATGAAAGCTATATCGGTCAGCTGGATCCTGCCCTGATAGAAAAGATAGAGATTATGAATACGCCTCCATCCGTTTATGACGGAGATGTTGAGGGTGTTATCAATATAGTCTTGAAAAAAGATAAAAATGCAGGGATAAGTGGAAAATTTTTCACTGATATACCTACATCCAAATCCATAGTTTACTCTTTTCCTACCGCGAGTCTGAACTATGGTTATAATAATTTGAATTTACACCTCTCCTACAATGGCGAAATAAATTACGAAGATATTGATGAAACTACATACCGTGAGGTCCGAAAGGGTACATTGGAAACTGATATAACTTCCATTCAGCAGGTAAGGCAAAAGAATCTGTCACATAACCTTCATTACGGATTTGATTATTTTTTATCATCCCGGGATATTATTAATCTATATGGTTCTTATAATCCCTATTCCTGGGAGCAGGATGGTAATGTCATGATCGAAACCACCGGAATGGAAAATCACAACTGGAATTTGCTGAAAGATGAAACCGACAGAAACATCAACACTTATAATTCACTCTATTACAAGCATCTATTCAATGAAAAGGGTAATGAAATAAGCATTGATATCAGCAGATCCTCTATTCTCTCAAGGAATACAACAACTTACCTGAATGAAGAAGAAACCGGTATCCCTGCTTATAAAAATACCCAAAAACCCGAGCAAAATTCCTCAACTATTAAAATCGATTTTAAATCACCCATTGGTCATAAATTTTCCATCAGCACCGGAACAAAGGCCAGATTTAAAACCATGCACGATGACTCAAATGATTTCACTTACAGGCAACAGATCTTTGCCCTTTACGGCATAATGGGTTATAAGCATATGAAAAATGACTTCAACATAGGGGTACGTGCAGAAAAGTCTGTATGGGAAGATATGAATGAAGCTGGCAAATCGATATCTTCGTTTTTACCCTATGCCAGCTTCAGCCATAAAATAAATTCCCGACAAAGCCTGGGTTTTTCCTACCGGCGTTCAATAGACAGACCTTCAATTTATCTCCTTAATCCATATTCATACAAAGACGATCCATACACTATCAGCAAAGGCAATCCACTTTTGGATCCTGAACTGCGAAACAACCTGTATTTAGAACATTCAATTCAATTTCACGGGAATTATCTCTCAAGCAGGCTGTTCTATAGCAAAGCAAAGGATGCTATCAATAAGCTTCTCATTTTGAATGACACAAGTGCTTTCGAGACCCGGATGCATAATCTCGGAAACATTCACCGCTATGGAATAAAGTTATCAGGATCATTTAACTTCGGCCCTCTTACAATCAATTCCAACATTCAATTATATAAAATATCCACCCATGGTAATGACCTGGCCCGGGCACATGATATTGAAAACCGGTCTGATATGGTTCTGGAGTCAAGCCTTTCATCCATATTATCCCTTAAAAATAACTTTGCATTTTCGGCAATTTTTCAATACTCCACCCCTGAAATCAACATACAGGAAAAAACATTTTGCGATCCTCTTTATTTTATTTCCCTTGATAAGAGCTTTAAGAACAATATTAAAGCAGGAATAATGACAGCCTTGCCATTTAAAAAATCACTTGTTTACCAGGGATCCGAAATTGAAGAAGCTGATTTTAGCAGCTATTATACCGGAAACCTGAAGCTGCCGGTGGTTCCTGTCATGTTCAGGATCAGTTATCAGTTCAATGCTGGTAAAGAAAGGACATTTATAAAGCGTGATAAAGTTGAGGTGGAAAAGAAGATGAAGTCCGGGTTAAAATAAATTATAGGCATTTTATGAGAGATACACTTATCAGAGAAAATGTCTATCTTTGAAAAAAGCACAGTAAAAATGAATAAAAGACTGGTCCTTAACCGAATAAAAAAAGCTATCCACGAAAAAGATCCCTGTACGAATACATATTTATTTGGTTCAAGAGCAAGGGGTGATAATCGTCCGGATTCAGATTGAAAGATAAGGCATATTTTCCAAAGAATTACCTAAATCAGTTATACCATTAAATGTAAACCATGGCATTAGCAGTATGCGCATATCCTCAAATGAAAAATGAAGATTACTCTGATATACAAAGTTTTCGAAAAGAGCATGATGGATACTATTCAATAGTAAAACCTCATTTCTCATTCGTCTTCCCCCTTGAAGGGATCGAACAAAATGAGTTTATTGAAGAAATAGTGCAAAAGTCAGATGGTTTTGAAAAGATCGATTTTGAAATCTGATGTGCAACGGTAAATAAGGATGCTATTCTGGATATATATCATTTGTTATTAGTTCCCGATAAAGGATATAGCAATATTGTTAAACTTCACGATAAACTATACAGCGATAAATTATTTAATCACCTGAGGCTGGACATTGATTTTATTCCCCATATGGGCATTGCAAATTCACGGGGTAAATATAAGCTTAAAAAATGGGCTGATGAATGGAACGCTAAGGATTTTTTAATCGCAGGAAGCATCGAATCATTGATGGTGGTGGATTATACAGATGATGTTCTTACTGATATCAAAGAGGTGCAGTTGAATTAACAAGAATTCTGTCAAATAAATTCAATCCAATACACAGGTCCTAACAATACGATAATATCCTTAAATGATTTTTCAAATGCTGTAAACAATTTAATCTTAAAGGATTTAAATAAGGAATCCAAGGAATAAAGTTTATCCTAAGATCCTTATAGAAAATCTATTGACTGCGGATTGAATTTTAAATTAGCTCAGCCATCAAGCTTTCTTTATAAATATCCAGGGAAAATTTCATAACATAGTTATTTCCGAAAATTTCAATCTACTTTGACAGATTGGATGAATAAGTGGATTTATATCCGATAATACCTGGATTACTGAATTTCGTTGAAGCTTAGGTGCAAAGGGTGAATGGAAAAACTCTTATTGCTTTATTAAAGGGAATTAGGGGAAAATCAAAAAATTAGCTTTAATTCCAGGTCAATTAAAAAAATAAAAAGTCAAATGTTTTTCATATCAAATCACATTAAAAATGATAAAAAAATAATACTTTTTTCTTTGTGTGTTATTTATTTGTTTTATATTTGCCTAAACACTGTTAATAACAGTTATTAAACTATTAAACAACTACCTATGATACTAATCTCTAACTATTTTATCGCTATAGGCCTAACTGTTCTGGCGATGATATGTTGGGGTTCGTGGGCCAATACCCAAAAAATGGCTCAAAAAAACTGGCGGTTTGAGCTTTATTATTGGGATAAAATAACCGGCAACCTTGCCATGGCCCTTTTGGCAGCAGTAACCCTTGGCAGTTTAGGATCGTCTAGACGTAAATTTATAACAGACCTTCAGCAGGCCGATACCAGCAGTATAATTTATGCCATGGCTGGAGGAGCTCTTTGGAACGCAGGAAATTTTCTTTTGGTGGCCGCTATTGCCACTGCAGGAATGTCGGTGGCTTTTCCCATTGGAGGAGGCATAGCCTGGATTCTAGGAATTGTGGTGAATTATGTGGTTGTGCTTATGGCAGGAAAAGTACCTAGCATCAAACCTGAATTATTATGGTTTGGCGTGTTACTGATCATTGTGGCCATATTCCTGAGTGGGAAGTCTTATGAGCGACTGGCAAAAAAACAGGAAAAAACTCCTTTAAGGGGTATTTTACTTTCGGTATTTGGTGGATTATTCATTGCCTTTTTCTACGGATTTGTAGTTAAATCACTGGATAGCAATTTTGTGGATGGAGGAACCGGCACCCTGACCCCATATACAGCAATCGTATTCTTTTCTTTCGGTGTGATTATCTGCACCATATTGTTTTACCTCTTCTTCATGCGGCCACTCAAAGTAGGTATTCCCGGTTCATTCCAAGAGTATTTCTCCGGCACGCTGAAAACGCATGCTGCCGGATGGCTTGGAGGTTTGATATGGTGCTTCGGAATGGTGAGTAGTTTTATGGCTGTTGGAGCAGCGAACCCTGCAATAGCCTATGCCTTAAGCAATGCTGCGCCGGTAGTAGCTATCCTGTGGGGAGTTTTCGTATGGAAGGAATTCAGGGAAGCCCCCCGGGGCACTAATAATCTATTAATTATGATGTTTTTACTCTATATAATTGGATTGCTTTTAATAACATATTCCAACGCTTAGGCTATTAAAAAATCCTGATGCTGTTTCGTGTCTTATTGTTTTTGTAAATGAATATAAAACAGCTTGTAACAAAATACAACGGTAAAAGAACCAAAACTATTATAATCCGGGGACTATGATAGAGCTAATATTATTACAGAAGCTTAAAAAGGGTGATGAATTAGCCTTTGAGTTAATTTTCAAGGAGCATTACCCATCTCTGGTAAGATACGCTACAGGATTGATAGGTTCAACTACAGAAGCCGAGGATTTGGTAGAAGACTGTTTCTTCTGGCTATGGCAGGAGCGGGAAACCATAACAATTAGAAAAACATTACAGGCTTTTTTGTATTCCGTTGTGCATAATAAATGTCTGAATCACTTGAAGAAGCAAAAAGTTAACAGGAAATATGAAGCTTATTTAAAAGTTCACGCCATCAAAATGGAAATCAACTATCCTGAATCTATTTTAATATCAAAAGATTTATCTGGAAAGATAAAGGAAGGAATTGATAAACTCCCTAAGCAATGCAAATTGATTTTCTGTTTAAGCAGGCATGAAGGAAAAAAATACGAGGAAATTGCTCTAATGCTGAATATTTCGATAAATACAGTCAAAAAACAGATGTCAAGGGCAATTTTCAAATTACGTGAAGACCTGAAAGAATATTTATAAAATTAAATCATTACTTTTTTTAAATAAACAAGCTGAATAAGCCAACATATTGCAGTAAAACTTTTACAAATGAAAAGAATTTGTCCAATTCTTATTCATTTATTAATGCACAGGAAGTAAAGCAATATGGCCCACCCATTGACTTTACAACGGTCCATTGAGGATCTCTGAAAACAGAAGGTTTCTTCTGCATGAAAATGGGACTCCTTTTTTCTATCAGGGAGACACCTCCTAGGAATTGTTTCACCGGCTCAATCGTGAGGATGCAGAACAATACATCGAAAACCGCCGGGAAAAAGGATTCACTTTTACCCAGGCATTCGCACTCGCAGAATTGAATGGCCTTAATGACCCAAATCCATATCGAGAAAAACCACTTTTCGATAATGATCCCACCAAACCCAATGAAAAATATTGGGAGCATGTCGAGTGGGTCATAAAAAAAGCGGAAGAAAAGGGCCTAAAATTTTTACTCCGGAGAATACATTTCTTTATGGAAGATGGATTGGAAAACCCTTTCGTTGCCATAGCTGGTGGAATACCGCCTACCCTGTATTTGAAACACAGCCCTTCCTGGCTCAGCTCGAACAGTTCGCCCTTACCGACCAGGGATCTCACCAGTTCGATGTGGTGCGCTACCTGTTTGGTGAAGCGGAAACGATCTATTCACAAATACAAACCGTTAACCCCACGATTAAAGGGGAAGATGTGGCTACCAGCCTGATCCGTATGAAAAACGGGGTGGTCGTAACCCAGGAAAGAACAAACAACCCATAAGGAATCCAATTTACCCGACACTGTGGATCCCAGGCAGCCATCTGAATTTATTGCAATCTGGACCCTGGGTTCTATTTCCAAGCTGATGTTCGCCGGAGTTAGGTCAGCAAGCTTGTTTGAAACCCTGGGAAGAAGAGGAATAATGCAAAGTGAAAGCCTTTTGCCTGGCTATGGCATTTTCACAGAGCAAGCATTGAAGAGATACCCTGTTTACTTTATTTTGAGGGAACTTCTGAAATTTAAGGAGGCTGCATTCCGACCAATGGGTGATTTAGGAAATCGCTATTTAGGCAGTTTTCTGATTGAAAATAAACATGAAAAAGAACTTTGGATCTGGAACCTAAGTGAAAATACAATAAGGCCTCCTGAAGTAATATTTTTAGAATTTAAAACTATCCAGGTTTTGAATATGAGTTCTGGTAAACGGATAGTTGTAAATAATAGTTATTCAATTGGGGGATATGCCCTTATGCCATTCAAAAATAAATTTTAGGCTCATACACCCACATTTTTCAGACTTCATTTACTAAAAAATTCCGCCCGGAAAAAATTTCCAGGCGGAATCACTAACTAACTAAAACCAACCAACAAAGACTAAAAAACACAACAATCAACTCATTATGTGTTAAATAGCTTTACTACTAAAACTACTCTCTCCTAAATTTCTTTCATTCCTAAATATCCTCTTCCGGCTTGGGAAAATACCGCATAGGACCTGTATATCGTACATAGGAATCAAATATTTCCTTATCGGGTCCCACCACCCTTGGATCACCCGATCTTTCCAGTTCCTCAATCAATAATTCTTTCAATTCATTTTCAATCTTTTCATAATCTGCCCTGCCGGAAAGATTAATGAGATTGAAAGGATCATTCTTACTGTCATATAACTCAAATTCTGGCCGTTTTGAATGAGCAAGCTCAAAAAATGGCCATATATTTTCATCTTTCCAATGTTCAGCAATAAATGATTTTGCAGGGGAAGCATCGATATCAGTAAACGCCCAGTCTGAATGATGAATTCCGTTTTCATCTATTCCATACATTGGAAACATTTCTTCAGGATTCTCAGGGTTCAAAGCCTGAGGAGCACCTGCCGGCCAACGCTCCGGTTTGATATTCCAGATAAACAGGAAATCCTCTGTTCGAAGAGCTCTTTGAGGGTAGCCCCAATTTCTATATCGGGAAGAAGAATGCCTCTCCCTACCGAAAAAAGCTATGGTGTTTTCTTTATCAACCAGTCCTTGTTTTTTGGATTCCAAAACATTTAAAAAACTTCTTCCTGTCATAGGCATCATATCCTCAGCACTTATCCCGGTTATTTCAAAGAGGGTTGGAGCTATGTCAATAAAACCCACAAAATCCTCAACCTTCCTTTTGCCGGGAAACTTATCGGGATATCTGATGGCAAGGGGAACATGAACACCATATTCATAGCAGTTGGCCTTGGCCCTTGGGAAAGGCATCCCATTATCGGCGGTGACAATCACAATGGTATTGTCCAGTTCCCCGATTTCTTCAAGGTATTCAAGCATTCGCTGAAGGTGCAAATCAAACCACTCTATTTCAATTGCATAATCCAAAAGATCTCCACGTATTATATCACTATCCGGAAAAAAACCAGGGACTTCCACATCTTCTAATGACTTGCCAGCTCTTTTCCATGAATCTTTTTCATAATCCCTGTGAGGTTCCCATGCGCCATACCAGAAAAAAAAGGGCTTTTCTCCTCTTACATTTTCTAAAAAGAACTTAAAATTCTCAAAGTAATTTACAGAGTTTATCTCATTTGCCGTTCTTTCATCATCCAAAGAGTTTGGGATATACCGTATATTACTATGCTCCGGCCCGGCGGCATCGGTAGTTCTCCATAGTGAATCTTTTTCATCGCTTGCATAACGGAAAGGTACTACACCTTTACCGGTGCGCCCCGTAGCATATCCTCCTTCTTCCAGCAGATCAATAAACGGAACATGCTTTTTTAACCAGGAGGAGCCGTGCTGGCCCGATTGTTCATTTTGCCAATGATGCCTGCCGGTAACCAGGGCGCTGCGGGAAGGGGCACACCCCGGTGAAGGAACAAAACAGTTCGAAAAGTAGATGCCTTCGGAAGCAACCCGGTCAAATGCAGGTGTATTGACAAATTTGCAGCCCAGGAAGCTGGTATGGGCAAAAGATTGATCATCGCTGATAGCAAAAAGGATATTTGGAAGCTCAGGATCATTTTTGTCAGTCTGAGTTGAGCATGCTGTCATAAAAAAGGTACCTAAAATAAAAATACCTGATTGACTAATTTTTGATATTTTGTTCATATCCGATATATAATTTTCAATTCAGTTCAAAAAAATCAAAACTGCCCATTGCCCCTTTCCGGGTTTCTTCAATATAACAGTCTGACCTGATACAATCTGTTCCTCCATCCACTGTGCATTGAGAATATCCAACCATCTAATCGTTAACCTGCCACCAGTATTTCCTGTATCCAATTCTACTTCCCTTCCTGATGCAGTAAAAAAAATTGCATATTGTTTCCCTTCGTTACCCATGATATATGCTTCATTTTCTTCCCTTGAGATAAGAAGATGAGACAATTCCTGGTGAGGCTTAATCGTTTTGAGTTCAAAATGATCTGTAATCATCCTAAGACTTTTTATATTAGCCTGGGCAATTTCATTTAACCCCTGCCCTGCCGTGGGCCTATGAAATCTGACGCCGGCCTGCCCTGCAAAAACACTTCTCCAAACCCTCTCTATACCCTCATCCACACCCCTGGTCCAATATATTAGATCTCCACCATATTGCTTGACACTGTTAAGGGGGGCGGGATGCACAGATAACCGGCTAACTTCTTCAGCTATGGTATTAAAATGCTCCTCCCCAATGTTTGAGTCTCTTGAACGATAAAGATTGCTGGCCGATTGCGATAAATCCGCAAAATCAAAGCCATATTCCGTTACCGGAGATGAAGAAGGGATCATTAACATATCCCCGACATAAATCTGCCGATTCAATTTGCCAGCAATTTCTCTGATGTAATCCAACCATAAGACACTCCAGGATACATCAATGGCTGATTCATTATTAATGCAATACAATACATTAGGAAATTCAATTGATGACCTGATTATCATTTCAACAAACTTTTCCTGGTATTTACGAACAAGTTCCATATTCTCCCCGGGAATATGAGCTCTAAAAAAAGGGTGATCATTAGCCTGCCTGACCCCAAAATCAATTTTTAATGGCAACTTTGATTCTTCAGATGTATAATTGATATTATTGACAGGATTAAAAGCCCTTTTTTCCCAATTTCCGATATACCAATCGTGCATATCCCAGAGTTCTATCTGAACAATAATATCATGATTCATTGCGATCTCCAATAAATTTCGAAAACTCTGCCAGTATTCAGGATTCCATTGATTCAGGTCATAAAGTCCGTTTTCGAGTTTAAGAAAGGGTTCCAAATTACCGCTATCCCTGCTGCTCATGGTATTCCTGATATAATTACCCCCAAAAGAGGCCAGTAATGCCAGATGCTTTTCCAACTTCTCTTTTTCCCATTGAAAAAGATTATCATCGTCACTTCCTCCGATCAAAAGAACCGATTCCCCTTTGTACTGCCAGTAATATGAATTCGCGGAATAGGGTTGTATCCCGATATCTTTGTTCTTATTACAGGAATATAGTGTGATAAGACACCCTATTAAGGGGAATAAAACGAACGTCCGGATTTTTATTTTGATAAATGCCATTCTTTCAAACAGTTGGATATTGATATGTTGATTATTGAACCATTCATGAGATTTCAAAAAATTGCTCTTAATCTAAAAGTTTGGATACTTCAACCCCTGCAAGTATTGTTATACCTACCCCATGTGTATCATTCTCAATCACCGCCCTCGAATAATAATAATCAATATCTTCACTGATGCTGGTTCCTCTGCATATATTTCTGACCGTTCCTTCCGCAGTAATATTTGTCAGAAGTCCCTTCCAGCCATTAAGGGCGATTGTTTTATATCTGTCATCAACCCACCCGTTATTAACAGCCATTGCTATAGAATAGGTAAACATTGCAGTGCAGGAGGTTTCCAGGTATGAATCATTCTTATCAAGCAGCTGATGCCATAGCCCACTCGGCGACTGATATTGAGCAACCCCCCTGATATTCCGGTTAAGAATCGAAACGACGTCAGCCCTTTTGGGATGATCTTCAGGGAGAAACCTGAGCAGATCTGCTGTTGCCACCATCATCCATCCGTTGCACCTTCCCCAGAAATGTCCACCTACTGCATCTATATCTCCATAATAGCAGTGCCGCATGATTTGTTTTTCAGGCATATACAATAAATTATTAAACAGAAAAACCTGTTTGACCGCTTCATCAAAGTATTTATTCTCTCCTGTAAGCTTACCCATTCTGGCGAGGAAAGGCACAGACATATAAAGATCATCTGCCCAAACAGTGTTATATTCCGGGAACGACCGTGAAAAGGTTCCGTCATCAAGCCTCATTTGCCTGTTCATAATATGGTCGGCTGCCCGGTCGATGTATGTTTTGTATTCCTTCTTTTTATCGGTATTGTACAACTCAATTAGACTTGCCCCCATAGAGCCGCAATGATCAAGCTCTTCTACAACAATAGCCTGTCCAAGAGGAAAGTTCCATACATTTTCACCATTATATATTGATTTAAAATATTCAAGGTCCTCAAAAAAGAATTCGAAATTCTTACGTGTGAAATTTTTATATTTCTCTTCTTCCATTACCTGAGCCAGATAATTAAAAGCAACATGTACAACCCCAACGGCGTAGTGCCATCTATTGAATTCACTTTGTGGTACCACGTATTTGTTGTAGCCGTAATTCTGAATATCATTTATCAGATTACCTGTTGCATTATCGTAATAAAGATACGTTGCTTCTTTTACGGCATTATCTGCAATTTTTTTTACTGTGTTAAGAACTTCGTCCTTCGATAAGTTCTGAGCATTTAGTGAACTTGCAGAAATAATAATTAATACCAGGAATTTCATCCATGTTATTCTGCCGCGGAAAATTGATTTATTAATAATTACACTTTTCATTTTATTTTATTTTGGGGTTAGTATTTTACGTTCAATATTTTTTAGTCGAGTATGTTTTTAAATTCTAATATCTGTATCCACTGCAAAAAATAATTTCTACTTTTCCATAAAAAAAGGATCTGAACTTATCAGGATCTCACTTACCTGCATCTGATCTATTAACTGAAAATCAAGTCGATTCAGTCCTTTGTCCAGGAATACCTTGTCTGCACTTCTACCATTATTGCTGGCCAATTGAGCAGGTAACCACGCGGTTTTTTCTTTAATATCTTTAGTAACTGATGAACGATCCTCCGTTTTGACTTCCTGGTTGAGCCATAACCAATACCGGGCATTGGACGGGCCACTTTTGGCTTTCCCTGCTTTCATGTAGAAATGATAAATACCTTCCTTTTCAACCACGAATTCTTTTGTAATGATCTGGCCTGTTTTCATGTTTTTGGGGAGTTTCCAATTCATATTCTCTGCCTGTCCTCCTCTGAGTTCTGCCTTAACCACAATAGGAATTGAATATCCATTTTCAAGTTTTATAAAGAAAGAACCGTCTTCTATAAAATTATTTAACTGTGCTTTTCTGTTAATTCTTACTTTAAATTCCAGGCTGCCATTTTCCGGCAAAGTACCGGAGGAAGGCTCAACATCCAGCCAGTGAAATGCTCTATTCTTTTTGACCTGAAAATTTCTGCTTCCCGGCTCCAGTCCCTCGCAAAACAGTGTTATATATTCAGGTTGTGCAGGAATATTTGCAGTTTCGGATAGGACTATCCTGTTTTTATCTGCATAGATTGGTACCGGACGAAAAGGAACAAGGGTCATAATCCCATATTCATGAGCTCCCTTATCTGTATCGCTAAAATTATTCGATAGTGTAAAGTTATTCACCGGAACTGCTGTGCCAATTGCAGGGCTGCTATCCTGAAGGTCGAAACGATAGTTTTCAATAGAAACAAACTCCGGATTAGCCACAATAGCATTCTTTTCAATCCCCGGATGACCCTGAACAATTACATTTCCCATTCTCCTGCGGTTCGATTGATTGTCAAAATCCAGCTGAACTTCATTTTCGAATGTTTCTTCTTCAAAATTCCACAAAAGATCAAAATCAAGATCATGCTCTGGTGTGTTGTGAACATCCCCCACAACAGTGTATTCACTTCCATCCACTACAATAATATTATTTCTTGAGAATCCACGGAAAGTTGCCCTGTCTTTTTCTCTTCCCATTCCTACTGAGCGTATCCCCAGTCCTTTTGATACAAAAGTATTGTTTATAAATACAGTAAGTCCGGAAGAATATTTTCGCCCGCCTCCATTTTTAACCATAGCACCTACCCGGCCTGTTTCATCATTCAAATCAGAAATCACATTCCTGAAAATATAAGAAGGTCCAATCATGTTAGGAGCAGTGCTGATTCCGCATAAAGAATGGATAAACTTATTCCCAAAAACCCTGATATTCATTTGTCCACCATCCAGTTCAATACCGTCATCGTTAGCCAGGGAAAAGAAGTTACCATAAATGTCACTGTCGCGGTATGCGGATCCATCGTATTGCCCGTTTCCAAAACCCATTACAGCGTCATTCCATCGATTGAGTTCTGACCCGACAAAATCGTTATACCTGATAACATAATTCCCGTTGGTATTATCTGAACCCAGATATATGGCAACTGGACCTTCGGGATGCGCATAATACCAGGGATTAGCCCGGCCTCTGGGGTCGTGAATATAGCAACGTTCAATAACAATTTTCTCATTATTGATGGTATGAATACCCGCGTCCCGATTGATCTCATCTCCTTTTTCGTCTTGGTATTTACCAACCCCTTCTGGTCTGAAAGTGGGTACACCTTTTCTGCCCCAACCAGAAATGTCGCAATTTACGATCCGTATATTGGAACAATTGATCAAATCAATACCATGATAATGCCCTCCTTTGATGACAATATTTTCCAGAATGAGGAATCTCTGTCCCTCAATACTGATTGCGGCCTCCCTTGAAGAGCCTCCCTCTACAGGCATCGTATCGCCGGTAATTCTGATCCATTTGCCAGGTTCACCGGAAACATTGATTTCATAATTGTTGGATGCAAAATCGTGGATAGAGATCGTTCTGTCTACAGGCAGGTATTCAGACCAGGTTTTGACAGTATCTATTTCCTCCCCTATCAATATTCCATTCTGCGTGAATAAAGCCTTAATTTCGTAATGTGTGTTTTCCTGTAGATTAACAATGCTTCCCCTGAAATTTGAGTATTCTTTCTGATGGACAGGCTTAAAGGCAGACTCCCAGCCCGGGGTGCCGGCTTTTCTGAATAATACCCGGCATTCAACATCATTTGCCGGAGCCGGATAATAATAACTCACGGAGGCAAATGTAGGTACAAACTCTTTTTTTAACGGGATATGGCCTGTAAGATCAACCGGTTTCGATTCCCAGACATCATAAATGGTCAGTTTGGTTCTGTTTTCTCTGTTAGTGGCGGGAGTCAGATCCTGGGTAAATGAACTGTAGTTTATTGAAATAAATACAAGAATAAGAAATAATCGTATGCTCATAACACTTTCACTAAATTTAAACCATTTGAGTTTTTATTCCAGGTTCATTCCGTCTTCCTTCAAGGAATTCCATAATTTAATAAATCCATTCAGAGAAGGGCTGTCTGCATCTACCTTAAGATAGTGGAGATGACTGCCTTCCTGAACAAGTGGGGCCTCATGTTTAGGGAGGTAGATTTTTAATTTTTCTTTTACTTTTTCGTACTCAATATTTTCGGCAAGATTATCCCATTCGTTCGGATCCTTTTCATGGTCATATAATTCTTCCGATCCATCAAAATAACGCGTATAGCGCCATTTGGAGGTTCGAAGGGAATAATTTCCACGGCCCCAGGTAGTAAGCGCTGGAGTTTCTTTTCCTTCTGAGGGGTTTAGCAATAATTCTGCCAGGTCATATCCATTGCTGCCTTCTTTTGGCTGAATTCCACAGCGCTTGAGCAGGGTTGGATAAAGATCAATCAATGAAACCGGCGCAGCACAGCTTTTTCCGGTGGATTCTTTATAACGGGGATCAACGATAATCAAAGGAACCCTTGTTGCTTCTTCCCAGAGCGAGAATTTACGATCGCTCCGTTTCTCCCCAAAATGATAGCCATGATCTGACCATAGGACAATGACTGTATTATCCCGGTACTCGCTGTTATTTAATCCCTCTATTACCCGGCCAACATTCTCATCGGTATAGGCTATGCATGCAAGGTAGGCCCTGATCCTGTCTTCCCATGCATCTTGAGTACGCAACTGATGGTCAAACTTGATTTTTGCATTACTTCTTGCCACCCAGGAAAGATCCGCCAGATCATCATCTTTTATCTCCGGTTTTACTATTGTTTCTCTTGGAAACATATCAAAGTATTTTTTGGGGGCTACTAAAGGAGTGTGAGGTGCTTTAAAGCCAACTGCCAGAAAGAAGGGTTTATCGTGCTTTCGGTGCACTACATCAATACCAAACTTTGCAACATTATAATCAAACTCTTCTTCCAGGGGAGAAATTAAGGGTCTCTCGCAACTGTTACCGTAAGTTTTTGGCCCGACACCGTCTGTTGTATCCACTATTGGTTTGGGTAATAATAACAACTTATCATTTATGCTCTCAGTAAATTCAAGCGAATCAAACATGGCGATAGACTCTTTCCGGGAATTATCGTGATGAATTTTACCAGCGGCATAAGTGTTGTATCCATTTTCCCTGAATAATTCGAACATACTTTTATGCTCGTTGAAAAAAACCGGATCCATTTTATCCCGGTTATAAAAAGGATAGAGTCCGGAATTATGTGGTTCAATTCCATATAATATGGCATTCCTGCAAGGAGAACAGGCGGGAGCAGGTGTGTGTGCATTGGTAAACAGGATTCCCCGGGTCGCAAGCTTGTCGATATTTGGTGTTTTTGTTTGTGGGTGCCCTCCCAGTACACCAACCCAATCATTCATATCATCGATGGCAATGAATAAAACATTGGGTGTATCCATATCTTTATTTTTCTTATCCTGATACTGGCAAGCCGTTAAAGTCATTGATATTGCAAAAATGCAGAAAGAAGGTAATCTAAGTTGAATTTTCATGATTAAAAGCTGCTTTATCCCTTTAATTAAACTTAAATGGGAAAGTGACTTGTAATTATTAGTAAATCTAAAGTGGTTTTTGAGTGACAAAAAAATAAACTTTGATTCCGTGAAAAAGAGTTGACTTAAAAAGCTTACCTTTTGAAATTTGTCACTATTGAACATTATTCCGAAGCATCGGATAACATATTGCCAGTATCGCTTACCATTAAAAATATTTACATTCGAAAGAAACTGCGCTTTATCAGATATTTCAATCCCACACTCATAAATGACTTTTTTATTTCTCATGACTGAAAGGGCACAGGTGCAATTGAGGACATGGTCATACTTAATGAAATAAGTAGTTGTTTAACAATAAAAATCCTTGCTGAATTGGGAAGGAGCCAGTCCAATCCGTCCAGTTTTAAGGATCCTCCTAATCGGTGGATAAAAAGAATTTTCCATTAATTATCTCTTAAATCAGTATTCCTTCGGGATGGCACCGGTGCATCAACTTGCTCCCTCCCTTCTTCAAGAATTTTCATTACCCTGCTAACTTCACCCGGATTTTTTTACCAGGTTAGGTTCTTCACTGATGACCTTCCTTAGAATATAAAACTCCAGTTGTTAAATCCAGGTAGTTCTTCATTTTTTATCCATTTTCTCCAAACTATCCATAGAAATGGAAGAATGAGCAGTTCTATAATATAAAGTATATTAAAAAGACTTTTTGAGTGACAAATGACAACAATTTATATATCTCTGCCGAGCAATTCAGTGGGTCAGGAACAGGATATGCAATAGGGCTGGCGTTTGCAAGCTATGAATGGATTGCCGACCTTATTTTAAGGAAAGTTCATAAAACAATTTCATTTCTTCTTCGCCTAAAACAGTATCAAAGACAGCCAAACCACCAATATGTCCTTTGAAGAAGTTCCCCATTCCACTTTTTAAGATGACAGCTCCCACTGTGAAGTTAGATCCATTATTGCCTATTCCATCCGGGAAATAGTAAGGGTTTTTGGAATGTACAAGACCATGTGGGTAAGCCTTAAATCCTGTTGTATGATTTATTAATTCTGGTTCTCTTTCTTTAAAAACACCATTAAAATATGATTTAATGAACGTACCGTCATATGTAAATGCTACACAACACCATTCATTTACAGGAACTTTTTGCTTACTTGCTGAGTAATCCAAAGAGTAAGGAAATGGGGGCGTTGGTTTTCCGGTTCTTGATATATGGCCACATACCTGATCTGCTCCATTGTAATAGGGTAAGGAAATAAATAATCCATATTGCCTCTTTCCACCATCCTGGTATTCATTCCACATTCCACCGATAAATCCGGTCTGCTCTCCTGTCCACTTAATAAATGCTATTACTGAAATTTCCTTACCAACTCCATGAATATTTAATTGCCCAGTCATTTCGTTAGATAAGGTTAAAAAGTTTGATCCATCAAGCTTTATAGAATAACCAGAAACAGGTCCTTCATCCATTCTTACAACTTTTCCATTTCCTTCCTTTAAAGGATATGTATCAACTCCAATAGCTTTTCTTTCCGTACCAGGAGATTCATCAAACTTCCATAAAGCAACAAAACCTCTTCTTGATGTAATATAGTTTATTAATTCTGTATTGCTTAAATTGTCAACACTTTGACCTTCAGTAATCATGGGCTCATAAAATGAAAACAACCCTAAAAGGATTGTTCGAAAAAAGTATTTGTTCATTTTCATGCCGTATTATTAATTACGTTTTAAGATTTAGAATTCACCCACAGTTATTAGTTTAAATTTATGATAGTTTCTTTTTTTGAGATAGCATTTTGAGTATTAATCCTACTCCTGTTCACATCCTCAAAGATTTCTACCATTGACCTTTTAAGACTATCTGATAATTCCTCCAGTGTTCCTGCTAAATCATTTGATTGTTTTTGAGAAACTGGATAGCAGAATCTGCAATTATATCGCGGGTATATCCTTTAATTGGTCCCAGAGGGGTTCCATCTACTCTAAAAAAATCTCCCGGGTGTTTCTGGGTATTTACCTTAAGTAAGCGGGTAAAATGTGGATCCTCCTTTGTAACTATAACATAATCAAACCCTTGCTGGTTTGGAAAGGAACCGGTCCATCCCGTCCAGTTTTCAGGATTCTCCCAATCTGCGCCATTGAGATGCCATTTGCCAAATATTGCAGTTTGATAGCCCCTGGTTTTCAAAAGCTCAGGAATAGTAATTTCACTGCCGTGTAAAAAATGAACGTCATTTTCTTTTAGATCATCAATATAAAGATTAAGGTTGGTCCGGGAAGGAATCCTGCCAGTAAGTAACCCTGCCCTTGATGGAGAGCAGACCGGTGAAGTAGCGTAGTGATCCGTTAATATAAGACTTTCCTTTGAAAGCTCAGCCAGATGCGGGGTCTGGATGAATGGATTGTTGAACTGATGTAGGTTTTTGTTTTCAAGATTTATATCACCATACCCAAGGTCATCCACAAGGATGTACACGATATTGGGATCGCTTTCCATTTTTCCTCGGGCTATGCCACCAAGGAAAAAACCATTCAACAGGCTGAATGAATTCAATTTAATATGGATCATAGCGATATTTTTTAAATTTAAATCCATTGTCAGATTTGATATCTGAAAGCATACCAAATCAAGCCAGGGAGATTATCTACAAATAAGTAAATTTTAGAAATATTTCGGGTGACAACTAATTAATCCTGAACCAAACAAATTCAGCAAAACTTTTATACAGGTTTCCATTTAAGATATAGCATATATGCCGGTTTCGCATGCTCCTGGAAAGAAGCAAGGGGCATTTATCCCTGTTTATGATCAATTAATTCTGGTTCTCTTTCTTAAAAATACCGATAAAATATGATCTAATTAACTTACCTTCATATGTAAATGCTAAGCTACACCATTTACAAATCCGAATTGTTTTTGTCACTCAGAAAAGTGTTTAAGTTTACTTAATTACAGATTATTATTTTATCAATGTATTTCCAATTGATTGCTAATCAATAAATTAAAACTCATGAAAAAAAACTTTAAAACTGTCATTAATCTTTTTGCATGGTTTTGTATTATAATCATCGCATTACCCGGTTGTAATTCAAATAAATATCTAAAGGTGGCTTCAGTGTCACTTGAAGTAGACACTTCCCTATATTGGAGATACAAAGGTGATCCTACCTTGCTTTTAGGAGCGTTTAATCACGCCCACAATCCCTTTATTGATGGCTCAACCCTTGATACAATACAAATCGACCCACTGGAAGTCATTATAGATCAAATGGATGAGTTGGCAGCCGTAGGAGGCAACTATATAAGGTGTGTACTGGATCCCGGAGGTGCTGCCAAAAGAAATATTCATCCCCACAAAAAAAATACAGAAGGCTTGTATGACCTTACCGAACCTGAGGGTGATTTTTGGCAACGTTTATCCACTTTTATCAGAGAAGCAGAAAAGAGAGATGTTATTATTGAAATTGAACTATGGAATTGGCATGACTGGTATGGCGAGAATTGGAAAAACCATCCCTTCAATCCCGCCAGGAACACCAATTATTCAGTTGAAAATTCCGGCCTGGCTATTGATTATCCAAAAGAGATGGCTGTCACCAAACATCCAATGGCAAAATGCGTTCCCGGACAACCTGAGTACGATACAGCATCAGAAGAAACCAGAAAGAAATATGATCTGATCCGGGGATATCAGGAGATATATGTACAAAAAGTGTTGGATCACACCTTCCCACATAAAAATGTTCTGTATTGCATGAATAACGAGACCGGTGAAAAACCTGCATGGGGAGCTTACTGGATCAAATATATAAAAGGGGAAGCCTCGCTGGCAGGGGTGAAAGTTATGTGTACGGATATGACGAATGATATGTGGAAAGCCAGTGAATCGAGAGCTATTGGCTATTATCTGGCTAATCCTCAAATTTATGACTACATCAATGTTTCTCAGGTAAACAACCGGCACCGCGATGAAACACATTGGGAGAAAATAAAATGGATAGCAGATGAAGCAAAAAGTAAGAATTTCCTGCTGAATATGTCAAAACTATATGGATCCGATCAACTACCCCATCCATGGGGAGGATGGAAACATGGAGATTCCGACAATGCCATTGAGGAATGGTGGCGCAACCTCATTGCTGGGGTTGCAAGTGTAAGATTTCACAGGCCCCCCCATGGGATTGGTCTTTCAGAAGAATCAAAGGCATGTATTTCTGCTACCCGGGAAATTGAATCCATAATAAAGTTCTGGAATGTTAGTCCACGCTTAGACCTTCTAAGCGACAGAGAATCTGATGAAGCTTACCTTGCCGCACAGGCGGGAGAGGAATATATCCTCTACATGACCCATAATGGCGGAGGATCCGTTGGGTTAAACCTTGAAAAGTATAATGGATCAGAATTTAATATAACATGGGTTAACATAGATACAGCGGAATCAATTCAAGGATCCCCGATTTCAGGAGGAAAAGTGGTAACTGTTAACCGGCCGGATGGTACTGCCCATTGGGTAGCTGCTATCTGTAAGATTAAATAAATTTTTTATAACGGACAGCAAAGTCATAGTCATGAATACAGAGGAAGCCTTGTCGATCTAATACCTGATACAGAATATAAAATCGAACTAAAACTCTTAAAAACCGGAAAAAATTCAATTATTATCCAGAGAACTCTTTCAGAAGACTCTTTTGAAAAAATAAAATTAAAATATACTATTCGATCTTCACATTTTTGGTGTATATAAAAGGATTAAATATAACGCTGCAATGGTCATCTGGTTTCAGTAAAATACAAATTGTAGATCTCATGAGCTTGTCACTCAAACACTCTTTTAAGTTTACTTAATCGTATGACTGCAGCAGATTGCAATCGGTTTGTTAAAACAAATCCCGAAATATCCGATTATAATGAAATTATTCTACTCTTTGCTTTTTGTGTATGCTGGAATTCTTTTTCAATCCCAATTGGTGGGTCAAAATCCAGTCAGTCATGCCGTTTTCCACTGCATAAGCCTTTACTGGAAACCTGCAGTTGCAGCTGCCGGTAATACATGCTCGGTTAACTGCCGGGAAGAAGGAACCTCCCACTGGAAAACCGGATACCAGTTATGGTTTAATCCAAACAGCCCCGAGGGCAGGAAAATTAAAATTCCTGAACAATCTTTCTATTGTCATTTTGTGTATGAAGATTTACTTGTTATTGAAAAAGGGAAGATTGGTTTACGCCTCATGTTCACACGCTCATCCTGCTTCAAAGATTTCAAAATTTATACAATAAAATAAGTTTTCATTATAAAAATATATTCATCTATGAGATATTTATTACTATCATTTCTACTGACCAGTTCACTCTGTTTTTCACAAAACAAAACAGATGTAAGTCTTTTTCTGAGATCTGATTCAACAAAATACCTGGAAGAGATATCATCAGAAGATGGTGATATGTTTATAACATTAGGGCATCATGGTCCGGCTATTGAAAATGAGTACTTTGGATTACGCATCTATTTTGATAACAAATGTGCTATCGACGTTTACTCAAAAGCCAGACAAGGTTTAGAGTTAAAGGAAACTTTATGGTATTCTACAGAAGAACAACAAAAGGAAGGCTGGGGGGCTGATTATTACAAAGCCGGTTTGACAATAGGACTCGGAGGAGTACGCCTTTGGGACGGAGAAAAGGTTGTATTCTTGAATCCGGTTAACCAACGTACTGCCAGAGTGGTAAATGAAGCTAATTCTTCATATATGGAAGTGTTAAGTGAAGCAGTGCCTTACAAAGATAGAGAGGTAGATATCCTTATACGGATAACCGTATTTTCAACACAAAGAGAAGCTAAAATTGAGGCTTTTGCACTAGCTGATGAACCAGTACAATTCGTAACCGGTATTAATTATCATATTGGAAATAAAGTAAAAGAAAATGGCAGTTCTATTGCTGTTTGGGGCTTGCATCCCGAAGATGTTGCGAAAGAAACTGTTGAATTAGGGGGGGCAATCATTTATAATCCTAACGATTTTATTGAGACAATTGATTTAGACAATCAAAAACTTCTTATTTCCAATCCTACAAAACAGATAAAAACATGGATTACATCGGCCTGCCAGCGCGAAAATAAATTGAATAATATAAATTCATTTTTTGATTATGTTAGAACAATTCGACCATAAATAAAGGGTTCGTTTTAGGTAAATTAGGTCAAAAATAAGATTAGGGAATCAGTAACCTGGATTCTGGACCATTTTCAAAGTCAGGTTTGCATCAATAACGAATTGAGGAATAGGCAATAAGGTGTCTCTTGGAATAATATTAGGTCCGGTAATGGCATTATGCAAACGTGTTCTTTCCAACCATTTATTATTTCTTAATAATGAATATCTTCGGTGCTCTTCGCAAAAAAGTTCACGTGCTCTTTCATCCAGGATAAAATCAATGGTAACATCAGCGCCATCTATTGGAGAAGCATTTGAGCGCGCCCTGAGAATATTAAGGGTTTCAGCAGCTCCGGGAGTATCGCCGGCTTTAAGCTGTGCTTCTGCTAGAATAAGGTAGGTTTCGGCCAGCCTGAGATACACCTGATCATTATAGGTGCTGTAACTCAATACATTGTCTGCAGGTGTGCCGTCGTCCCACTTACGGGTACTGGGCCGTAAAGGGTTTCGCTCTCTCTCTACCTGGAGTGTATCCATAAATATAGTATCTCCAAAATTATAATTATCAGGAATTCCATCCGGATTATTTATTGTGTAAAACCACCGCCATGCATGCTCAGAACCCCTATCATCTGATCTCTCAAAAAGCCGGAGCATAAAAAGTGTTGGAGATTGCCTGCCAAGCCCCCTTCCTCCCAGGGATTGTGTTATTATCAGTGGATTATTCCCTTCTAAAACAACATTGTAATAGGCATTCAGATAAGTCCTTCTCATTATGTTCGGACCATCTCCGCCCGTTACACGGTACTCATATTGAAATGTCCAGAGTGTTTCGGTATTCCCCTCCGACCGGTTTGAATTTCCATCATAAAACATATCCATAAAAGGAACTCCGGGTTGATCTTTATTCACTCCATACCTTTCAGTAATTAAAGAGTAAACGCCACTTTTGATAAGACTATCTGCTTTTTGAATAGATCGTTCATAATTTCCCATAGTCAAATACAGTTCTGCAAGGTAATGAGTCGCTACTCCTCTGGCAATTTTCCCATCATTTTCCGGATAAAATGAGAGATTTTTTTCGGCAAATAAAAGATCTGCCTCCATTTGAGTATAAACCTCAATAATAGGTGTCCGTTGCCAATCCTTGATATTTGCGCTGGTTGTCTCCTCTAGGTTCAGGGGAACATCCCCCCACAGTCCGGTAAGATGCCTGTATGCCCAGGCTCTTATTAAACGGGCCTGTGCCAGAATGTCATTCTTTTCGTCTTTATCCCATTTAATATTGGGCCGGTCAGCTCTTACAATTATTGTATTTGCAGCATTCACTATGCCATACAACCACTCCCAGGTAGATTGGTAAAAACTAACTGTTGGATTATTGAAAGTTCCCCAATTCTTTAATATCTGATCATAACCGGCCGGATAATTTGAGGACATGATGTCATTGGCGCATAGCATAATCTGGTTGAAACACATATTGAAAGGATTATGAACCCCTGCCCGCTCTCGTCGTACCTGGTTATACAAACTGTAAATGCCTGCCTGGAATCCTGAATGATCAGCATATAAGTTATCTGCTGTAATAATATTTGGAGGATTTTCATCCAGAAATTCATCAGTGCATCCCCAGAGGAGGACAATAAAAAAAATAAAGAAAGATAAAAACCTACGACTATACATAACTCCAAGTTGTTAAAAATCAACAGTAAACCCGATAAGGTATTCTCTTTGCATGGGTTGCCGGGGAACCGGGGGATTATCTCCTGCCCATTCCAGCTCCGGATCCCAACCGGTCCAGTTTGTAAAAACCCCTAAATTTCGGGCTGTCAAATATATTTTCGCATTTATCAGTTTTAGTCTTGAAAGTAAGTCTGAAGGCAGGGTAAAAGATAAAGAAACATCCTTTATTCTGACAAATCCTTTTTTTTCAACTATCCTTGTAGTGTATGAATTAGCCCCAACTTCATTCTTATAGTATTCATTTGTTGGGTTTTCCGGAGTCCACCAGTCCTTTCGTGTGGTATTCAATCTCACATCGCCCCATACATAATCCACTAAAAGATCATTAGCATCCACATGGCCATGTAATCCATAAACTAAAAAATAAAAGGAAAATCCTTTATAACTTAATGTATTATTTATACCCCAGTTTATCTTTGGATCCAATTGGCCGTGTATTATCCGGTCCTCTGCATCGATTTTTCCATCCTCATTTTGATCTACGACTTTTGCGTAACCAGGTTGGGCATCGGGTTGGGCAGAATTTTTAATGTCATCCCCTTCTTGAAAGACACCATCAAATTCATTCCTGAATACAACTCGTATAGGATAACCAATAAACCATTCATTCCCCAGATCATCCTGTTTTGTTCCATAAAGATCCAGAATTTGATTATGATTATAAGAGAAATTTATTTTACTTACCCAATTAAATTCAGAAGTGACAATATTACTTGAATTTATAAGGATTTCAATACCCTGATTTTTTGTTTTACCAACATTCTGAGTAATATGTGAAATGCCATGCACAGAAGAAATACTGCGATTTAACAGCAGGTCATTTGTTTTCGTTGAATAAATATCGAGGCTGCCCTGTATCCTATTCTTAAGTATTGAGAAATCGATTCCAACATTCAAGCTTGTGGATGATTCCCATCCCAGATCAGGAGTTCCGAGTTTGAAAGGGAAATATCCGGGAGCAGTAATCGATCCATCTAAATAGGAATTCTCCTCCATTCTTGAAAGTGTTTCATAGGGCCCAACCGCATGATTACCGCTTTTCCCATAAGATACTCTGAGTTTCAGATCAGATAGAGACAATCTGTTGGTAAACCAACTTTCCTCACTCACCACCCAACCCATTGCAAGAGATGGGAAAAATCCATATTTATTGTTTTGTCCAAATCCAGAAAAACCATCCCGCCGGCCGGTTAGGGTAAAAAGATACCGGTTGTCATAATTATAGTTCATTCTAAGCATTTGAGAAACAAGAGCCTCCCGCCGGTAATCATCAGAGGAACTTAATTTTGCAGCAACATTCAGTTGATATGTGGCGAGTAAATCATTTGGGAATCCATTCCCTGATATACTCCTGCTTTGCCAGTTATCCTCCTGTGCACTGTAAAGAGCAGTTAAAAAAATATTATGGTTTTGGAAACTTTTTGAATAGTCAAAAATATGTTCAAATAACCACCTTGTTGTATTTTGACTTGAAGCTGAGGCTGAACCTCCTGCCTCAAATCCCCTTTTGGTTGTTCGGGGCCAATAAATATCTGCTTTATCAAATCTGTATATTACACCTGTATTTAGTTTATAAGAAAAGCCGCTAATGAAAGGAATGGTTAAATCTAAATAATTATTTGAGATAACTTTATAGGTGATATCTGTATTATGAACCAGCTTCCAATTCAGTGGGTTTGTATTATCGGGCTGTTCAGGCCAGTTATATATAGAGATATTACCCATTTCATCATAGGGAACTGTTAAAGGATTTGAAACCCAAACATGTCTCCATGAAGGGGCAATCCCACTTCTGTCTGAATTCACTAAACTAGTGTTACTAGAAATTGTCAGCCAGTTATTTAATTTAACCTTCATTTTATTTCTAAAGCTGAATCTGCCAAACCTATCATTCATTGTAATGCCATCCACATTCAGAAAGGAACCTGATATATAATAATTGAATGTTTCTGTCGCACCAGATAGTGTCAAGGTATGTTGTTGCCGAAACCCAGTATTTAGAACCAGTTCCGGGTAATTGGTCCAAATCCCATTCTGATAGTTTGCCTCTTCACTAGGGGTAATTGAATTTGGGTCACGGATTTTCTTGAATTCATAGAATTCGGGTCCGGTAAGGGGCTTAGGGTAATCGCTAACTGCCTGTAGCCCAAAATACCCATCATAAGAAAGCCTGGGCTTTCCCTTTTTCCCTTGTTTGGTTGATATCAAAATAACCCCATTGGCACCCCTTGATCCATAAATTGCAGCAGAAGAGGCATCCTTAAGAATATCAATTGAGGCAATATCAGTTGGATTAATTTCAGAAATCCTGCCTAAATAGGGCATACCGTCCAGAACAATCAAAGGACTATTATCCGCAAGAATAGAATTTCTTCCACGAATTAGAATTGTTTGGTTGTCTTCCTCAGCACTGGCCGCATTTTGCTTAATAATTATTCCAGGAAGAGAGCCACGCATTACCTCTGCTAAATTATTGTTGGGTAACTGTCTGAATCTTTCTTTCGGTACGGAGGCAACAGCGCCTGTAATATCTTTCTTCTTTTGAGTACCATAACCGATTACAACTACTTCATCAAAGGTTTTAACATCCTCATAGAGAATTACATTAATCACAGATTGGTCTGAAACCTCTTTATCAATAGATAAGAATCCAACATACGAAAAACTAAGTATATCCTCTTCTGAATGTACAATAATTGAATAGAATCCATCAAGATCCGATATGGTTCCATTATTTGTTGATTTATTAAAGATATTGACCCCAGGTAAAGGAAAATTGTATTTGTCTGTAATCCTGCCTGATACCTTTATTGGATACAAGCTAAATTCCTTGCTGGAAATGACCACAAGGTTCTCATTAAATATTTTATAAATAAGATCTAAATCACTTAATATATTCTCGATTACCTCATTAAGAGGGGTATTTGTATAAGAAACATCAATCCGATTATTCAGATTCAATAAATCCTCACTGTAAAAAAAGCGTATATTGGACTGATTTTCAATTTTACCCAGTATTTCTTTTACTTCAGTATTTGTCTCATTCAGAGTAATCAAATTATCCTGTGAATAAGCACCACTACTTACAATTATAATAATTATTAAGGTTAGTGTAAGATTGCTTCGCATATCACATCATTTTCCCTTAACAAAAAGTTAAAGAAAACCAAAATTTCTTATTTTTCTTAATTTTAGATAATAAATTTCGATGATTTCTGTGCGAAGTTGTTATTGTACAAGTTTACTATTCTTTTTCCAAGATTACAGTGGAGCCTTCAACTCTGTATTTAATAGGTGCAGCAAAGCTTATTATCTGAAGTACCTGCTCAAGTGATTCCTCCAATAGTGTCCCGGTAAAACGGATTTTCTTAAGTTTATCATCTTCAAACTTGATTGAAACAGCATACCTTCTCTCCAACTTTTTAGCCAAAGAACCTAATTCTTCATTGTCAATAATCCACTGACTATCCTTCCAGGAGGTATATAATAATGTATTTATGCTTTTACTAAGAATAACTCCTTCTACAGGAGATAATTCGTCATTTGTTGCATTTTTTTTAGGAGACTTATCCTTCCTGTCAGCGCTCTTGGAAGCTTCGTATTCTTTTCTTAGAATCTTTATTGATTCATTTGGTTGTAGGATGACCTCTTTATCCATTTTATCATAATTTGAAACTGATATTTTTCCTTCGACGAGTGTTGCAACAATATCAGGTTCATTGCTATAGGCTTTGACATTAAATGAAGTACCGAGGGCCTTAAACATAACCCCCCGAGCCATTACCGTAAAGGGCTTCTTTTCATTTTTTTGCACTTCGAAGAAGGCCTCTCCATCAAGATACACCTTTCGCTCCGGCAAACTCTTATAACTCGAAGAATAAGATAAGGTACTACCTGCATTTAACCATACTTCTGTTCCATCTGCAAGAAGAAGTTTAGTTTTCGATCCAAGAGGCGATGTAATCTTTGTATCTGCTGATTCAATTAATTGTGTGCTATACTCATTCTTGAACAAGTAAGGGGATAATGTGACTCCAAGGAAAAACATGAGAGTAATTACTGCAGCATATTGTAAAAGAGTACGGTATTTTACGTGGAATTTCTGACTTTCACGAATTCTTGAACTAAGTTTCTTATATCTTAGATCGGTCTCAACAAGTCTGTTATTCACTATTCCAGTTGCATCCCATATTTGTGATAGCTCGACTAATAATTTCCTGGCTTCTTCGCTTTCCGACAGAATGGAATTTACATGCTCTCTCTCGCTCTCCGATGCATTTCCGGAAAGAAAAGATATAAAGAGTTCTTCTAGATTATCCTTTTCAGGAATCATAATATTAAGTTATATTCATTAGTAAACTTAAGTGCTATTTTGAGTGACAAAAGTAAAACTTTAAAAATTAATCCTTTAAACAGAATCTTAATTTTTTTCAAGGCAAGTGACATCACTTTAAACAAAACTTATTGCTAACAAATTTATTATTACTATACCCTCCATTTCTCGATTTTATTGATTAGGTCCTTCGAATGCGTCATATATTATTAATTCATTTCTTTTTGCTTTTAAAGTTTCTATGGGCCAGATATATGTTTAATGAACAAAATTTTTATATCTGAATGTTACTCAAAATTACTATCAATTTTACTTATTACTGGAAACTCCGCTTTTACTTTTTATCTATTATCCTCAATAAAAAGGAAGGAAAACAAACAACATGAATAATTATCTCAAACCCTTTATTTACGTTCTGGCATTTTCTCTATTAATTACCTCCTGCCTCCAAGCTTCCATAAAGAAACCCAGGCTTCTGGTCCTAACAGATATTGGTGGGGACCCTGACGATATACAATCTCTCAGAAGATTGCTTGTTTATGCAAATGAATTCCGGATTGAAGGGCTGATAGCCACCTCTAACAACATACCCCGACTCAATCGCATACACCAGGTTCGAACAGACCTGATCTTCGAAGCCATTGATGATTATGAAAAAGTCTGGGAAAATCTTTTACATCACTCCTCTGATTTCCCAAAACCTGATGCACTCAGGTTGGTCGTCCGTAGTGGCCAGGTAAACAGAGGAGTGGATAATCTGTTAAAGGGTAAAGAAACTCCAGGCTCCAGACAAATTATTGAAACAGTAGATTCTTCGGATGAAATACTATATATTTCTATCTGGGGAGGAGCACATGATCTTGCCCAGGCTTTACTGGACATGAGTAATTCCCGCTCACCGGAAGAGGCAGGAATATTTATTAGCAAACTGCGTGTTTATGCGATTCTCGATCAGGACGGGTTGAACAATGTCCATCCAATGGGCACTGGAGAATGGATACGTCAAAATTTTCCGGGTCTGCGATACGTGGAATCCGGTCCATTGGCAATTAGTCCATTTGCTGGCTCATTTCGTGGCATTTACCAGAATGACTCCAAAGGTGGCAATTTCGAAGAATTACCACTGGTGAAACCAGGTCTGGAGAAACTAAATGACACATCTTGGATTATAGAAAATGTAATCAACTGGGGGCCATTGGGCGAGAGGTACCCAAACTCTGTACACCAAAGCCCTCAAAGTGAACGAAACCGCAAGGGAGTCAAAGAAGGTGATACCCCTTCCTGGTTCTTTGTTTTGCCCAATGGACTCAGCAATCCGGAACACCCCGAATGGGGCGGATGGGGCGGAAGATTTGACCATCAGGGCAATGAATATTACACCGATGCCGAAGACGACCACTGGTCGGGCCATCATGATATTGCATTGAGAAGAAAATGGACGATAGCCAGATGGCGCGAGGCTTACCAGAATGATTTTGCAGCCCGGATGAGATGGTGTCTTCTTCCTTATGAAGCTTCAAACCATAACCCTGTTGCCGCCATTGGCAAAGATAAGTCCCGGAGAATAATCAAAAAAAGTGTAAAACCCGGGAATGTATATACTTTCGATGCATCTTCGAGTTATGATCCAGATGGAAACAATATCAACTTTAACTGGTGGATATATCATGAAGTCTCCTCCTCAAATATAGTATTGAGTAATGAAGATGCGCCCATTCTAACCGTAGAAATCCCCTCATCCTCTGAAAAAGGTGATATTCACCTGATCCTTGAAATAAGAGATGACGGAGACCCTCAATTGACAGCTTACAGAAGATTAATCTTAGAAGTAAACTGAATAATGTATATCTTAAGTAGTATTTGATTAAATAAAGAATATATGCATATGAAAACAAACATTGGTGTCATTAGCGCAGCCGCTCCGTTTCTGTTGTTGGTATACTCCTGTCAGGCCCCGGTAGAAAAACCGGAGCAACCCAATATACTGTTTATTGCTGTCGACGATCTGCGGCCCGAGCTGAACTGTTACGGTGCAAAGCAGATCCATTCCCCCAGGCTGGATGAACTCGCTTCACAAGGGATCTTATTCACCGAGGCCCATTGCAATATCCCTGTTTGCGGAGCATCCCGGGCCAGTTTGCTTACCGGAGCAAGGCCAACCCGTTACCGTTTCACCAATTACAGCAGCCTTGCAGAGAAGGATTATCCCGGGGTGTTGTCCCTGCCCATGCATTTTAAACAGAACAGCTATTATACCATATCCAATGGAAAAGTTTTTCATCACCAGGAGGATCTAACTGAGAGCTGGGATGAAAACTGGAGGCCGTCATCCCTTGCACCTGGCGATTATGTGTTACCGGAAAACATCAAATTGGCGCGTACAGAGGGACTGAGGGGACCTGCCTACGAGAATGCAGGTGTTTCGGATACAGCATACAAAGATGGTAAAATTGCCGCGAAGACTATCCGTGACCTGAGGCGGTTAAAGAAGATGGACAAGCCTTTTTTCCTGGCGTGTGGATTCATGAAACCCCATCTTCCTTTTAATGCCCCTACAAAATACTGGAGTCTTTACAGCGAAGAGCATATGCAACTTCCTGAAAATCGATACGCTCCCGAAAATGCTCCAACTGCGGCCCTTCACAATTTCGGCGAATTGCGAAATTACTCCGGGATACCCAAAGAAGGCCAGGTGAGCGATTCACTTGCCAGGACATTGATCCACGGATATTATGCCTGTGTGAGTTATGTGGACCATTTAATCGGCACGGTCCTCGATGAGCTGAAAGCCCTTGACCTGGAAAAAAACACCATTGTCATCCTCTGGGGTGATCATGGATGGAACCTCATGGAACATGGATTGTGGTGCAAACACTGTAATTTCAGGACCTCATTGCGATCGCCCCTGATATTGAAAGCACCAGGAATTGCAGGGGGTGAAAAGAGCGATGCACTGGTTGAGTTCGTAGATATCTATCCAACGCTCAGTGAGCTGGCGGGCCTGAAGCAGCCGGATCACCTGGAAGGTAAAAGTTTCGTTCCCTTGTTACACGAACCAGATATGGACTGGAAAGATTTTGTGATTTGTAAATATAGGGACGGTCTTACAATCAAGACCAGGGATTTTTCATACACGGAATGGAGCAGATCTGATTCGGCCATCTATGCCCGTATGCTGTATGATCACCATCTGGATCTTGAAGAGAACACCAATATTTCGGAACAGGATAAAAACCGGGAATTGATGAAGACAATGAGTCGGATGATGACCGAGAACCGGGGCGATGATTTTAACCGTTTCCCGTCGGAGGAAAATAACAATTGAGGGTGTATGGAAAGAAGAAAATTCCTGCCCCCTGCACCCTGGGCATAGCCGGCAAAATGTTTTGCAGATGAAATGATATGAGATTGCCCGGGATTTCCTGTGTTTCCACCCTGAAGTCCTGTTACGGCTGCATAACCCATCTGAGAAACAAAATAGGTATCTTCGCCATAAGTTTTTTATATACTTCCTTTCTCAGGAGTAAATGATTTCATCTATCTCGATTGTCTCCTTTAAGCCCATCATAAGAATTATTCCTGTATATTTTTGGAATAAAAGCATCCTTCCCTTTTTCAATTCCAATTGTCTGATTTAAAACACATTGTTATGATAATTCCTGGAATGCAAATAATTCTCAGGAATAAATCTAATCTATTCCAATTGATAGATTATGTTTAGCTTTTCTATCAATGACTGGTACATGTGAGGTCGTTTAATTTCTAATGTCCTTTTGGCATTATCCAACATATCGAAACGATTATCCCAGGTATTGCAGGGATTTTCATAGTCCCAATTCACATCTCCATTGTAATCTGTATAATAGTTTGGCCTTTCTAGTGGAAAAGGCTTAACAAATTTTCCAGCCCAGCTGCCATGAATTGGATCGTTAAGATCATTCTCAGGGTCAATCAGATAAAGGACAGAGGGCGTATCTCCAACTTTAAAATAGTTATAATTTGGTTGGTTACTAACTACTTCTTTAATATGTCGTCCCATTGAGCCAAATTTTTCCAGCTTGAACATCATATTAGAGGGACTGTCTCCTGTAAACATACCAATATATGTCCAATCGATTTCAAGCCACCAAATATGATTGAGTTTTGAGTCATTAAAAATCTGGTTTCTTCCATGTCCATTCCAGTTGATATACTCACAAGGTATATTTCCAGTTTCTTTTCTGCTGGAAGGATAGAATTCCGGTCTGCGCCAGTCCAGGAAACGATTAGTACCTATAGAAATAATCCTGATGTTTTTTGAAACTTCAGGATGGGTATTAAGTGCTTCTCCAAATGTTTCCATATTTCCCCAGATAAGTACATAAAGCGGAGATTCCTTTTTTGATGCAGCTGCATGAAATAGTTTTTTTGCTTCACCCAGATCCCTGGCAACCATACTATTGAATTTTTGAGGTGAAGGGTATCCTTTTTTATTTAAGGAGTAATCATTGTAATCATTTTTATAGGCTTCTATTGCAAGTTCACATGCCTTAAAACCATGATCATTCCATTCATCAGGTACTATTCCTTCTATTTCCAATTCATCAGAATACCATAATAAATGAATTAATGATTGTCTGTCGTCCGGATCTCCCTGATCAATATTAATATCTGTGAAAATAAAAACTCTGGGTTTAGTCGCAGATATTTCTGCATATGGAAAAAAAAGTAAACTACATATTAATCTTATTAAACAATAATCTTTTTGTGTAAACTTCATTTTTATAATATTTATTTGTTTTTCTATTGGCTTATTTTGAATAGCTTACAACCATGCGGATTGACTTCTGCCCGAATATTCTTCTTAAAAGCCCCCAAATCTTTCCCTTCCCATAAGTCACGAACGAAAAACCTGCCAGAAAGGCCTACTTCTTTTGCGCTTACATTAAAATTAATGGGTTTATTATCATTTAAATTGAAGAATGCGATATATTTTGCACCGGAAACAGGGTCATCAGCTACCCATACACTTTCATTTTCCGAGAACCTAAGTTCTTTATTATTAACACTTTGTTGATTAACCCTTAATACCTCCTTATTTGTCAACAACTGGTATGTCAGTGAATCATTTTCCATAAGATTACCCCCCATCATTAAAGGAGATCTGAAGATAGCCCAAAGACTCATCAGGGTGTATTTTTCATCTGTGGTAAGCCGGGAATATTCATTCACAGTCTCTTTAATATCTACACCCAATTTTTCCGCAAGCAACCCATCTGTTCCGTTTATCCGTAACTTACCAAGAGGCAACATATCACAGTCCGGCCAATGGTTTGGTATAACATAGTCCTGCCAGGTCCTGCAATATTCAAAAGTTTCTAAAAGATGAGGCCAGGAATCCCACATGTCGCCAGAAAGACGCCACATATTGGAATTACGCCTCAACACATCTGCCAATTCAACAGGAACCGGGCCTGCAGATAAACTAAGAACTATCGGTTTGCCAGTATTTTGTATAGCTTTCTGCACAGCTTCGATTTCATCAAGATGGTATAAAGGACCCAGCATATCATCGGCTTTGATAAAATCCACCCCCCACTCTGCATATTGCTCAAGAAGTGAATTGTAATATTCCTGGGCGCCGGGCTTTGACATATCAATACTGTACATTCCATGATACCAGCCACACAATCCTTTCTCTGAAGCGATATCCTTTGCCCGGTAATTTGTGCCCCTTATGGGCGTATTTTCTTCTACAGCCTGTCTGGGTATTCCCCTGACAATATGAATTCCAAATTTAAGTCCCAGGCTATGGATATAATCTGCAACCGCCTTAAGACCCACTTCATTTGCTGCACTGGGAAATTTATGAAGTGCCGGAACAACTCTGCCATAGTCATCAATGTTCAATTCCGGGTTCTTCTCCTTAAAATTCCAGGTATTTGTCTTTTCCCCAAAGTACCATCCCATATCCAGCACTACATATTCCCAACCGAATTCTTTCAGATGTTCTGCCATATAGTCTGCTGTAGCTTTTAATTCCTCATCCGTAACATCCATTCCGAAACAGTCCCAACTGTTCCAACCCATGGGTGGAGTGGGTGCTAATTGGTTAACCTGGGATAAAAGATTCATTGAATAACCGATCATAAGAATCCACATTAAGATTGTTGTTGTTTTCATAGTTATTTATTGTTTTACAAAATTTCTGGTTACCATGCCATCTGCATTTTCAATTTTTATTGTGTAAATACCTTTTTGGAAATTACTGATATCAATTTGATTATTAAATACTTGCTTATTTATCAATACGCGGCCACTACTATCATAAATTGAAATCTTAGTGCTTTTATTAAACCCTGTTGAAAACAAGGAATTATTTGCAGGGTTCGGATAAACAAAAATTGTATTATCACTAATTTCAATTATCCCGGTTGCCAGATCAACTGTAACTTGCATATTTACCGAGTTTACAATCATATCGAAAGTAATAGTAACATTTTGACCTCCCGAGTATGGAATACGCATAAAAATATCGTCACTTTTTGGTGAATAAGCCGTTGCTATTCCGATTGCGTAACTGTTTGCCGAAATATTTGTTTCAGAAATCATAATTGTATCCAGAATTTCCGGTGTTCCCAGATATTCAGTGTTGTCATTAACAAAAACATTCAGCCCAAACAAATCACCGGTTGCACGGAAAACTATAAACCCGTCTTCATTTGTTATGGATATGATTGTATCATCCATTGCTTCCGTGTTTTTTTCAACTGGTAGTGATTCTATCAAACCATCTGTGTGCTTCAATATTAACGAAGCATCGTTTGCGGTAATAATATTGTCATTATCTACATCGCTGATTTCAAAGCGCCAGATTGCCCATGGTGTTGGAAATTCATTTGGACTGATCCCTACACTGTATTGCAAGGCTATTTCAGCGTCGTAAGCCGTTATTTCATCGTTTGTAGTTACATCACCATAAATATATGATGCGGTATAACCAACAACGGGAGCTGACCCACCGGCTTCCTGGTAGCCGATGTCTGGGGCACTTCCCTCGTAGCTATCGTTAAAGTTCGGGAGGGTGATGCCGGCATTGACACCAGTCGTACCAGTTTTAACGATAAAGTTTGCGTCGAGCATGGAGGGTACTGATTCGCCACTAAGGTTGGATTTAAAATCGAAATCTAAATAACCAGGCTCAATTCCATTTCGAACCACGTTATTATATGCGTAAATACCAACCACCGGATGGCCTGAACCAGATATTCTTCCACTCAGTGAAGTGTTGTGAAAGAAGTAGAGACGACCATACTCTACCTCAACCGGCACTGTCCTGTTTGCTCTTACCGATTTTGCTTGCTTTTTGACTAACATCGCGATCCAGGTTCCTTTGTCTATGGTCGTAAGATTGCGCCAGATGAATACCGGACCGACATCAATTGGTGATATACTGAAAATTGCGGGTTGTTTAAACTCCGGGGCATTGACACTTCCATCGGGTGCAATCACATGGATATGGTTTCCCCACACCCGGGAATTTCGCGCAAACCCATCAATCTCCATAGCGTCATCAACAAAACCAGTTATGAAGTTACCATAGATGTCACTATCGTTGCTTTGACCCGTGATAGCATCTTCGAGCATATTTGTGCGTTTACCGGCAAAGGTATTGTACCGTATTATGCGCTGTATACCCTGGTTTCCACTCTGCATATTTATACCACGGGGACCCCAGGGATGACACCTCGTAGACTGTTTGGAAATACATTTCCACTGGGTTTCAATCATCTCATCCCATGTGTTTGAGTCGGTCCGGGGCGAATGAATATAGTTGCGCTGAACCGTAATCCGATAGGCATCAGACGGAATAACGATGGCTTCGTCGGAACTACCGAAGTACTGACTGGAGGCGCCATAGCGGGCCCGGTCTTCTGCAGAGATGAAATTCCCCCAGTTCGTTATCTCCGTCCCCTCAATCACCACATCATGCTTCCCGCCTTCAATGACAATTCCCAGGACTGACCCGGACACCTTAGTATTTCTTATAATTACATAATTAGCATTGACTTTGATACCAGTGCTATGGTACACTCCCAGGCTGATGGAACCACCCTCGTAGACCACATAGCCGTCCTCGGTACCTCCTTCGGTTATGATCAGTGGTTTAGTAAGGTTGCCTATCTGAACAGTTCGGGCAACCGGGAAGTTGTCATTAAGGGTATGGAAGGTGCCACAGTAAAGCTGGCTGTCCTTGAGAACCTGAACTTCGTATGCGGTGTTAGGGCAAAGGTGGACTATGCTCCCCCGAAACCTGGATTCGTTGTTGTTGTTGGTAATTTGGACAAAATTACGACCGTCATACCAAAGTGGATACCCCGCTCGCCACACACTCTCCCCAACTTGTTTGTACCGTACCCTGGCTTCCCCCGAATCTGCATCAAGGTAGAGTCCAAGGGATTCATAAGTGGGAATGCCTTGTAGCGATGTAGAGTCGGTACATGGAAGATCGGTAGTAAATGGTTCTTCATTGGGAAGTTGGTTTGCAGACAAAGTTTCAGCGGCAATCGGGAAGATTGGTACAATGAGTGCTAAGATCAGGGTAAGTTTGAAATTAGTGGACATGATTGGTTAAATTAAGAAATTAATAGAACAGATTTAAAAATTTATATTTGCTATTTAACAAAATCTTTTGCTTGTTTTTGGAACATTGAGAAAACTAATTCTCAGTAGTTTAAACTATGTTTCTATTTTTGCTTTGATAGTTTGAATATTCCACAACCATGAGAATTTACTCTGATTTTCAGATTTTTCTCAGCTTTGCCTATATTTTGTTGTAACCATAAATCACGAACAGAATATTTCCCTTCAATCCCCAGTTCCTCCCAGCTTACCCGAATTTTTGCCGGGCTACTTTCACTAAAATTGAACATAGCTACATACTTCTCCCCCGATTCCGGATCCTCTGCAATCCAGATGCTTTCCTTTTCATCAAACCTGAGTTCACGATTGTTTATACTTCCCTGATTTATTGCCAGGACTTCCCTATTGGTAAGTAATTCGTAAGTAGGTTGATCCATATCCAATAAATTTCCACCCATCATCAATGGGGAACGAAAAATTGCCCAAAGGCCCATGACAGTCCTTTTTTCATCCTCCGTTAAACGAGAATATTCATTTACCGTTTCTTCCCGCTCTAATCCAAGAGATTCGGCCAGCATGCCATCGGTGCCATTTATTCTTAATTTACCGAAGGGAAGCATATCGCAGTCGGGCCAATGATTGGGCATCACAAAAGACTGCCATTCCCTGCAATAGTTAAAGGTCCGTTCAATAAAACTCCAGTGATCCCACATGTCTCCTGTAATACGCCACATATGAGAATTGGACCGAAGGTGCTGTACACTGTGTACTTGTATGGGTCCGGCTGAAAGACTTAATACAATGGGTCTTCCACAATTCTCTATTGCTTTTTGTATGGCTTCAATCTCTCCTTTATGGTAAGGACGCTTCAATACATCATCGGCTTTTATAAAATCCACCCCCCAATCCGCATACATTTCCATCAGTGAATTATAATACTCCTGGGCACCCTGTTTTGTCACATCCACCGAGAGCATACCATGATACCAGGTGCAGGCATTGTCAGTTGTTGCTATATCGCGGGCTGTGAACCCGGTTCCTTTAATGGGAGTGTTTTGCTCCACTGCCTGCCAGGGAATGCCCCGCATGATGTGTATGCCAAACTTCAGGCCCAAACTATGAACATAATCGGCCACCGGTTTTAAGCCATGGCCATCTGCCGCTGACGGAAACTTCTTCAGGGAAGGAACCAGTCGCCCGTATTCATCCATAACCTGGGGAGGTTTTTCCATCCGGAAATTGCTGGTATTCAATCCCTCTCCATAATTCCAACCCATATCCAGTACCACATACTCCCAACCATATTCTTTCAGGTGTTTGGCCATGTAATCTGCCGTAGCCATTAGCTGCTCATCGGTAATATCCATGCCAAAACAGTCCCAGCTATTCCAGCCCATCGGTGGCGTGGGTGCTAGATCAGGAACCTGGGCAGGTAATCGCAGGATAGCTAAGCTTATGATTATAAATATGATTGTATTTTTCATGATAAATTATTTTCTTATGTAAAAAAGGAATAGTATTCTTTATATCTTGTGAATTTCTCCCAGTAATATCCTTTATTCAATCCCTCCGGTCGCAAAAAAATGTCCTGGTGTACCATACAATCCACTCCCTCATCCCAGGAAGAAAATTTCCCACTTCCAACCCCGGCAATAATTGCAGCCCCAAGCGAACTGGCTTCATTTACTCTATTTCTGACTACATTCTTGTTAAGAATGTCAGCTGTAATCTGCAGCCACTTTAAAGAAACTGAACCTCCCCCTGTGGCCACGAGCGAATCAATCCTTTCGAACACCTTCCCCGATTTTTCAAAACAATCCTGGATATAAAACCCTGTCCCCTCAAGTATAGCTTGCAGAATATCTCCCCTTTTATGATAAAAGGAGAGTCCCCCAAAACATCCCTGGCTCCCGCTGTGAAAATCCGGCGGACCGGTTGTGCCAAATTTTGGTATCGCAACAATGGAATTCTCCTTACCGGAAATTTCATCAAATAATTCGGAGAAATCCAGATTCTTCCCTCCGAAAACTTCTTTAAACCAATTAATTAAAGCTCCTCCTGACAAGTTATATATAAAAGTTATATACGAATCCGGAATTACATGCGAACCAATATGCAATCGCTTTTCATACATATACTCCGGCTCTGGCATCTCTGGAAATACTGCTGCAACACATACAAAAGTACCCAGTCCATACATCGCCGATCGCGATTTATTCTTGATCCCACTGCCTAAAACGGCACAGCTCTGATCATGCCCGCCTGCAATAATGCTTACTCTATTTGTTAGTCCCAGCTGGTCAGCTATTTTCCCATTCACATAGCCCAAATGAGAACCGGAGTTACAGGGTAATGGCAGTTTTTCCTTATCCAGCCCCATTGAATGTATTATATCCTCAGACCACTTACCTTTTTGTATATCAAACATAAGCGTTCTGGCGGCCAGTGAGTGATTTGCAACGGCTTCACCACCCAACATAAAACTGATGAAATCTGCCCAGCTCAGAAACAGGTCGGTAGAGTTATACAATTTCGGATCGTTATTCTTTATCCATGCCAGTTTAGACAGGCTGTAAAATGAACCGGGGATATTCCCTGTCAGTCTGAAAATTTCTGATTCTTCGAATTTATCAAGGAGTTGTCTGATGTATTCGCCCCCGCGACTATCCATACTTAAAAATGAATGGGAAAGAATATTTCTGTCTTCTGAAACAGGCACCAGTGCTTCACCCAATGAGCTTATTGAAAGTACTTCTATGGGATCTCCTTTTGTTTGCGTTGAAACCTCCTTAATAATTTCTTTTGCTTTCTCCCAGACATAGATAGAGTTCAACTCGGCAGTTCCTTTATTATCACTCAATATTGCATACTTCCGGTATGAACTTGCAAGTACCTCACCATCCAAATTAAAAGCTACTGCTTTGCAGCCCGTTGTACCAATATCCAGTCCTAATAAACTCATGCTAATTTGCAAACCATAGTTTAAGTCAGATTTTTGTAACCGAGTGATTCCATAATCCCTACCATAATCTCAGCCGCTTTCTCCACTGAATCCATAAGATACCTGTGCGATTCAATAGACTCAAAATCATTCTGTCGTATTTTCCCTTCTCTTTTCTTCAGTTGCTCAAAGGCGTATATACCGGTATCCCTGGCAATTCGTGTCCACATATTCACCCGTAAAATTCCATCGTCCGGTAAAGTGCCAATTTGCTGATCTGAAAGGCATGAGGTACCATGAAGCACCAGCAATCGGTCATTGAGTAAACTCCGGATTGCCCTGGCCCGGTCCTTCATGTAAACATTTTCACCTATCCCCTGCGACTGCTGTTCGGTTCCAAGATCGGCCACCAGAAAATCAATATTTGTCTTCTTAAAATATTCTTCCGCTCTCTCCGGATAATCATCCAATTCCACTTCCCTTCTTTTCTCGTGTGCCTGATGCACGCTCAGCTCATCCATGATCCCCTCGATCAGAACCTTGTCCCTGTATGTTTCTACATACTCCCTTGTCATCTTTATGTTATCTTCCAAAGGATATCTTTGGGCATCAAACATCACGGAAGAAAGATATTCTGTGGCCTGGGTAAGTGCCCATGCATCCCACTCAGGATCTCCGTGATCCAGATGAGGTAAAACATGTACATTATAATAGGGTGAATCGGGATCATTGGCAAGAACCCTAAGGTGACCCATATTTGATAGAAACCCCAACCTGGCATTTCGGGTATAAGTCATGCGCTGTGCCTGGGGCATATACCTGTAATTGTATGTCATCGCTACAGATACCGGAATATTCTTTATATCAAATTTTTCGCCCACTCTTTGCGCTGCGAGTAAAATTGCTTCAGTATTCCAATGGCTGGCTGTGCAAAAAATTGGTAGGCTCATGGCGCTTGCTTTTACTCTCTCTATCACTTCCAATGACTGGCTTCTTCCTGTAATTATCATAATTTTATGGCTATTATTTATTTGATCGTAAATTTCTTGTTATTTCCTCGAGGCCCGGTTCGGCAGGATCAAAGTCTACACCATCCAGGTAACGGCAGGCTTCGTAAAGTGCACTGGAATAATTCCCGTAAATGCAGGAAGTATGATGAATATAAGGCCCATAAATTATCTTCTCCTCCCACAAGGGCCAGTCCTTTACCTCCAGGTATACATAGGTGCCCAGGGTATAAGGTCCATCAATGGCCTTGCCCTCGCCACAAAATAAACTGTAGTTACCATGAGATCCATCAAAGCGAACCACTGTAATATCCCCCTTCTTCAATTGCCAGTTGCAGGTGCCTGGTGCATGGGAGGGAAGCACAAAATGTTCACCGATTTTGCTCTTTTCCTTATCAATGCTCAGTGAAGGAGGAAATACCCCGCAATGCCACAATAACTCAGCATTATCATTCTCGGGATGACGTATGGTAAGATCGGCAAAAAATGTTGGTTGCTCAAACATCGCAGCTGACTGTAGCATTAAGCTGCTGATGGCTCCATGAATATCAGATTCACAGGCAAATGGAGTGCCTTCCTCAGTTATCAGTGCGTGAGCAAAACAGGAACAAATACCCAACTGGTACTGAAGCTCATCCCAGCATTGAAATGCTACTGCCTGAAGATTAAACTCCCGGATGATTTCTGTTAGTACAAACTTTAATGCTGCTATCTTATCAGTTGCGTCGGGCTTGATAAGTGAAAAGTCCGCTTTGGTCTTTGCCAACGATACAACCTCCTCTACTTTAAATTTATTATCCTTTAGTGCTTCCTTGACCTTTCGCACTATTGTGCTTAGATTAAAAGGAATAATCTCAATACCGAATCGCTCCAGCAGTTCATTCTCATTTACAATGATCGAATAGAAAGACTGCGGCCTGGAGGACACCTGTCCTATCCTTGTATTTCTGGTAAACTTAACCACGTTGGCTGCCCGGATGAAATTCCAGAATCCCCTCTGAAAAACCGGATCTGTAACATGGGAATTTATGATATAGGTGAATTTTAGGTTGTATCGCTGTAAGACCTTTGAAGTGGCAAAAAGTCCGCATTGTGAATCCCGAAGCCGCTCACCGCCAGGTAGTGGAGCTTCATCACGCGGACCCCAGATTAATAATGGTTTTTGAACACGTCTGGCTACCTGGGCAACTGCGTTCTCATTCCCAAAATTACAGTGAGGTGCAAAAAGTGCATCCACCTTTTTACTCAGGAAATATTCCGCAACTTTTTCGGCGTCCAGATCATCGTACAAAAGACCTTCTTCGTTCAGCCATTCCAGGTCCAGGATTTGCACTTTATCATTTACCAACTTTTTAATTTCATTATGAATTATTTCTTTATACTTAAAAGCATCCTCTTTTGAGAAAAATGCCCTTCGGGTTGGCATATAACCTAATTTAAATGTTTTATCCATTGCTTTACTTTTATTGTGAAATTATCTTATCATTTCCTTCTGAATTTGTTCCAGGCTTTTGCCCCTGGTCTCAGGGAAGAATCTCCAAACAATCAAAAACTGTATTACCATGCTTCCGGAAAAAATTGAAAAAGCCCATCCCCCACCACTATTACCTGCCAGGAGAGGAAAACCCCAGGAAATGATGACCGCAGTAGCCCAATGAGTAAAACTACCCAGGGTCTGACCTTTTGCCCTAACTGAGTTAGGAAATATTTCTGATATGTATACCCAAATTACCGTGCCCTGAGAAAAAGCAAAAAACGCGATAAACCCGGAGAGGTAAATAAGCATCCAAATGCTCCCATCGGTGGTAGTGAACACGGTTCTCGCGACCATTCCCAGAAAAAATACCATACCTGCAGATCCTATCATCAGCAGGCGCTTTCTCCCTGCCTTATCCACAAGAAACATCCCAACAATGGTAAAAATAAACAAGGTTGCACCTACCGAAACTGATTGCAGCAGAGCTGAGTTCTGAGCATATCCCACCATTTCAAATATTCTTGGTGCATAATACATTACAGCGTTGATACCCGAAAGCTGATTAAATAAGGCTACAAGAATTGCCAGAATAACCGGTACCCGGTAAACCCTGGAAAAAAGCAGCTCTCTTTTTATTCCGGTTTTTTTTTCGATGGAGGCCTCAATCTCTTTCAGTTCTTTTTCGGGATTGGGAGAATTTACTTTTCTCAGAATCAGTAATGCCTCATCAGCCCTACCCTTTAAAACCAGCCAGCGGGGGGAATCGGGGATAAATAAAACCAATGCAAAAAAGATCGCAGCAGGAATACTTTCCACACCGAGCATCCAACGCCATGCATCATGCTCTACTGACTGAGAAATCCCATAATTTGAAAAGTATGAAAGCAGGATTCCGCCAACAATATTCAACTGAAAAGCAGTCCCAAGGCGGCCACGCAAATGGGCCGGAGCTATCTCTGCAATATACATTGGCGCTATAACTGAAGATGCCCCCACGCCAAGTCCACCGATAAAACGATAAACCAAAAAACCCTCCCAACTTTGGGCCAGTGCACTGCCGAGGGCTGAGATTGCATACAGAACGGCAATCACCATCAAGGATTTTTTTCTTCCAAAAAGATCAGCCGGCTTACCCGCCAGCAGTGCACCGGCAAGCGTACCGATCAAAGCAATGGCAACCGTGAAACCATGCCAGAATCCATTTAATTCAAATACCTGCTGAATTGTTTTCTCTGCTCCCGATATAACTGCCGTGTCAAATCCAAATAACAGCCCACCGAGAGAGGCAGTGAAGGCGCTTAAGATCACGTATTTGTTGCCTTTCATAAAATATGTCTTTTGATAAGATTTTTTAGTTAATTCACTTAAGCAATAATTTACAGCATCGTTTGTTCTAAACCCTTATTCTGATTGTTATATGTCCGATTATTAATTTAGATAGATATTCAATGTTGCATATCAAATTACTATTCAGGCAATTCTCCTTAAAGTGCATGCAGTATAGAACAATTGATCCTGATTCAATAATTATTTAATAAAGCTTAGTAATAAAACTGACTGCCTATACCTTGCTTAAATGGAAATCAAATAACCAATGAAGGATTACTCAAAATAATTTATATACCAGTTTTTCTCATCAAGCAATAGATTATAAATCCTATCCCTCTCACTATCAGAATATTTAGATGAAACTTTTTTTGCTAAAAATGAGGGATCATTTCTTCTTTTAGATACCCTTATCAGATCATAAAACCTCTCTCCCTCAAAGGCCAATTCCAGGGCTCTTTCCTGCAGGATTTGCTCTTCAAGATACTGCTGTTTCCCTGGAAAATTACCAGTTAAGTCAATGTAACCGGTTACTTCATTCGTGTAAGAATCCCGGATGTAATTAATATTATCTACCCTGATACCTTCGTTGGAGTCACCAAAGCCCACACGACCCCTTACTCCCAACTGTCTTCGACTGCTACTCACCTCATAATTACTACCGTTATTAACAATATTTAAAGCGTTAGATGTAAATGTGTTTAATCTCCCGTCCCTTTCAAACAGCCAATAAGTATATACCTCAGCTAGCCATAAATGAACACCGGCTGCACGGTAAACAATAAAATCAGCATCCTGATCATACACATTTTTATTCCATGAATATTTCCAAACTGCTTCCTGAGCATTCTCAATAATGAGATTTGCACTGAAATTTTCATTATCAGCCCTAAGTAAAAGCATCTGACGTATGTCGGACTCTGGAAGGGATTCTCCATTTCTTGTGTATATATAGGAAACCCCATACCCCCTGTAAAAATCGCCGGGCCTTCCTCTTTCTTCAGGATCAAGTTTAGTATTTTGTGGATTTGAATTATCCTGAATCAGAGCAAAATTATCCCAGCTAGCCTCCCAGTTTAGAATAGCATTGGCTGTTGGTTTAAGCATATACAAATGCGGGGGTCGTGGATCAAAAAGTCGCTGAAGCTGGTTTTGTTGTAAATTTGCCTTATTAAACCATATGGTGTAAATATGTTCCTGCCTGTCAATATTATTGAATATATTCTTCCACCTGGTAAAACCAAAAGTATTATCCAGTTGATAACGATAATTGTCTGAGGAAAGATAAACGATTTTCTCGAAATAATAGGCTGCCTTCGCCAGGTCTCCGGCTGTGAGATACATGATGCCCAACAAGGCATTCATGGAATATCTACTCCAGGTGGTTACTTCCCAGGTGTAATCATTATTATCAATATAATGCAATACCCCAACATCTTTAACTTTGGTTTCCAACTCGTTAGTAAAATAGTCAATTATTAAATCCTGATTATAAAATTGCTTTTGAAGTTCAACAGGAGTGTTATAAATAGTATCATTGTTGTAACCATCCTTATTGTAAACAATTTGAATCGAATCAATATAAGTACCGGGAGTATTTAAAAAACTCTCTACCTCCTCAATAGAGGTAAGCGATTGAGGGATAAAAGGAACCTTCCCGTAGATTCTAACAGCATTGAAGTAAGCCCAGGCCCGCATACAAATTGCTTCACCATAGAGCCGGTCATAATTTGTAGGTGGACTGTTTTTATCGGTTACTTCAGGGTGTTTTTCTTCAAGAACCTTTATAAAACTGTTACATGCGGAGATCAGCTTGAAAAAATTAACCGGAGAGGCATATTTATTATCCTTTGAGACATTGAAATTATTGATCTCAATAAGATCCGGATCTGCATTTTCCGTAATGGTTAAAAGATCTCCCCTTAATTCTCCCAAAACCATAATCTGTTCAACCAGATCCTGTTGAATCAGGTACAAACCCATCTCAACCGAACGATACTCGTACCAGTCGTCAAAAAGCTTATCCTCGGTAAGATTAAATTCCTGATCTGGTTCTAAAAAATCCTCACAAGAGTTAAAAATCAAGAGCATAATAATTGAAAACCATACTAACCAACTATATTTGACTATTTTTCTCATAATAACAAAAGACAATTAATTATAAACCTAATTTAATTCCTACAAGAAACTGTCTTGATTGTGGGGTCAACCCATAATCAATTCCCTGTTCAAATTGCATTTGTGAATACCCGAATTCAGGATCATAGCCCAAATATTCAGAAGCAGAAAAAAGATTGGAAGCCGATATATAAAAGAGGGCATTTCTAAATCCTATGAATTTATTTGGTATACTATAGCTAAGCATTACATATTTAAGCCGCAAATAAGAACCATCTTCGATCCACCGTGTGGAGAAGGCGGAATTTCCTGCCGGATCGTTCCATAACGCACGCGGAACATCGGTTTCATGACCTTCGTACTGCCATCTGTTAAGCACATCTTTACTTTGATTATTTAATCCGGTCATCTTTTCGTTTTGAAACCGGATGTAATTGAACACCTCATTCCCTGAAACAAATTGAAGAAATATATTTAAGTTCCATCTCTTGTAGGTAAGTGAATTACTCAATCCGCCAAAGTAATCAGGTAGGGAAGAACCAATAACTGTTTTATCATAGTTGTTAATAATCCCATCAGGTATCCCCTGGGGTCCGGACAGATCTTCGAAAATAGCGTCTCCGGCAGCATAAGGCATTAGCTTATTGTTAAGGAGTCCATCGCTTATTGCTTCTCCGGTGGTTGAATAAACACCTTTAAAAATAAATCCATAAAAGCTATTGGCTACTTCACCTTCCATATTAACGATCTCTGCCCCTGCAACTGGAGTAATCAGTTTTGAACCTTCAATATTCTTTATCTCATTAGAAAAACTGGATAAACTTGCCTCAATATCCCATTTAAAACCCGATTTATCTACCACCCTATAAAACAGTCCGATATCTACTCCATTACTCACCATTTCCCCGCTATTTTCAGGACGGTATTCATAACCAAGATATGCCATTACTGGACTAAAAATAAGCATGTCATTAATCAGGGCATTATAAAAATCAATACTCAGACTAAACCTGCTTCCCATGAGAGCGAGATCAATCCCTGTATTGATCTGTTTAACTATCTCATAGCTAAGTTCATCATTATGAATGATCGCTGGATATAGGCCAGATGTTTCCCGGTAATTTGCTGTGGTATAATAGCGAGAAGCATTGGATTCTCCGATTTCATCATTCCCTGAAACACCATAACTTAACCTGAGTTTTAATTCCTCCAGCCATGAAATATTCTTAAGATATCTTTCATTATTTAATCTCCACCCCAAACCTCCTGCATAAAAAAATCCAAAAGGAACACTCCCTAACTTAACCGTATTGGCAGCATTTTCACCCAGTCTTGAAGATCCATCAAGAGAAGTTGTGATAGATATTAAATATTTATCCATATAACTGTAATTTGCATTTTCATAAAACGAAATCCAATTCCAGTTTCTCTTTAATCCCCCAATTTCCCTTAAACTGCTGGTCCCATCCTGCAATAACCTGTACTGATCATTCTCAGGAGCATTTTTTGTAAGCGCGTTATCCAGTTCATATTTATTTGTAAGAATATTAGAACCTATGGAGAAACTAAACCTGTGTTTATTGCCATAAGACTTTTTATATGTTGCATAAGTGCTATTGTAGAAAGATGACAGAGAGTTATTTAGTCCCTTGGAAACGTTAATTGCTTCATTGTTGTAATAGGGTTCCATTCCTATATTTGGCATGTATATTAACTCCCTTTGGAGATTGTAGGTAAGACTGAATGTAGATCTGAGAGCCAAATTCTGGGAAGGTTTTGCTGTCACTCCAAGCGCTGAAGTAAAATAGAGATTATTATTCTTTGCTTCAAAATTATCGATAACCGATTTTGGATTACTAACCCCAAGCTCTTCAACCGGAGAAAGGGTAATAAGCTCATTTCCTTCTTCATCATACCTGAATGGATTTAACATTGGTGATTTCGCAAGACTAGTCAATACCGGGCTTGTTTGGGAAATTAGTGCAGACTCCTTAAAATTGGAAAGATTGTAACTTAAATTGACATCAGCATTCATTTCAAGCCATTGAAAAATATTTAACATACTTACAAATTTGAGGTTGTATCCCTCATAATTCGTCGATTTGATAATCCCATCAGCATTCAGGTAACCAAATGATAATCCATAGCGTGCGATTTCATCCCCACCCTTAACATTGATATTGGCATTTGTCATGAAAGCGTTACTGAAAATAATATCCTGCCAGTTAGTATTATGTCTGTAATCTATATATCGATCATCCTCGGGGGTAAGGTACAGATTCGGGTATTTTTCCCGGATAAATTCTTGCTGCATGCCGGAAGAAAATAATATCTCGCTGATGAGGGTTTTATGTTGCTGGGCATTCAGTTGAGGAATCTGATTAAATGGTGATAGTGAGTAACTACTACGGAAATCTGCCTCAATGATTGTTTGTGTCGCTGTGGGAGCAAGCGTTTCGATAATGACCAGGCCATTTGAGGCTTTTGATCCGTATGCTGCGGTATAGACTGGGTCTTTAACAACATAAATCCTGGATATATCATGAACATTCAGGCCAAGAAGGGGATTGTAGGAGAAACCGTCTAAATTGGATTCCAGAACATTAAAAGATATCTGAGGTATTCCATCAATAATATATAAAGGTTGGTTAGAAGCATTCAATGAATTAATTCCTCTTATCAAACTCACAGCTCCACTTCCGGGATCCCCTGAACGATTAACTACATGCATACCGGGGACTCGCCCTTGCATAAACTGATCGGCAGTAATTACAGGTATCCTGGAAATTGTAGTAATATCCGGCTCTGTAAATGAAGCTGCAATATCCCGCTTTTGCCTGGACTGAAATAAAATATCAATATTATCATATCCGGATGAAATATCTTTTTCCGGAAGATATATAGTAAGCTCTTCCCGATTGTTAAGAAAAATATTTTTGGTTATATATCCTTCTGATGGAGAAACTGTTATCCAATCATTTCCGGAAGTTGACCTGATAAAAAACTCCCCGGATTCATTTGTAAAATAGGGTAAATCAGAGGAACCATCTACCGCAACTGACACATCCTGGAGAGGCACCCCGGATGTATTGAGAACTTTACCCTTAACAAGGACTGAATCTATGTCCTGTGCACAAAGGATATCTCTCCCGTGGAATAAAACAAAAAGAATAATACAAATTCTTATGACACCTTTGGAACTTAAATCCTGCAAATAAACTCGCATCTTTGATAGTTTATGATGAGGTGATATTTTAATAGCCATTTCCACAAATCTTTGTTTATTTTCAAAATTTTCTAAATTGACAGAACATATTATTATGACTTAGCCTGAATAGCTGTTTTCCATTCTGAACATCTGATTTCATCTGTATTAATAGGGGACAAATTTTATATTGTCAATTATAAGGCCATGACTCGGGGCGCTTCCGGGACCTATATATTTAATTCTAATACTGGCAGGACCATAATTATCAATATTTTCCACCCACATGTCAAATTTATTGAACCTGCCCTGCGGTAGGTAACGAGAACCTGTTACACTGGGCATAATGCCTCTGAATCGCAAAAAATCATAATAGTCGAATGTCCTGATGAGCTCATCATTTACATAGATCTCATAGATACCTCCAATATCCATATGTGTGCCTACTACCATCAGGTATTTCCTGGGAAACAAGCTCTGTGTATTGAATGAAAGTGAGAATTTTCCCTCATAGTTGGTTGGAAACTGAACCCAAATTACTGTATCATTGGATGCAGTGCTAATGTATTCCTTCTTGGGGGAAAAGGATTGATCACTGGACACACTGGCATATTCATTCCAAAGATAACGTCCTATCCCAACCTCATCCAGCAGCCATTCTGCCTCATAATTAGAAGAACCAGTATAAAGGCTATCCGGGATAATAAACTGATCGTAATTGTAAGCATACCCGTTGCTGCACAATGCCTTTTCAACAGGTTTATAATAAACAGGGATACTGTCTCCCAAAATATTTTCCATTTTAAATATTTTTCCCGGGCTTCCACCCTCAAAAGCGGAAGGTTCCAGCATGTTTTCAAAAACTCCCTGATTGAGTAAATAAGGCACCAGTATGTTTTGCTGCCAATCCTCCGGTATATCCCGATAATCAATGTAATTGCCCCCAAGATTCTGAGCCATCAAGGTTAGAGAGTTTTCGTAATCCTCCCTGAGCGGAAAAACGATGGTTGCGGTTCGATTCCTGAATTCTTGCTTTACAGGAAAATACGTTTCTTCAAATAAATTTAAGACAATGGAAACGGAATCATATATGGTATTTCCGTCATTATCGAATCCTATAGGTTTACTATTTTCTCTATCAAGTATAATAGAATCCCTGCTATCTATGTAGCTTTTGAGAACAGGATTATTCCTGGCAAAATATTCATAAAGATTTGGCAAAGGTTTGGCGACCTTATCTAAAATAAAGTACTTACCATTATTGTACAAGGGACTCTCCAGAATAATGTTGATTCCATCAAAACTTAATTTATTGCCCTCCTTGATAAACATACCGAACTTCTCATCCAGCATCTGAATTTTCTTTGTACCATTTATTGCCCCTGATTGTATATAATGAGAGGAAATGTGATAATTAAGTAATTCACTAGTAAAGGTATCTTCAGCCATGAACTGATTGAAAGCTTCATTGGATGGCAGAAAAATCGTATAGGGAATATCCGAATTAAACAGCGAATCAAACTGGAACTCCCTGATAATATTAACAAATTCTGAAACCTGTTCCTCCTGCTCTATTGCATCCCATATATTCTGATTAACCGTCTCGGGATATTGCTCATAGTGATCTTCCCACTTATTTGAACAGGCTGTAACCAGAAATAAAAACAAAAACCCGTAAACTGAATTCAGCTTCCTCATCATATTGCATTATTAAATTGGTTCAAAACGAATATAGTCCCATAAGAATCTTCCGGGAATAAGTGCTTTAATTGTAATTGTATGCTCTGAATACTTGTTGAAATCAATACCTCCTATTTCAATTTTTTGAAAAGGATTTGAAGAAGATCCTCCTTTGGATAGATCAATATTTCCGCCAATAGGTTTGTCGTCGATTAAAACCTGAATAAATGCATTATCAGCATTAAAGGCTTCGGCGCCAATAAAAACATTATATCGGCCTTGAACAACTTTCGTAATGGAGTAAGAAATCACAAAATCTCCATCCATCATCAGGTAATCACCATCTCTGGCGTTTGAGGCATCTTCACCCAGCCCAACATAATAAAGATCGGGTCCATCCCAATCAATATAACTCAATGGTATTTCTTCATCAATCAGAAAAGTTCCCCCCTGTTGTCTGTAAAAATCCAACAATGACTCTTCCTTGAATTCAAAAATTTTCATGGACCGTGAGGGAGTCTGTTGCTTTAATACTTTATCAATTGTATGAACAGGGCCACTTTGAGTAATAATATTACTTTCATCATAGAAAAGTCCTATATAATCAATAATTGTAGTATCCGATCCCACAATCAAAGTATCAAAAACCTCCTTCCCTTTGTTGATGATAACATCGATACCGGTTCCATTAATATTTAAAGGCACCTCCGACATTGTTGTATAATTAGTTGTAATTCCTTCAAAATCATCAATAAAATAATTACCCACTAAAAAATGATAAGCCACAAAATTGTATAGCGGATTAGAGGGATCAGTGTAATCTGCTCTTTCAGGACTAATCATCTCAATTAAATCATTAAGGTTATTGATCCCATATTTTTGATATATCGAATCCGGTTCAATCAGTAAAGTAATGTATTGCTTGTTTTCAGCTTCCTTAAAGTTAATGTCAATAAGTGGCGAAATTCCGGTAATCTCAACTGCGTCTTTGAAAATTGAAAAACCTGATTGATTAATTATCCAACTGTATGTTGTCTGAGCTACAGGAACTAGTGCTGAACCAATCTGGTGAATCATACCATTCGAAAGTTCTATGTTGGATTTTAGTACAACAGCTTGATTATTGATTTTATAGTACGACGAATCTGTACCTATAAAAAAACTAACCGTTAAATAGTCTCCTGACAAAGTGGATTCCGGAAAAGCACCAAAAGGGAATTCATCGGTGTTTATCTCACTATTGACTACATGATACCTGCTAAATGCATCAACATACTCCTGGTTATTCATTAATTCCTCGAGGGAAGAAAATTGACTGCTTTGATTTATAAATTGATTAATCGCTTCGTTATCTGGTGCAAATAAGGTATAACCTGTACCGAATGGATTATACGCTCTGAGTGTTTTATCCAGGTTTCCCTTTTCAAGAATGGATATGAAACTTGAGTATTTATCCTTATGCTGGATCAGGTAATCATAAATGGAATTTGATTCTGTTTCCTCAAAATTTGCCTCAATGGGTTCTTTCTGGCATCCAAAGTTAACAGCAATCATTAATAGAATAAAAAAGTATCCTGCTCTTTTCATCATATAATTATGTGTTATACTGAAATGACTCAATATGATTATACCTTAGTATTAATAAGTCTTGAAGGCTTGCTCTGTTATATATACTTCCCATTTAATTACTATAAAATGAATTTTGAACCAGATTTGGATTTCTTTCCAATTCTTTATCGTAAACCGGCAAAAACCATCCAAGGGGGTTTGTTAATTTTGCAGATAAAATTCTTTTTTGTGTGGAAGGAGCATTGCTGATCAGGATCTCAATCAGTCTACTTTTCCTTGCATAATCATTTCTTCTGCCCATTCGTAACAAGTCAAACCATCTCTTGCCTTCATAAGCCAGTTCCAGCGCGCGTTCCTCTAAAATCGCATCTTCAAAGGCAATTGCGTTAGAGGCAATACTCAGGGGAGGCAAATTTCGTGTGTCTCTAACCAGGTTTAATACTGACAGAGCTTCATTAAATCTTTCAAGTTGAGACAAAGCCTCTGCCTTCATGAGTAATACATCTGCAAGCCTATATACCAACCAGTTACAGCTATATTGATCCGAACCACTCCTTACTGTTCTTCCATCAGGCATCTGACCCACATATTTCCAGATAATAAAATCATCCTCTCCAATTTCTGCAATGCTTGCATCCTCTCCACGAATAATTTCGGTTGAATAACCTTTCCCAAACCTTTCGATGGCCTTTTGACTTGGATCATACCGATAACTCAACTGTTGTGTGAGCCGATAGGTACCGTTTTGCTGATTAAGGTTTCCATCGAACTGAAACTCGAAAATGCTTTCCAGGGAATTTCCGGGATAAAACAATTCAAACCATCTGCTGCCAGGCATTAATTCAAGTTCCTCAACAGTCTCAATTTTTTGTATGTGCTCAAGCACTTCCGTATAATTGTACCTCCATAAAGCTATATCAGCAAGAAGAGCATCAAAAGCAAGCTTGGAAGCCCTTCCTTTGTTATCGGCAATAGTCTGAAACCCTCCGGATGGTGCAAATGCACGGTTTTCCGTCAGATCAGCAGTAATTTGAGTTAATATAACTTCCTCTGAAGATTTGGCAAGATAAAAATCTGAGTCATCCCCTTCGGAAGGTTCAAGAACCAGGGGTACTTCATTGTAAATCCTTACCAGATAAAAGTAAGAAAGACTCCTCAGGAAATAGGCTTCTGCCATGAGACTTTGCCTTCTAAAATCCGTGAATGTATTATCTATATTCTGAACCAGGGGGGCATTTTTAATCACCTCATTGCAGTAATTAATAATTTTATAAAAAGAAGACCAGTCGCAATAAGGATTATCTGGATAAATATTACTTTCCATGATATTCTGTTCATTTGCAGGTTGATTTCTGTCGGCTTTCAGCATATCCGCCCTGAGCTCACCAAAAAGAAACAAATCCTCATCCATTACAGCGAAAGATTCATAAGCCGCCATCAATACTGCTTCAACATCTTCTTTCGTTTGCCAGAATTCTTCCCTTATTAATCCCCCTGGAGGTACAAGTTCCAGCCAGTCATCGCAGGAATTTTGTGCTAATGCAATAAAAACCAGTACTAAAAAATTGATTTTCGCTTTCATGCTCATATCATTATTAAAATCCAACTTCAAAACTTATGGTATACATCTGAGGGGGCGGCGTCCTTGCATTGTCAACTCCCATCCAGAATGGATTACTGGCATTCTGACCTATTTCGGGGTCCTGCCCGGAATAATTCGTAATCGTAAGCAGTTTTCGGGCGCTTAAGGATACATTGGCTTTTCTTACACCCAAACGATTACAGATACTCCTTTTCAACTGATAACCAATTTTTATGCTGTTCAAACGGACATAATCACCCCTTTCCACAAACCTGTCAGATCCAAGATTATTTGCAGGATGGTTCATATAAGCCCTGGGCAAGATTCCTGCTTCGTCCTGACCTTCTATTCTCCATCGGTTTAATACGGCTTTACTCTGATTGTTTCGATCATTCATTCCCTCGGTTTGAATTGCAATTCCATTTACTATATCAAATCCTAGCCTGTAATGGAAATTTGCAGAAAAATTAAAGCTCCTGAATTTTAAATTTGTTCCGAAACCTCCCATAAAACGCGGATTGGAATCTCCCAGATAAACAACATCATTCAGGTCGATTTTACCATCATGATTTATATCTGCATAGATGGGATCACCGCCCTGAAAGGTATAAGTATCTGCGTATCGAAGAGGAATTGGTCTTCCTTCAGAATCAATAAGTACATTTCCATTTTCATCAACCGCAACAACATCTTCATCCTTCGACCAAACTCCAAGGTACCTGAATCCGAAAAAAGAACCTATGGGTTCTCCCTCTGATACTTTCTGAGGAAATTGACCATTTCCAATAGAGGTGGAACGTTCCGAATTGAAATTCTCCGGAAGCTTATTGAAAATATTGTTATTCTGGGAAATGTTGAAATTAATGGAAACCAACCAGTTATCATTTTTAACAAGCCTTGCATCTGCCATTAATTCCCAGCCTTGATTAGTCATTTCACCTCCATTAAAATAAGAAAGCGCATCAAATCCTGAAGAATAAGGGATCTGGTAATTTGAAAATAAGATATCATAGGTTTTCTTTTTGTAGATATCCCCTTCCAAATACAAACGATCCTTAAATAAGCTGAATTCAGCCCCGAAATTATATGACGTGATCGTTTCCCATCGAAGACTGTTTAACTGAACACTAATCGGTGCAATAGCCGGATTACGGATATAACTACCGGTAAGTGTTGACTCATAGGATGCAAAACGTGCATATACATCGGATGGCTGACGTCCGGATACCCCCCAACTGAAACGAAACATACTTTCTCCAATAAATGGTAAGGAATTCATAAATCTCTCATTAGAAACCCTCCATCCCAGGGAAATTCCCTTGAACAGACCCCACCTGTTGTTTTCTCCAAAGGAAGAATGAGCATCTGCTCTGAGTATGGCCTGCAGCAAATACTTATCCCGGTATTTATAGTTAAAACTTCCCAACCCACTAAGCATTCTGCTCTCACCAGAATTTGAACCGGTATTTCTAATTTGCGTACCAATTCCGGGATCCTTTATATCAGTGCTTGAAATCCTGGTACTTTGAATATTAATATAATCAAAGCTTGAATTATCTGTAATCCAGGTTAATGCACCCGATACATCATGTACCTTTGATTTAAAAGGGGAAGTGAAACTTAATTGTGATTCGGTATGTATTCCCTGATTCATACGATTCGTTTCTCGCGCCCAGTTGATCTGATTGTTAAGCCAATCGGCTCCTATAGCATTATAAGGCTGATAATTGCTAAATTTTCGACCTGCAAACTGAAATGCTATAGTCTCCCGGAAAATAAGCCAATCATTGAATCGGTATTGAAATAAAAAAGAATTCCGGAATCGGTCTTCAATTCTTTTATTCATGCCCAAATTGGCAACAGCAACGGGATTAAAGTACTTAACTCCATTTCCCTGATAGCTGGTGATGGGTGTAAAATACTCACCGGTAAGATTTCCGGAGGCATCGTGTTCCCAAATGCTCATATTTGGAGCTTTTATATAAGACATTTCGCGAATATTTGTACCTCCAACACTTAAATTCCCATCAATGTCATTTTTGATGTAATTAAATTTAATCTGAAACAAAAAATTTCGTGTAATAAAATAATCCAGATTTATATTGGTTGAAAACCTCTTTGATTCAGTATTTATGGTCGTTCCTTCTTCATTCAGATAACCGAAAGAGGTAAAATACCTTGTCTTCTCTCCCCCTCCGGAGATACTGAAATAATGATCATCTGTACGTCCATTCTGAGTAATTTCACCCAGCCAGTCTGTATTAGCTGAATAATTGTAAAAATCGATATTGTCCTTATCATAGGCAATCTCCGGAGGAACAGTATAGACTCCGCGGCTATTATGCCATTCTTCAAGCTGTAGCATTATATATTCATCGCCATTCAACATGGGTACCGGAGGAGGTTGTACATTCAGACTCCCCTTATACTGATAATCGAACTGTACCTTTCCCATTCTGCCCTTCTTTGTCTCAATGATCAATACTCCATCAGCTCCCTGTGAACCATAAACAGCGGTAGAAGCCGCGTCTTTTAAAACTTCGATGGACTTAATGTCCTGAAGTGCAATATTTATTAGATTACTTATATCTTCTGAATCAGCAGAGCTTAGATCAAAATTCTCAGAAACTTTATATTGGGGGATCCCGTCTATTACAATAAGGGGCTGATTGTTTCCCATAGAACTTAAACCGCGGATAACTATTTGGGATCCCGAACCTGGATCACCGGAAGCGCTCATAATATCAAGTCCACTTACCTTCCCCTGAAGTGCATCAGCAGCCGATGCCACACCTACATCCTGCATATCATTAAGATCTACTTTTACTGAAGCAGATGCCTTATCTCTATCATCTATATTCGTTAAATTGTATGTGGACTTTGCCTGGGCGGTAACCGTAACTTCCCCTATTTCAAGTAAGGATTCCTCAAGTTCCACAATTATATTTATAGTAGGATCGACCTTTATTTCAGTTGTTTCATACCCAATAACACTAACCCTGACTTTATTCGAAAGATTTTCCATTTTTAGTACAAAATCCCCATTGGTATTAGTGATACTTCCATTAATTGCACGGTCGTCATTATCATACTCGACAATTGTGGCTCCAATGATTGGACTTTTGTCGGTTTTGTCCAGAATTCGTCCCCTGATAACTGAACTTTCCTGCGCAAAAATTGTCAGAAACCATCCATTCAGAATAAAGAAGATGAAAAATATTTTTAGTAGTTTCATGAACTCTTTCAATCGTTTAATTAATAACCTGTCTGTTTTAATATCTTAATTGGTATCGAGCTGTTTAAAAATCAATGGCCTGTTAATTTCATGGATTACTGCGTTTGCTCTTATGTCCTTTATGATCGCGTTACCTTGGCTAAGGTTTTTGCTGGTAATAATATTGGTTTGATCAGATTCCTCAACTTCAAGGTAAACTGTTTCATTATTCCCCTTGAATCTTATCAGATCAAATCCTGTTTCAATAAAAATTTTCGTATAGACTTTTGAAAATGCAGTAGACTTTTCGTCGGGTCTTAAGGTTTCATAATAGCCCGGGGCAGCGCTTCCATCAGTAAAAATAAATGAGCCTTGAACAAAATGAATCAACAGAAACTTAGCTAATTCTTCTGTCGAAAGAGAGTCTGTATTAAGATCCATAAGTGACTCCTCATTCGGTATAAATATTGTATAATTTTCACTATTGGATATAAAAGAGTATCTGTATTCTTTCTCCAGGACCAGGCCAGCCGCTTTTAGAAGACTATGAAAATGGGGGTAATCAGTTTGGATCTTTGAATAAAGATCGGAAGCCGAAAAGCTGAACCAGTTATTAATCTCATAGGTGCTTCCATTATCTGCATTGAACGGTATCAGTTTTGGATACTCAGGCGCAAATTCGCTTCCTTCAAAACCATTGGTGGTTGGCGAAGTTCCTGAAAACTCGCCTGTCTCATTATTAACAATAAGATAATTACCTGCCATATTGGGAATAAACTCCTTTCGTGCATTTCCGGATGGGTTCCGAAGTCCAACATGATTGAAAACTAAATTACGTACATCATCAATAGAAAGCTTGAGTTCAAGGGGTTCATCCCCGGTTAAATAGGCGAAGAAGTTTTCATCAAATGGGTTGTAGATTAACGAGGAATCTGTTAAAAGGCGTAGATCGGGTGCCACAAAAAGCATATAATCGCTTTTTTCCCGCTTTAGTGCCGGTAATAATTTGGTTTTTTCTATGGCGTACATTACCATTGAAAAACCTCTGTTAAGAAACACAGGTCCGGTAATACCTTTAAATGCTCTTGGAACAACCATATCATTCAGTCCTATAAATGAACTGTTACTGCAAAAAACACTTTCAACTATCTGATTTTCATTTAATCTTACAATATCCAATTCACCATTATAAAAGCCTTTTGTATAATCTGAAGGATAAACAGGATTAATAGACAGGTGCGTATTGACAATCATTCTTCGGATATGCTCTGGCATTTGATTCACTGTTCCCCATCCATTGGGAATATCAATATAATTGGTTAAGAAATCCTCGAAAGCTGAATTTGAGGGCGCAAGGATCCCATGATGGTACCTTACAGTCACTTCCTGAGGAAGGCCGGTCACTCCCCGGGGAGGAGAGGTCCTTTCATTACTAATGTCAAATAAAAGTTTAGGAAAAGTTAAGTCAAACAGGGAATCAACAGTAAGACCCAATTCGACACCTGGTTGCCTGAAAGTCTTTTGCTCATTATAATCAAAATCCGGAAATTGGTTGACCAGTTCCAGAAACATCGAATAAGATTCCAGGGTTTGTTTTTCCTCCAGAATCTGATACACATTTCTAAGCGGAGGTACAACCTCATCGATAATAAAAATAAATCCATTTTCAGCAAATATTTCATTACTCACAATTTTTGCATTTGCAAAGTGTATATCGTCTGCATTGTCAAATGGTCTTTTGAAATAAAACTCGTAATCACTGTATTCAAGATTATAGATCTGAAAATATTCTTTATAGAAGAAGGGCGCATATTTTCTGGAATCGGTACTGACTTTTCTGTGCCAATCTGAAGATATTGTATCAACAATTACAACCCCCTCTTCATCATCTTCATTGAATTCAACCCCAAATTTCCGGTCCTTATCCAGTAATAGTGTTTGCCGCTTAAATCCCCTGGGTTGGCTATTTGAAATATCCAGTGTATCTATCCATCCAAAGACGTCAAGTGATTTTAATTGTTTCAATGACCAGGCATCCTGTAAAATATGGTACTTTACAAGCTCCATAATTTTATCAGATGGAAGATCCTCCACAGAAGAATAATCCGGATTAAGGGAAAAATACTTTTCAAATGCCTCATCTGAAGGGGCAAAAACTGTATAGCTCCCGGATGTATTTATCAGGGTATCGTAACCGGTTATTTCCAGGCACTTTGTGAAATTTGACAATTCAGGTACGGTAAGGATCTGTGAGTATAATTTGCCGGTGAGCCAATCAGGTCTTTCATACTTATCAATTTCCAGTTCATCCTGACAGCCGAAAAAAAAAGCAATAAATAATCCGTAAAAGCTGCTCCTCAGAACCCATTTTTTAATCTCTTGAAACATTTTTGATATTTAATTTAAACTCTCTGTACGTTCAATTCAGTTATTTCAAATGTCAGTTAATCCCAGGATAAATTACACAGAGTAGATAGTCACTTCTTCAAAGTTTTGAGAAAGAAATATGAGCCTGTCGGACAGACTCATATTTCTCTTTAAATACTATTGTTTAACTACTTTATAGGTGCCAATCAGTTTATCCTGCCTGGTTATCAAAACAAGATAGATTCCTGATCTGTAGCCATCCAACGATATACTCATCCGGTCACCCTGTGCAATTCTGTCAGAAATCACACTTCCTGTCTGGTTAAAGACTTTGATCCTCGCACCGGACTCAAGTCCGTTGATGGAAAACTCTGCGGTAAATGGGTTTGGGAAAAGCACTACCTCGCCCTGGTGGAATCGGTCGGATATACCCACTGTTAAGTCAAGTTCGTACATTACCGAAACAGATTCGTCTGCGGAAGTAACCTTAAGCATATCTCCTGTGCTAAGTCCATCCGTTTGTTCTACGCCTTCTGAATCCACTACCATCATAGTTGCCCCTTCCGATGGAATAAGTTTTTCAAAGAATTCTGCCATCGGTGTACTTGTGCTGGGTCCTGTAATTAACATACCAAACTGATCAACACTATACTCATCAGAAGTAACATAGGCCAGGTAATCGCTTTCAGGGATTAATTCTGTAGCCAGCATGGAAAGGAAGTACATGGTTTGGGTGACACCATCTGCGGCCGTAACTAAAATCCGGTCATCCTGTACCACTGGGCCGTCAACTTTCTCCACCCCAAGTTTATCAACCAGTTTAACTGTTGCGCCGGTTGAGGGTACCAGATAGGAAATAAATGTTCCGACCTCTGTGCCCCTGGGTACTAAACTAATCAGCAAATGATCCTGATTAACACTATATACAGATGATAATACAAAGGCTGCATCGGTGGAAGCATTTGGCAGCAACTGATAGAGTATACTGGTTGTTTTATCCTCAGCAACCACCTCAAAGAAAATCTTATCATTTACCTCCGCATCTACATAAAGAGTATCAAAATTCAGTTGCTGTAAAGGCACATAATTCCCGATTTCATCAATAATCGTAAGTGTTGCTTCCGCCGGAACCGTTACATTATCAAGGACAGTAGTCAAAGCTGTTCCATAATCAAATCCCGAGATAGAAGCGGACCCTGAAGTATTTATCGTATAAGAGGTCGATGTTAGTACCGCATCGGAACTCAACCCCTGCTCCGTAACTTCAATAAAATACTTGGTAGTATTCTCTCCATTGGCAGATACTACTACCAGTGCATCATTATTACTTAAAACAGTACTTCCCGTTAACTCAGAGCCATCGGAATCAGCAAGAATTGTAAGAACTTGATTCTCGTCTTTTTTTATGATTAATTCAAGAAATGCATCAACGGTTGTTCCAGTTTTTATCCCTTTAATGGTTTCACTCGAGGAATATCCATCACTAACCTTGTAAATGGCAGAACTAACAATAGATTGATGTACAGTGATTTCATTCAATAAATGTTTTCCAATATCTGACGTAACATTTTTGTACGCTGCATCATTATCACCTTCTAAAATATCTAACCAATAGACTCTGTCTCGCGCAATCCATTCACTGTCTTCTGGATTCGTTCCAAAAGATTCTTTAAATCCGGTCCTTCCCTGGAAATACTGAGGTTTCCTGACATAACTGAATGTCCTGAATGCCCTCCAGTCTGTTCCATTATCAACTCCCCCGACAACCCAGCTGGTTCCGTCTCCCGTACCCCATACTTCAATCAATTCAAAGTCATTGGGATCAATAGCAGGTTTCGTACCTTCTTTTACCGAATCATTCAGGATTTTAAACAAATAAATATTGTCGTTTATTATATGATTTGTTCTAGCTACAGTATTGATCGCTACCTTTTCTCCCCAGTTATTGCCCCATCCTCCCCATGGAAAACTACCGTCAGGCCTATGGGCAAACTGCACGTCACAATTCTCACTCGCCCACCATGGATATCCAGACCAACGGACTAAATGTATATGACCCATTACAAATACATCACCAGGCATTACCAATGAATTCACTGTAAGATCCTTCTCCAGAAAACCCGGAGAAATAGTCCAGCTAAGTGAATCCACCCATTTATACCCGGGTACATATTTCATATATCTGTCATACCATCCTTCCGGATCGGTATATGCCTGGATTGCCTCTGCTGGGTTTCCGCTTCCTCCCCTGACAATCATGTAATTGCTTAGATCCAAAATCTCTGTACCTGGATTACATATCTCAAGAAATCCATTCTGATTCTGGTCCATGTGAACATATTCAGAGATAAAAGGTTCTGCGATAAATGGCTGAATATTGTTTGGATCCTTTTCCTTTGATAATAAAATATTATAGACCATTGTGGAAGTATCATCTTCGGCTGTTACATTAAAGGACGTAGTCCTGTCTGCTACCGTACCATTAATACTCTTTGCTCTATTTACCTCAAACCTGGCATTTAGATTATTTGTTTTTCCAACAAGTGAAGGAATTCCTTCTACGTCAAGAGGTACAGTCAGGGAATAGGAAGTTGCCTGATTTGAAAACCCGGGAATAGTATCTCCTTTCCAACCGAAAGCTCCTTTATAATAATCGGGAATATCAGGCCAGGTGATTGAACTCAGGGATGCATCGTGGCTGTTCTCATATTCATTCATTTTTATAAAGTAATACTTTTCCGATCCATTCTGAGCTGTTACTTTGAGAAGATCTCCATGTTTTAGATAAGTTCTTTCTGTACCATCAACCCAGTCAATTTCCCAATTTGCATTACCTGGTTTTTCAAGGTATTTGAAAAGAGTATCTACATGGGTTGCATACTCAATTCCGACCAGATTGGTCCGGAAAGGTCCAACTATTCCTGCAAAAAATATCGTATCCATTCCCGGGTCCCCGTCAGTTACTTTAAACACCTCAGCATTACCAGATAAAATACTACTACCATAATATCCATCAGCTTCGGTCATATATTTCGGCACTACTATATTTGCATCTGCTCCCGGTTCACTTACCAATATTTCGAATTGTTCAACATCCAAATCATTTCCACAGACATAAAAAGTGATTAGGTCACCGGTTCTGGCAGAACTAAAGGCAGAGTCTTCATGATTAGGTGATAATTTATATCTCCAGGCAAGCCCTTCCTTTTTCTCAAACAGATCCATAAAATTATCCAGATTCCTTGTACCCCATGGGACAGTAATTTTTTTAGTGTTCCAATCAACAGTAGCTTTATCAGATACAAGGGTTGTTTCGTCAAGATTATAATCACCATGGTTCCCTACGGTATAAAAAACTCTGCGATAGGGCTCTACATTTACCCATTCAGCATTTGGATCCTGGATATAGGAAATAGGAATAGGTATCCATTCGGAATCGGTAATATCAATTCCTCTGGCATTGTTAAAATCAAGATTCCCTTTTTTAACATCAAACTTTCTTATCAGAATAGCCTCCCGGGTAGCCCTGGGAAAACCAGCAACATCGAAAGCAACATTGCCATTGGTTCCATTATCCTGGAGAAAAACGCCCCCCACCTGGTCAACAACGGCTGAGTCGCCATTTACATGATGCTCGAGAAAAAAGACATCCCCTTCCCAGATCAGATTTCTGAATTCCACATAGGGATCTGGTATACTATCCTCCGGACCGCCGCCCTCAAGAGAATGATGCTGATGATCAGCTAAAGCCCATAACTCAGGTTTATTTCCCGGAGAGTATTCATCAGGTTCTTTGAGCCAGTTCTTGAGCGCTTCATCATAAACCTGCGCTAGCAAATAGGTTTCACCAGGACCTAAAGTATAATCCTGAAAGAACATCGTTTGACCTGGGAATGAAGTATAAGGGGCCTGCGAATTAAAGAGATATCCAAGTTTGAAATCAGACAATTGAACTTCCTGATTTCCCATATTGGTAATTTCCAGATAGAAGTTCTCGCCACGGTCAAGACGTACTTCCGTGATAATTAGCGAGTCGTAGAATTCCTGTGCGTTAAGCAACGTTCCACAGAACAAAAGAAAAATAAAGAATAGTTTTCTCTTCATAACATTGGGTTTTGATAGTTAATAATTAAAAAAAATGTACTAATGACATTAAATATTTCTTTAACGTTCAGCTTATTCAAAATATCACACTGTAGCTTTCTGGTAATTGTCATATTCAATTAATATCTCTGTATCATTGAGGAAATAAAAAATAATCTTTCTGACCCTACTGAATAATTAGTAAATGTTATTGATACTTTGTGTGACAACATTGACAAAAAGATTATTATTTAGATTGATTATAAATTGGAGCCTTGATCTATACTGAAACTAAGTTCATGTAAATCGAGAAACGATCACAGTAATAAGATTATGTATAAAAAGTCATTATAGAATATTTCATGCTTTCAAACTGTTAGAAATGGAAGGCTGATGGTCCAGATCAAGCTGACTTGTTAGACCGTGGCTGTTTTTTAACAATCAGGTCGGGAACTAAATCTTATGATTGTTGTTATGGCACTCGGTGCACGACATTTCACGGTGAGCAGAGGTCATGAAACTGCTAACCGAATTACGTATTTCATGACAGATGGCACAGGCCGGTCCCGCCTCCTTTTTTCCATACCTTAATGGCTCCGGCTTCTTTCAAAACTTCCTCAGCTCTGTCGGCAAGGAATTGGCAATGAACTTTATCGAGAGGATGCCGGCTACCTGAAAAGGTAGCAATCGGCCTGCCCCAATAGTCTTTAATTTTATCATAAATCATTGTCCTTGCATTAAAATTGGGCATTTCCTGAACCGGACCTACAAAGGTCGAATATTTATAAAAATACTCCCGTTGAAACTCTTTATGTCTTTTACCCCATGTTGCTTCCCCGGGGGGCGAAATCGGGTAAATTCATAGGCGATACATGGTTAGCTGCCTAACAGTCATAAAACTGGTCACATACCGAAACACGTTTCTAATCCCCAAAACATCCGCCGGTGTGGGCTTTCAGCGAGCCTGGGAATAATTTCCTGAAGGCACCAGGTATTCCCTCTTAAATAGTTGTAAAGAAAAATACAAAATGGTTGGAGTTAACACCTGTAGATAGTATTTTCGTAAAAAATAACTGTTATTAACTGTATTTTAATTAAACAAAATAAATAATAACACTCAAAGAAAAAAATAATAACTTTGAACTTATTTAACATGATAGACCTGGATAATATAAAGAAAGATTCCAATACTCCACTTTATCTGCAAGTGGTAGGTAGGATCATTAAATTGATAGAAGAAGGAAAACTGAAAAAGGATGATCTTCTTCCATCGATAAATGCATTACAGAAGAAAAGTGGTTTTTCAAGAGTTACCATTGTTAATGCCTACAACTACCTGCGCAAAAGAGGAATCATTGAATCAAGACATGGTAAAGGCTTCTTTGTTGCACGGCAAAGACAACTAAATGCAAAGAGAGTTCTTCTCCTTTTTGATGAAATGAACAGCTTCAAGGAACTATTATATAAGTCGTTTATAAAAAGTCTTGGTGATGGATATGTGGTGGATATTTTTTTTCACTATTATAACCTCAAGCAATTCACGCGATTTATTGATAATAATATCGGTGATTATAACTACTATGTAGTTTTACCTCATTTTAACGTGGATGTATCGGGAATACTCAAAAAAATACCTGAGCAGCAGCTCATTTTGGTGGATCAGGACGTTCAGGGATTGGAAAACTATTCAGGCATTTTTCAGGACTTCGAAAATGATATTATTCAGGCATTAACAGAAGCAAATCATATTCTTAAAAAATACAACAAATTGCTATTCGTGGTTGGATCGGATTTTCAATTTATGCCACAGGCAAGAATCAATGGATTTAAAGCTGTGTGTCAAAAATATAATTTTGAATATGAATTGCTGAAGGAGATAAACCCAAAGCAAATCCAGCCAGGAGAGGCTTACCTTGTTTTTAACGACAACGATCTTATTACGATTACACAGCATGCTAAAGCCAATAAGCTTGAACTTGGGAAGGACATAGGTCTGATCTCTTATGATGATACCCTGCTAAAATCGGTACTGGCTAATGGAATTACAACTATTTCCACGGATTTTGAATATATGGGCCAGATGGCAGCAAAGATGATCAATGAAAAGATCAAAGGAAAATTTAGGAATCCATCCAGTATAATAATTCGCAATTCTTTATGAATTAGTAACAATCTATCAAAAACACCATTCACCTAACTAACGAACTAAACCGTGAATACTAAAAAATCCGGTCTTAAAAACAAAAAAGCCATGACACATACTATTAAAGCCATCTTTTTAAGCCTTCTTTTTCTTTTGTTCTCCTGTGAAGAAGAGAATAATGTCAACCCGAATGAGTCTCATACCATAAAAAAAGAAAAGCTTACAGGATATGTACAGAAAGGCCCATTTATAAATGGTACTTCAATAAATATTTCAGAACTATCTTCTGACTTGATTCAGACCGGAAAGACCTTCAGTTCACAGATTTCTGATAATAGGGGCAGTTTTGAGCTTAGACAACTGGACCTGTCTTCACAATTTGTGGAACTAAAAGCAGATGGTTTTTATTATAATGAAAATATGTCGGAAGCACCCACAAAAACGAAAACTATAATTATTCAATAATATACTTAAGTGAAAGAATCTGATAAACTTGAATATTCACAACCAGTCTCAAATATTCTTCCATTATATAATTCAACTTCAAAACTTATCGTAAGATCAAAGGGTTGTTATTTATATGATGAGGAAGGAAATAAATACATCGATTTCGAATCAGGAGTCTGGTGTACTAATCTCGGTCACAGCCAAGACAATATAATCAGGCTCATCGATAAGCAAAGCAGGGAATGTATTCACCATGGATATAGCTTCCGGAACAACCAATCAGAAGAACTTTCAAATGAACTATTAAAACTGACCGGATTAAAAAATGGAGCAAGCGTTTTTTTAAGCTCCGGCTCCGAAGCGGTAAATCTTTCAATTACCCTTTCAAGATCGATAACCGGCAGAAAAAAGATCCTGAGGATAGATAATTCCTATTTGAGCGCTTTTGGCTTCGGACAGGTATCTGATGAAAATGAGGATCTTGTGAATATTAAATTCAATGATCAGACATCTTTAAAAGATATCAATTTCAGGGAAATATCAGCATTGGTAGTAGAAACAGGCTGTGCTTCTTATGGTATAGTTAAGTTTCCTGATCCTGATTTTATAAAGTCCTTAATTAAAAAATCCAAAGAAAATGATTGCCTTATCATAGCCGAAGAGGTTACAACCGGTATGGGAAGAACAGGCAAATGGTTTGGATTTCAGCATTATGATTTTATACCCGATATGGTCGTAACAGGCAAAGCGCTGGGGAACGGATATCCGGTTAGCGCCGTTACGACAAATTCAGATGTCGTGAAAAGCTTAAATAAAGAACCATTCAGATATGCTCAATCGCATCAGAATGACCCCCTGGGTTGTGCTATTGGCCTGGAGGTGATCAGAACAATTAACCAGGAAAATCTTATTGAGAAGAGTCAAAAGACAGGAGAATATTTCAAAAAACAGCTTGAAAAACTACATAATAGATTCCCTGACAAAATAAAAGAAACCAGGGCCCGGGGAATGATGCTGGCAATTGAGTTTAATAATAGTATTAATGGAGAAATTATCAATAATAAGCTTTTTGAAAGCGGGTATATTACCGGTTTTAAATTTAATACGCTGAGGTTTTTACCGCCATTGACCATTGAGGAAGGTGATATCGATGGATTGGTTGGGAGATTGGAGGGAGTGATTGGGGAGGTTGGGGGGTAGAGAGTTTGGAATTTGGAATTTGGAATTTGGAGTTGGGGATTGGGATTCTTGAGAAAATTGTTATATGATAGTCCGCCAAAAGCATGTGCAGCGAAAACTGTTTTAAAATGTCTCATTTTTCCAATTCCGTAAAAATGCTGTCCTTTATTTTTGTCCGGTACAATTCTAAAAAATAGAACCATGGAAAAAATAACAGAAACAGCAAAAAAACATCTCTCCTACCTCTGTGAGAAAATTGACAATCGTTGCGTGGGAAGCAAAGGAAACCTGGAAGCAACAGAATACTTTAAAAATATTCTTGAAAAAAATGACTGGGAGATCGAAGAACAGGAATTTGAAGCTTTTGACTGGGACAGTGATGAAGCTTACATCGAAACAGATGACGAAAAGCTTAGGGTAAATTCGAGTCCTTACAGCGAAGCTTGCGATCTCGAAGCTGATACGGAAATTGTTTCTACTGTTGAAGAACTGGAACAGGTAAAAGCCAATGGAAAGATCCTGATCCTGAAGGGTGATCTCACGCGCGAACAACTGATGCCAAAGAATTTTGTCTTCTACAATCCCGATCATCATAAAAGAATAATCTCCTTGCTTGAGCAGAGCGGTAGTAAAGGACTGATATTCATCGTGGATAAGTCCGGATTTTATGAAGGTGGTGAATATCCTTATCCCATAATTGAAGATGGGGATTTCAAAATTCCTTCTGTATATATTTCAGAAGAAGAAGGAGAAGAACTGTTGAAAAAAAACACAGGAAGACTCAGGCTGGTATCAAGAACTCTTAAATCTCCATCGAAAGGCTACAATATAATTGGACGAAAAGGGAAAGACAGCTCCAAAAAAATTACCATTACCGCACATATTGATGCTAAGAAAGGTTCGCCCGGAGCCATCGATAATGCTACGGGAGTAGTTACTATGCTCTTGATATCTGACTTACTCAAAAAATATGATAGAAATACCCAGGTTGAGCTGATTGCCTTCAATGGTGAAGACTACTATTCAGTCCCGGGCCAGATGAAATACATCGGGAATAAGCAAGGCGATTTCAAAGATATAGCCCTCAATATTAATATTGACGGCGTAGGACTAAACAAGGGCAAAACATCCTGGTCGCTTATGGAATTACCGGAAGAACAAGCCCATTCGATCAGATCAGAGCTAAAAAAATATCAAGGGCTGGTTGAAGGAAAGCCATGGGTGCAGGGTGATCATAGTATTTTTCTTCAGTTCGGTGTCCCTGCCATCGCAATTTCCTCAGAATGGCTGCTCAAGAATTTGGAAACACAAAGAATAACCCATACGGAAAAAGACAATACCGGTGTAGTGGATATTCAAAAAATCACGGAACTAACAAAAGCACTTACGGGATTGATTCACGGATTATTGTAAAAGCTTATGATTCAAGCATAAACATAAATATCAGATTTTTCCTGATTTGACGAACGGCATATATTCTTTGATAACCGAAACGAATAGCATGGCAAAACGTATAAACATTTACACTAAAACACGCCAATGCCATGAAAAAACTCTACACCTGTTGTCAATCAAAATCTTATAAAGAAATTCTCCTGAGCATATTTATGTTTTTCTTCTTATCTGGATTTACAAATGCTCAGGATGAACCTTTGACGATTGAAAAAGAATGTGAGAATAACTTTTCAACAGAAGTTATTGAAATATCCCGGATAGATGATTGTATCACTGTTCAAATGGCGGTATACTCATTAGGACTGGGAAGTCATGCCCTATCTCATTTTATGGTTGAGATTCCATGCGGAACAGTTACAGAAGCAACCAATTCTGAAGGATGGCCTTTGGAGTTGTTTAATACAGATCCGACCTCCGGGATAACGGGGCTAAAGATCGATGATATCCAAAATTTTGCAGAAGTAATTGACCCTGATACATTTTTACTATCATTCACTCTATGTAGTGATGATCCTGAATGCCTCGATACTTATTCATCATCAATCACAGTAGCTTACAAGGCTTCTAATTGTATATTTACAGAAATACTTACTGAGTATGATGATGATAGCAGTGATGAGGTCATAGATGATACAGGTCTTGATATAATACTTAGTCCGGAAAATGTCACCTGCTATAATGGAAATGATGGAGCAATATACGCCGAAGTTTCCGGGGGAATCGAACCTTATCAGTATTCATGGAGTAATGGAAACACTTCACAAAACATAGAGAACCTTTTAGCAGGCACGTATAGCCTGATTGTTACCGACAGTGAGGGAAACTCTGCAGAAAAATCTGCCGAAGTTTTACAGCCCGACAGTCCGCTAACTATTGAAGCCCTGGTTAACCCGGCTTCGTGCACATCTGCTGACGGTTCCATCGATATTACAGTTAACGGAGGAACCGAGCCTTATACCTTCTGGTGGAGCAATGGAGATACAACAATGAATCTCAGCAATGCCGAAAAAGGAACTTACATATTTTCTGTTACGGATGCGCTCGGTTGCCGCACAACCCGCTCATTCACCATTACTGACAACTCCACCCTTGATGTCAGTCTGACACCGAACTACCTGGAATGTTATGAGGAAGGACAGGGTGAGATCATTTCCACAGTTAGTGGAGGTACAGCTCCTTACTCCTATTCCTGGTCTAATGAAGATACTACAGAAGAGTTAAGCGGACTGAATTCGGGTCTGTATAACCTGACGGTGACCGATGCTGAAGGATGTACCCGGACAAAATCGGCTTTCATTGGAATAAGGGATCTTTCCATAAGTGCTTCCATTAAAAATCCCGATTGTTATGGAGGCGATAACGGAGAAATTGAGATTTCCGGCATAAGTAACGGAACCCCTCCTTATACATATTCATGGAGTACGGGAGATACAACAGCCAGGATCACAGAACTGACAAGCGGCAGGTACGAAGTAACCGTAAGCGATTCGATGGGATGCTCAACCAGCAGGTATTTCACTGTTTCTGATCCGCCTGAGATCAGCTTAAGAACCTCAATTTCACCAAGAGATTGCAGTACAGATTCGGATGCTGAAGTTTTTATAGAAGCTACCGGAGGCAGTGGTTCATATGAATTCTACCTGGGAGATTCCCTTATCAGCTCACCGGTTATTCTTCCGGGAAGCGGTGATTATGATATTGTGATTATTGACAGCAATGGCTGTGAATCCAGCGGAAATATTCATATTGAGTCTCCTGAAAACACAAATGTCATTAAGAGCATAAGCCAGCCTTCCTGCGAAGGATTATCCACCGGGGTAGCTGTACTTAGTGCCAGCGGCGGGACTTCACCCTATACCTACAGCTGGTCGGACGGCTATTCGGAATCCTCGAGAACCAACCTCTTGCCGGGTGAATATTTCGTGGATGTATCCGATGCAAACGGATGTACTACTTCCACCACATTTACCATAGATTCGATCAATGATGTTACTGCAGAAATTTATCCCCCTGAGCAGCCCGTGTGTAATTCGGACAACAGTATTGTAAGTTCTTCCTCGTCGAATGCTACAAATTATTCCTGGGAAGTGATGAGTGACGACAACAGTTGGTTTATAGCGGATTCATCCATTAGCCAGATGACTTACCATTCAGGTAACAATACCGCCATGGTTATTTATAATGCCTGGAATGAAGAAGGTTGTAGCGATTCAGATACGATCAGTATTATCTGCACTTCCACCGATACTACAGATAATTCTGGTGATCCGGGAACAGGAGATGGAGAGGAAGATGCAGATGGAGATGGAGATGGAGAGGAAAATGCATGCCTTGGAGGTTGCTGGGAAACGGAGATAGTGAAAATTACACCAACGGATACAGACTGTTACCAGTTTGAACTGCTTGTGCAGGCCAATGAATATACCAAATATGACCTGTCTCATCTTGTAGTGGGTCTGAATGGCGGATATATCACTAATCTGAGTAATTCAGCCAATTATAAGACCGAGTTTAATAGTACAGATCCATTGTCAGGAGTCTACGGATTCAAAATTGATGATATTTCAGGATTCGGATTTGATGGACTGACGGAGTTCACAATAAGCTTCGAAGTCTGCTATACGGATCATTCCCTGCCGGAGATAATTCCGGTGGTCTACAAAGCAGGTACATGTCACTGCAGTCAGAATTTATACACCGCTGCCAATATTGGTGAATCAGGAAGTCTCAATGTTACCGCATACCCCAATCCTTTCTATGATGAAATAAAGATCAAGATGAGCACACCGAAAGACACTGAAGTGGATATTACGGTATATGATCTGAAAGGAAATAAGGTAGCCCAGCTTTATAAAGGTATATTGCGCGCCAGGGTGAATTACACTTTCCCGTTTAACCCGGAAAACACAGGTAGAGAAAGCCTGTTTATTTACAAGGTAGTTAGTGATGATGAGGTTGTGAGAGAGCAGATTCTGAAGATAAGGTGAGTAAGTTGGTAGTCGATGAAGGAGTCGCGTTTCCGATTATCTAACAGTTATTGGCAGTGTTCAGTGTAATCGGTGATCAGTGATCGGTAATCGGTTTTGACAAACCACGGTACGGGAGAAATTTTCATGAATTATGATAGTTAAGTGGCAGGATATACTGTAATTCTGACAGTTTCGACTATTAAAATACATCCTTCCTACTATATAAGGCATAGATTTAATATAATCCCGACACAGACAAATACCGGTTTTTAGGATCGGTTCTTTGTATGCAAAAAGAGAAAAAGTAATAATTACCCAACACTTTTCAATATCCATTGTGAATGTTTTACAGGAATTTGAAGAAAGCTATACAGGCTTTTTGGGCATAATTATGTTGAAAATAAATTACAGAAAAGTACCATTTAAAAATAATTTATCTGAAATTTGATTAGTCTAATTCTTACTGCATCTGAAAAAGTTAATTATTAAGTCTTTTTTTTCAATAATTCATAACTTTGATGTTCTTATAAAGACAACATGACGCTTTTTTATAAACGGAAATAGTATAAACAATATAGCTTTAGCCAATTCATAGTACAATGAAAAAATTAGAACTAAATATTCCAGAATCTATTGATTTAGATGATCAAGAAGCTAAAATGCTTCTCGCCTCCTCTCTTTATGAGAAAGGGAAAGTGACATTAGGTCAGGGTGCGGAAATGGTAGGTTTATCCAAAACCACTTTTCTGGAACTATTGATAAATTACGGTGTTCCGTTAATCAATCATTCTGTTTCGGAATTAGATTCTGATATTGAAAATGCAAAAGACAAAACATATCAAAATTGAAAGCTATATTAACCAAACAAACAATTAATATTATGAAGTACTCAAAATTACATGAAAGCAACGGGAAGAGGACTAAACCTGTTTGCCTGCACACCAGGTCTTTATTTTCAGGAATGTTTATAGTTATGATGTTTTTTGTCTTCTCCGGAGGGGCCTTTGCCCAGAAGATTGAAGAGATCGATTATAACAAGGGCTATAATTTTATTGAAACAAAATATTATACGGAAGAAGAAGACCAGGAGCTGCTCAAACTTTATGGAGATCTCAGGGTAGCGGATGTCTCCGATGGAATGGATTATGTTGGTCTTCCAGGTACCGGCCTTGTTGATCCGGCAATCCATGCACACTGGAAAGATTACGACTCCATGAAACATATTATCAGGGGAATAGCTCTTACCGTTCGTTATGTCCCTACCCAGGAACCTGCTCATCCTTCCGATGATAAGGATTTTGATGCATGGGTAGGAGAAACATACACCAACGAAACCTCAGAGGCATTTGTCCCCTTCATTCATAAAGGAACTGTGATTATGATTGACGATGTAGAAGAAATGGATATAGGCACTATTGGATCCAATAATATCCTCCTCTGGAAATCGAAAGGTGCAGTTGGAGTAATAACCGATGCTTCCTCAAGAGACACCGATGAGGTTGCTTTACAGGAGGTTCCTCTATACCTCAGAAAAACAGGCCGTGGCATTCGTCCGGGAAGAAACGTACTGGAATCCGTAAATCGCCCTATCAGCATGGGTGGCGTACTGGTAAACCCCGGTGATGTAGTTGTTGCTGATGGTGACGGCGTTATTGTTGTTCCCAGGAAAGTAGCCAGGGAAGTGGCTGAGTATGCAAAGGAGACACTGGAAAGTGATAAGGCCGGAAGAAGGAATTTGTACAAAAAGCTGGGAATTCCGGAAGACATGACTGTCAAATAAAAGGGTCCCTGAACACAGTAGAGACGCGATTCATCGCGTCTTGATGAATCGCGTCTCTACGATATAACCCCAGCATCACAACCAATCATCCAGGTAAATTTCGCGAAGCGCTATCCATTCCCTAATAAGGTTTCAAATCGTGCAAAAATGCCTGAAACTCCACCACCCTTCCTTCAGGATCTTCAGCGTAAAAATGGTAAATACGGTATTTTGGATTTTCCTTTGGTGGATCGTCTGCGATATTTTTAAACTTCTCATAAGCTAAATCAACCCCCTCCTTCCCGGGATAAAAGAAAGTAATCACTCCTTCTGTTTCCGCCTTATCCGAACCGCAGAAACCCAATAACATATTCCCATGCCGGAAAATACGACATCCCCCCTGATCAAGCCAGAGTGTGCAACCAACAGAATCAATATAAAAATCCGTAATTTTTTCCAGTTGTGCAGTGCGTAAAAAAATGATGCCACCGTCTTTCTTTTTCATATCGCAGGAGTTTATAAGAATAAAAGAAATACCTAAAAGAATTATGTAAATTTTGAAGTGTTTCATCTTGATCAATAATAACTTAATTCATAAAGATAAAGATTTCCCTGAAAATGGTAAAAGATTTAATTCTCAGGAAAAACCCATTATATTATGAAAAATATGAATTAATTTTATGCAACTGAATCAATAAACACTAAAACTGCGAATTTTAAAGATTATGGAAAAAGACTCCAGGTCCTTGAGAATCTACATCGGTCTAATTCTTAGCCTGGCTATACTTGCAGCCCTTAATGTTTTTCTTCCCCAGGGTAGTTTTGTTCCCATGCAGGAACTTCCTGCTTCAAAACCGGTCATTGCTATCGTTAATTCTTTGATAATATTGATTATCTATGGCGGATTGGGATATCTTGGCTTAAGGCTTTCCAGAAAACTGGAATATGCGGATATCTGGGACCCCGAGGTAAGCAATAAGCAAAGATTTCTCTTTCCGGGAATTATTGGCATTTTTCTGGGGGTGTTCTTTATAGCTGTAGATTCGATTTTCAGCAGTTTTCTATCTATTGACAAATTACCCCACCCCCCCTTCCCTACTTCCCTTGTAGCTTCGGCTGTTGCCGGGATCGGCGAAGAGGTGATCTTCAGGTTGTTTTTTATTTCATTCTGGGTATGGCTGATATCTTATGTATTGTTGAAGAAAAAATATCAAAACCTGATTTTCTGGATAGTTACCGTCCTTTCTGCTTTTGCATTTGCGGCAGGACATTTGCCTTCAATCATGATGCTGTATGATGTAACTGATCCGGGAGTTTTGCCTGCTCCTTTGCTCTCAGAAATTATCATCCTGAACGGAATTCTTTCTGTTTTTGCAGCCTGGGGCATGCGAAAATATGGATTCCTGGCAGCTGTGGGAATGCATTTTTGGGCTGATATTGTGTGGCATGTGATATGGCCGGTGGTATAGCTATTTGGGGAAGGTAGCGTGAAACCTTAGGAGATGGTGAGGAGTAGTAACATTAATGATCTTTTTCCTTATTAAATCCTTCAATTGTTTTTAAATTTAACTTCACAAATTCCGAAGGAAGACTTCCGAAAGTCTCTTTAAAACACCGGCTGAAATATGATGCGTCTTTCATTCCGATATGATATGCTACCTCATTAACATTATAATCTGAATTAACCAGCAGATCTGCAGCAACTTTAAGTTTCAAATTTTTAACAAAATCATTTACCGTCATACCGGTTAAACTCCGGATTTTCTTGTAGAAATTAGTCCGGCTCATACCTACTTCCCGCGCAAGCTCATCAACGCCAAATTCGAATTCAGAGATATTTTCACGTATTTTCTTTATTACAGTTCTGAGGAAATCTTCATCTGTCTTGTTTGAACAGACTTTAAGATCAGACAGGTTATAATCCGAGCGATATCTTTCCTGTAATTTCTGACGTGTTTGGAGCGTATTTTTCAAATAGAGGCGCAGAATGTTAATATTAAAAGGTTTGGTAAGATATGAATCTGCCCCGGTATTAAGACCTTCCAGAATATTCAATTCGGACGTCTTCGCAGAAAGCATTATTACAGGAATGTGGGATGTTTCAGGAGTTGATTTTAATAATTTACACATTTCCACCCCATCCATCTCCGGCATTATAACATCCGAAATAATTATCTGAGGTATATGCTCCTGAGCCTTTGAAAGTCCTTCTTTCCCGTTATGTGCAAAGATAAAGCTATATTCATCGCTTAATTGAGACTCAATAAATGTCCTGACATCAGAATTATCTTCAATAAGCAAGACCAATGGCAGGTCAATTTCTGAATTATCTCCATTCTTTAAATCATAACTTCCATCAGTAATTAGCCCTGAAGAGATCAAAGATTTATGTGAGTCTTTTTGTACATCTTGTACTTCTTCCAATTTTCCCGGAAGAATCGGACAAGTTACCGTAAACACCGTATTAAAATCTTGCTCAACATTCCCAACAGTGCTACTCTTCACATATATATCTCCCTTCATGATTCTTACGAGCGATTTACATAATGAAAGGCCTACACCTGTACCTTTAAATTTTTTAAAATATTCTCCATGAGCCTGGTAGAAAGGATCAAACACCTTATCCAGATGTTCCTCTTCAATTCCAATTCCATCATCCAGAACCTTTATTGTAAAAGTTTTTCTTTCTTCATCGATTATCAATCTGACGGCGATCTTTCCATTAACCCTTGTAAATTTGAAAGCATTGGCAATTATGTTATTTACAATCTTCTGTATTTTATCAGTATCGAAATAATAAATGAATTCCTCATGTGAAGAGCTAAAGCTGTAATCAATATTTTTATTTGATGCAAGATATTGAAAGTCAGTAAATATTACCTTCATCAGACTTACAAGTTCTGCATTTGAAGGGGAATAGGGTAAAGTTTCATTTTCTATCTTTCTGAAATCCATCAACTGATCAACAAGTTGAAATAACCTCTTTGTATTTCTCATAATCAGATCAAGCTGCAGCTTTTGTTTTGGCTCATAATCCCATTTTGACAGAAGCTCCTGAACAGGGCCCAGGATCAATGTCAAAGGTGTACGTATTTCGTGAGAAATATTCGTAAAAAACTGAACCTTCATATCATTTAGTTCACGGGCCTTTTCAACTTTTATTTTTTCGAAACGTAATTCGTTTCTTTTCCTTTCGGTATGCAGGAGATACTTTCTGAATAAAAGAACGACCATGGTAACCAAAACAACATAGAGCCCAAGTGCCCAATAGGTTTGCCACCATGGAGGAGAAATGAGGATATTCAAAGATGTACCTTGTGAGTTCCATTTTCCGTCACTATTCGTGGCCTGAACTCTAAATGTATAGTTTCCCGGTGCAAGATTTGTATATGTTGCTTTTCTTTCAACACCTGCAAAATTCCAATGATCTTCGAAACCTTCCAGACGGTACTTGTAAATGACTTTTTCGCTATTCTTAAGTTCAACAGCCGTAAAAAAAAGCGAGACCGTATTCTCCCTATAATCCAGGTCTATGGTATTTGTTGATTGAATACTCCGACCTGCAAGTATATCATTCTCTTTCCCTATATTTTGATGATTTATTTCCAGACCGGTTATATATACAGGGGGCAGATGTTCATTTGATTTTAATTTCCATGGGTAGAATGCATTAAATCCGTTATTACCGCCAAAGAGAAGCATACCATCCCTCGTTGTAAGTGCTGCATTAACATTAAAAACATCGCCCTGGAGTCCATCATGTGAATCATAACTTCTCAGAATCAATTTATCATTATTTTCAGAATAGTGAGTGTTTATCTGAATCAATCCATCTGTTGTACCAACCCAAAGTGAGCCGTCCTGATAAACAGTAAGACTTTCAATATTATCTGATGGTAGTCCATTTTTTGACGTAAAAACCGTACTTCTCCCACTCCGCGGCAAGAATTTGACAAGTCCCCTTCCTTTTGTTCCTATCCAGAGGTTACCTTCTTTATCCTCTTCGATTGAAGTTATCGTAGTAATATAATTCTTATTCGAATCACCAAAAATATTGAATTTTTTGAAGTATAGCTTTTCACCTCTAATTGAATCCAGGCGAAATAAATAACCATTGGAACCCATCCAAATGTTTCCATCTTCATCTTCATGAAAATCTCTTATATCCCGGATAGCATGATTAGAGTTGAGAGGATATTTAATTCTGAGAAATTCACCGTTTCCCCTGTATATACAAGGTATATCATAATATACTCCTACCCAGATTCCGGACCTGGAATCCTGGAAAACAGCACATATATTATTTCCGGAGAGAGAGAGACTATCCTGAAGGTTCATTTTATACGAGCTTATTAACCTGCCGCTTTCATCCAGAACATTAATCCCTTCGTTATATGTACCTGCCCAGATTTTTCCGTTATCCAATACCTCCAGGGAAAGAATTATATCTGTTTTTAAACTGAAGGGATTATTCCTTTCGTATCTTATATGATCGAAACCAGCAGTCTGAGGATTAAATCTATTAATTCCTCCTCCATCAGTACCTATCCAAATATCCGAACTGCTATGCTCAATAAATGAGGTGATTTTATTATTTGACAGTGAGTTTTTTGTATTATAAAGATGCTGATAATGATTCAATTTTATTTTATTGAAATCGAGTTTACTAATTCCTCCCTGATAGGTTCCGATCCATAAATCACCATGATTATCAGAACTTATACATTTAATAGTATTTCCTGCCAGACTATTATAGAAATAATCTTCATGGGTGTATACAATGAATTTACCTTTTCTTCTTTCGTACTTATTTAAACCTTCATTCTCAGTACCGATCCATAAGTTATCATCCTTATCATATTTCAATGCAAAAATTGTATTTCCGGATATACCGCTTTCCATAGATGGATCATAAGAGTGACTACTGATAAATTTTTTAGTATTCAGATTGAATTCAAAAAGCCCAAGTCCCCAGCTTCCAATATATATTATACTACCTGGTCCATTCTCAATACAGGTCACGATTTTCTGTTCAGGGCTAAAAACATCTTTATCCTTATAATGATAGAATCTTTCAAAGTTATCTGTTGCCTGGTTATAAATCGCAAAACCATTATTGGTTCCTACCAAAAGTTTATCATCATGACTGAATAGATGAGTAATATTATTACTGTTTATACTATTGGCATTGGTTTTATCATGCCTGTAAATTTTCAGCTCTCCTCCCGGAGTGATGCAATTAAGACCATCGAATGTACCTATCCATATATTCTCCTGTTGATCCTTCACTATTGCTCTTATGGCATAATTCGAAAGTTGTATTTTGTTACCCAATGAGTCTGTTCCATTTTCAAGTTCGATACTTCCGGTCTCACGAAAGAACTTATATAAACCCTTATCGGTTCCTATTAATAAATCATTGACTTGATCTTCGTAAAGACAATATACATTTAACCTTGAATTTTTCTCCCCATCTTCATTAAAAGGTACATTTACCATTTTGTAACTGTCAAATCTGTTCAGGCCATTACCGGTACCCACCCACATATAGCCATAACTATCCTGTAGAATGCAATTAACTGTATTGTCGGAAAGACCCTGTTCCGCAGAAAAATTCTGAAAGGTCAAAGCATTTTGCCCATTAACTTCAATCGCAAAGCTTAATAGTAAAAGACTATGAAGAATGGTTATTAATCTATTTCTGAACCCAAAGCTTATTTTGAATTTTATTTTCTCACTCATACAACATCATCTCGCTGATCAATAAATGAACTGGAAAGATTAAGACCAATAAAAAATAACTTTTGATTTTAGCTATTTGAAAAGCAATAATAATGTAAAAAGTTGAAATTATCAATCTATCTAACCAGTCACAGAATAAGAAAAAGGTGAATATCATACAAAACATATGAAAAACGTCCAAAAGAAGATTTTCATGTTTAAATGGAGAATATTCATCATGCGGTGTTTTCAGAGAAATTACATTTGAGCATGTTGAAATCTGAAAAAACATATGCTTAAAAAAATAATACGATCCGGACTGAAGATTAACTCTATTCCTAAAGAAGAGCGCAATATGACATTTTTGGATTATATTTTTATAATTCTGCTTATCTTCTTGATTATCCTTCCTTTTTTAATATTCAATTTTTGAGCAATGATAAAAATCCACTTTAATAGAAACCATATTATTTTTCTGGCTCTGCTACTAATCTGCTCCCTGAAAACTGCAAAGGCACAGGAAAGTGAGGCGACCGTCACGGGTGTGGTAACCGACGCACTAACGGGAGACCCTCTCATTGGAGCTAACGTGCATATAAAAGGCACCACCCGGGGTATGATTACCGGAACTGAGGGAGCATTTTCCATTAATGTCGCCGGTTTTGACAATCCCGTATTGGTTTTTTCTTATATCGGTTATGAGAAAAAAGAGATAGAGGTCTCCGGAAGATCAAAGCTGGATGTTGAATTAGAACAGGATATTACCGATCTGGATGAAATTCAGGTCATCGGATACGGTGTTCAAAAAAAGAGAGTAGTTACAGGATCGATCTCTTCGATAGATGCCGAGGAAATAAGTCGCAGTGCATCATCAGGTCTTGACCAGGCTTTGCAGGGAAAATCTGCAGGCATATTTGTTACACAAAACTCTAATGCACCGGGTGGAGGAGTGTCTATAAGGATTAGGGGAATACACTCAACTACCGGTGGCAATGAACCATTGTATGTTGTGGATGGAGTTCCGGTTAGCAATTCAAACGATTTTGTAAGTGTTGTCAACGGTGGTCAGGGAGGAAGTCCCCTCACCGCAATAAACCCTGAAGATATTGAATCGATTGAGATACTTAAGGACGCATCCGCCGCTGCTATTTATGGAACCCGTGCTGCAGCAGGGGTTGTTTTAATAACAACTAAAAAGGGTCAAAAGGGAGAGTCGAAAATAGATTTCAATTCTTACTTTGGGGTTCAGGAGATTACGAAAAAGATTGATCTCACCAATGCCAGGGAATTTGCACTACTTGATAATGAAATAAGAGCAAATGCTCAAAAGCCCCTTAACAACGAACTCTTTAATCCTGAACGCTTGGGAGTGGGCACGAACTGGCAAGATCAAATATATACAAAAGGAAGTCTTCAAAATTATAACCTAAGAGTAACCGGTGGAAGCGATAAATCAACTTATATGCTTTCAGGAAACTACCATCAAAATAAGGGTGTTGTGAAAAATTCGGGTTTCAGACGCTATTCTTTTAGAATTAATACCGATAATAAGATCAATGACTGGATAAAAGCCGGTAATAATTTCACTTACACAAACATCCATGAAGACTATGTGATTACCGACAGTGATACATGGGGTGCCATCAGCAATGCACTAAGACAAATGCCTACTGTACCGGTATTCCTTGATAATGGAAAATACGGAGGTATGGTAGAGGTATTCGATTACACTGTGAGGAATCCTGTAGCAATAACAGACGAATGGAAACAGGATATTGAGAAAAACTATGTTTTGGGGGATGTCAACCTTGAAATTACCCCAATGGAAAACCTTACTTTCCGTTCTGTCTTGGGTTTAGAATACAAAGCGGGTATGCAATCCTTTTTCCAGCCTGAAGATATTGGAGGCGGGTTAGTTGATGAGATAAACATTAAAAAAGAATATCGTAATTCCCGTCAAAAGCTTTTATATGATAACATTCTCACCTATGCCGGAAAGATCAATGAATCGCATAATTATTCAATAATGCTGGGAACCAGTTTCCAACACTGGAAAGGAGAAGGGATCAATGCATCAGGACAGGAGTTTCCAAGCAATAGTCCCGATTGGGATTTAAGCATGTCTACCAATGGCACCAGAAATGCAGGGGGTTCCACCTGGAGTGGGGCGTATGTTTCACAGTTTGGGAGAATAACTTATGATTATAAGAACAAATACTTGTTTACAAGTAATATTCGCCGCGATGGTTCCACCAAATTCGGTCCGAAAAAGCGACATGGTGTTTTTCCTTCATTTTCAGCAGGCTGGAGATTTACTGATGAAAACTTTGCAGAAAGATTCAGAAATATTCTGACAGATGGAAAGTTGCGCTTTGGGTATGGCCTTGTGGGTAGTGATGCGATAGGCAGCTTCAGGTATTTATCCCTGCTCAGCAGCTTCGAATACACCTTGAATGGTCAGACAGTAAAAGGATATGCTCCAAAAAGTCTGGAGAACCCTGGTATACAATGGGAGTCTTCTGAACAATACAGCCTTGGTGCAGACCTGAGCTTTTTGAGAAATAAAATTACACTGGTACTGGATTACTATCTCAAAAATACAACAGGCATGTTGATCCCTATGCCCGTACCCGCCACTTCGGGTATATACCCCAAGGTTCCTTCCAATCAGGGTCAGTTATCACAGGCATTTCCCATCGTAAACATCGGGGAGGTAGTGAATGAAGGTATAGAACTGGAATTGGTTTACAAAAAGGCGGAGGGATCCTTTCATTATTCATTAGGCACCAATTTCTCATACATGAAAAACGAGGTGACCGATATGGGTTATGAAGGAAACGCATTTAACTCATACAGATTTGCAGGAACAACCGTTACCCGGACTGAGGTTGGCCAGCCCATAGGTTCATTCTACGGTTATGTTACTGATGGCATTTTTCAGAATTATGACGAAATAGCAGAACATGCCGATCAGGGAAATACCGATTCGTACACATATGACAGGAATCTGGATCCTTCTCCTCATCGCTATACATCCCCGGGTGATATCAGATTTAAAGACCTCAATATGGACGGTGTAATTAATGAACAGGACAGAACTTTTATAGGAAGCCCTTTCCCCGATTTCATTTATGGTCTCAATCTCGGTGCTAATTACAGGAACTTCTCCATATCTCTATTTTTACAAGGGGTTATTGGAAGTGAGATAATGAATCTGAACCGGTATTTCAGTGAGGGCATGGTAGGTTTTGGAAACTTTTCTACTGATGCCATGAATAGATGGACAACTGAAGAACCCGACCAGGATTTTCCCCGGGCCATTATGACCGATCCGAATGATAATATACGTATATCCGATCGCTGGATGGAATCGGGAGATTATGCAAGGGTTAAAAGCATACAGCTAAGCTATTCCATTCCTTCTCCCTTACTTCAGCGATGGAAAATGAGGTCACTGTCAATTTATATTACCGGTAAAAATCTTATTACTATTACCAACTATTCAGGTTATGATCCGGACATCGGCTCATTCCAGGGAAATGCCCAGGAGTCGGGAGTGGATATGGGGAGGTACCCTCTTTCACGGACTCTTTTATTCGGAATCAATATAGGACTATAAAATTAAAATGATGAATTACAGAATCTTAATAATATTGATAATTGTATTTTTCTGTGGATGTGAGGACTATCTGGAAATTCGTCCTACAGACAGGATAAATACCCAGAGTTACTACCAGACAGAAGAAGATGCAATCGGAGCGGTTAATGCAGCTTATGCCCCTTTACAATATGAAGGATCATTCAAAAAAGAGCTATGGATTTTTGGAGATATAATGTCGGATGATGCTGTAAAAGCAGGTGCCGGTGCCGGTGATGGAATTGCAACAAGCAGAATTGAAAATTTCACTCTGACAGCCGGCAATGAAAGAGTGTATTTTCTCTGGGCAGCCCATTATTCCGGCGTTTATTATTCAAATGTAGTTCTTCAAAAGGTCCCGGAGATGGATATTGATCCTGAGCTGAAAGAAAGAATCATTGGTGAGGCATATTTCCTTCGGGCAACTTACTACTTCTACCTGGCCTTTTATTTTGGAGATGTTCCTCTTTACTCCACCGTTCCGGATCCGAATAACCTTAATGTGGCCCGCACACCAGTTGACCAGGTTTGGGATCAGGTCATTTCCGATTACCAGGAAGCAGCTAAAAGATTGCCTGTGGAGTACAGTGGTGAAGATGTTGGAAGGGCTCTTCGCGGAGGAGCTTACGGTATGCTGGCTAAAACGCATCTAATCCTGGAACAATGGGAGGAATGCATCAATGCCTGTGAAAAAGTGGAAGAGATATCCAGGCACTATTTACTTCCTGACTATTCCGATTTATGGAATTACTTGAGTTCTAATAATAATGATGAGGTTTTGTTTGACATACAACATCATTATTACGAAGGAGGCTGGAATGGCACAGGAAATTACATTTCTGAATTCACCGCTCCAAGATACAGGTTCATTGGTGAAAACAGGGGCTGGGGCTGGGGAGTACCCAGTATTAATCATGTGGAAAATAGCTATGAACAAGGCGACACCCGTAAAAAGGCAAATATTATTTCTCCCGGTGATTCGATATGGAATATGAATGAAAAAAAATGGTATGTACATAAAGCAGAATATTCGCCTTTCACCGGATATAATGTGAAAAAATATCTTTTTCTTGAGTATGATGGCACGAATGCAAGCATGATGTTCTTCCCGCTTAATTTTCATGCTCTCAGGCTTGCAGATGTTCTTCTAATGCATGCAGAAGCATTGAACGAAACAAACGGAGGGAGTGCAAAGGCCCATGAATTAGTGAATCAGGTAAGAAGAAGGGCTTTTCAGGACGAGGAACATGATCTGGTCGGTCTTGCACAATCACAGCTTCGGGAGGCTATCTATAAAGAAAGAAGAACCGAACTGTTCTTTGAAGGATGGAGATGGATTGACCTGGTAAGAACAGGGAGAGTAGAAGAAGCAATGATTGCTTTTGGCAAAACAAATTTTGATCCGGAAAAACATACGCTACTGCCCATACCTCAAAGTGAAATGGATATAAATCCTAAGTTGGTTCAGAACCCAGGGTATTAACTTTTTAAAATATTGTATAATGAAAATAAGTCATCATATATCCCTTCTCAGCTTCTTTTGTATCATTCTCCCATTTCTGATTACTTCATGCGAGAAACCGGAGCCGGAAATGCCTGATGAACCATGTATCATAGTACCTGAAGGACCTATTGAGGTGAATGCTCCGGTAGTTTTCAGGCTATGCAGCCAGGCAGGCACTTTTACGTTATGGACGGGGGATGAAGGCCATGATTATGAAAAATACGGCATGGATAAAGGGATTAGCTTTAATTCAGACTCCCTGGTTTATACTTATTCCAAACCGGGGGAATATACAATACATATAGTAGGTATTAATACTGCTAACAGGGAAAAGAAATATGCAGTAAGCACTTATTCCATACAGGTCACAGAGAACAATGCCGAATTTATCAGCTTTTCTTATGATGAAGTCTTCCCCCCGGTGGAGGGACAAATAGTGGGTGATTCAATCTTTCTGACTGTCCCTTACAAAACGGATATTTCCAGCATGAAAGTCAGTTTTGATGCAGGTTTTGCAAAGGTTTACGTAAATGACAGTCTTCAGGTCAGTAATGTAACTGCAAACGACTTCAGCAATCCGGTAAATTACAAGCTTGTATCCTGGAATCAGGAGACAACAAAAGAATATACGGTTGTAGTTGACAAGATCCCACCGAAATCGGAAAAAGAGCTGATCAGTTTCTCATTCAAGGATGTAGAGGATAGCACAATAATATACCATGACTCTTTGAAGATAGTTAGCATTGTTCCTTTTGGGACAAAAATAAATAATCTGATAGCAGAGTTTTCAGTCTCTGAAAGTGCAGTAATGAAAGTGGACGGTAAAATTCAGGAAAGTGGTAAAACAGCAAATAACTTTTTAAAGGATGTTGATTATGAAATTGTAGCAGAAGATGGCTCATCCAAAGTTTATGACCTCATTATAAAGGAAGGGCCCAATGACAGGAACAATTTTCTCTATTTCGCTTTCACAGAGCCGCAGGCAGTCGGTGTAATCGATAATGAGAATCGTACAATAACAGTCGAGGTTCCCGAAGGCACCGATCTTTCATCTCTTACTCCGGTAATAAGTACTTCAAAAAATTCCACTGTCTATATTGGTGGTGAAGAACAGATAAGTGGTGAGTCTGTCGTAGATTTTACAAACCCTGTATATTATATCGTTAAAGCCGAAAATGGTGATATCGCACTATATACTGTACATGTAAAACAAATAACATAATTACTAATCTAAATTTAATTACTATGAAAAAAATGTTAACCTTAATTTTAATGCTTGGTTTTTTAATTGGCCATAGTGTCAGCCTGAAAGCCCAGTTAATTACTGCTGACGGCACCGTAGAGGCGGCCTGGGATGCCGCGGAATATCGCAGCATAGAAAATGTCCTTGAGGGGGCAGATAACATTAGCAGTGAAAATGATTTCAGTGCTAAATATAAAATCCTCTGGGATGCCCAGGGCATCTATCTCCTCATTGAAGTCCTTGACGATACACTTACCACCACTGAAGCACAGTATTTCAAGAATGATATGGCTGAAGTGTACTTTGATATGGATAATTCCAAAAATATTCTTAAACCAGGTGCCCCCTGGAATGTTACTGCTTATGATGAAAATGATTACCAGTTTTCACTGACAATTGGTGATGATGCAGTATCCGGAGGACCTGATGGAGCAGATGTAAGTTTTGGTTCAGACCTGACAACAGCGGGAAAATATATACTGGAATTTCACTTTGACTGGTCCGATCTTGGTCTCACTGAAGCCCTAACAGAATCAGCAGTCATCGGATTCGACATCACCCTTGGTGATAATGATAACAGTACATCAAGAGATTCCTACCTCGGATGGAATACCACATCCGGCGAAGCCTATCACGACCCGAGTCTCTTCGGCGTTCTTGAACTGGTTTCAGGGAATCTGACATCAGTACCGGAAGGTGTTACGATTGATGGTAAACCTGATCCCGTTTGGTATGATGTTCCTGAATATAAAATCAATAAAGTTTTACAGGGCGGTCCGGAAATAGCTGCTGATGATCTTAGCGGAAGCTTTAAAACTTATTATGATGAAAATGGATTTTATATCTGGGCAGTAGTGAAAGATGATACTCTTACAACAGAGGCACATCCTAAATACTTCAATAATGATATGATGGAGATCTATTTCGATCTGGATAATTCCAAAAATCCACTACCCGAAGGATCATGGTGGAACGTCAGTTCATATGACGATAATGATTACCAGTTTAACTATGTTTTTTCTCAGGATACAGTTTATGGCAAGACAAAGATACCTCACATTGCCCATGTAGTGGATACCGGTAACTTTTATGCCGTTGAAATGATGTTTCCATGGGACAGCCTTGGTCTTGATGCACCATTGGTTCAGGGAGATACCATAGGGTTTGATATCTTCATAGGAGATAATGACAGCACTTCAGCCAGGCAGAGGATGTTAAGCTGGCATTCAATTGACGGTGAAGCCTATCATGATGCGAGCAGATTCGGAACACTTGTTCTTGCTGAAGGCGGTAAAACACTTGTTCCTGAAGGTATAGTTATTGATGGCAAAAAAGATCCACTATGGGCAGAAATGGAAAAGAGGCCCATCAATACAGTTGTAAGCGGTGAAGAATCCATAAGAGATGGGCTCGATTTTAGTGGTTACCATCAGCTATACTGGGATGAGAATTCTATTTATCTTCTGGTTCAGGTAAATGATGATACTCTTACTACTACAGAAGATCTGGCATATTGGAAAGTCGATAATATTGAAGTATACTTGGATATGGACAACTCAAAAAATCCCTGTCCGGGATGCCCCTGGAATGAGTCTTCATACGATGAAAATGATTTTCAGTACCAATTACGTATCGGAGGTGAGTTGATGAACGGATATGCCGAATACAGTCAGAATATATTTGAAGGTGGATACCTGGTAGAGTATAAGTTTCCATTTGATTCTATGAATATTGAAAAAGATTTTGCTGTCAATGATCTGATTGGCTTTGACATCTATATTACTGACAATGATAACAATAACACCAGGGATGCTCAGTTGAGCTGGTTTGATGATTCAGGTGAGGCTTATCATATTGCCAGTAAATTCGGCACCATAGAACTTGCAGAAAATGGCAAAACCATTCCAAGTAATGAATGTGAGATTATACCTCCCACTACTCCGGTAAATCTTGCTTACGAAAACCTTACTTCCAGTTTTATAATTAGCTGGGATGCCTCTGAAGATAATGTTGCTGTGTATGGATACGAAGTTTACCGCGTCGATGGAGACGACACCATTCTCATTGGCTCTGTTTTCGACCCACAAATGGAAATCTTTGATTTTGAATCTGAAGGTAACTATAATTTCCTTGTAAGAGCCTATGATGAATGTAATAATTATTCCCTCTACAGCGATGAAGTGGCAGTGGTTGCTCCAAAAGTTCTAAAATACAATGTAGTCAAATCCGATTCGGAGATAACGCTTGACGGAAAGCCTGATGAAGCTATCTGGGAAAATGCTGTATGGGATACCGCAAGCATATACAAAATCGATGCAAGTAATGACGCTGAGGAAACAATTCCTGAAGAACAGGATCTACATACTGTATTCGCGATGACATGGGATGAAGATTATCTCTATGCCTTCGCCGATATATCCGATGCAGCTGTGACTAACTGGGATGGCAGCTCAAATGACTGGGACACACGAAATGTACCTTTTCAGTTCGATTGTATTGAATTCTGTATTGGCGGTTCTAACGAACGTTATGTATCTGATGCAGGTTTAAAACCCGGAGATACTCAATGGAGATTTAATACAGGTGTTAGCGATGTAATTACAGGAAATCCAGGGAATGCTGATCTGAATTCTTATAGTGTAGAATTCGCCGAAGGAATCAGCCTGAGAAATGCAGGTGGTTATACATTCGAAATAAAATTCCCATGGGATGCGGTTTTCAGAGATATCGACATACCAGCAGACCTCGGAGTAGGAACTGAACTACTTTTCACTATGATCACTATTGATAATGATGGAAGAAAAGACGGAGATATGTTTCTCAGAGATCATGAAGTAGCCTATTTTGATGGCACAGGGAATCATTGGAAACAAACCAATGGATACAAAACCATGACATTGGGCGGTTTATCTTCTATTAAGGAAAGTAAGTATAATAACAGCCAGTTACGTGTATATCCAAATCCCGCCAGCGAAAATCTCATCATTAGAATAAATGCGCCTGTTGAATACCTGGATATCTATAATGGACTGGGGCAGTTGGTAAAAAGGATAAACAACGTAAATAAAAGAGAACTTAATGTTTCCATTTCTGAATTCGATAAAGGAGTATACTTTATTAAGTCAGTGGATACAGATGGTATGACAAGTATTTCCAAATTTATCAAGTTATAAATCTATCATTTGGAAGGATGAAAGCCGGTTTTGCTCTCATCCTTTCATTTTTTCAAAAATAAAATGGACGGTTGCTTAATAACAGTTATCACCGGGAAAATAGGAGAATGGATTCTCAGTGTAAGCTTTTGGACGCTCAGAACACGAAGTGTATTTTGAAATATTTACTTTTATAACCCTGTGCTTTTATGCTGAACGTCAGTTAGTTTTAGTTAGATTAATAATGCAACCGTCCATTAAAATACATACAATGTTGTTGAAGAAGTTACTGATATCTGCTTTACTGGTATTACTTTTTTCTCATGAGACTTTCTCTCAAGCCACTCTGGACACTTCAAATATTGAGAATACAATATACGTAAATCAAAGCCATATCAATGCCAGTGATAATAACACAGGTACAAATCCGGAACTGCCCCTTAAAACACTTCAAAAAGCTATTGATCTTAGCAGTGATATACGTTCGCGAATCAGAGTCTTTCCGGGCCATTACCGGTCATATATAGACATTCTCTCTAACGAACTGATGATCATCGAAGCTGCCGAACCGGGAAAAGTAATTATATCGGGTAGCGATGTTTTTACAGATTGGATCTTGGAGGATTCCGTCTACAGTCATTCATGGAAATATGATTGGGGGTTTTTCGATGATTCTGAATTTTGCTTCGGGCCATGCTTTCTTCAAGACTATCAGAAAAGAAGAGAATTACTCTTTGTCAATTCATTTCCGATGCAACAAGTGCTGAGTATGGATGCTCTTATCGAGGGAAGTTTTTTAGTTGATGAAGAGAATGACATGATCTATTTAAATCTTCCCGATTCCCTTGATATGGAAGATGCAGTTATTGAAGTATCAACGAGAGGATACAATATTTATAATGAAGGAAGAAACGGAAGCCTTATTACCGCATCTGTATTTAACAGCAAAGGACTGATATTAAGAGGCTTAATAATACAACATACAGCAAATACTGCTCATCAGGATGCTCTTACAATTTCAAATACTCAAAATCTCCTGGTGGAAAACTGTATATTTGAATGGAACAATGGGGTGGGTTTTGAAATGCAAAATTGCTCTGATGTGACAGTTCGTAACTGCATTACCAGGCATAATGGAGAAAGAGGAATGGGCGTAGGTGGTGGAGAAAATATTCTCCTTGAAAATATTGAAATATATAAAAACAACTGGAGAACCAATGCACCAAAGATTATTTCTCATGATGCCGCTGGAATAAAATTAGCAGGAGGCATTAATAATTGCCAATTAATTAATATTAATGCTTATGATAACTTCTGTCACGCGATCTGGTTCGATTGGAATAACGGAAATTACAGCATCGAAAATTCTCTCATAGAGAATAATCAGGAAGCAGGAATAATGCTGGAGGCAAGCCGAAAGCCTGCTTTTTTAAAGAACAACAGGATCAATTATAACGGAATAGGAATCCTCGGCTACGGGCATGCCAATGTTAGCATCGATAGTTGTTTCCTGTTTGCCAATGGAAGCCAGATTAGTCTGGGCCAGGATGGCAGAACAGTCCGGCAGGACAATGACTGGGAAATAAACTGCGAAAACTGGAATATTAAGAATTCCACAATAGTCGCGGCTACACCGATTCAGGGTATGATCTCTTTTTTTGAATACCTGAATACATCAACCCACGCAAGTACAAATTATTATCAGACAGTATCGGCAGATTCCAACCGCTATTTTCATCCAACTGGAGATCAGCGATGGCCTGATGGCACTAGTGTTAGTGGTGGACAGTTAAGCCTTGAGGCATGGAGAGATCAGACCGGTCAGGATTTAAATTCTATATGGATGAAACCATCAGCAGAAGAAGTAGGTGGAAATTTACCTCCGGTTGCAAAGCTTGATTATAAATTCTACAACGATACTATTGTTCAGTTTTTTGGTAATCAGTCTTATGATCCGGAAGGATTGATGAATTCTTATAAATGGTACTTTGGCGATGGTGAAACCAGCGAAAAGATCAACGTCAATCATTTTTATACTGCCAAAGGTGATATGGATGTCAGCCTCGTTGTGTCGGATTTCTTCGGCGAAAGTGACAGTGTCTCTGTGTCAATTTTTATAGTACCAACAAATACTCCTGAACCACATCACTTAAATATGATAGGTTCTGTCTATCCTAATCCGGCTACCTCAGAAATCTTTATCAATTTAATGTCCAGTCATACAACCAAAGAAGGCAGGATAAACATTTATAACATGAAGGGACAGAAAGTCCTTGAATCACAATTAATAACAAAGGATAAATATACATTAGGTCCTGTAGATATATCAGAATTAGATAAAGGAATTTATGTAATTACTATCCTCATGGATAATGGTATTTCGGGTAGCAGCAGATTTGTAAAATGACTTTTCTTTTTAGAATAACCAGAATTTAGATGACATGAGGAAGGTGAAGAGTAGCAAACTAAGCATAAATATATTTTTCCTGATCATTTTCGGTTCATTCCATAATATATATGCAACAAATTATTTTATTTCTTCTTCAGAGGGAAGTGATGGGAATGAAGGAACAAAAGCTGAGCAGCCAATTAAAACTTTGGCCAAACTAAACCAGCTTTCTCTGCAAGGAGGAGATACAATATTTTTTAAATGCGGAGATATTTTTCGTGGTAGTATAGTTATTGCTGCCGGAGGTAAACCGGGTTCGGATCTTGTTTACACCTCTTATGGGGAAGGACCGGCACCTGTTTTATCGGGAGCTGAAAAAATTGACAGCTGGCATAATTCATCCGATTCACTGCTGAGAACAATTGTTGAAAAGCCCGTTTTTGCTCTTTTTGCAAACGATAAAATGCTCCCCTCTGCAAGGTTCCCCGAAAAGGGTTGGCTCTTTTTTGAAGGCGGTGGAAGAAATTTTATGACGGACCCATTCCTGTCCGGCCATGAAGAAGCTTATGAAGGTGCCACGATCAGGATGCGCACCAAGAATTGGTGCTATGAATACAAAAAAATTGTTTCCACGCGGGCTGATACTGCATTTTTTAACGACTCTTTGTGGAATAACGAACAAATAAGCTATACCTGTGATCCTGGCTGGGGATATTATCTTGATAATAAAGAAGCATTCATTAAGGCCGAAAATGGCTGGGCTTTTAATAAAGAAAGTAAGGAACTGGTTTTCAAACCGGGAAGAATTGCTAATCCCGAGGTATGTGTATACCGCAACGGAATTGTAATTAATGAGAATACAAGTTATTTGCAAATATCAGGAATCAGCTTTGAAAAATACCATGACAGTGGAATATTGATTAATAAGAAGGCTTCAAATATTCATATAAGCGATTGCTCCTTCAGAAATATCCTGCTCAAAGGTATTGATTGCAGGGAAGGTAGCAAAGAACTCTGCATTTCAAATTGCTCGCTCAGCGATGTCTATGGACAGGGTATATCGCTCCTGGAAAGCAGTAATACAATTATTGAAAAAAACGTCATAAAAAGAATTGGCCTGCTACCCGGATATGGTATAAACGGCGTAAACGGAGGCATGGGCATCATAGTAACAAACCATGAAGTTCGTCCTGAAGGTTATAACATTATAGCCAGTCATAATGTAATCCGCCATAACCGCATTGATAGTGTAGGTAATTATGCAATAAGAATGGATGGTGTATACAGTAGCTGTGAATACAATGTAGTTTCAAACGCCCTCCTGACGCATAATGACGGGGCTCTGATCTATTGCTGGGGCCTCGATTCAAGTTTTACTCATCATAATATAATAAAAAACAACATTGTAAGCTTCTCTCATGGGAATCTTACCGGTTCTCCAAAGACCCATCTCATAAACGCAGGCATTTATGTTGATAATAATGCAAATCATATAAAACTGGAAAATAATACTGTAACAGGAACCCAGATAGGAATCCTGTTCAACAGCCTGTCATTCAATAACAAAGCAATAAATAATACGCTTTTTGATAATACAGAAGGAATCAGTTTTTCAGAGTTTCATCCAGGCAAGCCTATCTATGGTACAGAGATATCACAGAATATAATGATCGGTGTGGATTATGAACAAAAATCTCTTCACTTAAAAAGCTATGTTCATCCGGAAATTGACCCTGGAAAAATAGATGGTAACTTCCATTACAATCCCAGGGATCCCTTTGTGATAAAATATCTCACCACCCATACAAATTTTCGCCGGCAGGATGAAATGAACCTGGAAGCCTGGCAAGCAAAAGGATATGACATAAATGGCTCCACCCTGGATGAAACGGCAATCCAATCGGATTTCACCGTTCCCGGGCTTTTTGTGAACCCTTCGGATTCTTTGCTGACAATAGAGTTAAGTGGAGAATACATAAACCTAAAGGAAGAACGAACTAAAAAGCTTGTAATTGAGCCATTTTCATCTCAAATTCTGCTTAAAAAGAGAACTAATACAAAATAAAAGTATTTATTATGCGGTCGTTCGGAAGAAATAATAAAAGGAAAATATCTGTAAAGCCAGATTATAAAGCTGACAGGCTCCCTTTCAAACATAGCTGGGAAGGTCTGGGAAATATAGACCAGATGCTGTGGATGACGCGTCTCGATTGCCTCAGCCAGCTTGAAGAGGCACATAGGGATATAGGTCTAAAACATGTAAGAGCTGTAGGACTATTTGACGATAATTTATCTGTAGTAGGGAAAGATCCACGGGAGTTTGACAATGACAAGGCTCAGCCCAGGAGGAACTGGCAAAACATTGACTTTATTTTTGACTCGCTCCTCGACAGAGGAATTTCGCCCATGTTTACTACCACATTTATGCCGGAAGCACTTTCTGCAGGTGATCAGACGGTATTTGAAACAAAAAATAACGTAACTCTTCCCAGGTCCTTTAAAGACTGGGAAAACCTGGTAATAGCAACATTGGAGCACATGATCTACCGTTATGGCAGGAAAAGGATGGAAAACTGGTATTATGAGATTTGGAATGAACCGAATCTGGGAGCCTTTTTTGCAGGCACAAAAGAAGATTTCTTCAAACTATGGAAAGTAAGCTTTGATGCCATAAAAAAGGTATATCCGGAATTCAAAATTGGAGGTCCTTCCACAGCCCGTGCAGAATGGATCCCGGAATTTATTGAATTTTCAGGAAAAAATGATTGTATGCCAGACTATCTTATCTGTCACATTTACAATAATGATAGTGAGTATGCAGCTTTATCTCCTTTTGCAGGTCCCCAGGAAGACAAAATAAACAGATCGCCCAATTTCCTCAGCGGAGTAGTAAGAGGAGTTTCAGAACTGGCAGCCTCTTTGGATTTTAAAGGAGAGATACACTGGAATGAATGGGGAAGATCGTGGTTCCCGTTCGATCCGATGCGAGAAACTGCAAATGAAGCGGCTTTTATCGTAAAATCAATGGATGAGGTTTCCCAATACGCAGATTACTTTGCCTACTGGTGTCTTTCAGATATTTATAATCAGCTAGGCTTTGGTGCAGAAACCTTCCATGGGAATTATGGTATGATGAACCTACAGGGACTTAAAAAGCCTTCCTATTTCGCCCATCAGCTTTTATCTATGATGGGTAAGGAAAGATATGAGGCAGAAGTTACATCCTCCATGTCCTATTCCGGAGCAATTGTAAGTAAAAATGACGACTTCTTTCAAATAATGGTCTACATCTACGACCCTGAATTCCTTCCCGAAAAAGACATATCTGAAGAGGCTACAGTGCGGATCCTCCTTCCGGAAAGATTTAAGGAAAAAAGCCTTAAAATATATCGTGTAAATGAAGAAGATAATAATATTATCCGGAAATGGAAAGAACAGGGCAGTCCTCCATATCTGAAATATGAGGAAAGAGATAAATGGAAAGAAATGAACGTGTTGACAGCAGATGAAAAAGGATTTAAAATAGACAGGACCGGGGATGAAGAATATCTTGAGCTAAAAATGCATTCACCCGGTATAATGCATATTCAGTTTAATTCCTAGCTGATGGTATTCCTGAAAACTAACTAAAACAATTTCAAGAATGAATAATCTGGTTGACTCACTTATTGTTTTTATTTACTTCATAATTGTATTTGTTATCGGTTTTTATTTCAGCCGTAAAAACGCCAAAACAAATACCTCACATGAATTTTTAACAGGTGGAAGACATCTGAAATGGTGGCAGACGGGTCTTACCCTTATTGCTATGTTTGTTGATCCGGGCATTATGGGAACAGCGGCCTTAAGTTTCATCCATGGGTTTTATGTAATTCAGTGGAATGGGGTTAATTTCTGGATATCGGGGTGGTTTTCATCACTTTTCTTTATAGCTATCTACTGGCGCTCGCAAATTATAACCACACCTGAGTATCTTGAGAAAAGATTTAATGTAATAAACCGGGCATTCTTCTCTGTCATAATGATTTCAACAATAATTGCATTTCTTGCTTATGCTGTGTATTTGGGCGGATTATTACTTGAAGAATTACTGGGATGGCCATTCTGGGTGAATGTTTCTGTGATTGCATTAATAGCCGGGTTTTATGTGATGTATGGCGGCCTGAAAACCATGTTGACCATGGATATTATGCAGGCTGTTTTCTTGCTTATAACGATTTTTGTGATGGGTATAACCAGCTTTGTACTGCTTGGCGGTTTTGAAGGTATACAAAGTATTGATTTCAAAGGACTTACCGGCAATGAGTTTAACAGCCTTATACCACCGGCAGATTTCAATCTTGATACGGAAGCATTTTTCCCCTTACCCGCTGTACTAACTTATGCAATAATTGCATCCCTTTCGTGGATTGTTTGTAATTTCAGTATGGCTCAACGTTTACTTGCCTCAAAAAACGAAAAACATGCACAAAAAGCCCTGGTGATGACCGGTATATTCAATGCCATCCTGATGTTTATGGCTTATCTTGTAGGGGGGGCTATGCGTTTAAAAATGCCGGATATTCTACCCGATAAGGCATTTATAATTATGATGTTCGAGTATTTTCCTGTTGGTATAAGAGGTTTATTAATTGCGGGGATTATGGCAGCACTGCTTTCGACGGTAGACGGATTGCTATCATCATCAAGTTCCCTGTTTGCACAGGATATATATTTCAGATTTTTCAGGAAAAATATTACGGAAAAGCAGGCGAAAAACAGTGTCAGATGGATTGAATTTTTCGTTATCATACTAATCTTTGTATTTGTTCCTATGTTTCTCGGAGCCCGTTCAGCCATGGAAATGGTACAGGGTTTTTTAGGAAATGTTATGGGCGTCATTATTGCATTGTTTGTGCTGGGAATTTTCTTTAAAAGAACTACGTCCTGGGCAGCTTTAGGAAGTATGATTGTGGGCTTGGTCCTTGCATTTACCATGGATTTTCTTACCGATATAAATTTTGCCTTCATTGGCACTCTTTCGTTCATCGTAACGGTTATCCTTGGCTATACTCTCAGCTTTATCGAAAAACCAAAAACCCCTGAAAAGTTAACCAATCTTACTATCTGGACTCTTGAGGATGTTAAAGGCCCATTTGTAGGACTGAAGTCATGGCCAAAACTATGGATCTGGGCCATTGCCCTACCCCTCATCTGGATATCCATTACGCTTCTCTGGGACTGGTATATGCTTAAATAAATATTAAAAAAGAAACAAATATGGCCACATATTATTTCGCCAATAAAGGAGACGATAATAACAGCGGAAATTCACCTGGTCAAGCCTGGAAAAGTTTGGATCGGATGCGGGATATCCCACTTTCTTCAGGTGATAAAATATGCTTTAAGTGCGGAGATATATTTGAAGGCTCATGCATTTTAAATACCTCCGGAACCAGCGAAAGCCCTGTTATGATAACTTCCTATGGTGAAGGGAGTAGACCGGTACTGAAAGGAAGTACCGGTTTCAGAGTGGAGGATCAATTGAAGAATAATTATGTCTGCTCAACCGGAAAAATGGTCAGAGGTGTGTTTGTTGATGATCAATGGCTGCAACTGGCACGGTATCCCTCTGAAGGTTTTTTCACTATTGATGACGGTGATAAGACCAAGCTTATTGACCGCGAATTACTGCTTGATAGTATTAATTGTAAAGGAGCTGATGTTCGTATACGAGCTGTAAACTGGCAATATGAAATAGCCCGGGTTGCCGAACATTCAGGTGATACATTACATTTTGAGAATACAATGATTTACCAGTGCAACAAGGATTATGGATATTTCCTTGATAATAAACTGGAATTTATGACTGAACCGGGAGAATGGTTTTATGATGCTAATCTCAAAAAATTATATTTCATTGATGTTGATCAAAGCGCGATTGAGGAGAAACACCTGGAAATGATGATTTTTGACTGGGGTATTAAGCTGGAAGGTGCTGCTCATGTTGAAATCTCCGGCATTCATTTTGAAAAATATTATGCGGGAGGAATCATTATCGAAGGAGGCACCCATCATTGTGTTATAAAAAATTGTTCCTTCCATTACATACACCGGGATGGTATTTACCTGCACAGTGGCAGTCATCATATTGAAATTGATAATAACACATTTACGGACATAAAAGGCCGAGGGATTGCCACACTTGATGCCGGGCATTCATCCATTACGAATAATTCTCTGAACCGGATCGGGATGTACCCCGGTTATGGTTTTGATGGAGTTAATAATGGAACAGGAATAGCCGTGCTGAAAACGGAAGTTATTTATTCAATCAGCGATAATTGTCTTCAAACATTAAGCAAAGAAATACCCGAGAGCCTTATACAAAAACTATATTCATTACTTAACTATCCCTTTGCGGATGAAAAATTTCTGATAACCGCACTGGAAGAAAAACTTACCGGAGAAGAACAATCATATATATCCGAAATTATCAGACAGGTAAAAGAAGAATTAAAAGCCTTTGATTATGATTCTGCACATAACCATATAGCCCACAATCTCATTCAAAATACCGGCTTGCACGGTATAAGGCTGGACGGAAAAAATTGTCTTTGTGAGTATAATTTGGTGAAAAAATCCCTGCTATTCATGAACGACGGAGGAGCAATATACAGTTGGGCACAGGATTACGACTATTCCATTAACAGCATTATCCGTAAGAACATAGTGGTTGATGTGCCAGGAAATGTTATTGCCACACCCGACTTTCACAGGTTTGCACATGGAATTTACCTGGATAATAAATGTGTAGGATTCACAATTGAAGATAATGTTATTACAGGTGCAACCTGGGGGATTCTGGTAAACGATGAATCCAGAGAACACATAATACGCGGTAATATTGCTTTTGATAATGATATAGGTCTTGCATTTTCTGAATATTTTATGCCGGGAACACTTCATGGATGCAAGGCCTTAGATAATATTTTATTTGCAAAAAGACGTCATCAGAGGTCTTTGTTTATCGAAAGTCGAATTTCCTCCGAATTTATGCCGGTTGAGACAAATTCTAACTTTTACGGAAGTTCATATTACACATTCCCAATTGTTCGGATGACATTTCAAGAAGGTCACCGCCACTGGGAAGAACATACGCTTGAATCATGGAAAAAAGCAACAGGAAAGGATGAAAAATCGGCCTCCTTTGCACCTGCCGATCCGGAGGATCGGCCTCGTATGTCAACTCTCATCATAAATGACACAAATAAAAAGAAAGAATTTCCTATTGATAATACCATTCGGGATCATTACACCATTTATGAAGAAAAACTCACTGACAGTATTGTACTTGAACCTTTTACGGCAATGATTATACTCGAAGATTAATATATCATTAAAGCGAAAACATGTTGAACTTATCAAATACACGTTTTTTAACCTTTCCTGCCCTGGAAAAGTACGATCTGATGCGAAATTTCTACTTTTTCATCCATATCGGTTTCGCTCTCATCATTACATATTTACCGGCCTATATGAGTGCAAGTGGTTATTCCGGAAAACAAATCGCAGGCTTAACATCAATAGGCTATATCCTTGCATTTTTCGTACCTCTCCTTTTTGGTGTCCTGGCAGACCGCACTCAGCGACCGGCATTAATCATCCGTTTGCTTTTGCTTGCTGTGGTAATTTCCCTTCTTCCATTTCTAACTCCGGGCATTGGGTATACTTTTTTACTGGTGAGTTATTTTTTCTATTCTTTCTTTAATGTACCAATAATGGGAATAGCTGATTCCCTGGCTACAGCAAGGGCAAAGGAAAGAGATAGTGATTACGGAAAAATCAGAATGTGGGCTGCCCTGGGCTGGTTTGTGGCTTCTGCCAGTTTCGGAATCGTCATGGATTATCTGGGATTTGAAAGTGATTCACCCTGGTTGTTCACTGTTTTAATCATTTCTTTCCTGGTTGTATTCCTGGTTTCGCTCACCCTTAAAGAAAGAAACACAGAAGGTCCGGAAAAACTCAAGATGTCACAGGTAAAACAATTGTTCAGGAATCGAACATTCACCATATTTCTTATTGCTGTTGTTTTTCACTACATAAGCATGTCTCCTTTTGGAGTTTATATTGGACCTCTAATCCAGGAACTGGGTTTAAGCCAGTCGGTACTTGGTTTAACAGCAGGCATGGCCACAGCCACAGAAGTACTTGTTTTAATGGCTTTTGGCTGGCTTACACGAAAACTCCGCCTGGAAACCATATTATTGCTGGCGGTCATTATTACAGCCTTGAGGTGGTTTATAATTTCCATTGTAACCACAGCAGCACCCCTGGTATTAGTTCAGGCACTGCACGGTGCAACGGCGGGTCTGTTCATTGCAGGTGCAGTAACCCTTGTGGGTAACCTTGCTCCAAAAGGTTTGAAAGCTTCTTCACAAATGATGTACGGACTGGCAGGGGCAGGCCTTGGAAGTCTTATTGGTACTAACATTACCGGATTTTTATCCGATTATTTCAGTTCGGTTCAGCGAACCTTTCTTTTAGCAACAGCGATTGAAGTCATACCGATGATTTTGTTTTTATATTTAGTAATCAGGAAACCTAAAAAAGATAATGCAGAACAACAGGAACATTGATAAAACATTGAAAAACTACTCAATCCATATAGAGGAACCCGTCTCGGTTTATATTAACTGGGCCTCTTACGATGAGTTATCCGATGACATAAGATTAAATGAAGAGATTGCCCTGAAGCAGTTTCATGAAGTATTGCGCCTGCGTGAGCAGGGAGTTCAATTTGATTACTATTTAATGGACGCCTTCTGGTTCTCAAAAACAGGTGGTTACAGGGAATGGCGTAAAGAATCATGGCCCAATGGACCTGACAAATGGTTTGAACTTTGTGAGAAGCACAATATCAGACCTGGATTATGGATATCCACCAATCTGAGGGTAGCAGGTTATGAATACTGGTTTTTAGATCCTGTTCCGGAGTGGAAAGACTCACTTTCTGTGGATAAACGCTCCTTTTGCCTGTTTGAAGGTGGATACCTTCCTCATCTGATGGAAACCCTTGGGATTTATGCAAAGCAGGGAGTTAAAATGTTTAAGTTTGATTTTGCCGATTTTACCGCTGTTACTCCTGATGGGGCTGAAAAATATTCGCCATATGAGGCATTTCTGCTGAATAAAAATGCCTTTCTGAATGCAGTGGGAAAATTTCGTGAGGAATTTCCGGATGTCCTCTTTCTGGCATATAATGGCTATGGAGGATATTACCTCGATACATCGACTCCATTTACAAAAAATGTAGATCCGGAATGGCTGGCAGCATTTGATTCTCTCTATTGTGGAGATCCACGCCTGGCTGATATTCCGTGTATGAACTTTTGGCGTTCAAAAGACATCTATTCAGATCATATGGTAAAACAGTATTTCGATTCAAATATTCCTTTACATCGAATTGATAATTCTGCTTTCATGATCGGTAAAACAGGAACCTGCTATTACAGGGGAAAAAAAGCCTGGAAAGGAATGCTTTTACTTTCGCTGGCAAGAGGCGGGTGGATGAATACTTATTACGGAAACCTCGACCTGCTTTCCGATGAGGATGCTAAGTGGTTCGCAAAGGTTCAGCATCTTTATCTTCCGTTTCAAAAAAACAAAAGTATAAAACTAACAGGAGGGATTCCCGGAAAAGGTGAAGATTACGGGTACTTTGCCGATAATCAGGAGGGTTCTCTTCTGCTGTTGGTAAATCCTTCACAAAAACACAGAACTATTGATCTGAGTGATCATATGTCAGACTTTTTAGATGACAAAAAGGCGATCTTATTTAATGATTCGGGTTACAAGCCAGTCTTATCGGATAATACCCTGAAAATTGGCCCTGAGCAGCTTGTCCTGATAGGTATCGGGAAATACAGTTCTGAAGAATATTACCTCGGTGAAGAAAAAGATGTAAGTATACCTGACGGGATGGAAGAACTCGCAGTTGATTTTCGAAAAACTGAAAAAAATACACTGGAGGCCGAGTTCCTGATTACCCAACCAGGCATTTACCGCATAATTTTCCGTGAGTTTTTTCCCGATGGAATGCCCTGCCGTTTAACCGGTGGAGGGTACCCCGATGGAATAACTATCGATAAGCTACAAATCCTTAAAATTAAAATTGATAATAAAATTATACCACTTAAACTTGAGTATAATAAACCCTTGTGGAGCGGGCTGAGTTGGGCTGCTGCAGAATTTGAGGTACCCGGGGAATTTCAAAACCACCGGGGCTTAGTGAGTTATTCTTTACCTGATGAGGAAAGTGAATTAATTATAACAGGAAGATTATTTTATGTAAACTATTAAAAGTTGAAAAAATTAAAAATATGAAAAGCTTTACAATCAGTTATTTAGCCTTTCCTATGGCTCTTTTGTTAACATCATGTAATTCTCAGGATTCCGGGAACACTAAGTCAAACGATAAACCAAATATCATTTTCATACTCATCGATGATATGAGTATTGCCGATCTGGGCTGCTACGGGAACGATTTTCATGAAACTCCCCATATTGATTCACTGGCAGCTCAGGGTGTGAAATTTACCAATGCATACGCTTCTGCCCCGGTTTGTTCACCTACCAGAGCCAGTATTCTTACAGGCAAATACCCTGCAACAGTTCATATTACAGACTGGATCACCGGCAAACCATCCTGGCAGTCCGAAGCTTTATTAGCCCCGGATTTTCTTCATGAACTACCTCATGAAGAAACTACAATTGCTGAAATGCTGAAAAAAAACGGGTATAGCTCAGCTAGTTTTGGTAAATGGCATCTGGGAGATGAAGGTTCCTTACCGCAGGATCACGGGTTTGACACCAATGTGGCTGGCAATGAAGCGGGTCTTCCACCTTCCTATTTTTATCCATACACCGATGGTGACTTTATATTACCTGACCTGCACACAGGGGGTACAGAAGGAGAATTTCTTACGGACAGGTTAACTAAAGAGGCCATGAAATGGGTGATTGAACAAAAGGATGAACCTTTCTTTTTGTACCTCTCATATTTTACGGTACATATATGGCTGGAGACCAAACCGGAGCTGAAAGAAAAGTACAATAAGAAAGCACAGAATGACTCCTTTAATTCGTTGACCAATCCTGTGTATGCCGGTATGGTGGAGACCCTGGATCATAATATCGGTTATATTATGAATACCCTTGATAAACAGGGGCTTGATGATAACACAGTTGTTATTTTCTATTCGGATAATGGAGGCTTACATAAAGACGAAAGTGAGAATACCCCTGCTACAGATAACGGCATTTATCGTGAAGGAAAAGGACATCTGTACGAAGGAGGTATAAGAGTGCCCCTTATAATTTACTGGGAAAATACGATTGAAAACCGGGTATCAGATGCTGTGGTTACCAGTACGGATTTCCTTCCTACCCTTGCCGACCTGACTGATGCTGAACAGCCGGAGAATGAAGGCATAAGTTTATATAATCATCTTATGGAAGGTGTGCCATTGGGTAAGAGATGCATTTTCTGGCATTATCCACATTACAGTTATCAGCTTGGAGAACCATCAGCTGCAGTTAGAGAGGGTAAGTACAAATTAATTGAGTTTTTTGAAGAGGGAACTACCGAGCTATATGACCTGGAAAAGGATCCCGCAGAAACACGTAATCTTTCTGATAGTCTGCCAGAAATTCGTAAAAAACTACTGGGCCAGCTCCATAAATGGCAGGAAGAGGTGAAAGCAGACATGCCAACAGCAAACCCCGATTATGATCCGCAATCAAAATAATACTTAAAAATCATTTAATAGATTTAGTAATAATGCAGGAAAGAAATAATCCAAAGGCTTATTATTCCTTTGATGATGAAAACCGTGAAGTAAAAATACACAGATACGATACTCCCAGTCCATGGATGAATTATTTTTCGAATGGTACCTTCCATACCATGATGTCGCAGGCAGGTGGGGCTGTTGCATTCTATAAATCCCCACAAATCTGGAGAATTAACAGGTACAGGTTTTATCACCTGCCCACCGATAGATCGGGGATGTACTTCTACATCAGAGATAAAAATACAAAAAATTATTGGAGCCCCTCCGCAGAACCTGTGTTATACAAGCCAGAAAAATGGCAGGCAGCACATGGCATGGGATATTCCCGTTTTGAGGCCGAGAATGAAAAATTATCAAGCAGCCTGAGATATTTCATAGGACCTTATGAAAACAGCCTGATATGGAATCTTAAACTCAGGAACAATTCTGATCAGCAAAAGAAACTGGATGTTTTTGCTTATGTAGAATTTGGAATGATGGAATTTCTGAGAGAAGTATCCTGGGTTTGCTACATGAAACACCAGATGAGTGTCTACTTCCTTGAAAAGGAAAAAGCCCTGATTTTTAAATACGGTGTGGAAACTCAACCAAAACCAAATGAAACGCCACTGGTGTATTTAGCATCCGATTATCCCATAAAAGGATACGATGGTGACAGGGATGAATTTATCGGGACATATCGCTCTGAATCTAACCCTTATGTACTGGAAAATGAAGACTGCACCAATTCCATGTTATTTGGTGGCGACCCTTGCGGTGCACTGCAGATGGAAGTAGATCTAAAACCAGGAGAAGAGAAAACAATCAACGTGTTTCTCGGAACCGGTATGAATGAAACAGAAGTTCATGGATCATTGAAAAACAGCCGCGGGCATAACTTTGTCAACCAGTCATTTGCAGCACTAAATAAGGATTGGAATGATTATTTTGACAAGTTCAGTTGTCAACTTCCGGATCCCGATGCTCAACGGATGATAAATATATGGAATCCGTATCAGGCACAACGGAATTTTTTGTTTAGCAGGAATATATCTTATTATGCGACGGGCACATTTCGGGGGGTGGGTTTCCGTGATACAGCCCAGGATATTCTAGCTCAAACTCCATTTGATATTGAAGCTTCAAAAGATAAGATGCGCATGCTATTGAAGCAACAATATTCAGATGGGCATACTAATCATTACTTTTTCCCATACGAAGGATGGGATCCGGTGCATCGTAAACATTCTGATAATCACTTATGGCCAATTCTCGGCGTATGGAATATCATTGTGGAAGGAAATTCTGTTGAATTCCTCCATGAAGTTATTCCATACTACGATAAAGATACCGCAACAGTTTATGATCATCTGAAACAGGCAGTATTTTTCACCATGGAGAACCGGGGAGCAAGAGGCTTGCCTTTGATGTTGCATTCGGACTGGAATGATCAAATGTTCAAGGTGTGTCGTGAAGGCAAGGGGGAAAGTTTCTGGACGGCGATGCTATTGGGAGTGACGCTTCCTAAGCTAATTGAAATGGCACAATTAATTAAGAAAAATGAAGATATATCATGGTACAAAGAAATATATAATAAGCAGAAGGAGCTTGTAAACAGCATCGGCTGGGACGGGGAATGGTACAGAAGAGCCATTATGGATAATGGATTGTATCTGGGAACGAAGGATAATCCGGAAGCAAAAATCTGGTTGAACGCTCAGTCATGGGCAGTATTATCAGGATTTGCGAAAAAAGAAAGAGCTATACAGGCTATGGACATTGTAAAACAAAATCTGGATTCTGATCTGGGAATTAAATTGATTCATCCCTCCATAACTACATTCCCGGATCCTTCTGACCCTTTAACCAATTACAACAAAGGTACCGGTGAAAATGCTGCAATTTTCTGCCACGCCAATACCTGGGCCATTATGGCTGAATGTATGCTGGGCCGTGGAGATCAGGCCTGGAAATATTTTAAACAATTAATTCCTGCAATGGCAATGAAAAAAGCAGGCGCGTGGAGATATAAGGCGGAACCATATGTATATGCATCCAACCTGTTTGGCCCTGAGTCCGATAAATTTGGGCTGGCCAATGTATCATGGTTAACAGGAACCGCCGCATGGATGTACATTGCAGCAACACAGAGCATTCTTGGGATTAAACCACATTGGAAAGGACTACTTATTGATCCATGTTTGCCCTCAGACTGGGAGGAACTTTCTGTTAACAGAGTGTTCAGAAATAAAAAGTATAGCTTCAGAATTTTGAAAAGCAAGGGAGTCTGTTCAGGAGTTAAAAGAATCGTTTTAAATGGTACTGTTCTTCCCGCTAACATAATTCCCTCGGAGTTAGCTCAAAATAAAAACGAAGTTGAAGTGTATCTGAAATAATACGGGAGTCTTTGCTGATTAGTGAACATTTAAATATATAACATGAAAACATTAATTCGTTTAATCATAGTTTTACAGGCATTCGGGATAATTACCGCATGCGGTGTTAAATATGAATTCAAAGAAAGAAACAATGAACATAAGCTAATCAATCCTGAGAAACAAAACACTTATGCTTTTCTGGGGAACTCAATAACCCACGATGGAAGGTATCACTCTTATCTGGAATTATTTCTACTAACCCGTTATCCGGATGTGGAGTTCGAATTTATAAATGCAGGTGTAGCCGGAGATCAGGCTGGAATAGCTCTTTCAAGACTTAAAGATGATTTACTTTATCACGAACCCGACATTGTGACGGTCATGTTCGGAATGAATGATATAGGCAGAAACTTGTACGGACAGGAAAACCTGAAGGTAGACTCAATGGTAATGAAACAAAATCGGAATCTTGCCAATTACGCTACCTATTTGGATTCGCTTACAAGAAGAATTTTGAATTCAGGGGCTGAAGTGGTACTTTTCACTCCTTCCATCTATGAGCAAAACGCAGAGAAACTGGCGACCCTGAACCTCTATGGGTGCAATGATGCTCTTGAAAGATGTGCAATTATTGTCAGAGAACTAAATAAAAAGATTGACTCCTACCTGGTAGATCACTTTCAGGTCATGGATTCTTTGAATAATATTTTACAGAAAGTGAATCCGGATACAACAATTGTGGGTCCTGATCGTGTCCATCCACAGGATGTTGGTCATTTTATTATGGCTTCCAATATTATTGAACAACTGGAATTTTCTCCCCTTGTGGCATCGGTTGAAATTAATCTTAAGAATAAAAAGATAGTAAGCACAAATGCAAATATTAAAGAAGCTATACTGCATGATAGTATCCTGAAATTTCAATATTTCCCCAAAGCCCTCCCCTTTCCAACAACAGAATTCAAAGAGGTAGCAAAATTGACAGACTTCAATGAGAAAATGAACAGAGAAATACTGACAACCCAAGGTCTGTCTGAGGGAAGCTACATGCTTACCATCAATTCAACTGAAGTTGGCGTATTTAATGAAGCAGACCTGGATAGAGGAATTAACATGAGTGAATTTTTTACACCACAGAAAATGCATGCCTCTGAGATTGCTGGTCTTGTGGAACTAAAGCGACAAATCATTTCCGACAAATTAAGAAATATTGCATTTATTGAATACTTCTATGCTCCAGATGTAAAAACAGCAACTGATTCATTCGAGGCAATTAAAATAGTTGAGACAAGGCTTGAAGAGGATCTGGGAAAATCATATTACGGATATCTAGAAAGCCAGGTAAATCTCTATAAAGAAGTGAAAAAAGAACTTCCGGTTATAAAAAGTAAAATAGATTCATTGAACCTGGAAATTCACAAGCTCAGGAAATCTATACCAGGTTTTGAAATAAGTCTGGAAAAAACTTCCCTTTAATAAAGTTTTCCGTCAATGCAAAATAAGAGATACTTTGTATTATTCAGCCTAAGCTTTTATCTGATCATATTACCAGCTTATGGGCAAGTTGACAGTATTAAGGTATACTATATCGGAAATTCAGTCACGGAAAATTTAAAACCGGAAGGATTTGAGGGGATCGTAAAAGCAGCTGACAAAAAAATTACCCGAATCTTAAATTAATGCAAACTGAGACTGAATGTGGAAATGGTTCAAATAACAGGAAAGCAGCAGAACATAGCTTCGGTCTGATGAAGCATTATTTTGCTAATGGAGCCAATTCGTATTTGTATTGGAATATGATACTTGATGAAACAGGAAAAAGCAAGTGGGGATGGAAACATAACTCGATGATAAGCATAGATAAGCAGACAAAAAAGATCAGCTATAATCCCGAATTTTACCTGATGAAACATTTTAGTTCTTTTATTGATTCAGGAGCAAATTGCATTAAAACAAATGATGAAAACTGTTTAGCCTTTAAGAAATCAAATGAGTATGTTATTATTTATTACAATTCAGAACAAAATAGAGTAGTGAAAGAATTCAAAATTGATGATGTAGTATTCAGAACAGAAACAGAACCAAGATCATTTAATACATTCGTGGTTGAAATTTAACGAGCCACAAAAAATGTTAAAACTGCAAGCCTGGCAGGTAGGATTATAAAGGTTAATTACTAGATGATCGTACAGAACTGAAGGGATAATTATCCATCCATGAGGAATCTTTATCCTGTCCTGTCAGCTCTCTCCATTGCACAAGATTGTATTGTCCTCCCTCAAGATTCTTACCCGAGGGAAAAACATATAGATTGTCCGGATGATAAAATCGGTTAAAATTCGATTTAACAGTTCTGTAAAAATTTGCCGATGAGAGTGTGGAGGGTTGATTAGGATTATTATATTCAAAAAAATCGAATATTTTCTGATCATTATTTTCAGCTGCGAGTATCGAATGATATATCGTCCAGTCCTTACTATTGATTTCCCAGTCATTATCCTCTTCAACAATTCTTCCATCCTGTCCAAGAGAAAGCTGGATATTGTTATCGCACACAATGCAGCTATCTATGGTAACATTGGCGTGACCGTAACCTTTTATTCCTATATCATTCTTTTTAATTTCACATTTACTTACATAGGCAGGCTTTCGGCTTCCTTCAAGCATTATTCCTGCTTCCTGATTATTAGTAATAACCGAATTCAGAATTTTATAATTCTCATTGTTCCAGTCAAACCATATACCATGAGAATAATTATTATGTACATAAACATTTTGAAGAACAACATTTTTTGTGCTACCAAAAACTTTTATTCCGGCAGCATCATGAGATATCATTTTAGGACTGTTCATACGCCAGTTGTTATTGTTTACATCAAGCTTAACAAGTTCCATGTTTTTACCATTGCCTATACCCATTCCTCGTTGACCGTTATTCTGCATCAGGCTATTAAAGATTGTGAGCTGGGAGCAATTTTCAAGTTCGAGACCGACTCCATTATTCCACTGAAAAGTACACTCTTCAATACGCAAATTATCTGTATCAGAAATGGAAACACAACCCTGGTGAGCGATATTCGCAGCGTGTTCAAAAGTAAGACCCTTAAGGACGAGCCCCCGACCCCTATATACAGTAGCTCTCACAAGACTACCGTTTCTTCCTTTATCATAAATATCATACCCCCTGACAGAGATTTCAACTTCTTCTTCATTGGGGTTTATGCCCTGCTCAGGAAAAAGAAAAACCCTATCATTTGCTTCATCAATAAAAAAGCTACCTTCTTTTAGAGAATCAACAGATAAAACCTGGACATAATTCTCTCCGTTTACAAAAAGCATCTCTCTTCTTTTCTGCAAATTGCTCATCTCACAGGGCCCGAAACAAAAATCTGAATCGTCAAAATATCCCCAGTCATATGGCCAGATGGCGGTAAAAAGAGAATCTTCCTTATCCCAGGCTGAGAAAATATCACTTCCGGAAATAAAAACTGTTCCAGGTTCTGAAGCTTCGATGATAAGAAGTTCATCAGTAAATATATCCAGATATTCTCTGTAATTCCCGGGAAAAACAGTGATCCTGGAAGGAATATTTTTTGTTACTTCCAGGGCTCTGCTTAATGTGTATAAAGGAAATTCGGGATCGGAACCTATATTAGAATCCGAGGCATCCGGATGATGATTATTCACATATAAATGCTTTTCAATGATTCCCTGGTCAGTATAAGATTGAGCATGCAGTTGAAAATATAAGAAACAAATAAGCAGGGATAAAAAAAGTCTGTTGTACATGAATGATAGGATTAAATTGGCTGGTGATTCAGGTTCCCTGAGCAAGAACTTCCCACCAAAAGATATTTTCTGATTAACTAATTTAAAAACAAAGGGATGACGGGTGTCATCCCTTTCTCATAACCACATAATAAGGTCTCCAATAAACTAACAATTAATACCTACTATGATCGTATTTTTTATTATTCCGTAGGTACATTGGTAATACGAAGGTTTTTCACATAGACTTTATGTGTGTCGAAAGTAGGATATCCGTAAGCAGGAACAAACCATGCAAAATCAACCTCTGCAGCAATAGCATCCAATCCGTCATTTCCCTGGATATTTTCCAGCTCTCCTTCGTCATCCTGGTTAAAATAAAGTGTTACCCATTGGTTCGGTTCTGAAACAAAAGCTTCTTTTGCCAGGAACCATCCTTTTTTATCCCCACTTTCAACAAATTTCGCGTGATTTCCTAAACGGAACTGGAATTTAACTCCTTTTCCATCATTGGTCAGACTGATGTCATCGAAGGAAGCAGGACTTGCCGGATCTGTTTCATAATAAACATCGACAGCAATAACACGGGTTCCTACCTGAACCTGGTTTAATTGAGATTCATCGGGTTGAGACATTCCTTCTCCATAATACCCAAAAACAGGGATCATATAACCGTCCCAGGCTGTTGTTCCATCATCGTTTTCTATTGAAGCACGCGTGATCATCAGACCTGTACCTTCATTCTCCGGTAAAGTAGCACTAAAGTTCCAAATTTCAGGATTGGAGTAGCTACCTCTGCAGGTTACATACATAGCATCCGAAGCATCTCCACCGGCGTATGTAGCACCAGGATAGCCAGCAAGATCAAGACCTTCCCACCAATCGCTCCATGCTGCAGTGTCGGCTTTCTTTTCGCTAAAATCTGCCAGCATATAATCCGGTTGAATGTAACCAATCATAACAGGATAGTCTTCTGTCATTCCGGAATTATCCGTTACAGTAAAGGTCAGCTCTGTATCTGCAGATGCCGTCTCTGAGAAAATGTAATTATGTACGATTGTATCATTGAAAGTTTGAGCAGTGTAGCTCTTAATCTCGTTTCCATCCACACTTACAGAAGAGAGGTCTCCGGAAAGAATAATGGTATATTCGATCATTTCTCCGGGTTCAGCATTTACTAATACCGGTGAGACTTCAATGCTCAATTCGGGTGCCTGAGGGTCATCCTCCCTATCACAACTAACAGACATGATAGAAAGACCCATAATAACTAATAAGCTTAAAATAGCCAGATTTTTCATAATTGATAAAATTTAGTATTAAACATTTGAGAATTCGTATAACTTATTAAAATATATAACCTTCATTTTGTGTGATTAACCCTTCAGACTCATCGATAATATATTGAGGTATTGGTAATAAAAGCTTCTCAATCGTTATCTCATTTTTTCCATGGGCCTTCATCACTCTAATGGCCCTTTGAGGTCTTCTGGCCAGATCAAACCATCGATGCCCTTCGTAAGCCAGTTCCAGTCTTCGTTCCTTATAAACAGCATCCAGAAAACCCTCATAATCCAGATCACTATAATCTACATCAGAGGATTCCTCAATATTATGTCCATAGGCTCTTCTTCTAATTTTGTTCAGATAATCATAAGCTTCCGGCGTAGGACCGTTGTTAATTTCATTCTCTGCTTCAGCAAACATCAGGTAAATATCTGCAAGACGTAAAAGGATATAATTATCATCTGCCTCTCCATTTTCTGATTCTTCCCAGTCATCGTATTTATTTGCATTGTAAGGACTTATCGACCGGTCAACAGGCAATCCCTTTTCTTCAGCAACTTCATAATAATTCAGGATAGTTACATCCTTTCTGAGGTCTCCCTCTTCGAATGCTTCCACAAGACCTGTTCCCTCGGGAACTTCAAACATTTCATCCCGGGGATCGTCAGATGTTGTAGGAAGGGCAAACCCCCAGCCACCAAAAGAAAAGTCGCCAAGGGAATCACCCACTCGTGCGGGCCCTTTAAATCTTGGAGCAAAGGATAGATTGTAATAACTTCCGAGCCCGTTACGCTGAGGTTGGTATTTTCCTTGCCCGAAACCTTCTCTGTCATAGTCTTCCTGCCCGGAAATATGATTGATTTCAAAAATTGATTCTACACCAAATTCATTTTCTCTTTTGAAAATATCCTCAAAATTTTCCTCCAGGCTATAGAGATCACTATTGATCAATTCTAGGGACAGGTCTCTTGCTTTTCTGTAATTTGTTTTATCCTCTTCTCCCTTTGTAAGATATACTTTCGCAAGAAGAGCTTTGGCGGCACCGCTTGTAGCACGTGCAATGTTGTCACCGGCTCTGATTGATGGAAGTAAATCGGCTGCATACTGAAGGTCCGGAATTATCAGATCTTCATAAATTTTATTCTTATCTGTCCGTGGAATTGCTACCAGCTCAGGATCTGTCACCTCCTGAACAATCATAGGCACATCACCGAAACTTCTGACAAGATTGAAGTAAAAGAGAGCCCTTAAGAAGCGGGTTTCTGCAATAACCTGGTTTACAAACTCCTCATTTAAGCCTGAAGAGAACACACGTGTCATGGTCGTATTTGCTCTTGCTATACCTATGTAACTTGAGGCAAAAATATTGAGAGGGACCATGTTATCCGGCCTTACTGTGAAGTTATCAAGATCATTTCCCATTAAAGAAACGAAATCAGCATCATCTCCCGGCTGGGCATCATCAGAAGCTATCTCATAATATTTCCAGAAAGTCTGATTATAGTAATCACTCCTTACCAGAACATTGTATGTACCTGCAAGAGCCATCATAAAATCTCTTTCTGTCTTATAAAAATCCTCAACAGATACTGAGGAAGGATCACTCTTTGAAAGAAAATCTTCTGAACAGGCATTGCCTGAAACTATGATAACTAAAAGAATGGCAAATATTCTTACAATTTTCATTTTAACAGTTTTAAAAAGTAATTGAAACTCCAAGTAATACAGATCTTGCCTGGGGGTATCCACCCAGATCATAACCAGGGAAGTATGCGCTCTGGCCATTTGAGCTTATCTCCGGGTCAAAACCTGAGTAAGAAGTAAAAGTGTGTAGATTCTGTCCGGTTAAATAAACTTTTGTACTGGCAATGGAGAGTTTTTGTAAAAGCTTCGCCGGAAATATATAAGAAAGCGTTACATTTTTCACCCGGAGAAAACTTCCATCCTCTATCCATCTGTCTGTGTAAGGCCTTCGGTTATAATTCAGGTCTAGCCTGGTAGCCCTCGGCGTAATGCCATCACCAGGTTCTTCAGGCGATTGCCAGCGATTAAGAACATTCGCGGTTTGATTCCTGTCTCCGGTCATTCCCTCAAGCATTGACCTGGTCTCATTATATACTTCATTACCCAGAATCGAAAAAAGAAAAACACTTAGCTCGAAGGATTTATAAGTGAAACGGTTTGTAAATCCAATAACGGCATCCGGAAAAGCATTCCCGATAATAGTGCGGTCTTCCGCATCTATAATTCCATCGTTGTTCTGATCCACGAACTTAATATCTCCGACACTGGCCCTTGGTTGAATAAGTTTTCCATCTTTGGAATAATTGACTAACTCCTGTTGTGATTCGAAAATTCCATCAGTTTCAAGCCCATAGAAATTACCCAATGCTTCTCCATTCTTCAATAATGTTAGTCCTATCAATCCACCCAGGTCCTGTTCATAAGGCTTCCCCTCTCCTTCTCCCCCCGGATAGCTAACAATTTTATTATCATTAAAAGACATATTAAGATCACTCATCCAGCGGAAATCTGAAGTAGAGATAACTCTGCCTGATAATAGTACTTCAATACCCTTATTTTCTATTACTCCACTATTCTTCCAGTATTGATCAGCGTATCCTGATAAAACAGGAGCTCTGAGTTCTACCAGTACACCCTCGGTATGTTTTTTATAAAAGTCGAGTGTGAGTTCAAAGCGGGAATTGAAAATGCCCAGATCCAGACCTGCATTCTGCTGAGTGGTTTCTTCCCAGCTCAAGTCCTCAACCGGTATACTAAGGGGCCAGGTTCCAAGATGTTTTGTATACCCGAAAGCATAAGCGATCTCAGGTGAAACCATATTCATTGTTGACCAATAATTTCCTATTTCCTGGTTACCTGATTTACCATAGGAATATCTAAGCTTCAATTCACTTATCTCAGAAGGTAAATTTAGAAAAGGCTCGTCCACCAGACGCCAACCCGCCGAAAAAGCAGGAAAAACTCCAAACCTGTTATTTTTGCCAAATCTCGATGAGCCATCCCTTCTGAGTGTAAAAGACGCCAGATACTTCTCACGGAAGTTATAATTGACCCTTCCAAACATAGAAAGCAGAGAATATTCACTTAATCCTCCTTCAGCTTCTATTACTTCGATTGTATTGGATATCGTGGTATTTTCTTCATTTGGGAAACCCATTACAGAAAGATAATCACCTTCTCTTGAAAAACTCTGGGCACTGTATCCTCCCATAGCATCAATTGTATGATTTGAGAAGGATTCACTCCAGTTCAAAGTATTCTCAATCAACCACATGTTCTCAATATTACCTGCCTGTACTCTGCTTGATTTTTCAGGATTTATACCGCCAATGCTTGTATATCTCGGAACATAACTGGTACCCTCATGAGCATTGTAATCAAAACCGAAATTTATTTTATAACGTAATTTCTTCCAGATCGTAATTTCAGAGAAAATTGTTCCCAATGCCCGGTTTATCTGTGTGGTATTTTCATTTAAATATATACCTATTAATGGGTTGTTTAATTTAGCAAAATAGGAAGGAGTTCCTGTACTGAAATTGCCGTTTGCATCTCTGGGCCTGATCACGGGCAGGTACGATAAAGCGGGTGTGATAACAACACTGCTTCCTTCTACACCATCAGTGGGGATGATATCAGATTCAGCCCTGGTAAGAGAAACAGAAGCTCCGATATTCATCCATTCTGTCACTTCTGTATTCGTATTAAGACGCAAGGAATAACGTTCGAAATTCGAATTTTCTACTACACCCTTTTGATTATAGTATCCGGCCATAAGTGCAAATTGACTTGTTTCAGAACCTGAGCTTAGACTCAACTGGTAATTCGACATCCTGCCTCGTCTTAATATCTCATCCTGCCAGTCAGTACCCTCTCCGAATTCTCTTTCAGCAAGGTCAGGATTAAAGAAAGGAGGTATATCAGGAAAAGCAGGGTCATCCCCCTGATAAGGCTTCAAGCCGTCATTTTCTGCAGCATCTTTTGATAATTGTGCGAATTCCTTCGCATTTAACAGATCATAACGGTTTGCTACTTCCTGTATCCCCTGATAGGTGTCAAATGTCACACGGGTCCTTCCGCTTTTTCCCCGCTTAGTGGTAATAAGTACTACTCCATTAGCTCCCCGCGCACCATAAATAGAAGTAGCAGAGGCATCCTTGAGTACGGAAATGCTTTCTATATCGGATGGATTTAGGGTTGCCAGTACATTCTGAGACTGTCCGCCTCCACTGGGAGCTATGCTGGTAGCTACACTGAGAGAATTGTCATTGTATACCGGTAAGCCGTCTATAACATAAAGTGGTTCATTGCTTTGACCCGAAGTTACCCCTCGTACTCTCACCGAAACACCCCCACCAGGTGCAGCAGAATTTTGCATAATTACTACTCCTGCCATTCTACCCTGTAATGTCTGATCGATACTCGTCACAGCCATGTCTTCAAGATCTTCCTCTTTCATATAACTTACTGCCCCTGTAATATCTTTCTCTTTTTGAGTTCCGTAGCCTATCACAAGAACCTCTGACAGAGTGCTCACGGAGGGGGATAATTCTATAATTAACTCCTCACCTGCAGATACTTGTTTTTCGACCTGAATATATCCTATATAGGAAAATACGAGAGTTGCGCTTTCTCCATCGACTTCAACCTGGAAGTTACCATTAGAATCAGTTATGGTTCCCTTAGTAGTACCCTTGATTACTACATTGACACCTATCAATGGCTCATTTGTACCGGCATCAATAACCTTTCCCCTGACAATATCCTCTGGAACACCCCTGGAGAAAAGCACAAGGCTATACAAAAATAAAATAGATGTGATAATCGTTTTGTATAATATTGTTCTCATCATTTATTTTATTATTCAGTCTGAAGTTTTAATTAATTCACTTTTTTTAATAAATTCATATCCGGCTTTTGGATTCAATCGTTAAAATTATTTAAAATGATAATATCGGGTTATTCCCAGCGTCCGGGATGTTGTTCCAGGAATCCAAAACCCCTTCTTTATTGTGAATAACGCAAAATAGATGAATATACATGTGAGGTAAGTCAGAAAATTTTTATTTTCAACTCCAGGAATAAACAAACATGAAATGCAATTTGACAATTGGGTAAATCAAAAATAAATACAGATAGAATTGACAGGACGAATAGTTGGTCATTAACCATCCTGCTGGTTATCCTTTTCCAACACAATTTTGCTTTTGGAGAGTCACCGGAATCACATTATTATTATCTGGATGTCATATCTAAGGAACACTCTCTTTCACATAGCGTAGTGAGTGAAATAGAAAAGGATTCTGAAGGTTTTTTCTGGTTCGGAACTGATAATGGATTAAACAGATACGATGCTTACAAATGCCTGGATCTTTCAATATATGGTGAGGAAATCAATAAATTTCCCAATGAACTTATCAACGTCGTATATGAAGACAGGAATAATAATTTATGGATCGGTGCAAGCAGGAATGAAATTTTACGAGTGCATATACCTAAAATGCAAACCAAATCTTATACCCTGGCATATGATTTAAATCACAAGGTCGAACCCGAAATATTTGTTTATGATATCATACAGGATAAAGAGGATGTTTTATGGTTTGCCACATCGGGAGGCTTATGGTTTCTGGACCCGGTAAAAGACAGTATCTGCCTTTATGAAAATGAAATTATTAGCCGTAAATTATTTGCAAACTGCCTGGCCATTGACCAAAAGGATAATTTATGGATCGGTTCAAGAGGCAAAGGTGTATTTAGAAAAGAAGGGGATAATGTGACCAACTATCTTTCAGATGTGTCCAGACCATATATTTATTCTATCATACCAGGCAATAATAATTCCATTTGGGTAGCATCTCACGGAGAGGGTGTTTTTTTAATCGATACCGGAAAAGATAAGATAACTAATTTTCCCGTTAACGGTCTGCAGTCGGATGCACTTCCCAACCTCATTAATTGCATGATTTCATGGAAATCAGATCGGTTTTTAATTGGCACTTATGCAGGAATTTATATTTTTGACACACAGGAAAAAAAATACTATCCTTTCCGTTCCGATTTTATTTTTCCTGAATATCCTCAAAATATTCCCATACATTCCTTGTACCTGGATAAACAAAACATCCTGTGGGCAGGTACCCGGGGGTTCGGAGTTTATAAGTATTATCTGAAGAATGAAGATTTCAGGCATTTTATTCCTGATATGGAGGAACCGGATAACCTGCTAAATAAAATTCATACCGTGTATTCAGAATCGAATGACGTATTATACCTGGGTACAGAAAACGGACTGATAGAATATAAAAAAAAGAAAGAAAGGAAAAATATCTATAAACTTCCCGGTCAGATAAAAGAAGCCGTTCTCATAACAAGTATTGCTCCCCTGGATGACGAGAATTTGATGATAGGTACCTGGGATATGGGTTTATGGCTCTTCTCCCGTAAAACAAAAAAATTCACCCGTCCTCAAAATGCAAAATATCTGGATACACTGACCCGAATCTATGATATTCATTTTGACGGGAAAGATGATATTTGGATCGGTTATCACGATCAAGGTCTCCTTAATCTTAATAGAAATTTCATCAGAAAAAAACATTACCCTGTATTTGATATTCAGGCAGTAGATGAAATTAAGTCCGTTAGAAAGATAATAGAAGACCATGAAGGAAAGATCTGGCTGGGCTTGCTTTCTGGAGGATTAACCGTGTATAATCCGGAATTTCAGGAATTCACAAACTTTTTTAATGATTATATCGCACGTCATGAACTGACTAACAATGATATATTATGTCTGCATCAGGATTCCCGTAATAACATATGGATTGGCACTAATGGAGGTGGACTTAACCTATATCTTTATGAAGAAAAGGAATTCAGACACTTCTCATCCGATGACGGATTGATAAGCGATGTGATCTATTCCGTTAAGGAAGATAATGATGGTTCTATATGGCTTCAAACCAACAGAGGGATAAGTAAAATCGATTATTACGCACACAAAAGTCACCCAAGGCCATTAACAAAAAACTATAGCATTGAAGACGGGCTTCCAAATGTTGCATTCCACTACTGTTCCAGCTCACAATCTTCTGATGGTATGCTCCACTTTCCGAGTCAGCATGGCCTGATTTCATTTTATCCCTCTTCCATGGGAATTAATAATCAACCTCCGGAGATTGTATTGACAAATCTGGAAATTAATAACAAAAATATTTTCGAATATGATCAAAATACAATTCAAAGAAAACCCTCAGATTCTAACCTGAATAACCTGAGAATAATTAAACTCAAGCATAATCAAAACCGCATTTTTGTCGAATTTTCTGCACTTGATTATTATAAATCGCATAAGAATACCTACCTCGTTAAACTGGAGGGTATAGATACAGAATGGAACTATCTGGAAACCAGAAGAAGCGTTAGCTATTTGAATCTTTCTCCCGGAACATATACATTAAACATAAAAGCTGCAAATAGCAATAACATATGGAATGAAGATGGAAAACAACTTAGTATTTTAATTCTGCCACCATGGTGGGCAACAGGCTGGTCTTTTGCAGGTTATACTCTTATTTTTATCCTTAGCATTTTGTTAGCCCGTGAAATTGCACTTAAAAAAGAAAGAAGAAAAAACAAAGCCCGCCTGGCTACTATGAAACTGGAGAAACAACGCGAGCTGGATCAATATAAATTAGATTTTTTCACCAAGATTACACATGAGATTCGCACACCAATAACATTAATTATGGGACCCCTGGAAAAAATGCTCCAGGATAAGAAAGAATGGGGTTCTTTAAATTCCAATTACCTGAAAATTATTAAATCAAATTCTGATAAACTTTACCATCTTACAAACCAGATACTTGACCTCAGGAAAATAGATGAAGGTAAATTTAGTTTACATAAAATAACTGACGACATCATTCCATTACTTAAGGAGATAACTGATCGATTCATACCTTTCGCAGAAACTAAATCAATCAGGCTGAAATTTGAGTCCGATAAGAGAACCTGCATTTGTTCTTTTGATGGTTCAGCCCTGGATAAGATCCTCAGTAATCTTATCTCAAATGCAGTTAAATTCACTAATGAAGGAGGATCAATAATTGTAAGGTTTTCCACGCTTTCTGAAGAGGATTCCCAAAAAATTAATCTGACCGTAGAGGATACGGGTAAGGGTATAAGTGAGCAGGAAATCAAAAGGATCTTTAAACCTTTTTACCAATCGCATAATAAGGAAAGTAATGTCATTCCTGGTACGGGAATTGGATTATCCCTTGTGAAAGAACTTACTGAATTACATGACGGAAAAATCACTGTTGAAAGTGAACCCGGGAAAGGTTCTTGCTTTAGAGTGATAATTCCGGTTGATATAAACAGTGATTTAAATAAAAGCATACAAGGAAAAATATCTTCTACAGCTCAATCAACTTCTCAAATTACTGTTTCCGGGAAAGATGATACCAAAAAGATTCAAGAAGGAACTACTCGTATCCTAATAGTCGAAGACAATGTAGATTTAAACGAGTTTTTATGTACAGTCCTCAGGGATAAATTTAAAATCTACTCCGCCTTCGATGGTAAAGAAGCATACAGTAAAACTTTAAAGATAATGCCCGATCTCATTCTTAGCGATGTAATGATGCCTGTTATGAATGGTATTGAGTTTTGTACCAAAATCAAATCGAACGATCTTACCTGTCACATTCCCTTCATTATGCTGACTGTAAAATCTAACGAAAAAAGTCAACTTGAGGGCTTATTCTCGGGAGCGGATGATTACATTTTTAAACCATTTAATCCCACAATTCTACAGGCTAAAATTGATAATATACTAAATCTGAAGGAAAAGTTAAGAAAGAATTTTGCCGAAAACCTTTTTATCGAACAAAAGGAGAATAAAAAACCAGGAGAAGATCCACTTATTGAAAAGATTGTCCTTTTCGTAAATGAGCATCTTTCAGATCCCGAATTAAGTATAGAGATGCTCACTAAGGAAGTAGGTGCCGGAAGAAGTCAACTTTTTATGAAAGTGAAAAATATTACCGGAATGACCGTTAATGAATTAATACAGGGCATCAGGCTAAAAAAAGCTTTCGAATACCTTTCAAAGGGCAACTATAATGTCAGCGAAGTAACATATATGGTAGGCTTTAAAAATGTTTCTCATTTTACGAAGTCCTTTAAATCACGTTTTGGAAAAGTTCCATCGGATTTTATCCGGATGTAACATGCAAATTTGAAGGTTTTTATTAATCCGTAAACCAATGATATATCCTTTAACCTGGTAAATTAGAAACCCTAAGCTTATAATCATAGTGAATCCCCTGACATATTTGCCTTAACGGAGACCCTAAGCATCATTATTAATAAATAGCTTATAAACCAGACATCATGAAAATAGTCAAAGAATTCAGAGAATTTGCCATCAAAGGCAACATGTTCGACATGGCAATCGGCATCATTATCGGGGCTTCCATTAATGAGATTATCAGCTCTCTTGTACACGATATTATCAGTCCCTTTCTGGGCCTGGCGATTGGAAAAGTGAACTTGTCAAATCTTAGGATTGTCCTCCAACCTCAGGCCTATGATTCTTTCGGAAACATTACCCAGGAACTGGTTACTGTAAACTATGGATCATTTTTCCAGGTAATGCTGGACTTTTTGATCATTGCAAGCTCGATATTTGTTGTGATCCATACCTTTAATCGCTTGAAGAACCGGGCGAATGATGAAAAGGATACGACAGTGCCCACTCCTAAAGACATCGAGTTACTGGCAGAAATAAGGGATCTTCTGAAAAAATAAACCTAATGCAAGCATCAGGCGGCTTTAAAGTGTATTAATAAGAAATCTTAATAGAAAAAGCATCAGTAATTCTAATACCGACGGAAGCTTCCTTACAAGTGCGCACCAGAACGGGCTTATCAAACTCTGGGTATGGATGAGTGAGGATCCTGATCTGAATGCAAGAAGACATAAGGAGATCAAGAAAAAGCAGAGGGATGCTGAGAAATAGGTGTCATTCTATCTCATCCGGCATAAACCCGAATTTAATCAAAAACTCATCTGTGCGTTCCATGATTTCTTCATCGAAATAAGTGGCATATTTTTCATTATCCGGAGCCAGGTAGTGCTCCCGTCCTTCAAGAGGAACCATTTCAAAATAATTTCCAAGCTTTGTTGTGCTGTTTCTAAAATAGTCAACAATCCAAAAATTAACAGTAGGGTCATCGGTTCCGTGGAATTCAATGGCAGGAGGAAGTCCGGGTTTCAGTGTATGCTGGGGGGATATAGACCAAATCTCGTCCCTTCTGTCTGCCAGCAACATATCAGCCCAGGCCTCCACCGTGTTAACGTTACTTGAGTATAGCAAAAATGCTGCGGGAGTGGGATCAATATCAGGATTATCTGTCGATTCATTCACATCTTCGGCAAGAGCAGTGGAAAGTGCCAGTTGTCCGCCGGCTGACTGACCTGAGGCGATAATTCTTTTCGGATCAATATTTAATTCTTCTGAATGTTCTTTAAGCCAACGTAATGCGGATCTTGCATCTTTTACACATTCCACGGGAGTGATATCCGGATGAGGAACGCTTCCGTCTTTTTTAATGGATAACCTGTACTGAAATGAGAAAGTAACAAAGCCTTTCCCTGCATATCGTTCACATGCACCAAAGAATTCTGAGGGTTCTCCATAGGCCCAGCCTCCACCATGAAAAAAAGCGATTGCAGGTCTTTTTTTCTGGTTTTGCTCATTTTGATCATAAAATATATCCACGGTTAAATCATAATCCATTACCGGTTTATAGATTTTCTTATGGTGTATGATCTTTTTTTGCTGACATATACTCTCTGTTGAAATGAGCAAAAATCCAAGAATAAAAAGTAGACTACATTTCTTCATGATCTCTCTTCTGAATGATCTGTTAATTATGATTGAAAGATAATGATAATAAATGGTATTAAACCTCAGGGTAGAACCCTGAACCCTTGTTTTCGGAGTAGAACTCCGAGGAACCGAGTTTACGAGCTCGGCGAAGCCAATTCGACCAAACTTCTCGTCCGCCGCAGCTCCGATAGCTATCGGAGCGAAGGAGGATTAAAAAGCTTTTGAATAAATTCGAAAAATTACTCATCGATTTTTTTATTTATATCTTTATTCCCCACCTAATAAATTTAAACATATAAATAATCAGGCATTATGAAAAGAATCAAATTCATTACAATAGTATTAGTTTTATTTCTTTCAATTAATAATACATTTTCCCAGAAAACAGATCTTACTCTCAACCTGGAAAAAGATAAAGAATACATCCATCATCTTTCTTCAAAATCCGACATCTTCCAAAATTACAATGGCATGGAGATGAATATGGAAATGCTGATTGAATCTGATATTTCTTATAGAGTTACCGAAATAGTAGATGATAATTACAATATTTCGGTAAAGTATACCGGAATGAATATGACAATGAGTACTCCAATGGGTGCTTCAGAATTCAGTTCAGAAAGCGAAGATGAAGGAGACATTGTTTCTTCAGTATTAAAAGAAATGATAAATATGCCATTTACAATTATATTAAGTAAAACAGGTAAAGTTATGGAAGTAAAGGAGGTGGAATCCATGTATGCCGGAGTCTTTGATAAACTCTCTTCCATGCCGGCTCAGCAACAACAGCAAATGGAATCGCAGATAAAACAGGCTTATGGAAAAGATGCCTTTAAAGGAAATATAGAAATGGTAATGTCTATCTTCCCGGAAAACAAAGTTTCTATTGGCGAAACCTGGACAGAGAAAACAAATATTGAAAGCGGAATGTCGGCTGTTGTTATTTCAACTTATAAATTATCGGAGATTGCACCTGATTACATTCTAATAACCGGAGAATCAGATTTGAAGTCTGAAAGTGATGAATTTGTTGAAACAAACGGTGTTCCCGTAAAATATGATCTTACCGGAGATGTTGTTTCTGAGGTAAAAGTGGACCCACACACACGCTGGATCATAGAAGCAAATGTTGAACAAAATATTGAAGGGCAACTTCTGATAAAAGCAAATCCCCAGACAGAAGAAGTAATGGAAATACCCATGAAGGTGAAGAATGAGATTTTGATTGAGGGAAGGTGAATGGGGTGATGGGTGATGAGTGATGAGTGATGAGTGATTTGGGAATTTTTGCCCAACCCGGTTTCGACTCCCTCCCTCTCACACCTCCCACGGGGTAGAACAGCTGGAACACATTCAGGCTTGAGATCAATTTACATAGACTGTGAGAGGCTTATTGACAAAAAGCGGATCGGTTTGCATTACCTTTACATCGTCCAAAGCATACCAAGGTATTGATTCTGAACCTTATCAGCTTCTAAAGAAAAACAGAACTGTACATTGTTTTCGTCAGTCTGATGCAAGTGTTTTATTTTCAGTGTTTTTCACCATTTAAAAACTATATTTAATTTTCAGGTAAACCATATCGTTGGAATCGTACTGACCAAACCGTCCTCTATTCCCAATAAAAATATTGGCCCCTCCAAGGATATCAAAGCCGTCATCGAATGACCTGGTCACTTTCGGACGAATGAGTGCATCTTCATTGTTAAACCCGATGTACGAAAAAGCCGGTTTTTTTTGGTTTACCTCCATTGGCCTTTCAACAAAATCGTGCAAATCGCTCGTTGACGAGAACTCAAAAGTAGTATGGTTATACACAGGAATTATGTATCCTACCTTCCTGGTCCAATTCTTCAACAGCATGAATGCATCTGATCTTAAAGCCCTTAAAGTAATTCATCATATTTTTTTAATATGCTTCTTTATCAAATATGATTTTAAACATCCCCCTGACTTCATTGAGTTTGAAACCGACAGCTTTAGCATAATCTCCATATTCATGGTTGAAATAATGGTTTCCCCGTTATCTTCGCAAATTGCCAGTTTGCAGGGCATAAAAATGGCAAAATGGGGGAAATCGGTTAACATTCCTGCCGGCATGTCTTTTTGACTCATAACTATTGCTTATAAAAGCTTAATACGATTTTAGTTTCTTGCCAATTCTTTCAGATTGAATTATGCGTACTCATTTCCTTTCATAATACCAACTGCAATTGAAGATTTAGCATATAGTGGAGTGTTTTGGAATCATCTTTAAAATAGAAGGTTCCGTTTAATGATAAGTTTGAGGCACCACTCAACTGGTAATTGGGACCCAGCGTTAAACCCTGATAAATATTATTTCGGTTGTCTGGTTCATGATAATCCCACCTGCCGATAACTTCACATTTTTCATCAAGTTTGTATCTGCCAAGGAAGTAACCACCAAAAGACTGTTCTCTGGTGTCAGGGGCAATCTCTTGATCATTGAGCATAATTTCACCTCTCAGGTGAATGCGATTGGTCTTATATTCCGCATGTAGGCCCCATCGTTGTCTGTCAAGCTTTTCAACAGAATTACTTTCATACGTACCAATATGAGATGAGAATCCAGCCATAAGGGCTTTTGTTAGAGAAAAGTCTACTCTTCCCATCAGATCTTTCGGGTTGGCAGTTTCTAAAATATTAGCGCCGCTACCATTCACTAAAGCCAGTGAATAATTTATCCACTCATGTTTACCATAGGTCATTAAACCAACATCCCTGAACATTCGAAAAGGGTTCATGCTTCTTGTAGAAAACGCTCTTTCAATAGCGGGATTTTTGAAAATGGGTTCAGGACCTTCCAGTCCGAATGGTAAAAGGAATTGACCTATCCGTAAATTAAAAAGAGGATGAATGGTAAAATCGGCAAATGCATTCACTAAAGCCGGTGCGTTATCAGGAGGTTCAACGGTTCCGGCAATTAAATTCAGTCGGATGTTTTTACTTATATTCCCTGCAAACCCGAATCTGGCACGGTGGATTGAAAAATTGGCCGGATTTTCCGCTATGTCATCAGCAACGAAATGGGTCTGTAAAAATCCGGCCGGTTGCAAATCCGGATATGATGTTTGTCCTTGATTATTAGATGTCCTTTCATCATTTTGTGCCCACAACGGTTGAATAATAAATACCAAAAGCACGAGTATATAAATATTCTTTAATAATCCATGTCGATAATAACTGTTTCTAATTTTTTTTTTTGTTAGCATAATGTTCAATTGTTTCAACTTGTTTGATTTGATTCCAGTTGCCTCATTTTCCACTCAGGATAGCCTTCATCGAGCCTTCTGACTT
>CAZGTU010000002.1:0-134579 GCA_964528675.1 uncultured Bacteroidaceae bacterium
TTGAAAAATTGGAGCATTAAGGTAAAAACCGGGTTTACCGGTATTCTTATTGCCTCAATAATCCGCTTATCTATACCGATCCCGATGGGGAACTCATTTGGATCATACCAAATATCGGTTGGAGTAAATCTGGTGGATTAAGCTTAGGCCTTTCTGTTGTTCTTGGTATTCCGGGTGTTGTTAGTGGTCAAGCTGGTGTTGGATATAGCTTTGGTTCAAATGATGCTTATGGTTATGTAGGTGCGACTGCGGCAATGAACACTGTCTATGCGTCAATTTCATCAAACAGTGGGGGGAGCATTGGTTATACTGCTGGTCTTTCACCTTTTTCTGGTGTACCAATAAGCAGTAATTTTTTTACGGCGGGTGTAAATTATAATATCACACATGATAGTTGGAGTGGAAATCTCTCTGCCTGGACCGTAGATCAAACTGGCTGGAATTTTAACCCCAGTTTTTCAGCGATGGTATTTCCTGAACAGACTACGAATTTGTTTAGAGCTGGTAAGTTTATAAACAATGATAAATTACTGAATTATTATGATTCAAGAGGAGAACATCAGAAAGCATTAGACAAGTTTGGGTTTAAAGGCACATATGATCCAGATAATGAAGGTTTTTATCAAGATGATCCAGAACCTGCATTTACTAATGAAGCTGGTGAGATATTTTATTCATCTTCGGCATTTAAAAATTTTGATCATCTATATGCAACATATGATCATGAATGGCGTCATAGGTACGATTTAAATAAAAATGAAAATATTAATCTAGATCAAACAGAATATAATGCATATATGAGAAACCATAAACATGAAGGACTTTATCTAAACCATAAATATACTAACTGGATCTCCAAAATAAGAGCACATGGCAGTAATATAATGAATCCTCTCTATCTTCAAGATCAAGCATGGAACCCACCTTTATGGCATATCATATACAAAATCCCAAGGCGATGGTAAAAATTACAGTAATAATATTTTTTTCGCTTTTAATACCTAAATGCATTAATGGTCAAAAAACTGGGAAGGAAATTAATAATCACGTTCATTTCTCGACATTTTTTAACGATGATACTTTGAGCTACCTTGATACACTCGAGATAAATATTGAGATGACAAATATTTCGAATGATTCTATAACGATCTACCCAGAAGGTATAGTATACTTGAGATTAAGATACACTAACTTCCATAAAGAATTAATTCTAGTTACTGATAGAAAAACTAATGAATTAGAAAAAAGATTACTTCCATGTGAGAAGTTATTAATAAAATTTGATGTTTTACTTAAAGAAAAAATTTTCCATTCCGGTTTGAATGAATTTTCTGTGATTTTTATTACATATCCCTACTGGCTAAAGAAAAAAGATCTTTCTAAATCTATATTTGGGAGATGGGAAAGTGAGGTAAAAAAAATAATCGTTCTTTGAATTTCATTGATCGTGGAAGATATGATTTAAAGGTATACTTACGTCATGAACAACCCCCTGAAATACACCGATCCCAGCGGGTATATATTCCAGGGGCCGGTGGAACCGGAGGCGCCCTGCTGGACAGCAGGTGGCACAATGTTCCAGGTCCCTTACCAGGGAATCATTTCTTCCGGCGGGTATTCTGTTGGAACGGTAGACTCCACCAGTACGCAATGATTTCTGTCTTTTGCATTATTTGAGAATCCGGAAGCAGAACCGGAAGCGAAATTTAAGAAATCGCATCGTTGGGAATGGTTTTAAATATCGTAAGGGTTCAGGACTTCCAGCCTTTAATTGTATCAAAGTCTTTTGTATTGCGGGTAATCAGGGAAAGATTGTTAACAATTGCGGTAGCTGCAATAATTGCATCAGGAAGTTTTGTTTTGAATGTTTTCCGGATATCAATAGCCTTCACAATCACAGGTTCTTCGAGGGCAAAAACCTCAGAAGCATTTATAAATTCACTTAGGATATGGGTTTGTTCCTGACTTGCACCGGGCCATGAAAGAAGTTCCATACGGGTAATCACCGATATTCTGGAATCAATGCCGTCAATAAGCTCATTGGCCTCATCGGGTAATTTATTATCCAGGTAATCAATAACTGCAGAGGGATCTCCCAATCCGCCAGGATTGGCATTTCTGACATGTTACCCAGATTATCCTTTCTCATTAAAATTTCATTCACTACTTTTGTAATCTAAAATTTACTACAATCATGATAACAAACGAAGATCTTAAGAGCATTGAAAAACGCCTGGATGCGTTGAGGAGGCATCTTTGACATTGATGCGAAACTGGAAGAAATAGACGAAAAAGAAAAAATCACCCAGCAGCCTGACTTTTGGGATGACCCCAGGGATGCAGAGGCAAAAATGAAGGAATTGTCGCGCATCAAGAATTGGACAAATTCTTTTGAGGAGGTAAAAACCGCGGTGGAGGATCTCCAGGTTCTGTATGATTTCTATAATGAGGGGGAAGCGGAAGAAGCAGACGTTGAAAAGCAGTATGAAAAAGCGTTGAGCCTGACCGAAGATCTGGAGTTTCGGAACATGCTGGGAGAAAAGGAAGATGCATTCGGAGCGATCCTGAAAATCAATGCCGGCGCCGGGGGCACAGAGAGCCAGGATTGGGCAGAGATGCTGATGAGAATGTATATCCGCTGGGGAGAAAGAAATAATTACAAAGTAAAAGAAATAGCTTATCTGCCCGGCGATGAGGCGGGAGTGAAATCCGTGACCCTTGAGTTTACCGGCGATTATGCCTATGGTTACCTGAAGGCTGAAACCGGCGTTCACCGTTTAGTTAGGATTTCTCCTTTCGACAGCAATGCCCGCAGGCATACCTCATTTGCTTCCGTTTTTGTCTCCCCTGTTGTTGAAGATGATATTGAAATCGTTATTAACCCTTCCGATCTCGAGTGGGATACTTTCCGTTCAAGTGGAGCAGGGGGACAAAACGTGAATAAAGTGGAAACCGGGGTAAGGGTACGGCATTTACCTACCGGAATTACCGTGGAAAATACAGAAACCCGCTCACAGGGAAAGAACCGTGATAATGCCATGCGAATCCTGAGATCTCATCTGTACCAGATCGAACTGGAGAAAAAAATGGAAAAGCAGGCTGAGATCGAAAGCCAGAAGAAAAAGATTGAATGGGGGTCCCAGATTCGAAATTATGTTCTTCACCCTTATAAACTGGTGAAGGATCTCCGGACCAATGTAGAGACCGGAAATGTACAGGATGTGCTTGACGGAAATCTCAATCCCTTTATTAAGGCTTATTTGATGGCTTATAGTGAATAAGGCTTATTAATTATTAATTGACTCATCCAGCATGGGGTTACCGTAAGTGATTTTCTTGTTAAGTTGGAAATCGTAAAGGGTGAGTATTCTGAGGTTATAATAAGCTTCCCAATAATCTTCCAAAGATTGGATATAGTCTCTTTTTGCTGATTCTCTTTCGGCAAGGGAAATATTCAGATCAGTGATGCTTATTTCTCCGTTCTGGAATTTCTTCAGAGCGATCTGGTAACCGTTTTCTGCCACTTTATCGGCCTCCTCAGCAGTAGTAAGCTGATCTTCCAGTAATTGAAATTGCTCTACTTGAACAATGACTCCACGTCTGAAATCTCGTCTGTCCTTTTCCACGTCATAAACTATAAGTTCGCGTTCGGATTCTGCCAGCTTGATTGCGGAAGCAGATCTACCCCAGTCGAGAATGGGAACTTCCAGGGTTAGCCTTACGACCTGCTGTGTTTCAGGATTTTCATATACCTCTGGCAATAGTTCTGCTGAATTTGACACTCCGTAACTACCACGCAATGTTGCACTTAATCCGGAGTTCCTTTTTGCCTGTTCCAGTTCCCGGTCTGCCTGGACCAATCTTCTTTCGAACCGGGGTGTTTCCTTCCTGTTGGCAATTGCTTCTTCCAGAGCCTTATCTTCATCAATGTCAAAAAGAACCATATTTAGAGGTATTTTCAGATCAATATTTTGATCTTGATCGAGATTGATATATGATTTGAGTTCAAAATCTGCATTTTTTAGATCCATACTTGCCTTATTCAATGCTTTTTGTGCATTGAAAACGGAAAGCTTGATCCGTGAAAAATCATTTTCCGATATTTGTCCAAGTTTTTTCTTTGCTTCTGCTATTTTGAGGTTATCCTGACTGTTAGCAAGATTACTTTGTGCAAGCTTGTAATTGGTTTGAACTTTCAGGTACCTGAAAAATCTTCGGGTTGCAGCCAGGGATATTTCTTCAATCTCTTCAATGAAATTTTTGTTCGCTTCCTCAAAAATAAGTGGTTCAGTTATTTTGGCCCATTTACTCCAATTGTAAGCAAAAATAGGTTGAACAAAACCCACTGAAAAAGGAGTACTTGCATAATCGATAGTGTTATAGTTATAGTCCTGGATGCGAGTTAAGGAGGTTGCTGCATAAATATAGGTTCCTGTTCTTGCAATTTGCTGGTTAAGAGAAAGTGTAGCAGAGGTTTTAAGGTTGGCGATCTGATTGAACCTGATACTGCCATCGTCCTGCATGTTCTCTTCTGTTGTGCGGGTGTAATTAGGCAGATTTCCGCGAAGGGTCAGTTGAGGACGGAATCGGGTTTTGAAATTCTGCCATCTCCAGTAATAATTAACATTACGGTTTTGTGAATACCGGACGGAGGAAGATTGCAAAATAGCAAGATCGACAACGTTCTTTAAACTTAGTCTTAGCGTATCATTATCTTGAGATTGTAAGCTTCCCGGCAGAAAAATCAATGCAATTAAAACTGAGATAGATACTTTTAATTTCATCACAAATCTTTCTTCTATTTTATAATTTCAACTTCCTTCATATGTCTGAAAGGAGAAATATCGCTTGTTATAACTCTTGCACCCTCTTCCACTCCGGAAACAATTTCTATATATTCATCCCCCACAAGTCCGATAGTTGCACTGGTACGAATAGCATTATCTCCTCTAATAACAAATAAGTTTTGTTGTTGTGAATTATTGAAAGCTTCACCCTTTCTTATTCTTAAAACACTATCACGACGGGCTGACACAACCTGGAGTTGTATTTTTAAATTTGGGATTAAATTTGGGTTTGAGCTTTCATCAAGGTACACATCGAAGTTAACTTTGTTATTTTCAATAACCGGTTTCACTCTGCCAATGGTGCCCGGAAGATTGCTCTGATCAATTTTTGCAAATACTTTTCCTCCGGTTTTAACAACATCAGCATATCTTTCATCTATTGAACCGTTTATTTTAAAAGAGGTCATATCTGACATTTGTACCAGAAGATCCCCGGAATTGAATTTTTCCCCTTCTTTACCGTAAATATTAAGAATTATACCGGCCGAAGGTGCTTTAATTACCATTTTATTCAATAAATCCTTTTTGTCCTCCAGCTCTCTTTCCTTCATCTTTATCTGCAGTTGCATGCCTTTTTCTTCAGCATCAAGTTGCTTCAGCCTTATGGAATTTTTTTGTAAGGTGTTATCCAGTTCTTTCTGGGCTAAAACAAGTTCCTGTTCTGTTTTTGCAATTCTTGCGGGTGAGATACCCCCGACATCCAATAATTGTTTTTGATCTTCAAGCTCAGATTTTATAGAAGCGATCTTGAGTTTTTTCATCTCCACATTATAATCAAGATCTACTCTTGTAGATCTCGCATTTAACCTGTTCTTTCTCAAATTGTTTCTCATTACTTCCAACTGATCTTCCAGGTTCTCGATCTGATTTTGAAGGCCTTCAGTCTCCATAAGAAGAATAATCTCTCCGGGTTTCACATGACTGCCGGGTGAGTTTATAATTCTTTTGATGACACCACTTGAATAGCTGCGAAGGAGAACTTCATTTTCCGGTTCCACAATTCCCTCGGCTTCAATTGTATTTATAACCGTTCCCCGGTCAACAATATCTGTGTTAAATTTATCGGGCTCGAGGCGGGTTGGTATGATATAACGAAAGGTGTAATAAGCTGCGAAGATCATTATGGCAATAACAATCAATGCACTTATGTAATAAGTTGTTTTTTTCATTTAAATAATACTGTATTAGCGATCATTTACCGTTCAAAGGCAATTTAATAAAACGTGATCATATAACAATTAGTATTAATATGGTTCACATTTACTGAATAAAGGAATTAGTTTGTCAGTTAGTTTAGATATTAGGGCAAAATTATTCTCTTTCTTTTATTTTCAAAAAGAATCTTCCAAAAATAATCATAAATCGTTTTACTTCAGCCGGGGTTTATTAAGTTTGAGATGAATTTAGAGTTATGAGAATCCCAGCACCGAACTTACAATCATACATTTTCCATGTGTTTTGCTCTCCCGGTTACCTGTTCCACTAATCATTAAATAAATTTGCAGAACAAATTTGAAAAAACTACCTTTGCGAACTCTTTGAAATAAAGTAGGTTTAATTTAAAATTTTGAGTATGCCTGTAAAAATCAGATTGGCTAGACATGGTCGTAAGAAGAGACCATATTATCACATAGTTGTAGCTGATAGCAGGGCGCCACGAGATGGTAGAATGATTGAAAGACTTGGAATGTACAATCCAGCAACTAATCCTGCTACTATCGAACTCGATTTTGACAAAGCATTGGAATGGGTTCAAAAAGGCGCTCAACCTACAGATACATGTAGGGCTATCTTATCCTACCGGGGTGTGTTGATGAAAAAACATCTTCTTGAAGGAGCAAAAAAAGGAGCTTTTTCTGAAGAAGAAGCAGAACGCAGATTTCAGGACTGGTTAAGCAAGAAAGAAGCGAACATCCAGGCTAAGGTTGATTCATTGGCTAAGAAAAAGGAAGAGTCCAGGAAAGAAAGACTTGCCCGTGAAGCCGAGATCAATGAAGCCCGTGCTGCTGAAATAGCAAAACAACAGTCAGAACTTGCCGAAGCTGCTAAAAAAGAAGAAGCAGAAACTGCCGGCACAGAAGAAGCTGAAGCTGAAACTGCTGCGGAAGAAAAACCGGCTGAAGAAGCTAAAAAGGCTCAAGCCAAGGAAGAAAAGCCTGAAGCAAAAACAGAAGAAAAGGCTGGTGAAAAACCGGAAGAAAAGCCTGAACCGGAAGAGGTAAAACCTTCTGATAAAGTTGAAGCGGTAAAAGAAGAAAAAAACGAAGGTGAAAAAGAAGAGCCTAAGCCCGAGGAAAAGGTAAATGAGGTAAAAGCCGCTAAACAGGTTGCAGAAAAGGAAGAAGCTAAAGCAGAACAGGAAAAGAAAGAAGAAGCTAAAGCTGAAGAGAAGAAAGAAGTAAAGAAAGAAGAAGCCAAGGCTGAAGAGAAGAAAGAGGAAAAGAAAGATGAAGCCAAAGCTAAATCTGAAAAACCCGAAGAAAAGAAGTCTGGATCAGAGGGTGAAGGTGAATCTGAAGAGAAAAAAGACGAGAAATAATTTCTCAGCTTTTTCGAATGTTTCCTGAACATTTCAAAAAAGTGGGTTTTTTATCCAAAACTCATGGTGTACATGGCACCATGGTTTTGAGAATGGAAAGGAACTTCGAAAATGATCTTATTGAAAGGGAATTTTTGTTCGTATCGGTAGATGGAACAATGATTCCCTTTTTTCTTGAAGAATATAAGCCGGTTGGCGAGGATGCTTATGTAAAATTCAAGGAAATAAATTCCGAAAATGAAGCATTTGTCATCAGGGCTAATGGTGTTTATATTCCTTCTGAAGAAGAAGAAAGCCTTGACCTTCATTCTTTTGCAGGTTTCAGGTTTATGGATGAAACCTCCGGATTTTCCGGCATCATTGTTGATTTCCATGAGCAGGAAGAGAACCCACTTTTTTCGGTAAGAATTGAGGAAAATGAATTTCTTGTTCCGGTCAACAGGGATTTTATAATATCTTTTGATGGTGAAGATGAAAAAATCGTTTTCCGTTTGCCGGATGGAATTTTTGACCTGGAGGATTAGGCTGGATGTTTGAATTCCACCTTTCGTTCAAAATCATATATCTTTTCTTTCCAAATTGATGGAATTGCCGTGGTCATATCTTTAACCGGTGAATATCCGACCATTACTGCCCGGTTTTGTGATTTTAACTCACCCGTGTCCCGGTTGTAGATTTCCTGGACCATAGTTATACTCTTATCCCCAATGACCTCTATGCCCGAGCGAACTGATATTTTCTCCTCCATGGTAATGGCATTGAAATAATCAATGCATATGCTGGCCATAACCACGCCGAAAGTTTTCCATTCGAGCCGGGCTCCGATAACTTCTTCAAAATATTTTTTCCGGGCCAGATCAAAAAAATGCTGGTATACGGCATTGTTTACATGCCCAATTAAATCAATATCGTTAAAGCGGATTTGAATATCCGTATGGTGCTGAAATTCTTTTTCAATATTCATAACTAAAATTTACAGATTTGTAACGATAGCAAGGATAGGGACAAATATATCAGTGGTAAAGAACATTAAGCTCCAAAAGTCATAAATTTTTTCAATAAATGCAACAGTGAATTTTGAATCGCGTCTTTATTGCAGTAATTCAAACCTTAAAAAACCAAAATTATGAAAAAAACAACCTTTATATTTTTAGGCTTATTTACTCTTGCTTTCATTGTGTTTAGCAGTTTTATCCATAATGATCCCCATGGTAATATGATGAGGGATAATACATCTGAAGCCATGGTAAATGAAATAACAGATGATATTCCTGTAGAAGAATTTAATTCGATAGCCATAGCACTGGATGCAGAAATATTCATCGAGCAGGGAAATGCACATAGCCTTGAGATTGAGACCTCATCCGAGACTTTGGACAAGATTGAAGTTAAAGTGAAAGACGGAAAGCTTGTCATTAAACCTGAGAATAATACGAGCAGGCTGAAAGATGATATCAGGATTTACATTGTTGCCCCGGATTATGAAACCATCTCTCTGGCAGGTTCAGGTGAGCTGTTTGCAGAAAAGAAAATGGAACTTGAAGATACGGAATTTAAACTGGCGGGAAGTGGCAGTATGATTTTTGAAGATTTAAGTGCTGATGAACTGGAACTTAAAATTTCCGGATCAGGAGAAGTTCAAATACAAGGAGAAGGAACAGAAGAAATGGATATTTCTATCGCAGGTTCAGGGGATGTAGATTGTGCTGATTTTCCGGTTGAAGAACTTAATGCCAAAATTAGTGGTTCAGGAGATTGCAAGGTCTGGGTAAACGGAGAGATCAATGCCTTCATTGCAGGCAGCGGTTCAATTCACTATAAAGGGAATCCACAAATTGATTCATCTGTAGCAGGAAGTGGCAGTGTAAAAAGTCTCTAAGAAATAAACAGCATTCAAGAAAAACAGACCTTTATTAATGTCTTAAAATTTCTACTTCGCCTTTTAACCCAATACGAATGATCCCCGAGGGCTGGTTTTTTTGATAATCGTCCTGACGGTAGTTAACCACATAATCCACCCCTTCAATGATTTCCTCACTTATCCCGGAAAAATTTGAAGGGGATTTTTTTCCGGTTACATTGGCTGATGTTGAAACAATGGGTTTCCCGAATTTTTTGATCAGAGCGGAGGAAAAATCATCTTTGGTGATTCTTATTCCAATTGTGCCATCGATGGGAATTAGATTTTTAGCCAGATTTTTAGCACCGGGGTAAATTATTGTGAGTGGTTTATCTGAAATATCAATAAGATCCTAGGCAATTTCAGGTATTTCTTTTATATAGCGGCTCAGGCGGTTATCGGAATCGATCAAAACGAGCATTGACCGTTTGTCAGTCTGGTTTTTCAGTTTATTGACCTTGCTTACGGCATCTTCCTTGGTGGCATCGCAACCGATTCCCCAGACAGTGTCGGTTGGGTAAAGGATTATCCCTCCATTTTTCAGAACCTCAACTGCATTGTCTATATCCTCTTTATGTTCCCTGTAAGCCTGCATATACTGAAAATAAATTCTTCACTGTATTGTGAGGAAGGAATTTCTCTGCATGTTTTTTGCCTGCCTCTTCCATTTTTTTGCGAAGATCGGAATTGTCGAGTACTTTGTCAATTACTTCAGCAAATTCTTCGGTTTTGAAGGGATCGATATAAATACTTTCAGGTCCTCCGGTTTCTTCCAGGCAATGCCCTGCACCCGCAATTACCGGCGTGCCTGATTGTATGGCTTCTAAAACCGGGATCCCGAATCCTTCAAACGATGAGGGATAAACAAAAAGACTTGCCCCCTGGTAAAGTGCCGGAAGATCTGATGTGGGTACATTCTGCAGGAATCGAATATTGTTGAGCCGGTTTTTACGTAAATATTCCTGAACCTTCTGGAAGTATTTCTTTTTCGGCTGACCCACAACAACCAGTTGTGCTTTATTTTGGGTGGCATGAAGGGCTTTCACCAGTTGAAGCAAATTTTTTCTTTCTTCAATGGTTCCCAGGTTTAATATATATTCCGATCCTGTGTTATATTTATTTTTGATCCAATTTATCTCATTAGAATTTAATTTATGGCTAAATAAAGGATTTCCAGACTGGTATACCACTTTGATCTTTTTTTCAGGAATTCCGAAAAACTCAATTAAATCTCTTTTGGTTTGCTCACTGACTGCAATTACAAGATCGGCATTTTCCGATGCATAACGAAACTTCCTGTTGTATATCTTTCTGTCGATATGTCGGTAAAGTTCGGGGAACCTGATAAATATAAGATCGTGAATGGTAACAATTGTTTTCACCTTCGTTTTATGCAGATTAAACGGAATTTCATTGCTCAGTCCATGGAAAATATCAGGATTTTCTTTTTCCAGAATGTTTTTCATATGGTAGCTTCTCCAGTAGGCATTGAAGAATTTGTAAACCGGCTTCCGGGGAAGAATGAGTTTTGCATTGTGGGGTGGAAAGTCCGGATCAATACTCCCGTTTTTGGGAGAATACATGATATATTCATTCTTCGGATAGTATTCGCACAACTGACGTATCACCATCCTGCTATAATTCCCCAATCCACTGGAATTACGAAAAGCCCGCTTTGCATCAAAAGCAATTTTCATTAACTATACCGCAACATTATACTCCCGGAGAGCATCATTAAGAGAAGTTTTAAGATTTGTAGATTCTTTTCTCTTTCCGATTATTAATGCACAGGGAACCTGGTATTCTCCTGCAGGGAATTTTTTGGTGTACGATCCGGGGATCACCACCGAGCGGGATGGAACGACGCCTTTATATTCGACGGGTTCGTTACCGGTTACGTCAATCACCTTTGTTGAATTTGTGATCACTACATTGGCACCCAGAACTGACTCTTTTTCGATTCTGGCACCTTCCACAACAATGCATCTCGAACCAATAAAACATCCGTCTTCAATAATAACGGGTGCTGCCTGCACCGGTTCGAGAACTCCACCAATTCCAACTCCTCCACTGAGATGAACATCTTTCCCTATCTGAGCGCATGAACCTACTGTTGCCCAGGTGTCGACCATGGTTCCGGAATCGACAAATGCACCGATATTTACATAGGAAGGCATCATGATCACCCCCGGGGAGATAAATGCTCCATACCTTGCTACCGCATGAGGGACCACTCTTACGCCCAGCTCTTTATAGTTGGTTTTTAAGGGAATTTTATCATGAAATTCAAAGGGGGGAACCTCGATGGTTTCCATCTGGCGAATCGGAAAATATAAGATCACAGCTTTTTTTACCCACTGATTTACAATCCATTCATTATCCTGTTTCTCTGCAACCCTTATCATTCCCTTGTCGAGTTGCTCAATAGTATTAAAAATTACATTTCTGACTTCTTCGTCTTTTAATTTGTCCCGGTTTTCCCAGGCTTCTTCAATACGTTTGATCTGGATAGCTTCCATCTTTCACTTCTGTTTTTTGAGGTTTACGCTTGATAAATCTTTAAACTCACTTTCATTACAGGAGATTGATCATCCCTGTTTATTCAAGAACCCAAAGTTAATGTTTTATTTTTCTTTCCTGAAAAAGGGAAACAACTGATCATTCTCATGATAATATAAATGAGGGTTAAACTGAAAATTATCGTTGCCCCGCTGGGAATATTGAGGTACCAGGAAATTATCAGACCTGTAATTGAACCGGTAAATGCAAAAAGAATAGATAGAATAATGATCCTTTTAAAATTATGACTGAATAAATTCGCTGTATTCTGGGGAATTGTCAGAAGAGAAATCAATAGAATGATGCCGGCAACCTTTATATTGAAAACTATTGTTAAAGAGACAAGTATTATGAGTCCGTAATTGATAAAAGCTGTATTAAGATTTTGAGTTCTTGCAAATTCCTCATCGAAGGAAATATAGAGTATGGGTCTGAAAAACAGAGTGAAAAAAAGGATTATTACCAGGGAAAGTATAACGAGCGAATAAAGATCTGCAGTGGTTACAGTGAGAATGCTGCCAAAAAGATAAGTCATTAGATTCGGTGCATATCCGGGGGTTAAGTATATGAAAATGATACCGATTGCCATTCCCAGTGACCAGAGCATAGCAATAACAGAGTCATTACGGATTCCTCTTTTTGTAAAATATTCGATTCCAATTCCGGATAATACTGAAAAAACAGCAGCTCCGGCAATAGGATTGAGACCCGCGTAGTAAGCTATACCAATCCCTCCAAAGGATGAATGAGTAATTCCGCCACTGATAAGGACCATTCTTTTGGCAACTATGTAAGTTCCGGCTATCCCGCAACTGATGGCGGTAAATAATGATGCAATGATGGCGTTGATAATATAGTTATATTGAAATATTTCCAAAAATGAATCCATTTTATCCCTGTCCTTTATGATTATGTAATACCCTGTGAGGGACTGTTCCATGTGTTATGATATCAATCGGGCAATTGTATACCTTTAATTGTTCACTGCTGATTTCATTTGATCTGTGGTAGTGCAGTTGAGTATTCACGCAGGCAATGGTTTTAATGTAGCTTGATATAGTTCCTACGTCATGGGATACCAGTAAAATGGCAATTTCCTTATTCAATTCTTTTAGGCTTTCATATAATTCATATTCAAACCGATTATCAACGAAGGTATCGGGCTCATCAAGTATCAGAAGTTTTGGTGAAGAAATTAATGCGCGCATCAGGAATACTCTTTGCAATTGTCCGCCTGACAGCTTGCCTACAGGTGTGTTCCTGTAGGCTGTTAATCCGTAATTTTCAATCATTTCTTTCGCAAGCCTTATGTCCTCCTTTTTGTATCTCTTAAAGAAGGATTTTTCGGATATTAATCCGGATAATACAACTTCAATCACCGAAATGGGAAACTGATTGTCAATAGTTGACCGTTGAGGGAGATAGCCAATGTACTTTTTAAAGTCGTTTTTATTTTTCGAAAAATAATATTCAATATTCCCTTTCCAGGGTTTTAAAAGTCCAAGAATGACTTTCAAAAGGGTTGTTTTTCCACCTCCATTGGGTCCTATGATCCCGATAAAATCATCCTCTTTAATTTCAAGATTTACTGATTTCAGTATAGGTTTATCTCCATATCCTGTATAAATATCCTCGAGTTTTACAAGAGTTCTCATTTTCTTCTATTTTGTGAGTTGGTTCAGGATATTTTTCATTTCTCCGGGCCAGTCCTCAGAAAGAGGATCGATAGGGATTACCTGTGCATCAATCTCACGTGCCAATGATTGAGCATTCTCCAGGCTGAATTGTTTTTGCACAAAAATAAAGTCAATATTCTTTTCACGTGCAGTATGGATAATTTTTGCTATATGAGAAGGGGGTGGCTCTTTTCCTTCAAATTCAAGAACATGTTGATTCATGCCATAATCCTCCGCCAGGTATGTGAGCGCCGGATGATAAATAAGAAAATCTTTACCTTCCAATTGTGATGATCTGGATTCATAAAGAGAATCAATCTCAGATATTCTTTTCCGCAAGGTCTTCAATCCTTGTTGGAATTTAAGAGAATCACCCGGGTAGATGTGTGAAACTGCATGGAATGTGTTTTCGCTGATGACCAGTGCGTTTTTGGGTGATATCCATATGTGTGGATCGGGACCTTCATGTTTATGGTTATCATGGTTGTGATGATGATTTTCCTGCTCTTCAGAGTGAATAAAATCTATTCCTTTTGATAGATCATAGGTCTTCAAAGATGGATTTTGATCCTGGTATTTTTCTATCCATACTTTTTCAAAAGCGATTTCACCAATCCTCAGGTACAAATCCGAATCAGACAGTTCCTGCATTTGCCTGGGAGAAGGTTCATAGGTCGCCGGAGATGCACCGGGGGGTATCAGAACGTTGATTTTATAATCAACTCCTGCTATTTGCTCGGTAAAATACTTTTGGGGAAGAATACTCACCGAAATTATATTATCATTTTCCCGGTTTTCATTTGTTTTGCATCCAATAAAAAAAAGTATTAGAAATATTGGAATATATTTTTTTTTCATCGATTTTTTTTGAAAAAATTGATTCATCTTATATCTCATAATTTTTAAATTTAAAAACCGGGCTTCCTTTTGGGGGAACCGGGTCTTCGCCTTCTCCGCCCCATGGATTGCAACTGATTACTCTGCGTATTGTGAATATCAATGCTTTCATTACTCCATGCGTTCGGAATGCTTCAATGGCATATTGTGAACAGGTGGGAGTATACCTGCAGGTATTGGGTAACATGGGTGAAATCAAATGCTGGTATATTTTTACCAGCAGAATGAAAAACATTCTGAACACCCATCTTATGATCTGGGAAACCGGGTTCTCAAATACAATATTTTTCCATTTATCATTTTTCATTACATTCCTTACAAATTCCTATAATCAGGAATTGATTCTCAATTTTGTCATATCCGCCCGGAAGATCATAGTCCTGTATTTCTATATCCTCCATACATATCACCCTGTTGCAGGCTGTGCATTGAAAATGAACATGCTCAGGGGAATCTTTATTATCCAGAAGAGAATTATTCAGTTTATACTTCAGCGAGTCACCGGAAATGATCCTTTGAGTGATTCCTTTTTCGGATAAAGAATTAAGGTTTCTGTAAATAGTAGTCTTATTTATCCCTGCGGGCATCATTCTTTCAATTTCTTTTTCCGATAGCGGGCAATCTGCTTTATTAAGTGTTTCCAATAACTTTAATCTTCCCTCTGTACGGCTGAAACTGTGCTTCTTTAATAATTCGTTAAAGTTCATAGCAAAAAAATTGCAACTAAGTTGCAAAAATATAAAAAAAAGATGGATTATTTAGAATTTTTCTAATCGGTTTATTCAAAAGATATTTCCATATTTGTGGGCTTAAAGAAAATCTGTTTTACAGCAGAATTTTAATTTTGCCATAATGAATTCAGGCAAAAAGAATCCGATTTAAATAACCTATTGTTTAACCACAAATGAATAAAGTTAAAATGAAAGACGCAGTAGCTATATTATGTGCTGGCGGACCTGCTCCCGGAATTAACACAGTAATTAGTGCAGTAACCAAGATATTTTTACAGAACGGTTATATGGTTCTTGGAATAAATGGTGGATATAAATCTTTGTTTGCAGATGAGCCGGCATACGATTATCTTGATTTTGATTTTGCCGATCAGATATACAGTCGTGGAGGTTCGGCACTTAAGATGAGTCGTTATAAGCCTAAAGATGAAGAGTTTAAGATTGATTTTTTCAAAAAGAATAATGTAAAACTGCTTGTAACAATCGGGGGAGATGATACTGCCTCAACAGCCAATCGTCTGACCAAGTTTTTATCCAAGCAGAAGATGGATGTTAAAAGTATCCATGTTCCTAAAACTATAGATAATGACCTGCCACTTCCTGAAGGCACTCCTACATTTGGATATCATTCCGCCAAAGAAGAAGGTGTAAGACTTGCAACCACAATTTATGAAGATGCACGAACAAGCGGCAACTGGTTTGTCGTTTCGGCTATGGGGCGTGAAGCCGGTCACCTGGCCTTTGGTATTGGCACTGCCTGCCACTATCCTATGATCATTATCCCGGAAATGTTCAATAAGACCAAGATCACATTTGAAAAGATCACCCGTCTTGTGATCTCTTCTATGGTAAAAAGAAGATTGCTGGGAATTGATTATGGTGTGGCAATTATCTCTGAGGGTGTATTTCATTTTATGAATGATGAAGAAATTATTGCAACCGGCATTAATTTCACCTATGACGATCATGGTCATCCTGAACTGGGTAATGTAAGTAAATCACACATCTTTAATATGCTTACACAGCAGGCTCTTAAGGAATTAAGGATTGTTGTAAAGAGTCGTCCCAACGAAATGGGATATGAATTAAGATGCTGCCGCCCTATAGCTTACGATCTTAATTATGCTACCCGTCTCGGATTAGGTGTTTACAATCTTTTTAAATTAGGTCTCACAGGCTGTATGGTCACTGTTGGCAGGGCCGGGGAAATTTCTCCTTTATTGTTAAAGGATGTGGAAGATAAAGAAGGAAAAGTAAGGCCCAGACTTGTAAATGTTGAAACAGAAAAAGTCCAACTTATTTACAGGAATAATCTGCATTTCATTACCAAAGCAGATTACAGGGGTGCCAAGAAATACGTCAAGAATCCTGAGGATTACGATTTCTACAAGATCCTTGAGTGGGAAGAGAGCGATTATCTTCCTGAGAATAATAGATGATGATTTAATTGTCCTATCAGAGCATATGACAGGGAGGAATGTTCTTTAATTCTCGTTTCTGATAGTCATTAGATTATAAGCCATCCACTTTACTGCCTCTCCCAAACCCTCCCCCGGAGATAATGTCCTATGACTCGAAAAGTCATATTCCAAATATCTGTTTTTGTGTCATTTGGCTTTAACAAAACCGAATGACACAAATATGGAGGGAGTGTTTGGGTGGGGCAAAAAAAGAAATGCTTTCAATTTATAACTAACCAAAAACCTGGAGTAACTTTTTAGACAGCCCACTTGAGTATTCGAAACCACATTTACCGGTAGCTCTCAAATTCTTTCATCTTGCATTTTTATTATGTTCCTGCATACTCCGTTGCAATTATTAAGTATTTCCTTTATTTTTATGTCAATTAATACAGGCTGAAATCTTTTAAAAGACACTACTATGGCAAAAGCTAAAAAAGGTACAATTGGAATTTTAACCGGGGGGGGTGATGTACCCGGCTTAAATCCTGCAATACGTGCAATTACAATCCGAGCTTTACGGGAGGGTTACCAGGTACTGGGCCTTAGAAAGGGATGGGCCGGTATACTGGAGTTAAAAAGAGATAAAAAAGCGGATAATAGTGATAGATATATTGTACTCACCGAGGAAATAGTTAATAAAGCAGGAAGAACAGGAGGTACTTTTTTGCACACCTCGCGAACTCGTCCCAGCCATGTTCCCAAAGAGTTTGTTCCTGATCATCTAAAAGATAAATACAACAAGGATACAAATGATCTTACCGAAGAAGTACTCCAGAATCTTGAGTTCCTTGGTATTGATTTTCTTATTCCAATAGGGGGAGATGATACCTTATCATATGCAGTAAGGCTTTATCAGGAAGGGATAAAGGTAATAGCCATACCAAAAACTATGGATAATGATGTGCCGGGGACAGACTACTGTATAGGTTTTAGTACCTGTGTAACGAGAACCATTAATATGACAAACACCCTTAGAACATCAGCAGGTTCTCATGAGCGTATTCTGGTTCTTGAAGTTTTTGGAAGGTATGCCGGTTTTACAGCTATGCTACCCACAATGGCCGGAGCAGCTAACCGCTGCGTAATTCCGGAACATGATTTTAATATCGAGAAATTAACAAAATTACTGATACAGGATCGGGAAAGAAACCCCAGTAAATATTCTGTCGTACTTGTTTCTGAAGGTGCGAGATTTGAAGATATGGATGTCATGGTATACCGCTCGGAAGAAAAAGATATGTTTGGCCATGCTAAACTTGGAGGAATAGGAGATCTTGTTTCCAAAAAGATTAAGGATATATCTCCACAGTTTAACAAGAAAAAAGCCATTAATGTAATTAACCAGCAACTGGGATATCTCGTTAGAGGAGGAGATCCGGATGCCATTGATTCCATCGTTCCCATGGCATATGGGAACCTGGCCCTGGACCTTGTTCTAAAAGGGATTCATGGAAGGCTCATTGTTCTGAGAAATGGGCGTTACGATAATGCTCCCCTGGATGTTGTCACTACAAATAAAAAGCTTGTAGATGTGAAAAAGCATTATAATACAGATCGGTATCGTCCGCATTATAAGAGCTTTGAATTCCAGCCTCTGTTTATAATGACAGGCGGAGCTTAACAGGATTTCAATCGCGAAAATACACCCATGCCTTTGAGGCTACTTTTTCTCGTGCCTCTTTCATATTCATAATGGCAGTGTTGAGTGTTTCGTAAGTGCCTGAGGAAACCAGGTTGAAATTGTTGGGTCCGGGAACAATTTTTCCTTCGTATCCCATTTCCTGAATTTTTTCAGAATAACTACGGGCATATTTCGGGTTTTTAAAACTGCCGACAACTACAAAGTAGGCATCGTATTCCGCCATGGTTCCGGCTTCAATTTTCTTTTGAAGTTCTGCGAGTTTTTGTTCGTAATCGCTTCTAATATCGGTAATATCTTCCTGGTGAGTCTCCTCTATCTGCTCAAGTTCTCTTCTGAGAGCCTGGTTTTCTTTTTCAAGACGCTCGATCTTCTGTGTTTTTTCTTTTGACCGGTTGAAAATGTTGGTCCCGTCTTTACATGAGCCTAATATCAGAATAATTGACAGTCCGGTAATTATTAATGATCTTTTCATCTTTGATGTTTTTTAAATTAGTAATGTAAAGGTATGAAATTGAAAAATACTATTCTATAGCTTGGTTACAAAGTTATTAAGATAATGGGTTTTAAAGCCCGGTTGACGAAGTGCACAACTGCATAACTGCATAACTGCAAAACCGCAAAACTGCATAACTCTTAGTTGCAAAACTTATAAAATTCTGCTCTAAAACAATCTATCTCTCCGAACTTATTGCTGAACTTTCTTCCCTTTCTTTCTGAAATATCTCCTTTTTCCATTAAATTTGTTTGAAACAAAATATTATAATTATGGCCGATCTATCCACCTCTTATATGGGATTAAAACTTAAATCTCCATTGGTAGCTGCATCATCCGGATTAACAGATAATTTGGCAAATCTTGAACGTTTCCAGGACTATGGTGTGGGAGCTGTTGTATTAAAATCTCTTTTTGAAGAAGAAATTATTGTTGAAAAACAGGCACGCCTGGCAAAAATGAGTTCTTCGGGGTTTATCTATCCTGAAACCCTGGATTTTTATGATTATCATGATGATGCTGATCACGAAAGCACTCATCAATATCTTGACCTGGTCAGGAAGGCTTCAAAAAAACTTAATATCCCTGTAATCCCCAGCATTAACTGTGTGACCGCCGATCAATGGACGTTTTTTCCGAAAGAACTTGAAAGAGCAGGAGCGGACGCACTGGAGCTGAATGTTTTCATTATGCCTTCCGATTTAAGCCGGACAAAAAGTGATAATGAAAAGATCTACTTTGATATAATTAATGAGGTGACCCGGCAGGTAAGTATTCCCGTTGCCTTGAAGATTAGTTTTTATTTTTCCGATCTTGCAATTATGATCAAAAAGTTCAGTGAAACTGATATTAAAGGTCTGGTTCTCTTTAACCGATTTTACAGTCCTGATATTGATACAGATACTATGGAAGTCACTTCCGCAAGTGTTCTGAGCAGTCCTGCTGAGATTTCAACATCCCTGAGATGGATTGGAATTATGAATGATCATGTTTCCTGCGATCTGGCTGCTTCTACAGGGGTTCATAGCGGAAGAGACATTGCTAAAATGATTCTTGCCGGTGCCTCAGTTGTGCAGGTTGCCACTGCTTTTTACAAAAACGGAGTGGATTACGCCGGAAAAATGTTAAAAGAACTGGAAAACTGGATGGATGAGAAAAAGTTTAAAACTATCCCGGATTTTAAGGGAAATATGAGTCAGCATGAGACCGCCAACCCGGCTGCATATCAGAGAGTACAGTTTATGAAATACTTCAGGGGCCATAAGGGTTAATTACCTATTACCGTTTTTGTCGGGAGCAAACAATGACCTTATGCCTGAAGGAGAACTCAAAGAAGCCATAAAAGATTATCGTTTTCTGTTGAACAGGAAATATTCCCGGAAGGCCGGTTTAAAAATAGTTGGTGACCGGTACATGCTCTCAAGGGAGCAGAGAAGTATATTGTACCGGGGTGTTTCAGAAGAAATATCTGCAGGCTTAAGAAAATCCAAACTTACAGGTATCCCCAGGGAGAAAAAGGTTTATATAGATACTTATAATGTATTGTTTACTATAGGAAATTATCTTAACGGGCGCCCGGTTTTTTTATCAGACGATGGCTTTTTGCGCGATGCAGGAGAATTACGAGGACGATTTACAAGTAAAAAACTACTTCAGAGAATTGTCCGGTTGCTATACGATTTTTTTGATAAAAATGAAGGAAATGACTATATAAACTTTATTGATAAACCTGTATCCAATAGTGGATCCCTTGCAAAGGAGATGAATACCTTTTTCCGAAAAAACGATATTAAAGGATATGCTGAAACATGCGATTCACCTGATCATCGGATCATTAATTATGCTTTACCCGCGGATGTAGTTTGTACGAGCGATTCGCTTATAATTGATGAGGTGGATTGTGCTGTCTTTGATCTTTCCTTTCATTTGATAAATGAGAATTTCCACCCTCAAATTATGGATATTGGGGAGTTGGGGAATGGGGATCAGGTTAGGGATTTAGGGATTTAGGGATTTAGGGATTGCGGGATTACAGGATAGGGGAAAGAATTGTGAAAACATCGACAGCTAAGGACGGGGCATAATTATTGCAGGATTACGGGATTGGGGAAAGAATGGGGATATAATGGAGTGATTCTCTGAATTATCATTAAAAGTATTAGTCTGAAGATGATCATAATATTTAGACACAGTACTCATATCTTAAAATCTTCAGACCAATATGATTATATTGGAGTGCATTTTGAAAGCTAAATAGTGTCTGTCCATAATGTCCGATATCTGCCCCGATAGCTATCGGAACAGACTCTCGACCCTATTGACAGACACTAAATAGTAAGCTATTTGACAGCTAAACCTTAAAACCTTAAACCTTAAATCTTAAATTTTAAACCCATCACCCATCACTCATCACCCATCACCATATTCTAAACCAGATCACAGGCATCAGCCGGCATCCAGTGTTTCTCCTTCCCCTCCCATTTTACATTGCATCCAATGGGATTGGTAACGTTTACGGATATTTCTTTGCCCGAGGTCAATTCATCAAGAGTCCTGTCAAGATCATTAACCTGTATCCTGGAGGAATCTTTTGGATTGTCAACTCCCCGGCCTGTGTATACCAACTCCCTGTCTTCATTGAATACGAAAAAATGGGGAGTTCTTAATGCTCCATAAGCAAGAGCAACCTCCTGAGATTCATCATACAGGTATTTCCAGGGAAAATTATGTTCTTTCATCCGGGCTACCATGTGGTCGAAATCATCTTCCGGGTAGGTGTTTTTTGAATTGGAATTAATCGCAACAAACCTTACTCCTTTACCTTCATATTTTTCTGCTGTTTTTCTTGTAACCTCATCCGATCCGATTACATACGGACAATGATTACAGGTAAAAAAGATGACAAGATATTTTTCCTTAAAATCTTCAAGTTTGTATGTATTTCCATCCGTTGCGGGTAATTCAAAACCCGGTGCTTTTTCTCCGATCTGTAATGTAAATGCCATGGTTATCAATTTTTTAAATGTAAAACTCTTTTCAAAGAATCGCCTCTGGATGTTAAGCAGAGGACTTTAGTAAGGGTAAATGTGATCAATATTTAATTTTGTTAATCTTTAGCTTCGATTAATGATTGCTAAGAACGATTAAATGATGTCATTACCGGCTTTGATTTTATAACACCATTTTTTAAGAAAAGTTTAGTGTAAAAAAGAAGATTATGGATGAAAGGTTTTCTTAAATGCGACTAATCTTTGAAACCTCTGCCCCTTTCTGATTATATTAAAAGTCCCGGTCAGTTCCTGAGATATAATTTATATTCCTGTTATTCAGCATCTGAATATCATTCAGCAATCTTTCGGTATAATCTTTGGATTGAACAGGATATAGTTCTTTTGTTAAATTATAAATCTTGCGCCATGAAAAACCTTCACTTCATGCACCTGACTATTTTATTACTGTTTATTGAATCTTTATCACTTTTTTCACAACAATCGGTATTCGACACCAAAGTTGATAACGTTCAAAAACTTCCTCCATTGAATATTTATATTGATAATGAAGAACTTGCTTCAGCTTACCTTCACAGGGAAGTTTTCACAACCCGTGAATATGAGGATGATGAACTATCCGGTGAATTAAAATCTTCGGTGTTTTTTGAAGATAAGAAAGTTCTGGATGCCAGACATATTTTTGAGTATTATCTGGATAAGGAGCTATTGGAAACTGATGGCAAGGTAGAAGGAGAGATCGGAATGATGGTGAAATATTATGATTACGATTATGATATGTCGGCATTTGGAATTTTGAATGTTTTAACTTTCGGTGTGGGAGCATTACTGGGCATCCCCAGTTTCACCGGTAAAACTGTTCTGGAAGTTGATATGACCATATATGATTCGAATTTAAACAGGATAGCTGAATACACGGCCGTTGGGAAGAACCGTTTTTCCCAGGGATTTTATTTTAAAAGAATGGATCAGCGTGAATCTAATTTAAAAGCACTCAAAGATGCCCTTGAAAATATTAACGAGCAGGTAATGCGGGATTATGATGAAATTGCGGGAAAACTTGGGCAATAATGGTCCATGGTCTATGGTCTATGGTCCCCCCCCGTCCTGCGCAAAATCGTCATAATCGGATAGTGATCAGAGAGCTGAGTTTTAACCCTTTCAAAATCAGTAGCTGTAAAATAGGACTGATAAAGAATATAATCTATTCGAAATGAAAGTATCCCCTGGTAAGTATTTCCAAGTCCTTTTCCGGCAACTTCCCATGCATCGCGCATGTTTCCCTTGATCTTTTGATATGCATAGGAAACCGGTGTGTCATTGAAATCACCACAGAGCACTACAGGATGAGGAGATTTTTCGATTGCTTCAGATATTTTCTTTGCCTGTTCAGCTCGCTTAACAAAAGCTGTCTTGATTCTCATGGAAAGATCCTGAAATTCTCTTATATGTTGCTCATTATACCTGATTTTTAGGCTGTCAAGGAATTCATAATTACGTAATTTAAGATTCAGTGATTGCAGGTGGCAATTGATGACACGAACTGTATCATTATCAAAAAGAATATCGGTATACATGCCTTGATTGCCTCCTTGTCTGAAAATAACGCCTCTGTTAACGATGGGGAAACGGGAAAAAGTTGCGATACCAAATCCAGTTCTGGGATTATCTCTTCTGGCGAATTCGATATGGCTGTAAGGTGTTTCTCCAAAAACCCGGGAATATCGGTTCGGCGAAAATTCTGTCTTATTACTGGTGAAAAACTCCTGTATGCAAATGACGTCAGGATGTTCACTTCTGATAAAATTGAATATTCCTTTGTTAGTATTGGGGTCATTCATCCATTCATATATATTAAAAGCACGAACATTATATGAAAGGATTTTAAAATCATTTTCATTTTTTACACCCAGCTCAGTTTTTTCCCTGAAAAAATTAGGAAGAGTGTTTTTGATGTGGTTAAATCCCATTAAAAGGACAACTATAATCAGAAGGGCTATCTTTTTCCATTTAATCAGCCAGACAATCAATAAAATAATATTTACAGCCAGAATAAATGGGAATCCCAGTCCCAGAAACGCCAGTGGCCAAAAATGTTCAGGTGAAATATATACGGACAGATAAGAGAGAAACAAAAGCAGAGCGAGAAAATAAGTGAAATATTTTAATATGATCTCGAATATCTTTTTCAAATCTCGATAAATTTTTCCGGTTCTTAAATTTAAGCTAAAGCTGATAGGTTAAACGTGAAAACAGGAATGACTATTTTCCCATTTTAAATAAAATTTCTTTTTCTTCTTTGGAGAGGCTGTCATAACCTTTCTTTGAAATTTTATCGAGTATTCTGTCCATTTCTTTTTGATTTTCTGCTTTTTGTTTATTGTACTCGTAGTCGTCCGAATTTTTTTTATGTGTGACCCGCATTTTCTTCTTTTTCGGGTTGAAAATATGAAAAACTTTATCCATAAAACGTGAAAATCCCATGGTAATATCCTTTCCCTTATTATATTGAAGGGTAAATACATATCCTAACAAAGCTCCGCCAATATGAGCAATTTTTCCTCCTGTATTTACAGAAAAATCAACCAGTGAAGAGAGGGCAAAACCAACGAGGGCAACATATATGATCTTTACCGGTCCGATCAGAATAACATAAATTTTATAATCAGGTACAAGTACGGCAATGGCAACAACGATAGCCATCACGGAGGCAGAAGCACCAAGTGCCATAGATGAGACGACCTGTTCCTTCAGGCCCGGAAAAAGGTTAAAAGAAACGATATAGAGGAGTGCTCCGGCGAGTCCTCCTAATATGTAAATGCTTAACAATTGCTTTTCAGTTAGATAGGAAAGGAATATCTTGCCAAACCAGAATAACCATAAAAGATTGAAAAGTATATGGAAAAAATCTTTATGAGTGAACATATAGGTGATAAGTGTCCATGGCCGGGCGATCAATCTCATGCCATCAGTAGGTACAGCCAGGTAACTTATCATCTGATAAATATATTGGTTTCCTCCGAACAGATGCATAAAGATAATAGCAGCCTGTATCAAAACAAAAACACCCAGGTTGATATAGATTAATTTGCTGAGTGTACTTCCTTCCCGGAATGAAGCCTTTATTTCATCCGCAATTCTCATCTTTCGCTGTTATTTTTTTAATAAAATGTACCCCTGTCGTGTTTCCAGTAACGTATTAAAATGAATCCGAAAAGCATTCCTCCAAGATGGGCAAAGTGTGCAATATTACTACCTGGTTGAGTAAGTCCAAGCCATAATTCAAGTGCTCCGTATCCAATTACAAAGTATTTTGCTTTAATGGGAATTGGAGGAAACAGAAGCATAAGCCTTGTATTGGGAAATAACATCCCGAACGCCAGGAGAACCCCGAAAACTGCTCCCGATGCACCAACAGTAGGAACATAGAGACCAAGTCCCACCTCACGGGCTACCGGGTTATTCGATTGCACAAGCTGTCTTACAGTTTCTTTACTGAAATCCTGTATATTGAATAAATCAACTGCCTCATTCATAACTGAATTGAGTGCCAAATGGTTTACAAACATATGCAGGAAGACCGCTCCGAGTCCTGTTACAAAATAATAAATAAGAAAACGCTTTCCTCCCCACATCTGCTCAAGGACTTTGCCGAACATCCAGAGGGCAAACATATTGAAGAATATGTGCGCCAGTCCTCCATGCATAAACATGTGTGTTATGATTTGATAAGGTTCAAAAAATGGGGATTTAAAATAGTATAACCCTAATACCCTGTTAAGGTCTACACCGAAAGCGGCCTGAAATCCCAGCAGTGCCAGGAACATTACTGCATTAATGATGATCAGGTTCTTTACAACCGGGGGTGTGCCCCCCATCCTGCCAAAATACATATTTATCAGCTTTTAAAATATTTTTCAATATCACCGGTTTGAATAATACTGATTACAGGCTTTCCCAAAGGTGAGTGATTGGGATTGGCGCATGCAAAAAGTTGATCAACCAGATCTCGCATTTCTTCGATCTCAAGAACCTTGCCATAGGGGATTGCTGATGCACTGGCAACCGATTTTGCCACATTTTCAATCATTTTTGTACCTGTATCTTTTCCCAGAGCCTTATACTCTTCAAGGATCTCATCGATCAAGACCTTAATATCGGAATTTTTGACAGTTTCGGGAACTCCGTTGACAATTAGACTGTTTTTTCCAAATTCTCTTATATCAAAGCCCAGTTCAGAAATGTACTCATTTATCTTCACAAAAGTAACGAAATCCGATGTATTTAGTTCGATCGTTTCAGGGTAAAGCAATTTTTGGGAAGGAAATTTTGACTTCTCCCTGGTTTGCAGTGCTTGCTCATACAGGATCCTTTCATGAGCTCTTTTCTGGTCAATGATCATTAATCCTGATTTTACCGGGGTAAGAATATATTTATTTTTTAATTGCAGAAAACGGCCGGTTTCCCGGAATAGTTTATCCTTACTTTCACCGGGGAACTCCGTCGATACTTCTTTTTTGCGATCGTTCTGAAAAAGTGCCTCCCAGTCCTGCCTTCTTTCTTCCCTTTGAAGCTGGGATATATTTTGTGAACGGTATTTTTCTTCTTTGAATGGATTATACTCCGGATTAATGTTAATTTCTGGCGGTGTGACCTGAGTGTCCTTCCGCAATAAAGGTATCTCAACAATTCCTTCATTGTCGAAGCTAAGAGAAGGAGAGAGGTTGTTCCTGCCAATGCTTTCCTTTACAACGGCATGTAAAATTTGCCAGATAGCCTGTTCATCCTCAAATTTGATTTCTGTTTTTGTGGGATGAATGTTGACATCAATTTTATCCGGATTTGTTTCAAAATAAATAAAATAAGAAGGAATGGCATCGGGATGTAAAATGTTCTCATAAGCTTGCATAACTGCTTTGTGGAAATAGGGATGACGGATATATCTCCCATTCACGAAGAAATATTGTTCACCGAATGTTTTACGGGCAAATTCCGGTTTTCCGATAAATCCACTGATTTTTACCAGGCTTGTTTCGGATTCCAGCGGGATCAGACTCTGGTTCAGGTTTTTTCCGAGAACATTGATAATCCTTTGTCTTCTGCCACATCGGGGAAGATGGAATATGCTCGAATCGTTATGATACAGGCTAAACTCAATTCCCGGATGTGCAAGCGCCACGTGCTGTATTTCGTGAATAATATGCCTTAACTCAGTCGAATTTGTTTTCAGAAATTTTCTGCGGGCAGGAACATTAAAAAACAGGTTCTTAACACTGAAATTTGTTCCTTTTGGGCAGGCCACAGGTTCGTTCAAAAGGATTTTTGATCCACTTATTCTAATTTTCGTCCCTACCTCATCTTCCTCAGTTCTTGTCTTCAGAATCACTTCCGAAATGGCGGCTATTGATGCAAGTGCTTCTCCTCTGAATCCTTTGGTTTGAATGGCAAAAAGATCATCGGCCGATTTGATCTTTGAGGTAGCATGTCTTTCCCAGCAAAGTCTTGCATCGGTTTCCGCCATGCCATGACCATTGTCGATGATCTGTATAAGGGTTTTTCCCGCATCTTTTACGATTATGGAAATTGAGTCTGCATTGGCATCCACTGCATTTTCCACCAGTTCCTTAACCACTGATGCCGGACGTTGTATCACTTCGCCTGCTGCTATCTGATTCGCTACGGTGTCGGGGAGAATATTAATGATACCTGCCATAAAGATTTACCTGTACAATAAGAGATATGCCACAAAGAGTAAAAATACAATAATTAGAACAAGTCTCAGGTTGGAATTTCTTTCTGCCCTTTTGTTTCCTTTAAAATAGGCTTTCATCGATCCTCTCTTAATGGTGGGACGATAGTTACCTTCCTCTTCCTTAATTCCTAACTCTCTTTTAATTTCCCGTCTTCTTTCTTCTCGTTGCTCTTTCTCGGGATCGTAATAAAGAGGGTTGTAATTAAACTGCCTGTGCCTCGGTATTTTAAAAAATCTTGGAATATTCATATTCGTCACATTAATGGTCACAAAGTTAACAGAAATATGACAAATATTGGGCCAAATTTGTTGTAATTTGAGGTGATGGATTTAAAGAGAGGAGCGATATCAAATGCTTTTCCTGCTTTTGATTCTGACTCGAATATGATTGCATAAAGATTGTGTTTCCACCTTTTTCTTTTCATTTTAAATTTTATTTTCAGAATTCAATAAAAATAAGGAATTTTGAGCTCTCTAACCAATAAAGCTTATCAAGCTGATTTAAAATGAATATAATTCAAAACAGCCTTAATGAGGCAAAGGAGTTGCTCGAAAAGATAATAAAAGATGAAGAATTTATTGAAAAAATTTCTGATTCAGCCGCTATAATTACCAGCTCCATAAAAAACGGAGGAAAAATAATTTCCTGCGGAAACGGTGGTTCAATGAGCGATGCCATGCACTTTGCCGAAGAAATGACAGGAAGGTTCAGGGATGAAAGGCCTTCTTTGCCTGCAATTGCTATATCCGATTCCAGTCATCTAACCTGTGCTGCCAATGATTATGGATTCAGAGCCATATTTTCCCGGTTCATTGAATCGGTGGGAATGGAGAAGGATGTTTTACTGGCTATCAGTACTAGTGGAAATTCTGAAAATATAGTAGAAGCTGCCAGGGCTGCCAGGGAAAGATCAATGCAAATCATAGCCCTGACAGGTAAAGATGGCGGAAAACTGGCTTCACTTGCTGATGTTGAGATCCGGGTTCCACATTTTGGATATTCAGATCGTATTCAGGAAATCCATATCAAAATAATTCATATATTGATTGAGTTAGTAGAGAAAGACTTTTATTAAAGGAGTAATTATGTATAGAATTATTATTGCAATTTTAATTTCTGTTTTGATCAGCCTGATTTCCTGTGAGGAGGATAATGTTCCCGGTCCGGATGAGAATTATGACACCATATTTCCGAAGGAGTATCTGCCTGCTTATCCGGGCTCCTGGTGGGCGTATCATACCGGAGATACATTGAAAACAAAATCGGATTATCAATTATTTACCTACCGGAGTGAATGTGGTGATATCGATGATACAAAATCATTGGTTTTGCCTCAATTTCATTCCAATGATATTTACGGATCAAGGTATATCAACGAATACCTGCTTTCAAATCCACTTCTTCATTGTGCATATCCTCTTCCTTTTGTTCAGGTCCTTTCCGACACCCTGGGAAAAGTTTTCATCAAAGGAGAACCTGATTTCTATCATCAACTGCTGGGTAAAACTATCAGAAAAGATACTTCGGTTGTTATAAACGGCCGCACTTATGATGATGTTCTGGTTACTATCGAATTCGACAGGGCCTGCTCGGAGAGTTCCGAATACACCCCTGAACTTTGTGCCACAATGCGGGATTATTATGCAAAAGGGATTGGCCTGATTAAAAGAGAAAAGGGTCGTAATATTAATTACGTAGAATGGCATACGGAATATGAGCTTATCGATTACAAAATCAACAAAAATTGATCTCATCAGTTTATATGCTATAATGATACACTTTCAGTGAAAGTTTATTCAGCGGTGCTAAAAATCTCAAAAACAGAATTTATATGACAGATCTTAAGGAGTTAACCACCCCGGAATTATTAAAATTATTAAAAACTGAAGAGATTATTTTACTTGACGTTCGTCCCATAGATGCTTACAATGGCTGGCCAATGAAAAATGAAAAAAGAGGTGGGCATATCGGGGGGGCAAAATCCCTTCCTTTAAAATGGACAAAATACATGGACTGGATAGAAGTGGTCCGTTCAAAAAATATCTTACCCCGGCATAATATTGTTTTATACGGATATGAACCGGATGATGGTAAAACCGTTGCTGAATTATTTGACAAAGCAGGTTATGGCAATATCCGGGTATATAATCATTTTCTGGATGAATGGTCGGAGGACGACAATCTGCCTATGGAGAATCTTGAACGCTATAAACAGCTTGTATATGCCGAATGGGTAAAAACAATTATTGACGGAGGAAGTCCTCCGGATCATAAGGGTGGGGATACAGTAATATGTCACGCGCATTACCGTAACAGGGATGCTTATCTTTCAGGACATATCCCGGGAGCAATAGATATTGATACGCTTGCCCTTGAAGCACCGGAAACATGGAACCGGCGTTCACCGGAAGAGCTGAAAAAAGCACTTGAAGAACATGGTATTAATGCTGATACCACTGTGATATTATATGGGAAATATATGTATCCTGATAATGCAGATGAATTTCCGGGCAGTGCTGCAGGACATATTGGAGCTATTCGTTGTGCATTTATTATGATGTATGCCGGGGTAAAGGATGTAAGGGTACTTAATGGTGGATTCCAGTCATGGAAAGACGCCGGTTTTGAGATCCATACTGATGATGTTCCCAAAAAACCTGTGAAGGAATTTGGGGCAAAGATTCCAGTTAACGATCATCTGGTTGTTGATCTGCCTGAAGCCAAAGAAATGCTTGTTTCCGATAGTGCTGAGTTGGTAAGTGTACGCAGTTGGCCGGAATTTATAGGAGAAGTAAGTGGTTATAATTATATTAAGAAAAAAGGACGTATCCCCGGAGCTGTATTTGGCAATTGCGGTTCCGATGCTTATCATATGGAAAATTATCGAAATCCCGATCTTACTACTAAAGAATACCATGAGATACAAAAATCATGGGAAGAAGCAGGAGTTACCCCTGATAAACATCTCGCGTTCTATTGCGGAACAGGCTGGCGTGGAAGTGAGGCTTTCTACAACGCATGGCTCATGGGATGGCCAAAAGTATCTGTATTCGATGGCGGGTGGTTTGAATGGAGCAATGATCCGGATAATCCTTTTGAGACTGGAATTCCGGGAAATTGATACGAAAAAAATCTTTCCATCGACATATTTAACAAATTAACTATATAAATTTATGATTATTAATTACTAAACCTTAAATTTGTTATGTTAAAAAATATATAATTTCTCGAAAAATTCCGTTTGTAAAATATGTAATTTTGAACTTTAAATCATTTAGAATCTTTTTTTAATTTAATTCGTTAATGCATGTAAGTTTTTATATGCATTTATTTTTATACATTCATATTCAGCTGCTATGGCAAAAAATCCAAAAATTGTAGAACTTGAAGAGGTTGTAGTAAAATTTGCCGGTGACTCCGGTGATGGAATGCAGCTTACAGGAAGCCAGTTTTCAGATACTTCTGCTTTTGTAGGAAATGATCTGTCAACATTTCCTGATTATCCCTCTGAAATCCGTGCCCCACAGGGTACGCTTGCCGGTGTTTCCGGTTTCCAGGTACACATTGGGCATAAGGAAGTTACAACTCCCGGGGACCGGGCTGATGTTCTGGTTGCCATGAACCCTGCAGCGCTGAAGGCCAATATGAAGTGGGTCAAAAGTGGCGCTACCATTATTATTGATATCGATAATTTTGATAATAAACATTATAAAAAAGCCGGTTACATTGAAGATCCGCTTCATGAAGGTGAACTGGAAGGCTTTAATTTAATAAAGGCTCCGATAACCAACCTTACCCGATCGACCATCTCCGAATTCGGGTTAAGCCCGAAAGTTGCTGATAAGACAAAAAATCAATTTGTTGCGGGCATTTTATACTTTCTTTTTAACAGAGATCTTACGATTGGAGAAGATTTCCTGAAGGAGAAGTTTAAGAAGAAGCCTGAACTGGTAGAAGCAAATATTGCTGTTTTACGGGCAGGTTATAGTTATGCAGAAACCATTGAAGCATTTTCCACGACCTTCCAGGTGAATCCGGCAAAGAATAAAAAGGGATTATTCAGAAATATTACCGGTAATGTTGCCACTGCCTGGGGTTTACTGGCTGCTTCAGAAAAAGCCGATATTGGTTTATTTCTGGGTTCATATCCTATTACTCCGGCCACTGAGATCCTTCAGGAGATGTCGACCAAAAAATACCTCAATGCTATTACCTTCCAGGCTGAAGATGAGATTGCGGGTATAAGTTCAGCCATCGGGGCATCTTTTTCGGGTCGCCTGGGTGTTACAACTACTTCCGGCCCGGGACTTGCTCTGAAAGGTGAAGCAATAGGTCTTGCTGTGATTACAGAACTTCCCCTGGTAATTGTGAATGTGCAGCGGGGAGGACCTTCAACGGGATTGCCTACGAAAACCGAGCAGAGTGATCTGATGCAAGCTCTCTATGGAAGGAATGGTGAAAGCCCCGTAATTGTTCTTGCTGCCAGTACCCCTGCAAATTGTTTCAATTTTGCTTTTGAGGCTGCAAAACTTTCGCTTGAACATATGACCCCGGTGATATTGCTTACCGATGGATACCTGGCGAACGGTTCTGAGTTATGGCACATACCAAAAATGAAAGAACTACCGGAAATTAAAACTATGAAGGTAGAGGATAATCATAAAAACTATTATTCTTACATGAGGGATGATGTTAAGCTCGCTCGTCTCTGGGCAATTCCGGGACAGGAAGGTATGAGACATCGTGTTGGGGGGCTCGAAAAAGCCGATGTTACCGGTGAAGTATCCCATGATTCCATGAATCACCAGATTATGGTTGAAATCCGTCAGGAGAAAGTTGATCGCGTAGCGAATTTTATTCCTGAACAGGAGATTCTTGGAGAAAATGAAGGTGATCTTCTTGTTATTGGATGGGGTGGAACTTACGGTGCACTGGTAACAGCCGTACAGGAGTTACAGAAGGAAGGTTATTCCATTAGCCTGACGCAATTCAACTATATCAATCCCTTACCAAAAAATACTGAAGAAGTATTGAAAGGTTTTAAACAAAGAATAGTTTGCGAGTTGAATCTGGGTCAGTTTGCAAATTATCTGAGGTCTAAATTTACAGCATATGATTATTTGCAGTATAATAAGGTACAGGGGTTACCCTTTATGATCTCGGAACTTAAACAAAAATTCAGAGAAATTCTCGATAAATAGTAAATAATTATGAGCGATACTATAAAAGCAAAAGTAGAACCGAAAGATTATAAATTGGACGGACCCGTAAAATGGTGCGCAGGATGTGGTTCACATGCCGTTCTGGCAACTGTAAGAAAAACCCTGCCTGAAACGGGAGTGAAGAAAGAAAACATTGTATTTGTATCTGGTATTGGTTGTTCATCACGATTCCCATATTATATTAATACCTATGGGTTTCATAGCATGCACGGGCGAGCAGCGGCTATTGCCTCCGGTATAAAGGTAGCCAATCCGAATCTCAGTGTTTGGGTTGTAACTGGTGACGGCGACTCTATGGCGATCGGAGGTAATCACTTTATCCATATTCTCAGAAGGAATATTAACGTAAACATTCTTCTTTTCAACAATAAGATTTACGGACTCACCAAAGGGCAGTATTCACCAACTACACCTATGGGAAGTGTTACAAAGACTTCTCCCGATGGAACCATCGAAAGCCCGTTTATGCCAGGTGAACTTGTTATGGGAGCACAGGGTACATTCTTTGCCAGGGTGGTGGATAGTGATGTCAAGATGTTAAAGGAGGTTTTATTAAAAGCAGCGGCACACCGTGGAACTGCTGTAGTTGAAGTCTTGCAAAATTGCGTGATCTTTGCCAACCAGGTACATAATGAAATTACCGGGAAAGATGTCAAAGATGATAACCAGATCTATTTGAAACATGGCGAACCGATGATATTTGGTAAAAACAGGGATAAGGGTTTGGTGCTCAGATGCAACCGGTTTGAAGTGGTAACTATTGGTAAGGATGGTATTTCCGAGGATGATATTATGATTCATAATGCTCATGATCCTGAAGATACTACCCATTATATGCTTGCGAGAATGTCCTTACCGGATTATCCAGTAGCAATGGGTGTAATCAGGGCTGTGAAAAATCAGGTTTATGAATCAATGTTATATGAACAATTGAGGAATAAAAAGAAAGATCCTCCTATTAAAAACATGGATGAATTGCTTACCAGTGGCCATGTATTTGAAATAAATGAGGATTGATCAGGATTTATTTACTGAATCAAATACAACAATTATAAGCCAGGTTCGTCTTATATATAGATGAATCTGGCTTATGTTTTTTTGTTTTGAATGTTTTAAAATCATTACATTTATTTCTTATTTGACAGGTTATTACAATTCCGAATTTTTTATTATTTTAACCACTGAGGCTTGGTTAACAGCTTGTGAAAATCGGCACAAAAAAATCATTTATCAGATGGGTGTAAGTTGAAACCAAAAAGTTTTACTAATTTACCCAATGAAGAAGATAAGAAGAATCATATTCTTTTTTGAAACTTTCAGGATATTAACACTTTAGCTTAAAGTTTAGACATGGATTCTTCCAAATCAAAAGATGAACTGCAGAAACTGCTCCATGAAAAAAGGGAACGGCTTAAGGAGCTTTCTGCCATTAATCAAACTACCCAGATCATTAAAGAAGGGAAAGAAATAGAAGAAACGCTGAGGAGAATCGTGCATCTACTTCCCAGGGCCTGGCAATATCCGGAGAATACTGTGGCAAGAATTACATTCGATGGTAAAGAATATAAAAGTCGTTCTTTTGAGGAAACCCAATGGAGACAAAGTCAGTCCTTTAAAACTATTGATAACAGATTCGGAGAGATCGAAGTTTATTACACAAAAAAGTACAGGGATATTGATGAAGGTCCTTTTTTACGAGAGGAAAGACATTTGATTGATAATCTTGCCAGTATTCTGAATAATTATTTGAACACCTCCGAGGCGCGCAAGATATTGAAAAGATCCCTGGATAAGGATCAGGTACGTTCTGAAATAGAAGAATTTCATGAGCCCAAGGAGATCAACAGCAGGAAGTTACTGCAAAAGTTTCTCAACAATCAAAATGCAAACCGGGATATTTTTCATGATCTTATGCCTTACAAGGTGAGAGAAATATTGCTGGTTTCCACTCTTTATGATGCATTTACAATTGAAAAGGAGGGAAGGTTTTCCGAGCATATACTTGGTGAGTATCATCAAATGAACCTGAGCTCAATGCCCAGGGTAACCGGCGTGTCTACTTTTAAAGAAGCAAAACTTCAATTGGATAAGAAGCATTTTGACCTTGTCATTCTTATGATAGGAAGTGACAGGAATACACCTGTTCAAATCGCCAAAATGGTCAAGGAGGAGTATACCTATATACCCATCTATGTTTTGTTGAATAATAACCGTGAAGTGAAAGACTTTAAATCACGACCGGAAAATCTTAAATACATTGACAATCTTTTTATCTGGAATGGTGACTCCAAGATTTTCTTTGCTATGGTTAAGTTGCTGGAAGATAAAATAAATGTTGAAAATGACACCCAGATAGGCCTGGTGAAGGTTATTTTGCTTGTTGAAGATTCTGAGATATACTATTCCAGGTACCTTCCCATGCTTTACAGCTCTGTAATGGAGCAAACCAGGAGAATCATAGATGATGTGTCTACCGATGATCTTTTCAAGGTTCTCAGGTTAAGGGCGCGTCCCAAGATCCTCCTTGCCAGAACCTATGAGGGAGCCATGGAGATAATAGCCAAATACGGGAATAATTTGCTTTGTCTGATAACTGATGTAAAATTTTCCCATAATGGAAAAATGGACGATCAGGCCGGGTTTAAGCTGGTGCGTCAAATGAAAGAAAAATATAGTGGACTTCCCACTGTACTTCAGTCTTCCGAAGATCAAAATGCACGCATGGCTTTTGAGTTAAAGTCAATTTTCATTAATAAGAATTCCGAAACCTTACTTCAGGACATTAAAAGCTTTATTGGCCACCATCTGGGTTTTGGAAATTTTGAGTACCGTGATCCCGGAGGAAGGAAAATAGCTGAAGCAAAATCATTGAGAGAATTTGAAAAACAAATAGAGACCATTCCTATAGAATCTTTATTATATCATGGAAAACGTAATCATTTCTCTTTATGGTTAATGGCGAGAGGAGAAATAAAAATTGCAAAACTTATTCATCCGGTTAAGGTAACGGATTTTGAGCAACCACATGAATTCCGGAATTATCTTAAGTTCGTTATAAAGAAATACCGGAATGAATCTAATACAGGTAAAATTGTAAATTTCGAGGAATCTGCATTACTTGACGAAACAAACATTGTTAGCCTGGGAATGGGTGCTCTTGGGGGCAAAGGAAGGGGGCTGGCCTTTATTAATACATTGATTTATAATTTGAATTTTTCCGATCTTATTCCTCAAATCAATATCAGGACCCCGCGTACTTCTGTTATCGGTACCGAAGAGTTTGATATCTTTCTTGAGAAAAATAATTTTCATGATATAATTCATGGAGATTATTCTTATGATGAAATTATAGAGAAGTTCCTTCATGGAGATCTCTCATACAGTCTTGAAAAAAAATTAAAATCCCTGCTTAAAGTATTGAAGAAACCACTTGCGGTAAGATCTTCAAGCCTATTTGAGGATAGCACCAACCAGCCCTTTTCGGGAATATTTGAAACATGTCTGCTGCCCAATAATAACGAAGATTTCAAAGTGCGGTATAAGCATTTAACCGATGCAGTAAAGCTGGTTTTCGCCTCTATTTTTTCCAACGAAGCAAGGGCATATTTTGAAGCCGTCAATTATAAGCTGGAAGATGAAAAGATGGCTATTGTAATACAGGAAGTCGTTGGAAATACCTACGAAAATTATTTTTATCCTCATATAAGTGGAATTGCACAATCACATAATTATTATCCTATATCTCATATGGAGCCTGAAGATGGTTTTGCCATTGCTGCATTGGGGCTTGGTCATTACGTGGTAAATGGAGAAAGGGCCTATCGTTTTTCTCCATCTTATCCCGAACTTGAAGTGAATACTCCCAAGAACCTTTACAGGGACAGTCAGGTAGACTTTTTAGCGCTCGATCTTTCCCGCCAGGAAATAAATTTATTTAAAGAAGGAGCTGAATCTAATCTCATACGTTTGAATATTTCTGAAGCTGAGAAGCACAAAACACTTACTCATCTTGCATCTGTTTACGATCCGGAGAATGACCGGGTCACTTCCGGTCTGGATGTTTTTGGACCGAGAATATTGAATTTTGCCGATATATTAAAATATAATTATGCACCCCTGGCAAAGACACTTGAATTTATAATGGATGTAGGAAAAGAAGCACTTGGTTCCCCGGTCGAGATTGAATATGCCATGGACCTTTCTCCTGATAAAAATGGTTTTCCATCTTTCTATCTATTGCAGATAAAACCTTTATTAGGGAATGTAGGAGAGTTTAATATTAATATGAATGAGATTAAGAGGAAGAAAATCCTTATTCTGGCGGAAAAGAGCATGGGGAACGGGAAAATTGATGGGATTTCTGATATTATTTTTGTTAAAAAAGAAAGCTTTGATAAAAGGAAAACCAAAGAAATCGCATATGAGATAGAAGAAATGAATAAAAAATTCATTAAAGAGAGAAGGTCTTATATACTTATCGGGCCCGGCAGATGGGGCACCAGAGATCCCTTAATTGGAATTCCTGTTAATTGGTCTCATATTTCGGCTGCAAAAGTAATTGTTGAAACCAGCCTGGATAATTTCCCTCTTGATGCTTCCCTGGGTTCACATTTTTTTCATAATGTTACTTCGATGAATGTAGGTTATTTTTCAATTCAACATGATTCCGATTCTGAATTTATCGATTGGGATACATTGAATCAACAAAAATCTGTTGAAGAAACAAAATATCTTAAGCATGTATTTTTTCCTGATCCGGTATGTGTTGTAATGGACGGTAAAAAGAGAATTGCTGTAGTGCATCAAAATGGCCGTGAAAAAATTTTGAATGAGAAAACTGATTGATATGACTGACCCCTTGCACAAAAGACATAGAAACTTTGATACTCCTACTATCGATTTTAGTATGACTGAGTTTGGCGGGCTTATGCAGAGACGGATAAGAAAAGTGCTTATAATTAGCAGTAATTATGATTTTTTCATGCTGGAAGAAGATGGGAGAATAGATGAGCAGATATTTAATGAATATGTCTCACTTAATCTTAGATATCCTCCGATTTTTATCAAAGCAAGCTCAGCCAAAATTGCATTTGAGATCCTGGAAAATGAAAATATAGACCTTATCATTGAAATGCTCAATATTGGGGATGCCGATACCTTTCAACTTGCACGACAGATCAAAAACAAATATTCTGAAATTCCAATTATTGTCCTCACTCACTTTAACCGTGAAGTTTCTCTAAAACTTCAGAATGAGGACATGTCTGCAATTGATTATGTTTTTTGCTGGTTAGGAAATGCGAATTTGCTGCTTGCGATAATCAAACTCATTGAAGACTCAATGAATGTGGAGCATGATGTTGAAAATGTAGGCGTTCAAGTTATTATACTTGTTGAGGATTCCATTCGTTATACTTCAGTTTATCTTCCCCTGTTATATAAGATCATTCTCAAGCAATCGAGAGATTTCATGAAGGAGGCTTTAAATGAACATCAAAAGATGCTCAGAATGAGGGGGAGGCCAAAGATTTTACTGGCTAAAACCTACGATGAGGCTCTTGAACTTTATCATTTGTATAAAAATAATCTTCTTGGTATTATTTCTGATGTTAGTTTTAAGGTTAATAATAAGAGGGATACAAAAACAAAAGCAGGCCTTAAGCTTTGTGAGGTGGTGAAAGAGGAAGATCCACATATGCCTTTTCTATTGCAGTCTTCTGATGTTAAAAATAAAAAGTATGCTGAGAAATTAAATGCCGGCTTTGTTCATAAATATTCAAAAACACTGTCCATAGAAGTAAGAAATTTCATCATACGTTACTTTGCATTTGGAGAATTTGTTTTTATAGATCCCTCCACAGGTCGTGAAATAGCCAGGGCTTCAGACCTTCAGTCCCTTCAACATCTCATTCTCAGGGTTTCAGATGAAGTTTTAGCATATCATGCATCCCGAAATGATTTTTCAAAATGGCTTAATGCAAGAGCCATTTTTCCAATTGCTCAGCTATTTAAATATTTAAGAAAAGAAGATTTCCGTAACCTGGATGAAGTGAGAAGTTATATTTATGAGGCGATATCAAGTTTCAGGATCAGCAAGGGTAGGGGAATCATTGCTAAATTTGACAAAAACAGTTTTGATGAATATTTGAGTTTTTCAAGGATAGGAGAAGGCTCAATTGGCGGCAAGGCCAGAGGTCTTGCATTTATTAACTCGATTATCAAGCAATATTCACTTTTCACAAAATACGAGAATGCCATAATCACAATCCCGAGAACTGTGGTTTTAAGTACAGACGTTTTTGATGAGTTCATGGAAACCAATGATCTCTATAAAATTGGTCTATCGGATATGAGTGATGAGGAAATATTGCATCATTTTGTTTTTGCAAAACTTCCGGGATGGGTTCATCAGGATCTTTATGCTTTTATTTCGGTGGTTAACGGTCCTATAGCAATACGCTCTTCAAGTAAGCTGGAAGATTCACATTACCAGCCCTTTGCGGGTATTTATTCCACTTATATGATTCCGGTGGTTGAATCTGACCATGCCCTTACCATCAGGATGCTGACCAATGCAATTAAATCGGTTTATGCTTCAGTATATTTCAAAAAAAGTAAGTCCTACATGGCTGCTACAGCCAATGTAATTGATGAAGAGAAGATGGGCATAATTCTTCAGGAGGTTGTTGGCTCAAAGCATGGAAATCGTTTTTATCCCACACTTTCAGGAGTTGCCAGATCCATTAACTTTTATCCTGTAAAACCCGAAAAACCCAATGAAGGAATCGCCAGTATTGCTTTTGGTCTTGGTAAATATATTGTGGATGGTGGGATGGCCCTGAGATTCTCTCCGAAATATCCAAAAAAAATACTCCAGCTTTCATCGCCCGAAACACTGCTTAGAAATACCCAAAAATATTTTTATGCTCTTGATCTGGAAAGTGAAAGTTTTGTACCTTCCGTTGATGATGCTGTTAACCTGTTCAAGCTAAAGATAAAAGAGGCTGAGAAAGATAATACCTTGAAGCATGTTACTTCCGTATACGATTATGATAGCAATATGCTTCGGGATGGATTTGTTGAAAGAGGTAAAAAAGTTGTTACTTTTTCCAATATCCTTAACCATGAAATATTTCCCCTTCCCGAAATACTTTCTACATTACTTGAAATCGGACAACGAGAAATGAATCTTCCTATAGAGATCGAATTTGCTGTTAACCTTGATGTTCCGGAGGGGACTCCTCCGGTATTTAATTTTTTGCAGATACGACCTATTGTTGATAATGATCAAAGTCAGACATATAAATTGAATGAAGTTGATCCTGAAAAAACCATCATATATTCCGAATCAGGCTTAGGTAACGGAGTATTCGAGAACATCAAGGATTTTGTATATGTGAAACCTGAATCATTTGATGCTTCAAAAACAAATACCATTGCAAATAGGATTGAGAAGATCAATTCTCAAATGCTGGAGGAAAAAAAGAATTATGTATTGGTAGGCCCGGGAAGATGGGGCTCTTCCGATCCCTGGCTGGGAATTCCTATCAACTGGGGACAAATATCTGGTGCAAGAATCATTGTAGAGTCAGGTCTGGAGAATTATCGAATCGACCCGAGCCAGGGCACACATTTCTTTCAAAACCTTACTTCTTTCGGTGTGGGTTATCTTACTATCAATCCATTTATAAAGGATGGCTATTTTGATGTTGAATACCTGGACAGTCAGCCTTCCTCATATGAAGATGAATATATTCGTCATATTATATTCCCGGAGCCCCTTAAAATATTAATAGATGGCAGAACAAACACCGGTGTGATCTATAAGCTTAATTCCCGTGCACAGAAGAAATAACTTTCTTTTTTATCTGGAACATGATGAAAGTCATGTATTTAACATGCTTAAAATCATATTATTATTTCTTGTTAAAATTTGGTAATATATATATTAAAAACCATTTTTACATTGAATATACTTATATTCCATAAAGTTTTAACACATTGATTAACTTAAATTTCCTGCTATGAACGTAGATATTCTCATGAATGACCTCATCAAAAAAACTCCGGGTGAGGCTGAATACCACCAGGCTGTAAGGGAGGTACTTGAATCCATCGAAGAAGTTTATAATGACAATCCCCAGTTTGAATCAGGGCAAATTATTGAACGCTTGGTTGAACCTGACAGGGTAATTATGTTCAAGGTTCCCTGGGAAGATGATGAAGGAAAAATTCACGTCAATCGTGGATATAGAGTCCAATTTAATAATACTATCGGTCCCTACAAAGGCGGATTGCGGTTTCATCCCAGTGTGAATCTGAGTATTCTTAAATTTCTTGGTTTTGAACAGATTTTCAAGAACAGCCTGACCAGTCTTCCGATGGGTGGGGCCAAAGGTGGTTCTGACTTTGATCCTAAAGGAAAGTCGAACAGTGAAATCATGCGCTTTTGTAATTCTTTTATGCTCGAATTGTACCATAATATTGGTCCCGAAACTGATATTCCTGCCGGAGATATCGGCGTTGGCGGGCGTGAAATAGGCTATATGTATGGAATGTATCGTAAACTGGCGAGAGAAAATACCGGTGTTTTCACCGGAAAAGGATTGAACTGGGGTGGTTCCCTGATCAGACCGGAGGCTACGGGTTTTGGAACAGTATATTTTTCACAGGAAATGCTAAAAACCATAGGAGAAACATATACCAATAAAAGAGTGGCTATTTCAGGCTTCGGTAATGTAGCCTGGGGTGCAGCTATGAAAGTTACCGAACTCGGAGGAAAAGTGGTAACTCTTTCAGGACCGGATGGATATATTTATGATCCTGAGGGTGTAAGCGGAGAAAAGATTGATTACATGCTTGAGCTCAGGGCTACCAATGAAGATATTGTCAAACCTTACGCATATGAGTTTGAAGGTGTTGAATTTGTACAGGGTAAACATCCCTGGGAAGTACCCTGTGATATTGCATTGCCATGTGCTACTCAGAATGAACTGAATACAGAAGATGCTAAAAATCTTGTTAAAAATGGTTGCCTATGTGTTACAGAAGGAGCCAATATGCCATGTACTCCGGAAGCAATGGAAGTACTTCAGGATAATAAGATCCTTTATGCCCCGGGTAAAGCATCCAATGCCGGTGGTGTTGCTACCTCAGGACTTGAAATGGCTCAAAACTCTATGAAGATAAACTGGCTCAGAGATGAGGTCGATTCTCGCTTACATGGCATTATGAGTAATATTCACGAAAATTGTGTCAGGTATGGAAAACGTGAGGACGGTTACGTGGATTATGTAAAGGGCGCCAACATTGCCGGATTCCTGAAAATTGCAAATTCAATGCTTGACCAGGGACTGTATTAATTTTATTTTTTTTTCAACACTGCAATGAGGTTGCAGTATGGCTTTGTATCTTATAAGACCTCGAAGGTCTTAAAACCTTCGAGGTTGTTTTTTAAACGGCTGGATGTAAGTCGGTTGAAATGGTTGAAGAAATCACTTTACATTCAGTAGATAGTCTTTCAGAGCTTCAAAATCGTTGCTGAGAGGAACAGATTGTTTCTTTCTATTGAAAAACTTCTTTAAACGCTCGGGTATTTCTACCTCTATTCCTGTTGTTTCAGTTACTGTTTCCCTGAATTTCGCAGGATGTGCAGTTTCAAGAAATACCACATGAGCTTCCGGATCATCCTTCAGATAATCCTGGGTTGCCAGGTACCCGGTTGATCCATGGGGATCGAGAAGGTATCCGGTTTCTTCCAGGCAGTTTTTGATCCCATTTTTAATCGCTTCATCATTATAGGAATACCCGCTGATGGCTTTTTTCATCATTTCATGAGAATGATTGAAAAGATCCAGCATCCGGGCAAAATTAGATGGGTCTCCAACATCCATGGCATTGGCAAGTGTGGATATGGAAGGACGAGTTTTTAATATTCCACTGGTCAGATATTGAGGAACTATATCATTGACATTGGTAGCAGCAATGAAATGGTCAACCGGCAGTCCCATTCGCTTCGCTATCAGGCCGGCTGTCAGATTGCCAAAATTCCCACTAGGGACGCAAAAAACAAGTTTTCCCTGGTTCTCCAACTGACGATAAGCATCAAAATAATAAAAAGTCTGTGGCAGCAGACGTGCAAGATTTATGGAATTAGCTGAAGTGAGGGTAAGTTTATCCTTTAGATCGGAATTGTTGAATGCTTCTTTCACCATGCGCTGGCAATCATCAAAAGTTCCATCCACCTCAAGTGCAGAAATATTTTCTCCTAGTGTTGTAAATTGGATCTCCTGGATCTTACTTACTTTATTTTTCGGATAAAGAACATGCACCTTAATTCCATCTACCCCCAGAAAGCCATTTGCCACGGCACTGCCTGTATCTCCTGAAGTGGCGACAAGAACATGAATATCCTCATGATGGTCTTTTACAAGCAACGAAAGAATCCTGGCCATAAAACGTGCTCCAACATCCTTAAAAGCAAGGGTAGGACCGTGAAATAATTCGAGTGTAGATATGTTTTGGCTTATGTTTTTGACCGGCGTGGGAAAATTTATGGCATCATAAACAAGTTCTTCCAGGTCATAATCATGAATATCTTCTCCAAAAAGTGCTTTACTTATTTTCAGAGAAAGGGCAGGAAAATCAAGAGAATTTAATTTATCGAAAAAATCAGGAGGAAAGACAGGAATATGTTCAGGCATAAATAATCCTTTATCTGCCGCCAAAGCTTTGAAAACTACTTCTCTTAGATCAAGATTAAGAGCCCTATTATTTGTACTGTAGTATCGCATATTAATTCTCAAGTATTCTTGTGCCAAGTTCAGAGATTTTAGAAGTATAGGTATTGCAGGTAATACCCTTTTCAATAAAAGTTGTTCCCATCAGATCGGCAGCTCTATCGGCCATTCCTTCAGAATTTGTCAAAGCGAACACCGAAGGACCTGATCCGGAAATATTAAAAGCAGTAATTCCCTCCTCTTTAAGAAGTGATTTCAAAGGTTCGTATGCGGGAATACTTTTTTTCCTGAAGGGTTCAGCAATTCTATCTTCTATTGAGCGAAATATTAAATCATAGTCAGCGGTAGTGATACCTGCAACAAGTGAGGCAATGTTGCCACACTGAGCCAGAACATCTGGCAGAGGGATCTCGCCCGGCACCAGTTGTCTGCTTTCTGAGGTTTTTATCACGATATCCGGATGGGCAATTGTACACCAGAGCTCGGCGGGGGCATTCAGGTTTATAAGATCTATAGGGTTGTATTGCCTGATCAAGACTATTCCTCCGAGCATAGCAGGAGCTATATTATCTGCGTGAATGCTTCTGCTGGCCAGGTATTCACCCTTAAGGGCATATTCAATAAGTTGTTTTTTATTCAAAGCTTTACCCAGCAGTTCATTAACACCAAAAACAGATGCTGTACAACTTGCTGCACTGGAACCAATGCCGGAACCCGGTTTGATTTTCTGTTCAAAAGTGATATCAAACCCCTCAAGGATTTCAAGGTCATGAAGCAATGCTTTTACAGCTACTCCTGCCACATTTTTATCCGGATCTTCAGGGAGATCGAATTCTGTATTGTTAAACAGCCGGATTTCATTTTTGCCGTTTTTCCTGATGTGTAGAATATCCCCGGGGTCATTTAACGCAAAACCCATTAGATCAAAACCGGGTCCGATATTTGAGACAGTGGCAGGAGAAAAAACAAGTAATTCCTTCATATCTTTAGTTTTGAGATATTATTTGCTTCAGCTTGTCATTGTTAAATTCCTTCAGGGATGAAAGTTTCATATCGGCAATTGCATATCCGGGCAGATGCAGATGTTTTTCATCAGGAACTGCAACCACTTTCATTCTGGCAGCTTTCGCGGCAATCACACCGTTGAGAGAGTCTTCAAAAGCAAGGCAGCGGGAGGGGTGAAAACCAAATTTTTCGGCAGTGGAAAGATAAACGGCGGGATGAGGTTTTCCATACTTCTCATTTTCAGCGGAATATAAAAGAGAGAATTCATCCCTTAATCTGAAACGATCTACGAAGGCATTGATCAACTCCATGCTTGAAGAGGAGGCAAGCGCCATTTCAATATCCTGTTTGCCAAAAAAGTCAAGGATCTCTTCAGCTCCTTCCATCAGCTCGGCGTCATTTTCAAAAAAACTTTTAATTATTTCATTGTATTTGTTTTCCACTTCGGAAAAATCCGGATTTTCCCAGGGTTGATAATCGTACCAGTACCTGATCTGTTCATCGGTTCTGAGGCCGAAGGTTGCATGTTGCATATCCTCGGTGATCTTCAGTCCATATTCAGAAAATACTTTTCTCTCGGTTTCCTGCCAGAAAGGTTCTGTATCAATCAGCAGGCCGTCCATGTCAAATATTACCAGTTTTAGCATGAAATAATTTTAAACATTTGCAATTCTGATTATATCGGCAAAAACACCGGCTGCTGTTACTGCTGCACCGGCTCCGTATCCTCGAATAACCATTGGATCTTCTTTATACCTTTCGGTTGTAATAAGGACAATGTTATTACTTGCTGCCAGCTCATAGGCAGGATGTTCTTTATTTACTTCAAGTAATTCCACGCTGCCTTTACCATTTTCGAAAATTGCCACAAAACGCCAGCGCTTTTCGTTTTTTTCAAGTTCTTTCCTTTTTTGTTCAAATTCCTTGTCAAGCGCTTTTACCGATTGCCAGAAATCGTCAATTTTCTCACTGAATAAAGCATCGGGAAGAAATGGTTTTACTTCAATGTCTTTTTCTTCCAATGGATATCCGGACTCCCTCGACAGAATGAGTAACTTACGTAAGACATCTTTCCCACTGAGGTCAATTCTTGGATCGGGTTCCGAAAAGCCTTTCTCTCTTGCCATTTCAATAGCTTTGCTTAAAGGAATTTCTTTGGAAATTGTATTAAAAATGAAATTCAGAGTACCGGAAAGAACTGCCTCGAGCCTGTATATTTTATCGCCGGACCTTATCAGGTCATTTATAGTATTAATAATAGGCAAGCCGGCACCGACATTCGTTTCGAATATAAACCTCACACCCTTTTCTTTCGCCTTTTTTTTGAGCATCTGATATTTTTCATAGCTCGATGAAGCTGCGATTTTGTTTGCTGTAACAATGGATACATACTGATCAAAAAGGGTGTCATAAAGCTCGGAAACCGCTTCACTGGCTGTGCAGTCGACAAAAACAGGGTTTCTCAGGTTAAGATCCCTGATTTCACTATGAAAAGTATAAAGATCTGCTTTTTCGGCATTGGAGAGCAGGTTTTTGTAATCTGAAAGCTCAATCCCTTCTTCCTCAATAAGCATTTTTCGGGAATTGGTTAAGCCAACGACCTTGATGTTAAGTGAATGATCTTTCAATAAATTTTCTTTTTGGACCTGTATCTGCTCAAGAAGATTTTGAGCAACATTTCCCGTTCCGGCGATATAGAGATGTAAATCTTTGAAATGTGAAAGAAAGAAGCCTTCATGAATGACATTCAGAGCCTTTTTAAGCTGATTTTGTCTGATAACAACCGAAATGTTTCTTTCGGATGATCCCTGGGCGGTGGCAATTACTGAGATACCACTCCTTCCGAGCGATTTGAACAGGTTTGCTGATATACCCGGGGTGTTTCTCATTTTTTCACCAACAATAGCAATGACTGAGAGATTTTTTTCCAGATCTATATCAATTATTTTTTTAATGTCCATTTCAAGGTGAAATTCTTCACGTATTGATCTTAATGCCTTTGATGAATCTGAGGGTGAAACTGCAAAACTTATTGAATATTCTGAAGATGCCTGTGTTATAAGAATGACGTTTACTTTTACATTTGCCAGAGCAGAAAAAAGTCGCATTGAAGTCCCGGAAACACCGGGTAATCCACTTCCCTGGAGAGTAATAAGGTCAATATTATCTATGGATGAAATCCCTTTTATGGGGCTGTCCGTATTATTTCCTCCTTCTTTGCTGATTATAGTTCCCGGGAGATGTGGGTTGAAAGTATTCTTTATTCTTATAGGTATATTTTTTTTGTAAGCAGGATGCAGAGTGGGGGTATAAAGAACTTTTGCTCCGAAATGTGATAGTTCAAGAGCTTCAGAATAACTCAGACTCTGGATTACATATGCCTTATTGACTTTTTTTGGATCAGCTGTCATAAAGCCATTCACGTCTGTCCAGATCTGGAGCTCTTCTGCCTTTATTGCTGCAGCCAGTATTGCTGCGGTATAGTCGGATCCGCCCCTGCCCAGGGTAGTGACCTGTCCACTCTCATTGGTGGCAATAAAACCAGGACAAACTGCAATTCCTTTAAAATTTCTAAGCTCTTCCGAAATAAACAGGTTAGTTTTTTTAAAGTCTACGATGGCCTTTCCATGACTGCTATCGGTTCGGATAAAATGCCGCATGTCAATACAACGGGAGTTTTCAAATGCATTGGCGATTATAAAAGAAGACAGTCTTTCTCCAAAACTCAAAAGATGATCCCGGGTTTTCGGGGCCAGATCTCTTACCAGGAACACTCCGTATAGCAGATCATGCATCTCATCAAGCAGATGATTCACATAATTTTTAACCATCTCTTTTCTATCATCAGAAATGAGTTCATCAACAACTTCCAGATGCCTTTTGCGTATCTCAGGAATCTCATTCTCATAAATTTCTTTTCCTTCACTTGCCGCTTCACTAATTTTTATGATCTGATCAGTAATGCCTTTAAAGGCTGAGACAACAACTATTGTGTCACTCCCGGTATGATTGACAATTTCTATAGTTTTCCTGATAATTTCAGGATTGGCAACTGAAGAACCTCCAAATTTTATAACTTTCATGATCTTTAGTTTTTATCCCTGAGTTGTAAAATGATATTGATCGCTTGAAAATGTTATTATATATTTCAGTCCTGCCAATAAAAAAGAGGCTGTCCCGGTTTCCATTTTCAGACAGCCTCTGTATATTGAGACATATCTGTTTTAATGACCGCTTACAATAGCCGTTCTGTCTATTTTCTTGATTAATCCCTGAAGAACCTTGCCGGGCCCAAGCTCGGTGAAAGATGAGGCTCCATCTTCAATCATGTTTTTCACTGTTTGGGTCCATCTTACAGGTGATGTTAGTTGCTCCACAAGATTCTTTCTGATCATTTCGGGTTCATCAGTTGCCCTGGCATTAACATTTTGATAAACAGGGCAAAGGGGTTTGTGGAATATAGTTGTTTCTATAGCTTCGGCCAATTCTTTTCTGGCAGGTTCCATCAGTGGTGAATGGAAGGCCCCGCTTACGGGAAGCTTGAGCGCTCTTTTTGCACCTGCTTCCTTACATTTTTCAACAGCAAGATCAATACCTTTTACGGAACCAGAAATTACAATCTGGCCGGGACTGTTATAATTTGCCGGTACCACTATCTCATCAATATCTGAACATATATCTTCAACAATGTTATCATCTAAACCAAGAATAGCTGCCATAGTAGAGGGTTCGGCATCACATGCTTTTTGCATCGCCATGGCTCTTTTGTAGACAAGTTTTAATCCGTCATCGAAGCTGAGTGTACGATTGGCTACCAGGGCTGAAAACTCTCCAAGGGAATGACCGGCTACCATCTCAGGTTGGAAATCATTGCCCAGACTCATTGCCTGGATTACCGAATGCAGAAATATTGCAGGTTGTGTAACTCTTGTCTGCTTCAGGTCCTCGTCAGTTCCCTCAAACATCAGATCGGTGATGCTGAATTCAAGTATCTCATTGGCTTTTTCAAAATTAGCTTTTAACTCATCACTATTGTCGTATAGATCTTTACCCATCCCAACATACTGGGCACCCTGTCCGGGAAAAACATATGCCTTCATATTGATTTTTATTTTTTTTGTAAAATTAGTCAGATATGTTAAAAAAATGTTGATTTAAAGGAAAATATTTAATGAATTGAAAGAAAATGCGGAGAAATGGGTGATAACTGAAAAAGATTAAAGAAGCTTTGCTCCGATTAAATGGATAAATTCCTCTCTTGTCCTTGCAGTTTTTAGAAATTCACCGGTAAAAGCTGAGGTGGTGGTTATGGAGTTTTCCTTTTGAACTCCACGCATTACCATGCACATGTGTTTAGCTTCAATCACCACGGCCACTCCCATAGGTTTGAGAGTGTCCTGAATACAATTCCTGATTTGCACAGTCATTCTTTCCTGCACCTGTAAACGTCTTGAGAATGCTTCCACTACGCGGGCAAGTTTGCTTAAACCGGTAATATAACCATCGGGTATATAAGCTACATGAGCTTTGCCGAAAAATGGCAGCATGTGATGTTCGCATAGTGAATAAATTTCAATATCCTTGACAATCACCATTTGTTTATAATCCTCACGAAACATAGCCGACTTAAGTATTTCGACGGGATCTATGCTATATCCGCTGGTGAGAAACTGGATGGCTTTTGCTACTCTTTCAGGAGTTTTTTCCAGTCCTTCCCGATCAGGATCTTCTCCGATGAGATCCAGTATCTTGCTGTAATGACCAGATAGTTTACGGGTGGTTTCAGCATCAAATCTTTCAATTTTTTCATATCCGTTCTCAATACCGTTTCGAGGATCACTTGATTCAATTTTCATTATTTAGCCGGGATTTTTTTATAAGTTCAGTTACCAAAATACTCTACATAATTATTCTCAGTTTCTTCAAGCTTAATGGAATGAAGTTTCACTCCAAGTTCCTTAATCGGTTGATCCAGTTGTTTCCAAAATTCAACAGCCAGATTTTCTGTCGAAATAATTTTTTTATGGAGAAAATCAACTTCAAGGTTAAGATTTTTATGATCTACTTTTTGAATAATTTTTTCTTTGATAATCCTGCCAAGGTATTTCAGATCTATAACATAACCTGTATCAGGATTTATTTTACCCTTGATAGTGACCCATAAAATGTAATTGTGTCCGTGCCACAGTGGATTAGAGCAGGCACCAAATACTTCTTCATTTTTTTCATCAGTCCAGTTTTCATTATGCAGCCGATGTGCTGCACTAAATCTTTCTCTTCGCGTAACAAATACCATTTTTATTATGTAATTATCTCTAATAAATAGAGGTTAAACAAAATATAAATGTTAAATTTGACTGTGAATGCCGACAAAGATAACATTTTTTAAAAGGCCTCTTTAAATGCATGAAAAGAGAAACCATAATGTTCTTATATTCACAAATTCTAAAGTAGAATTTGATTACATTCAACAAACATTTTCAAATGTAAAAAGTTTGGACAAGAGAAGAGCCGAATTCTCCTCTGGTACCAAAGATTGCCTAATTTTACGCTCAGATCCCGGTGTTTTCAGTGCCAGTTATCACCTTACCAGGGAAGTGGTTACGAAACAATTTAATCTTGTTATAAATGCCGGTATATGCGGAAGCTACAATGATACATATGAATTAGGATCTGCGGTGAGGGTAGAATATGATCTGTTTTCCGATACCGGAGCCGAAGATGGTAAAACACTGTTTGACCTGGAGTTGATCAAAAAAGATGAATTCCCATTTGAAAAAGGAGAATTAAGGGATAATCCCGGAAATATCCCCGGTCTCAATCAACTATTGCCGTCCGTAAGAGCTGTGACTGTAAACCGCATTTCACAAAGTAATGGGAATATTTCTTTTTTGAAAACCAAGTATCGTCCTGATATTGAAAGTATGGAAGGAGCTGCCGTTTTCTATATCTGTGGTAATGAGAAGTTGAATTGTATCCAGATAAGGGGTATATCTAATATTGTTGGAGACAGAGATCAGAATAACTGGGAGGTGGAAAAAGCTATGAATTCTGTAGGCGAAGCTGTTTTGAAGATACTGGAGTGAGAGGGGAGGAAGGTTGGAGTTTGGAAGTAGGAGTTTGGAGTTGGGGGGAGTAGCGGGTTGGAAGAGGTTTGAAGATGTTGAATTGTTTAATCGTTGAGGCCACTCCGAAAAGTCAATTATCCACAAATTTACACAAATGGGAACACAAATTTACACAAATTAAAATGTTGAAATATAATCACATAAATGAATAATAAATTTTCACAAATTGCCGAAAACTAGTTTTCGGAGTAGGCTCATCGTTGAATCGTTGAATCGTTTATGAGTTAATAGGTTTAAAGGTTTATGGGTTTATAGTAAAATTCTCTTCCTTCCAGCTTCCAGCTTTCCAGGGACATGATTTGAAAAACGCATGCCGGTAAAGCCATTAGAAGCCCATTCCTCCCTCACTGTCATTACCGCTCACCGTTCAGAGTTCACCACATATCCAATACATTAATTATATTTGTAGCTTAAAAAAACTCCACTATGATTGTAATCACCGGGGCTGCAGGATTTATCGGCAGTAATATGGTTTCCCAACTCAATGAAGAAAGGTATTATGACCTTGTTCTGGTAGATGATTTTTCAAGGGAAGAGAAATATCAAAATTATCAAGAAAAAACCTATTCACACCTTGTAGAAAGAGATGATTTTCATCAGTGGCTTAAAGAGAATCACCGTCTTGTTCAATTTGTGATCCACCTTGGAGCAAGAACAGATACTGCTGAATTTGATGAATCAGTGTTTGATGAGCTAAATCTTAATTATTCCAAACAGGTTTGGGATATTTGTGTTGAATATGGTTTGCCTTTGATTTATGCTTCTTCTGCAGCTACTTATGGAGATGGGAAATTGGGTTATCAGGATAATGAAGATATTATTCCGCTTCTGGAACCTTTGAATCCTTATGGTAAATCCAAAAATGAATTCGATAAATGGGTTGTGAAACAGGAAAAAAAGCCTTTTTTCTGGGCAGGGATTAAATTTTTTAACGTTTATGGACCAAATGAATATCATAAGGGAAGAATGGCTTCAGTGATTTTTCATGCTTACAAGCAAATTACCGAAACCGGGAAAATGAAACTTTTTCGTTCTCACCATCCTGATTTTAAGGACGGGGAACAATTAAGAGATTTTGTTTATGTGAAGGATGTTAGTTCCGTGTTACTTTATTTAATGGAAAATCGCCCGGTTTCCGGAATTTTTAATCTTGGCACCGGTAAAGCGGAAACATTTCTTGAACTGGTTAACCGGACTTTTCAATCTTTAAATATGGAGCCGGTGATAGAATTCATCGATACCCCTGGGGACATCCGGGATAAATACCAGTATTTTACCGAAGCAGACATAAGGAAAATCCGGGAAGCGGGATATAAAGACAAGTTTATGTCACTGGCAGAAGGGGTTCCCGATTATGTAATGAATTATCTTATATCGAGAAAGTATAATTAGTGTCTGTAAATAGAGTCGAGAGTCTGTTCCGATAGCTATGGGAACAGAATATTCGAGATCAAAGCAGCAACACAGATATCGGACATTATGGACAGACTCTAATTAAAAAATGTTGTAACTACTCGGGAAGTGAATATTTTTTTGAATGATCATTAATTATCGAGTTGATCCATAAGTTTGTTCAGGTCTCTTACAAATCCATCAATATCATCCTTCTCGAATCCTTTCTCCTTAGCTGCTTCTTCCAGTGTTCCCCAGATGGGTTCTCCGCAGGCTATGCATTTTATTCCCTTTTCATTTAGATACATAACGGAAGCCGGTAAGGCTTTTACCAGATCTTCAATTTTTGTGTCTTTCTTAATAATCATTCTCTTCAGTTTTTGATCGCACAAAAATAATTTTTTTTCGGGAGGTATTAAAATTTATTTAGTTTTCCCGATGCGTTTAAAATCAAAAATCCGAATTAATTTTTAGGAATGGAGAAAGGTTCTTGGTCAATCTATGGGTTATTCAGAATATCTTCTTTTTACTCTCAATCCGTGAATCCATGAATTAACCGTAGTAATGTTATCATCTATCCAGTTTTTGGCTCCTCTTTCTGGCAGACCTTCTGTTGCTTCGATTTCATTAATAAGGGAATTCATTTGTGGATCCGTAAGAGATATCCTTTCAAGGAATATGGAAAGAGTGGGATAATCCTCTTTGATCCCTCTTCGTCCTAAAATGTGAATGTTTTCCGTCCCGCCATAGATGGTGTCAGGATCGGCCAGGAATTTCAAATCGTATCTCTTAAACATCCAGTGGGGTACCCAGCCTGTTATCAATATATCTTCACGCATTCGATAAGCTTTTTCCAGCCTTTTAAGCATTTCGGTTTCATTTTCCTCAATAAGCTCAGCCCTGATATTATAATGTTCTATAGCATTTCTTGATGATGCCATGATCCCTGCAAAAGCATCGATACCATAAATGATTCTTTTTTCCCGGGGCAATTGATTAATCTGCGTGATAGAATCAATATCCATATAATCTGGTACAACAATGCCTGTCCTTGCATTCCGGAAGATAATACCAAGATCAACCAGACTGTCTTTATGTTTTTCCCAGTAAGAATTATGGGTATGTGGTAACCAGGCATCAGTAAAAAAATCATAATTACCTGTTGCAACAGCAGCATATACACTGTCGATCTCATCCATTTTAGTTATAACACTGTAGTGAAGACGATTGGTTAGGATTTCTTTGATGAGGCTTGTAGTGGCAATTCCTTCAGTCCAGGTAGGATAAATGATGCGGATCTGATCTTCTTCCTGATCCTGTTTCTGATCTTTAAGATTGCATTGTATCATTGCAATGCTCAGCAGGAAAACCAATGAAAGTAGTTTTTTCATTTTAATAATTCTTTATTCGTGCTTAAACTTTATATCATTCCACGGTCTGCTCTTGTTTCTTTGACAACCCAGAAGGGAAGTCTTAAATTCCGTGCTCTTAAGTTTTCTGTTATTCTTTGTATGAAAAAAGCTGCATTGTGTGACTTTTCTTTAAGTCCTGTGACAAGTAAATCCGCATCTAAGCGTTTTATGTATTTCAGGGTAAGTGTTCCTCTGTCGTTTTCATCATTCACAAGTGCTTCACAATCCAGGCTTATCTCTGTTACTCCCATTTTTTTTGTCAATTTTGTAAATTCCTCATGACATCCACGGGATAATTTATTTTTCATTTTTTCTGAAGGCATTGTTCGAAAATAACTTATTGGTAATCGGTAGAAATGCAGTGCATTAACATTTCCATTATTCATTTTGGCAATTTCCGAAGCTTTTTTCAAAACCAGTCTTGATATTCGGTTGAAATCTACAATAGCAAGTATCTTTTTAAAAAGTATTTTAGGATCCTCGGGAATGAATATTGTAGAACAATCTGCATAGGCCGCAATGCGATCCATTTCTATCCCTGTTCCTCCGATCTTTTGTTTGACACCCATGACAAGCAGGTCGACGGGTTTTTCTTCCGTAATACTTATGATACTGTCAACCCTGTTTCCACGTCTGATGATAATTTCTGTTTCAGGAGTTTTTTCAGGAATGAAAAATTCCGTTATTTTATCTTCTATATCTTCCCTGGCAACCTCTTCTATTGATCTGTCCAGATCGGGGAAGAATTCTTCAATGTTTTCCGGGAATTCAGAATCCGGGATTATATGAACAAAACTGATCTTTTTTAATGTGAATTGTTCAGCTAACCGGGTCATGAAAACCAGGATATGACGATCCATTTCACCAAGATCCAGGCCTACGAGTATATGTGCATTATTTCTCATCTTTATTTTCTTTCTTTAAGTTTTCTCTTTCTATAGCTCTTCCGATAAGTTTCTTATAAGATTCAAGCGTTACTTTCTCTTTTTCTTTGCTTTCGGTGATGTGCTCTTTCTGTAAACCTCTGTAAAGACTGAAACACATAATTAGCAAAATTATGGTAAAAGGAAGTCCAGTCATAATTGATGCTGTTTGCAATGCGCCCAAACCTCCACCAATAAGCAATACTGCAGCAATTGCTCCTTCTGTGCCCGCCCAGAAAATTCGCTGTCCTACCGGAGAGTCAAGCTTTCCGCCCGAAGTGAATGCATCAACTACAAGAGATCCTGAATCGGAGGACGTGACAAAAAAGCTTGTAACAAGCACTATAGCCACAATACTTGTGATTGCCGAAATAGGGAAGTGTTCAAGTAACTGGTAGATTGCAGTGGCAACATTCTCATTTACTGCATCTGCAATGCTTGCGCCAATATTATTCATTTCGATGTATAAAGCTGAGCCTCCAAAGGCAGATAACCAAAGGAATGTGATCAGGGTAGGGACAATCAGGACTCCCGCTACAAATTCTTTTACGGTCCGGCCTTTGGAAATCCTTGCAATAAACATTCCCACAAAAGGCGACCAACTGATCCACCATGACCAGTAAAAAACTGTCCAGGTATTCTGCCAATCGGACTGCTGATAGCTTTCTGTCCAGAAGCTTCGTGCCAGCAGGTTTTGTAAATATTCACCTATATTTTGCACATAAGTATCAACAATAAATAAAGTAGGACCCAGTATAAGAACAAAGAAGAGAAAAATTCCTGCTATATAAATATTGAGCGTACTGAGTCTTTTCACTCCTTTATCCAGTCCGCTGACAACAGAGACAGTGGCTCCTGCTGTAATTATAATGATCAGGATTACCTGAAGTCTCACAGAATCATTAAGGCCAAATACGTGATCGAGGCCTGCACTTACCTGTTGCACTCCAAATCCCAGGGAGGTAGCCAGACCAAACAGAGTGGCTACCACGGCAAGAACATCAATGATAATGCCTATCGGTCCATGGATCTTTTTGCCCAGAATTGGATAAAATACCGATCGTATGGCAAGGGGAAGTTTTTTATTAAAAGCAAAAAATGCAAGGCAAAGAGCTACCAGTGCGTATATTCCCCATGCATGTAACCCCCAATGTAAGAAAGTGGATTCCATTGCTTTTTTTGCAGCTTCTATGGTTTCTGCATCTCCTGTGGGTGGGGCTATGAAATGGAAAATGGGCTCAGCAACGCTCCAAAAAAGTATACCAATGCCCATGCCGGCACTGAAAAGCATTGCAAACCATGCAGTTAACGAAAATTCCGGGCGAGCCCGGGGGCCTCCCAAGCGAATTCTTCCATATTTACTGAAGGCAATGAATAAAACGAATACAAGAAAGATATTAACAGCCAGGACAAAAAACCATCCAAAATAGTCTGAAATACCATTCTGAATATTACTGAAAACATCCTCCATCGGTTTACCAATGATAAGCGTTATTGCGATAAAAAATGCGATGATTCCGGCTGCTGGCCAGAAAACCGGTGGGTAGATGTCAAAATACTTTTTAATGTTTTTCACGTATATTGATTTTTTTGGGTTATATCAAATACACTTGAAATTGTTAATGGAGGTGAAAAGAATATTTCAATAAACGATCTATCATATACTACAAACAAGGGTCGAGATTGTTTTAAAAGAATTACTTCTCGGGTAGTTTGTTGAACAATAAACGTTTCCGGAATATTAATGAATTTATTCGTGAAGCTGAATTCTCTCTGAAAAGTGAGTTTTTGAAAGCCTGTCTACCGGATATATCGATTAGAAAACAAAAAACTTATATCATTTAACATGTAATATGGAATAAACCAAAATATTTTCCATCAAGTTGGTTCCATTTCTCAATGGCAGCAGGGGTAGGATAAAGCAAGGCTTTGCAATTCCGGTTTTCAAGGAATTTTTCTGCTTCATCCGATAACCTGGCAATTCCGTATTGTCCTGTTCCCATAACAATGCCTTCTGCATCTTCTTCATAAATATACCTGATCTCTTCTTCTGCTATTGTATGAGAGGTCCCGTAAATGGCTTTGGACAGCTTTTTCTTTCGTTTACTTATTTCTCCATCCGATGAGATATAAATATCATGTTTGTATTTTTTACTTTCCACCGTGATGGAACCAAATTTTGTTTTTTTGATTCGTGGTTTCATTTTATTTACTTTTTTGAACGATTTTAATCCTCCTCCACTCCGACAGCTATCGGAGCTTCGGTAGACGAGAAGTTTGGTCGAATTGGCTTTGCCGAGCTCGTAAACTTGGTTTCTCAGAGTTCAACTCCGAAAACAAGGCTTCAGGATTCTACTCTGAAGTCAGATACCATTTAGTATCCGGGTAAAAAATATGCCGACACCTGTTAATATTCCTTTATTACAAAGGTTTAGGTTGTATGGGCTCCGGATTTAGTTTAAAAGTAAATAATTTCCACGATGGTAAATCTTTCTATCCGGGCTTATCCAAAACTTAGGTTTCTCTCTGCCATGGCCAGTACCGAACGCGTTTGTACCTGGTAAGGACAGGCATTTTCGCAATAGCCCGGACAGTCCCCACATACATCTGAAGGTTTTTTTCCCGGCAATGCTGCATATTTTTCCATGGCTTCTTTTTGTCTTGCCTTAACAGTATAATAATAATTATAGCGCATAATGAAGTTAACCGGCAAATGGTGAGGGCAGGCTGCTTCACAGTCATTACATCCGATTCTGCAATTAAGGTGACCAAATGCTTTATTATAATCCTCGAGAAGGCTCATGTTTGTTGCGCCCAGGGATGAGCCCGACATGGGAAGCATGGTTTCGATATCATTGAAATTGCTAAAAGCCCATAATACAGTATGTGCGTTATCATTTCCCAGAACAAATTTCATGGCGGCATCCATTAACTCCTTTTCAGTCTTTACATCATATTTTGCAAAGAAGGTTTTTGCTTCTTCAGCCATGATCTTAAATTTTTCATAAAACTGCACTGTATATTTATTGGGTTCTTTCCCTTCAGCTTTCGTTTTGTTGATGCGTTCGTCCATCATCATGTATAACTGTACCGGATTGGATTTGATGATCTGGGTACCGATGTTTTTTTGTGCACAGGCATTGATGACTTTTTCTGCTTTATCACGATTAAAAAAGTTATAGGCAAGCTGAATTACATCGAAACGACCATCATTTACAGCTGTAAGCATTATTTTTTCGAGGCTCTCTTCAGGATTTACCAGGTGATTATTTCCATGACATGAAACACCAACAGAGCGCACCTTGCCTTCTTTTTTCAGTTGCTTCATTCCGGCATGAAATGCTTCGTCTTTAATAATTTTAGAACTTTCTGCACTGTGAATCATCATACAATCCACATAGTCAGTTTCGAGTCGCTCAAGTGAGGCATTTGCACGTTCAATCACATCTTCTTTTGACTTGAATTCTTTTTCTTCGTAGAGTTTTGAATTGATAAAAATTTCACTGCGATCATAATCCTTAATGATTTTGGCAATCATTCTTTCGTTGTTCCCATTTCCATATTGTTCTCCTGTATCAATCACATTTACACCTGCATCCAGGAGGGCTTTTAACACAGCTTCGCTGGAAGGTGATCCGCTTCCGAAATCGGATACTTTGAAACCTGTTCTTCCCAGGGTTCTGTATCTTTTGATTTTTAGTACTTCTTTATTTGCCGGAGGGTTGAGTGTTTTTCCGGTAAGTGCACCGGCGCCGAGCATACCGAAAGCAGAATTTTTAAGAAAAGATCTGCGGTTTGTTTTTTTTGGAGACATAGGGTTTTTGGGTTTTGGTTTGTGCAGTGTAATATTACTAAAGAATTGGCTTTTTTCCACTAAAATCCAGAAGAAAAATTCGTAAAATTGATCTTCGTCCCTTAAGCTAAAACCCAACTCCGATACACCAGGAATTCTTGCTCATAATATAATCAAGTTGTGTAGCCTTATTGCTGTCTAGGATCCAGCGGGCTTCAACATCTGTTTACGCTTAACTTTCATAATTCATGAAAAAATCCTACCCTATTGTGTAGATTCCACCGTTTACCGTTTACAGGTTACTGATTACACTGAGTATTGCCAATAAAAGTCAGAAATCCGGATATGCAGATGTGATACTAAGGGACTGCCAACTGATTCTATCCTTTCAACCCGAGTAAGTGTTTCCTCCCCGTTTTGGATATATAAAATAACAAACCCTGAAACATAATCATCAAACGAATATGAAAAGCTTTATCCTAAAAATTTTAATCATTTTTCTGATTATCATGAATAGTTGTTCGGAAAATGAGAAACCTGCATTACCCTCTCTTACAGTGCCGAATACTTTTGGTATTCAAACAAAAACAGATAATGTCACACCTGAGAACCTCGAGCAGATTAGTGATGTGGGCTTTAATTTTATAAGAAGAGGATTCTATTGGGATGTAATAGAGAAGGAGACTGGCAAATATGATTTTAGCCAGTATGACAGTCTTTATAATGATGCTTCAACAAGAGGACTGAGGATTTATGCCGTTTTGTATGGTGGAAATACATTATATGAAGATGATGGGCTTGGGGGTATCCAAACAGAAGAAGGTAGGAAGGGATTTGCGGATTTTGCCGCTGCCCTTGCAGAGCATTACAAGGGGAAAGGTATTATCTGGGAAATATGGAATGAGCCAAACATCGGATCTTTCTGGAAAAAAGGGACACATAATACAGATGAATTTGCAAAAGAATATACACTGTTGGTAAAAGAGGTTGTCAAAGCCATGCATGATGTGGATCCTGATTGCTTTGTGGTTGCCGGATCAGTTTCTGCTTTATGGCAACCTTCCATGAACTGGATGGAAGAATGTTTTGAGCTGGGTATGCTCACCAGTGGGATAAATGCATGGTCTATTCATCCTTATAGTCATATAACACCTGAGGAACAGGCCAAAGGATATAAAAAAGTAAGAGACTTACTTTCAAAGCATGGTGCTGAGCCGAACTTCCCCTTATTAAATTCAGAAAGAGGATTTACTGTGGATTCTACCCGAAAAGAAGGATGGACAGGAGGATTACTCGAGAAAGCTGATGAGTATATGGCCTGGCATCTTGTAAGACAATATTTCATTGATTTGTTGTCTGATATTCGTTTAACTATTTATTATGAGTGGAAAGGTGAAGATTTTGGTATTGTTTGGCAGGAAGAAAAACGACCTGCCTATTATGCATCAGTAAATCTTGTTAATCAATTGGAGGGCTATAGCCTGAAGGAAAGAATGATGACAGGATCTTCAGAAGACTATATTCTAATCTTTGAAAATGAAAAAGGTAATCAAAAGTTTGTGGTATGGACTGCACCCCCGCCCGGGAAAAGTCCTGAACATATAAACTCTCATAAAATTCAAATTCCCCTTCAGGGTAGCGATGTAAATGTTGTATTGTCAGATATTTATGGCGAAAAAACTACTCTGGAAATTCAGGAAGGGAAGGTGGAGGTTTTACTGGAGGGGGCGCCTAAATATTTGTCTATTAATTAGATACAGTATGAAATTTAGCTTGAATTAGATTGTATCTATTATTTGAGTAAGTGTTTTTTACTCTGGAAGGATACTTTATAATGAAGCTATAAATTAAAACACTAAAAAATCTAACAGCCTATGAAAGAAAAATCCTCTTTTATGCAGCTTTACATCTGCTTACAATTTATACAAATTATTAACTAAAATCATTACTAACTTTATGAAAAAAAAACAATTACTCATTTCGGGTTTATTGATTTTACTTCTTCAGTTATCAGTAAATCCGTTACTTAAAGCACAAACACCCGATACTATAAATAATCTTATAGTTTCAGAAGTGTTTTTGGGAATCCATGCGGGATATTCTTTTGCTGAATTTGCGAATGCAGGAGATGACACGCTGGATTTGATGCATTTTGAGGTCGGAAGCTCCAATTATGAATCAGCTTCTACGCCATATCATGATGCTGTAACCAGGTCCTGGGGGCCCTCCTGGATTATTCTGGGCGAATGGTTGCCGGATTCAAAAAGATACCTGGCCCCGGGAGAGACTGTGGTATTGGCCAATGCTAATCCTTCACCCGGATGGTGTGGAAATTTGGAATACAGGGTTTATGGCAATACGGACCTGGTTGATATTGCTGATCTTGTATTCTGGTCAGGTGATGATACAATTTGTGGTATTGAAGAAACACCCGCCCGTCCTGTTTATCATTGGGGAGGATGGACGTGTCAGTATGTTGAATACCATAGTGAAGGTGATTCAACCGTTGTTGATGCTGTTCATAATCCGATTAATCCTGATGGTACACTTGATCGATATGTAAATGATGTCGCTGGTGTTGAAAATGCAACAGCCTCTCATATCCTGGTTCGTAAAGGAAGTGTAAAAGAGGGTAATCTTGATTGGGAAGATGCACGGGGCACCAGTCTTGAGGACTCAGAATGGATGCCGATTCCACTACCTCTTGGATATGAAAGCGATCCCTGGATTAAAATGTATACTACCCTGGGACATTTTGGAGAGGCTCATGTGGACCAGGAATCATTCTCATCTGACGTAGTCACCATCGATTATAATAACCAGGTACTTACTGTTCCATGGGGAATTTATGGAGATTCTCTTATCCATGAATTTGATCTGGGTGGTGGACTTGCATGGCAATATATGCTTAGTGGAGACAGAGAAGATTCTTTACATCGACTTGCCAGAACTGGTGATACCCTTCTGATGATGGCAACTGGAAATACACTTGAGCAAGTTCCATTCAGAGTTGAGGTAGCTGAACCAGAACCAGATATGGCTCTTGTATTTCCTGTCAATACGCCGGGAAGCGGAACTGCAGTAAGATGGTCTTCACCTTTTGTTGTAACGGAAGACGAACCGGAAATGGATTCCATAACTGGTCCTTTTATGGTTGAATCTCCGGCAAGATTAAGACTTCGTAATCCCATACCATTTGCCACACGAGTGGATACACTGTTTAAGTATCTGGAAAAAGCTCCTAAGGCTAGCTGGGAGATTGTCTGGGTCGACGGTAATGAAAGAGCTGACTTGAAAAGGGGAGACATATTAAGGGTTACCGCTGAGAATGGAACAGCAGTTAAGGAGTATTACCTTGCTGTTGACACTATTCCCAGCTTAAGTACTAATGCTAACCTGGCTTCTATTACCTGGCCCGATGTTCCAAAAGCAACTATGGAAGATCCTGCCTGGAAGCATGATACTATTCCGGGATTTGCTCCTGATCAGTTCGATTATAAACTAAAGGTGCCTTATGGTATTAATACAGTACCTGCCCTGGTTGTTAAAACTCAAAGTCTGAATGCAACTGTAGAAATTGACAGGGCAAAAACTTTAAACGGACCCGCTGAGGATAGAACAACAATAATTACTGTTACTGCTGAAGAAGATTCCATATCAAATACTTATGAGATTTTATTTGAAAAAGAATTGTTACCGCAAAATGTTCAGCCATTTTCACCTGAACCATTCTTTTCGCAAATGGTATTCTGGCAATTCCAGGCACATTATTTCTTTGAGATTGCTCATGCAGGTAACCAGCCACTCGATCTAAGCAATTATGTGATTGCAACCGGGTTAGGTGGTCAAACACCCTCTGATGTTATCCAGTCTGGTTTATCAACAGACCTGGTTGATTATGAGGATAGATATAGAAAATTTATACCCGGGTACCAGTACGAAAAACTTGAATACTGGCAGCTTGAGCCTGGTAATATCATTAAGGATTTTAATATTGATCCTATTGTGCAACCCAATGATGTATTTCTTATGGGACAGTTTATTATGCACAGGCTAAGCTGGGGTCCTCCTCGTTATGAGGCTTGTGATATCAAGTGGAATAACACTGATACCTGGCCTGAAATCTGGACTGAAGATGAAAGAGCCTCGTCTGATGGTAATGTATTTTCAAATGTCAGGGACATGAATCATCCTATATTATTGCTGAAGATCCAAAATGATTCGATAAAAAGAGGAACCAAACCTATAGGTGATCCTGCTGACTTTAAAGTGGTTGATGTTTTTGGTGGATATAGTGGTAATCCATGGGTTGCAAATACCGATACAATTAATGCTTCAGGAGGCAATACTTCCGGTTGGGGTTTGATAAGAAAGCCTGATGTTTACGAAGGAAACCCTGTTCCTGAAGGGTCATTCGGTCCTACAGATGAACAAAGCGAATGGATCTCCAAATCAAGAGAAAGTCTCCAGGATGAGTTTGGAGGCTGGATGTCACAGGTTGAAGTTTCCACAGGTGTAGGCTATCATAATTATGAACCTGTAACCATATATCAGTCCACTGTAAGTTCTTACAACTACATTGTTTCAGAAGGCTATCAGACACCTCAGTTAATCAGGGGAGTTGTAACAGGCACAAGTGCCAATGATTTCCTTGGTAATCTAATAAAAGCTGATCAAGGACAGGAACTGACAGTTATTAGCGGAAATGACGGATCGGAAGTTGCCGGCGCCGCACAGCTTGCTAATGCAGATACCCTTGAGGTTATTTCTGCTGATGGTGAAAACATCACCAAGTATGTTATCAATGTGTCAGATGAAGGATTATCCTCTGATGCTCTTCTGTCAAGTGATGTATATACCATTGAAGTAAGTGACAATACAGGAACAATTGCCGGATTGGAATATGGTGCCACCATAGAAGAAGTTCTAAGTAATATTGATAAGCCGGCTGGTGCCAAATTATATGTAGTTAATGCGGCTGATGAACTTGTTCCGATGCAGGTTATGAATTATGATACTATCATGGTGCCAACACAGGTAGATCACAATATATTCTTTGAAGTAATAGCAGAAGATATGCAAACTGTGATAAAATACCATTTGGTCCCTGATGTTTCACCTTCAGATGCTCACTTGTATTCCAATGTATTTGAGGTTGATCAGGAAGTGAATCTGATAACTTATGTGCCTGATGGTATAAGGGTTCCTGCATTCCTTTCTCATGTATGGATAAGTGAAGGAGCATCAGTTAAGGTAATAGATAAAATGGGCATTGAAAGAGAAATCGGACCGGTCAAATTTGATGATGAAGTAGTGGTTACTTCTGAAGATGGTTCTACTGTAAATGTATATTACCTCCAGTTTCTCGAAGAAATCGAAGGTATGCATGCTTATGTATTGTCAAATGCATTTTCTGTAGACGAGGAAGAGAAGGCAATTTACGGGCTCCCGGAAACCATCAATATGGTTGTGTTCATGAACTCTATTACCCCTGCAAAATATGCAACAGTTAGGGTAATTGATGAAAATGGTAATGAAGTTACAACCAATGAAATTGAAGCAGGACAACATAAATTAGAAGTCACTTCAGGGAATGGATTGAAGGTTGTTACTTATGATCTGTTGATATCACTTCCTTATACTATTACATTCACTGTAACTGACGGTACAGATCCTATTGAAGGAGCAACTATTAATGTAGCAGGTCAGACACTTACTACCGATGCATCTGGAACGGCAAGTATATCGTTGCCCAATGGAGCTTACGATTATACTGCACACAAAGATGATTTTGCCGGGTCTGGTACAGTGACTATCTCTGATGCAGATTTGGGTGAAGATATCGTTGTTAATCAGGCAACTTATATCCTGGCATTGCTTGTAACTGACAGGGATGGAAATCCGATAGAAAATGCTAGTATTTCTATTGCCGGTAGCGATTTAACCACTAATGCTTCCGGAGAAGTCAGTATATCAGTTCCTAATGGCGATTACTCGTATTCAATTACTGCAGATGGTTATAGCAATAAAACAGGTGACATTAATATTTCGGATGCGAATAAGGATTTAGAAGTGCAGATTTTCGCTGTATCTGTTGATGCTCTAATAAGCGATGGTATTTCTATATATCCTAATCCAAGTTCTGGAAAAATTATCATTAATCGTCCGGAACATTCAGGAGAAATGAAAGTACGGTTACATGATATTGCCGGATCTGTAGTATTTGTAAATGAATATCCCGCTGGTATGCAGAATTCAATTAAACTAGATCATCTTGAATCAGGAATTTACTTCCTTGAACTCAAGATTGATGGTAAACTTCACTTTAGTAAACTGATGATCGAATAATTTGGTGGTTGGTTGATTGGTTGGTTAGTACGTCAGTGTTGGTTATGCGAAGGTGACTTTTCTGTCACCTTCGCTTTTATAAACGAATATGTGAATTACTATTAATTACTTCAATGAATTCCATATCAAGAAATGTTTTTTTTCCTGACAATCTTTTTGTCTTTTATGGATGCTTCTTTTTATGGTTATGCAGGATGTTTCCTTTACTATTTCAAATTCTGAATTGATCCGGGAAAAACAATTATGTTTCTTATGAAATGAATCATAAATCAAATGAGAATAATGATTGGCTTGAGAGGTCTCTTAAATAAATAATTTGAGTAAGAATTTTTTATGCCTAAAAAATAAAAATAACCGGAAAAATGGTACGAAAGATAATTTTCATTATAAATGTGTTGATTGTAATCAGCACAGAGCTTTATTCTGAGGATATCAGTCTTTCTTCAAAGAAAACTCTTACTGTATTGGAAATGGATAAAGGTGATAAGTTAACATTTACTATGGCTAGCGGACGTAAAGTGAACTTTGAACTTATTGATACAGATATTGACATATTGTTTACTTCCCTGGATGCTCTTAAAAAAGCAAAAGCAGGTGAAGCTACTATTTATTCAATGACCTGTAAGTTGAGGATCGATGGGGAAATTATGGAAATGGTAAGGTATGTACCGGCACAGGAAACATATTATAAACCTTACGTTGTAAATGGCCTGAATATATGGTTTGATGCCGTAAACAGTTTGACAGAATATTTCAATGAGAACCACGGAGCCTGTGTCCCCGAGAAAGATGCCCGCTTCGCTTTTCAGGATGCGGGAAAACAAATTTGTCCCCAGGAACTTTCCAACTGGTGGCCCGAACCTGCTAACCAGATATATATAAAAGATGGCTATATGGGAGAAGATAGTTGGCTTGGACCCTACTTTGCCGCAGACCTTCATGGAGGAACGGATGTGAATATGCCTTCAAACACTCCTATGATTGCTCCTATTGACTTTGACGAACATTATTATTTCAATTCTGTTGAGAGCGGACACAACAATAACCGGTGGCGTGGTATCCGTAACTGGGAAAATGGTGATATATGGTACCTACAGACGCATCATGTGAATGAGCTGTTAATTCCTCAAAACAGAAGCATAAAACAGGGACAGGTATATGCCCATGGTGCAGGTACATGGAGCTGGTATTCTCCACATGCACATTTTGTTTTCGAAACTTATCAACCTGAACTTGATACCTGGACATTAATGGATCCCTGGGTGATTATTTGGCAGATATTTGAAAATAACCGTAGAAAAGCCAATGACATCATTGCTAATATAGAACCTCTCGAACCTGCCTATACTGGAGAAAAAGTGCATTTTAGTAGTAGAGGCTCTAAACCAAGTATTTATGGAGGTAACTTCGAATTCTTTTGGGATTTTGGCGATGGTTATACCTCATTTCAAGAAAATCCTGTACATGTATTTAGTAAAGCAGGTGTTTATCCGGTAACCTTAACCGTTCGCAACGGCACATGTAAGGATTCTTATACGCAACATATAACCGTGAGTGGAGAAGATATGGATATAATCTCCTATAAAATAAGTTGTGAAAGTGAGCCTTCATATCGGATCAGACCTGCATGGAAAACCAGTGCTTATGGAAAAAAACTGGATGTTAAAAATACATTGGTTTTTAAATCTTATCAGAGTCCCAAAGCTCCGCCTGAAGCTAAGACTGTATCTATTCGGTTTAATAAAATGGCCGGTGGTGAGAATAAGTACTATCCCGATGATATCTCTACCAGCCCCGAGGCTGTTTTACCTGTTTATGTTCATGGCAATGATTGGCTAGAAATAGAAAAAATTCCACATAAGGATCGTGTTGATTTGAAAATTAAACCCATATTGGAAAATATACTTACCCAGTGGGGGTTTTATGAGGCTTATATCATGATCAATCAGTCTGATGCATTAAATAATCCACAGTATATAAGAGTGTTGCTTGATATAAATTATGACAGGCCAAAATCTAAAGTCATTGTGGATGATAATGATGAAGAATGTATCAAATCTGATTATTACTGGTTGTCTCCTCCACAGCATTCAAAGATTTCTGCTGGCTATAATGGAAATTATTGTATCAGTGGCGGGAGCAAAAATGGTGAATTTATAAGATTTACACCCAATTTGAAGGAAGGAGTCTATGAAGTAAGTCTGTATGGGAAAGTTTATGATAATCCCAAGGTAATGGAGGATGTTGGATCATTTGATGTGATTGTTCATCATGCAGGGGGAATTGATAAAATCAGAGTGAATCCTGCAAAATCACTTGATCTGGGTACTTATGATTTTACCGATGGAAGGAACGGATATGTAGAAATTGTTTCCGATGAAGCAGACGGAATGATTGTGGCTGATGCTGTTAAATTTGATAAAAAGTAAATTAAATTGTAAAAAAATGAAAAAAGTAGTGAAAATTTCCGGAAAGTGGAAAGTTGTCTTAATTGGACTTTTCTCTTTTTTATTGATGAATTGCAGTCAAAATAAGAACGAAAATGATTATGATATTGTGGTATACGGCGGGACTTCGGCAGCTGTAATTGCAGCTGTAGAAGCTGCTGAATCAGGAAAAAGCGTCGTTATGGTATCCCCTGATGTTCACCTGGGGGGCCTTACTTCAGGTGGACTGGGCTGGACCGACGTAGGTGCCAAGGAAACTATCGGTGGTCTTTCAAGAAACTTTTATCACCGTGTCTATTTGAAGTATCAGGATCCCTCAGCCTGGAAATGGGAAAAAAGATCGGAATTTGGTGCCCAGGGTCAGGGTACGCCAGCCATTGATGGTGATCAGAAAACAATGTGGATATTTGAACCTCATATAGCAGAAAAAGTATATGAAGATTATGTGAAAGAATTTGATATTGATGTGTACCGCGATGAATGGCTCAACAGGGAAGATGGTGTTGTAAAAGAAGACGGTGAGATTGTTTCAATTGAAACTTTATCCGGTAAGGTGTTCAACGGAAAAGTTTTCATCGATGCAACCTATGAAGGAGACCTTATGGCTGCTGCCGGTGTGAGTTACCATGTTGGCCGGGAACCATGCAGTAAGTATGATGAAGAATGGAACGGAATACAAAGAAAGGGTGTTTATCATCACAGACATTATTTCGGGAATAATATAGATCCCTACAGGGTGCCCGGTGATCCATCCAGTGGATTATTACCAAGAATCCAAACTACATCTCTTGAAGAGGATTGTACAGGTGATGATAAAGTACAGGCTTATTGCTTCAGGGTTTGCATGACCAATCATCCGGACAACAGGATACCATGGCCAAAACCTGAAAATTATGATCCGTATCAGTATGAATTGCTGGTCCGCATATTTGATGCAGGCTGGAGAGAATGGTTCCATAAGTTCGATGCAATACCCAATAAAAAAACAGATACTAACAATCATGGTCCATTCAGCAGTGATAATATAGGTATGAACTGGGACTATCCTGAAGCTTCCTATGAAAGGCGCAGGGAGATCATTAAAGAGCATGAGACTTATCAGAAAGGTTTACTCTATTTTGTTGCGAATGATCCCAGAGTACCCGAAGAGGTTCAGAAAGAAATGCAAAATTGGGGTCTTGCAGCAGATGAGTTTACTGATAACGGTAACTGGCCTCACCAGCTCTATATAAGAGAAGCACGCAGGATGGCAGGGGAGTATGTAATGACAGAAAATGATGTTATGGGAAGGAGAGAGATCGATGACCCTGTAGGCATGGGTTCCTATACCATGGACTCTCATAATGTTCAAAGATATGTAACCAGAGAAGGTTACGTACAGAATGAAGGAGATGTAGGTGTAAAACCAAAAGAGCCTTATTCTATTTCATATCGCTCCCTTACTCCCAAAAAGGTAGAATGTACAAATCTTCTGGTACCTGTTTGTGTATCTACTTCCCATATAGCTTTTGGTTCTATAAGAATGGAACCTGTTTTCATGATCCTCGGACAATCGGCAGCAGCAGCAGCAGCACTTAGTATTGATGAAGGTGTTGCGGTTCAGGATCTTGATTATGATTTGCTGGAAGAAAAGCTCAAGAAAGAAAAAGCAATCCTGACCCTTGATAAGTAATAAAATAAATACAAACGCATTTATGAAGATTATCCTAAATTTAATTTCGTTTTTTATCATTCTTTTGGTCACCTCATGTTCCGTAAATGAGGAACAATTAGATAATGACTATACCGTTTATGTCGATCCTTTCATAGGCACGGCTGAAAACGGACATACTTTTCCTGGAGCAACTTTTCCCTTCGGAATGGTCCAGGCAAGTCCTGAAACAGGAAATATCGGATGGCATTATTGTTCCGGATATCATTATGAAGATGATTCCATCATGGGATTTGCGCATACTCATTTAAGCGGAACAGGATGGATGGATCTGGGTGATATTTTGATTCAACCTTTTACCGGAGATCCGGTAAGAGAAGATTATAGAAGCCGGTTTTATCATGAAGAAGAATCCGCTTTCCCCGGCTATTATTCAGTTGTATTATCCGATTTTGATGTAAAAACAGAACTTACGGCAACTCAAAGAGCTGCAATTCATCGTTATACATTTCCAAAAGATTCGGAAAAGCATTTGCTGCTTGACCTGAAACATGGTATTGTTCCGACTGAAGAAGACCTGGAAACCCATATCATTGAAAGCGGACTGACTTTTGAGGATAGTCAAAGCATTTCCGGATATGCGATCAGTAAAGGATGGGCAGGTAAACAACATGTATTTTTTGTGATCAGTTTAAGCGAAGCTGTAAGTTCGCAAACCTGGTTAACGGGTCCGGATGTAGACAGAAATCATCAGGTGGTTCTGAATTTTAGTGAAGATGCTCCTGAAGTTATAGAATTGAAAATAGCCTTATCTACTGTCAGCATAGATGGTGCAAGAAAAAACCTGGAGCAGGAAGTTGCAAACGAAGATTTTGAATCTGTGCGGAAATCAACTCATGAAGTATGGAAAAATTACCTGAGTAAAATTGATATTGAGGCATCTGAAAAAGAAAAGGAGATCTTCTATACAGGATTATATCATAATCTTGTTGTTCCGAATAATATCGCTGATGTTGACGGACAGTTCAGGGGGCCGGACGATAATGTACATTTAGCGGAAAATAAGGCTTATTATTCCACTTTATCATTATGGGATACTTACAGGGCTACAAAAATTCTTTATGCAATGCTCTATCCGGATGTCTCCAATGATATTGTGAAAAGTATGATAACTCATGCGGAAATAACGGATATATTACCTATCTGGACATTATGGGGGCATGAAACATACACTATGATAGGCAATCACAGCATTCCTGTAATTGCTGATAATTATCTGAAAGGGATCGGTGATTTTGATGTTGAAAAAGCATTCGATGCTCTTAAAAGAAGTTCAACCATAAGTCATCCTAAATCCGATTGGGAAATATACATGAAGTATGGATACTGGCCATCGGATATTGTTGTTGAAGAAGCAGTTTCCCGTACTCTGGAATGTACTTTTGATGACTGGTGCGTGGCACAGATGGCTAAGATGCTCGGAAAGGATGACGAATATGATTATTTCATTGAGCGTGCCGGTTTTTACAAGAACTTATTTGATAAAGAAACCGGTCTGATGAGAGGAAGAAATTCGGATGGCAGTTGGGTTGAGCCTTTCGATCCTCTGAAAATATCACATGCCGGAACTGGAGGAGGAGATTATACCGAAGGTAATGCCTGGCAATATACATGGCATGTACAACATGATGTTAACGGACTGATAGACCTGATAGGAGGAGATGACCGTTTTGTGGAAAAGCTGGACTCCCTTTTTATATTGGAATCGGTTGTTTACGGGGATGGAAAAACCGTGGATATTTCCGGACTTATCGGTCAGTATGTGCATGGCAATGAACCCTGTCATCATGTAGCTTATCTGTATAATTACGCAGGCAAGCCATGGAAAACCCAGGAAAGGATAAATAACATTATGAACACTATGTACGACAATACCCCGGCTGGTTTGTGCGGTAATGATGATGCCGGTCAAATGAGTGCCTGGTACATTTTCAGCAGTATGGGATTTTATCCCGTTACACCGGCAACGGATGATTTGATTATTGGGACTCCCAGATATGACAGGGTGGTTATTCATCTACCTGATGGAGAAGATTTTGTCATCAGTAAATCAGCCGATTCAGAGGATGATATCTATGTTAAATCGATCTCCCTCAATGACAATTTAAGTGACAAATCATATGTAAAAACCAGTGAAATTACTAAAGGTGGCAGTTTGGAATTTACTATGTCCGATGTTCCGGTAAAAGATTTCGGATCCAATCCTGCTGACAGACCTGTATCAAAGCTTGAGTGAGTAAAAATATGAGTAATAAAATATATACCTGTCTCTTTTTATCATTGTTATTTGCATGCGGAGTTACAAAGGCAAATAAGAAGAATTTGAACCATAAAGAAGCTGCGGATTCTCCTGTAGTTACTATTTTTAAAATACAGGAGGATACATTAAAGGCAAGGCCGGAAAGGGGATTTGAAATTTCTCAGCACTGGCAGGGTGATTCTATCTCAGGAAGCTACAAAGTGTGGCTTCAAATTATCAGCAGCGAGGGGGAGGTGGTTTTCGAGGATCCTTATTTTCCTCCGGTACCAACCTACGCATGGAATGGTGATGTTACCTACACGCATCAGGTAACTTTACCTGTCTGGGAAATTTCCAATAATCGGACAGTAGATGTCAGCCTCCCTGAAGGTCAATATGATATTGTTGCAGGTTTATATGATGAAAATAACTCCGCAATGCTTGAATTGAATACCGGGGATGGAGTTACGCAGTTCAGTAAAGGTCTGTACCGGATTGGTGTTCTAGTACTGGATAGTCTTGCACCCGTGCCTTGTCCTGGTGAGCCAAGCCTGGATCTGGAAGGTTACTCAACTACCTTTGAGGATGAGTTTGAAAGTCTCAGCGTTTCTGCCTGGGGCCCGGCCGGCGAAGGAGGAAGCACATGGATTGCACACACTCCCTGGTATGGAGATTTTGGAGACGCTGATTTTGTAAATCCTGCCCTGGGTTTCCCTTTTACTGTTGATAGCGGGATATTACGAATTGAAGCAGCAATAAAGGATGGGGAATGGAAAAGCGGACTTCTTTCAGCCGTGGATCCGGATGGAAGAGGTTTTAAACAACAATTCGGTTATTTTGAATGCAGGGCAAAGTTGCCCTCAGGCCCGGGCGTCTGGCCCGCTTTCTGGTTAATGGGAACAAAGAATCGCTGGGCCAGTGGACCAAGGATCAATCCCGAAGTGGATATAATTGAACAGTACGGTCACTGGCCCAACAGGTTCAGCTTTGCCCTTCATCTCTGGGGACTCGGAGGATTAAGCAGCATACATGAAAGTGAAAGGATTGAAGTATTCGGCATGCAGGATGATTTTCATACCTATGGTATTCTTATAGAAAAAGATTCCATGATCCTTTATTTTGATGGTGTGGAAATGTACAGAAGAAAAACTCCTGATGCACTGCATACTCCACTTTATCCTCTGGTTAACCTCGCTCTTGGTCCCGGCTGGCCATTGGATAAAACAACCGATCCTTCTTATATGTATATTGATTATATCAGGATTTATGATCGATATTTCCGATCCGATGTTCTTGATATAAACTGGGATAAAAAGTTGATAAAAGTACCCTCAGGGATCCACAGGGATTCTCTTCTTCATTATATGGATATCCCTGAAGAAATTGATATCAATCTCCAATTATCACCATGCAGGAGAGATTCTTTTTGCCATGAAGTACTTACAGGGGATTCACTCTTGCTGAAAGAATCAGGAGATAAGCCTCAAATGGCCTTTAGGATTGAAGTAAAAGACACTCCTCCTTCCGGGCTGGAGGTAACTTTCATTGTCAGTGATGATAGTGATCGACTGGTTGAAGGTGCTGAAATAATCATTAATTCGGATACATTAACTACAAATGAGAATGGAATTGCAAACTTAATTCTTTCAGCGGGAGAATATAGTTACTCTGTTACCAGTGGTAGTTACACACTGAGCGGCATTGTAGAACTGCAGGATAATCCTGTTGCCGAAACAGTTAATCTACAAAGAATAGCTTATCCACTTAAAATCCTGGTAACACAGGGATCAAATCCCGTAGCGAATGCAATGGTCTCGGTTGACGGTAAGTATTTTCTCACTGATTCAAGTGGTGAGGTAGTCGTTGATCTGCCTGCAGGGAGTTACGAATATGTGGTTTCCCTGAGTGGCCATGAAGATCTTACCGGAGCTGTGGTGATAGAAGATAGCGGGGAAAATCTTTTAATAAATTTTCAACAGCTTACACTCAAATATAATTCACTTGATGAGGTCCAAATTTTTCCGAATCCTTCAAATGGGGAATTTGTAATCGATAGAAAATTCAGTACTTCTGAAATGGAAGTCCGGGTGACAGATATTAGCGGAAGACAGATCCTTAAAGAGCATTGTGGCAGGAAAAAAAGAAATACAATAATCCTCCCGTATCCTGAACCCGGAATATATATATTGAAAATTTCAATAGATAATAAAACTGAAAATAGAAAGATACTCGTGCAATGAGACTAATTTACCACATATCCAGTCTAATTATCACACTGGTTTTTTCCCTGGATGTTTCATCACAGCTGGTTCCGGAAACTCTTGGAATACAGACGAAAAATCATAGTTCTTCCACTGTGGATATTGAAAATATTAAGAATACAGGAGTTCGTTATATAAGAAGAGGTTTTATATGGGAAAATGTGGAAAAACAGATAGGAGTTTATGATTTCAGTCATTACGATAGAATCGTTCAGGATGCTGAAGAAAGAGGTCTGCACATCCTGGGAACACTTTATGGTGGAAATGATTCCTATGAATTTGATGGACTTGGAGGAATTCAAACAGAGGAAGGCCGGAAAGGTTTTGCCGCATTCAGTGCAGCACTGGCGGAAAGATATAAAGATAAGAACATCATTTGGGAAATATGGAACGAACCAAATACCCTTATGTTTTGGAGGGAAAATCCTTTTCCTACACGTGATTCCCTGGCCGGCGAATATACAGCCCTTGTAAAGGAAACTGTACCGGCTATGCTCGCAGCGGATCCCGGGTGTTTCGTGATGGCAGGCTCTGTTTCGGCATTCTGGGAACCTTCATATACCTGGTCCGATATATGTTTTAAGAAAGGTATTGGAGAAACTGGTATCCGGGGTTGGTCGGTTCATCCATATGGATTGAAAACACCTGAAGAGTATTCTGCTGGCTATACGCGTTTCCGGGAAATATTTGTGGAAAATAATATGCCGGAAGATTTTCCGATTTTTAATTCTGAAAGAGGATTCTCACTCGAAAAGCTGGATGAAGGATGGTCCGGAGGAAATGTTGAGAAAGCAGAAGAATACCAGGCATGGCACCTGGTAAGGCAATACCTGATCGATGTTATGAACGACATAAAACTCAGTATCTGGTATGAATGGGATGGTCCAAAATTCGGTGTCGTTTATAACGGAGAAAAGAGAAAGTCATACTATGCCTGTGTTAAATTTGTGGACGAATTAGGAGGATATTCCTATGCGGAGCGTCTATATACAGCCTCACCAAGTGATTACCTCCTCCTTTTTGAAAATAATTCAGGCGACCGGAAAGTAGTTGCCTGGACTTCACCCCCTCCGGGGAAATCACCCGGAGAATTTGTTTCCCACACCGTGGAAATTCCTGCTGACTTTGGCAACAGGGTATCTGTGTGCGATATTTTAGGGAATAAAGAGGATTTTGACATTCAAAATAACCGGGTCCATGTCGAATTAACCGGGTCTCCAAAATACATCTCTTTTCCGCAAATTAAAAACAATGCAGAACTATCTGCCATCATCTGGCCCGGTGCCCCGGAGAATGTAACATCAGACTCAGAATGGAAACAGGATACTATTCCGGATTTCAATCCGGAAAAATATAATTACAGAGTGATGCTTCCGAATGATATTGAAAATGTTCCGGTCCTTTTTGCTATCCCATGGGATCCCAATGCTGAACTTTCTATCTCGGGAGCAAAAACCTTAAACGGACCTGAATCCGACAGAACAACAACCATTAGTGTTAAAGCTGAAGATAATACAACGCAGATCACATATTCAATTGTATTTGAAAAAGATACGCCGGTTCCGGCCGTATGGTCATATGAATATATTGTGAGGAATGATTCTTTATTAATTACAGGGATTCCCGGTGAAACAAGGATCGACGATTTCATAAATAATTTATTATCTGACAGTGCGGATTTAAAATACAGCGTAATTAGCTGGGAGACCGGATCTGATAGAAGCACTTCCTCGGTTATTGAAGATCAGGATATTTTAAAAGTATACACAAGTGACAGCAGCCATTTAACAGGCTATAAATTGAAAGTTTCCGCCTCAGGGCTTGATGATAGCGCAATTCTTCAAAGTAATAATCTTGATGTCACTTTAAATGCTGATGAAGGAAAAATCACTGGATTTCCTAATGGAGCAACTATTGAAAGTGTTTTGAATTTGATTGAAGTTCCGGAGACGGCAACCTTGTATGTAGTTAATAGCAATGATGAACCAGTCTCATTAAAAATGCCGGATTATGAAGATAATTATATACCAACCCTGGTTCATAGTGATGTATTCTTTAAAGTGGTCGCACAGGATATGCAAACAGTCATCCGCTATCAACTGGAACCTGATACAGGTATGAATGACATTTTCGTATATTCTAATTTACTAAAGGTCCACCAGGAGGCCAGGCTGATCTCCGCTATTCCCCATGGAATGAATGTATCATCCTTTCTCTCTTTACTCTGGAGCAATCAAGATGCTACGATAAAAGTGACAGATCATCTGGGAAAAGAGAGAGATCAGGTAGAAATATCTTCTTATTTCTATGTAGAGGTAACCAGTAAAGACGGGCTGAATAAAAAGAAGTATTATCTTCATTTACAGGGAGAGGAGGGAATTCATGCCTATGTGTTTTCCGATTATTTTTCAGTGAATCAGGAATTTCATGAGATCTACGGGATTTCAGACAGCCTGGGTGTTAAGGCTTTATTGGATTCCGTAGTGCCCGCCGTCGGTGCATCTGTAAGAGTTGTGAGTTCAGAAGGATTTGTAAAAATTTTCGGAAATATTGAACCTGAAAGTGACAGGTTAAAGGTTATAAGTGGAAATGGCAATAAAACAGTGACTTATGAGTTAATGGAAGTTCCCAAGTATACTATTAGTTTTAATGTTTACGATTCGAATTTACCCGCAGCAGAGGCTGAGCTAATTATAAATGGTGATACACTGTATACTGGCTCATCAGGTATGGCAAGCATTAAACTTGCCAATGGGGAATATGAATATCAGGTCTCAAAAGGTGAAAAGATAGCAACAGGATCTCTACTGGTGGAGAATGGCGCTCTGAATATTGATGTTACTATTAAAGAACCTGTTTATCCATTATTAATCAGTGTCTGGGAAGGAGAGGAGCCTGTTCCGAATGCAGTGATAGTTATTGATGGTAAATTTTTTCTCGCAAATGGATCAGGGCAGGTAAGCATTGATCTACCCAGCGGAAGCTATGATTATACAGTAAGTCTTAGCGGGTATGAGGATCAGACAGGATCTGTCACTATTGAAGATAATGGCAAAGATCTGATAATTGTCTTTAAAGGAGTTTCAACAGAGAGACAACTGTATTACAGCATCAAGATACTGCCTAATCCTTCTGAAGGACATTTTTTCATTAATCTGCCCGATTCTCAAATGCCAGTTGAGGTAAAATTAATCGATATACATGGAAAGGTCTTAATGAAAAAATATTTTGATACTTCTTATCAGGGAAGGGTAGAAATGGAAAATCTGGAAAAGGGAATCTATCTGCTTCAGGTTTATATAGATGAAAAAATTATAAATAAAAAAATAGTTATTCAATGAGAATCTTATTAGTCATAGCTGCACTCGGATTTTTTATAAACGCTTCATCAATAGAATTGCCGGATCAGGAGGTGCCCAATACTCTTGGTATGCAAACAAAGGATCACAGCTCTAAAACTGAAGATATTGAGCAAATAAGTAATTTAGGGGCTAAATATATCCGGAAAGGTTTTTACTGGAGCAGAGTAGAGAAAGTAAAAGGGGTTTATGATTTTAGCTGGTATGATAGATTGGTAAATGATGCAGAGGCAAATGGTTTAATTGTGCTGGGAACTTTATATGGAGGGAACAAACTTTATGAGGATGATGGGTTGGGAGGAATCCAAACGGAAGAAGGTCGTCAGGGATTTGCAGCTTTTGGAGCAGCTTTGGCTGAAAGGTATAAGGATCGGAACGTGATCTGGGAAATATGGAATGAGCCAAATGTACGGACTTTCTGGAATAAGGAGGGAATGCATAATTCTGATGAATTCGCGGATGAATATACAGCATTAGTGAAAGCTACTGCCGGAGCAATGGTGTCAGCCGATCCTGAATGTTTTGTCATGGCCGGTTCCGTTTCAAACTTCTGGGAACCTTCCTATTACTGGACCAATGCCTGCTTTGAAAGAGGTATAGGAGAATCAGGAATCAGGGGATGGTCAGTGCATCCTTACGGAGTAAAAACACCCGAAGAATATTCTGTAGGTTACACACGAACAAGAGAAATTTTTGTAAATAATAATATTCCCTATGATTTTCCGATCCTCAATTCCGAAAGAGGATTTTCACTTGAAAAACTCGATGAAGGATGGTCCGGAGGTGATGAAGCAAAGGCCGAAGAATACCAGGCATGGCATTTTGTGAGACAGTATATGATAGACCTTCTCTATGATATTCGATTAAGCGTGTGGTATGAATGGGATGCTGATAAATTTGGAATTATTAAGGGAAACGAAAAAAGAGCTGCTTATCATGCCTGCACAAATATGGTTGATGAATTGGCAGGGTATACCTTCAGAGAGCGTCTTTATACTACATCTCCCAGTGACTATCTTCTTCTCTTTGAAAATGATTCCGGTAATCAGAAGATGGTAGTTTGGACAGCTCCTCCGGCAGGAAGTGCTCCTGACAATTTTGTTGCACATAATATAGAGATACCACGCCACATTAAAAATAAAGTGGAAGTACGTGATATTTATGGTGAGGAAACATATTTCGAGATCAGGAGCGGGAAGATCAATATTGAATTAACAGGCTCTCCAAAATACATCACATTTTCAGAACCTTCGAACAATGCCGGTTTGTCTGCCATTACCTGGCCCGATGCTCCGGAGATAGTTTTATCAGCTCCCGAATGGAAACATGATACCATTCCCGGTTTTCAAAGCGAAACTTTAAATTATACTCTGGTGCTGCCCGAGGGAATTGAAGATGTACCATCTCTTTTCGCAATACCTCAGGATGAAAATGCCAGTGCATCTGTTCATAATGCAAAAACCCTTAACGGGCCGCTGAAAGACAGGACAACAACTATAAGGGTAAAAGCCGAAGACGATATGACTACCAGGGATTATACTGTGGAATTTAAAAAAGATTTTCCTGAACCTGTTATCTGGTCCTATGAATACCTGGTGAAAAACGATTCTCTCCTGATCAGGGGTATCCCTACAGGAACAAGAGTCGACTCTTTTCTGGCTAATTTGCTGTCTGACAGTTCTAACTATATTTATAATGTGTATAGTGTTGCTGATGGTTCCGAAAAAGTCGATTCAGAGGTCCTGTCAGAAGGAGATACCCTGAGAATATATTCTGCAGATAAAGCCAATGTCACTGAATATATCCTGTATGTTTCAGCTTCAGGATTGGATGATAATGCTATTCTAACCAGTAATATCTATGACATCCGTTTTGAAGAAACCGGGGCTACAATTTCAGATTTTCCTTATGGTACCTCAATTCAGTCTGTTCTTGACTCTTTAGAGGTTCCGGAAACAGCCAGGTTATCGGTTGTGAATGATAAAGATGAAGCTGTACCCTTAAAAATCCTGAATTATGATACGGTATATGTTCCCGTACTGGTAAACACAGATATCCTTTTTAAAGTAACCGCACAGGATATGCAGACTGTGGTGAATTATCGTCTGATACCGGATACTGCCGGGAATCAGTTTTTTGTGTATTCCAACCGCTTAAAGGTAGATCAATATTCAAGAATAATTGCTTCAATTCCTGATGGAATGTCTGTGTCAACATTTCTGTCTCATCTATGGACATCACCTGACGGCATTATTAAAGTTGTTGATGAGTATGGGATTGAAAGAACAAGAGAAGCGGTTTCTTCGAATTATTTTGTTGTAGTTTCCGGTAAAAACGGTAATGCTAAGAAAAAATATAAGCTGCAACTTCTTAGTGAGGCAGCAGGAATTTATGCTTTTGTCCTTTCGGATGTTTATACGATAGATAAGGAAAAAATGAACATTTATGGGATCTCAGACAGCGTAAAAGTATCGGATTTCAGGGAAGCGCTTTATCCTGCCCTTAATGCAAATATTGAAGTGCTGGATGCCGGAAACAATATTAAAGGATCAGGCATCCTATTACCGGGAGAAGATAAACTCAAAGTCACTTCAGGTAATGGGGATTTAGAGGTTATGTATGAATTATATCATGAGCCTTTAAATTCTGTTACTTTTCGTATCGGAGACGGGATATCTCCAGTTGACAGAGCTGAGATCGTTATTAATGAAGATACGCTCGTTACTGATCAGAATGGCATTTTAGAAATGATGTTACCGTCAGGGGAATATGAATATTATGCTTATAAAGAAGATATGACCGCCAGTGGGATAATCATCGTTGCGGATACGTCCTTTATTGTGGATATAACTATCAGAAAGATTACCTATCCCTTGGTCTTCACTGTTACAGACGGATCGGATTCCGTATCAAATGCAGTGATCATGATTGATGGAAGATATTTTATGACCGATGAAAATGGCCAGACAGGAGTTGATTTAATGAGCGGAGAATACTATTATACAGTTTCTGTCAGCGGTTATGAGGATAAGTCGGGGTATGTAACAATTGAAGACAGTGCAAAGGAACTCAGTATTCATTTCGAGCCCGTTTTCATTCCTGAAGGATCCATCACTGACATCAACATCCATCCGAATCCTTCAAACGGAAAGTTAATCATAAGCATGCCTGAGGTTAATTCAGCAATGAAAGCAGAGATATATAATATACAGGGAAAACTTATATACCATAAATCTTTTGAATATTCGGTAAATAACACTATCAAAATCCTGGATGTGGAGCAGGGTATTTATTTACTTAAGATACATGTAAACAATTCTATTATTAACAAAAAAATTATTATAAAATGAAACTATTATTAGCGACAATTACGGCAGGAATTATCTTAGGTTTTGGTTCGGGAAATCTACCTGACAGGACGGTGCCTAATACATTAGGCATGCAAACTAAAGATCATAGTTGTTCTACCCAGGATATTAAAGCGATCAGTGAATTGGGTGCAAAATATATCAGGAAAGGTATCTATTGGGAAAGTGTTGAAAAAGAAAAAGGGATTTATGATTTCAGTGATTATGATCCTATTATTCAGGATGCTGAAGATAACGGGTTATCTGTCCTGGGGGATTTATTCGGAGGAAATAAGCTTTATGAAGATGACGGCCTGGGAGGTATTCAAACAGAAGAAGGACGTCAGGGCTTTGCAAATTTTGCTGCAGCATTGGTCGAACATTTCAAAGGACGTGATATCATCTGGGAAATCTGGAATGAACCCAATGTTCGCACCTTCTGGAATAAGGAAGGCATGCATAATACCGATGAGTTTGCTGAGGAATACACTGCTCTGGTAAAGGTAACCACAGCCGCCATGCTTGAGAAAGATCCGGATTGTTTTGTAATGGCGGGTTCTGTTTCCAATTTTTGGGAACCTTCCTACTACTGGACCAATGCCTGTTTTGAATTAGGTATCGGTGAATCTGGGATAAGGGGTTGGTCGGTCCATCCATATGGTGTGAAAACTCCTGAAGAATATTCGATCGGATATAAGCGTACCAGGGAAATATTTGTCAAACATAATATTCCCGAAGATTTCCCAATGCTGAATTCAGAGAGAGGATTTTCTCTTGAGCATGGTATAGTCCATGAATTCCATGAACAGGACGAGGGATGGTCTGGCGGGGATGTAGCCCAGGCAGAGGAATACCAGGCATGGCATTTTGTAAGACAGTATATGGTAGATCTTATGCATGATATTCGTCTGAGCATCTGGTATGAATGGGATGCCGAAAAATTCGGTGTCATTAACGGGGATGAAAAGAGACCTTCTTATTATGCAGGCAAGAATATGGTCGATGAGTTAAGAGGATATAGCTTTAAAGAACGTCTTAATATCAGTTCTTCCAATGATTACCTTCTTCTCTTTGAAAATGCCTCGGGTAAACAAAAGCTTGTAGCCTGGACAGCACCTCCTGCTGGAGAAACACCCGATAAATTTGAAAAACATACGGTGGAAATCCCTTTGGAAATAAAGAAAAGAGTGAAAGCCCGTGATATTTACGGTGAAAAAATATCTCTAAAAAAACTAAATAACAGGGTCCAGATAGAATTAACAGGTTCACCGGTATATATTGCATTAGGTTGAAATAATTAATATTGAAAAATTACTAAAATGATAATTGAGTAAATAGAATATGATTTTTAAATATCTGAAAAATAAGGCAACTGTATACTTCTTTTATAAATATTAAATTAACACCAATGGGTTTTCAAATTAAAAACTATCCATATGAAACGTAGAAATTTTATTAAAAATGTTACAGCCACAGGTCTTGCTGCCACCGTTGTTCCAAGTCATGTAGTTTCAGGACTGGGACATACTGCTCCAAGCGATAAGCTAAATATTGCAGCAATAGGTATAGGTGGCAAAGGAAAAACAAATCTTAGAAATATGGTGGGGCAGAATATAGTCGCTTTGAGTGATTGTGACTTCGATTATGCTGCACCGGTTTTTAAAACTTATCCCGGAGCAAAGAAATACAAAGATTATCGCAGGATGCTCGAGAAGCAAAAGGATATTGATGCTGTGCTTATTGCAACGCCGGATCATACACACGCCCTACAAGCAGCTGCCGCAATGGAGTTAGGAAAGCATGTCTATGTACAGAAACCCTTAACTCATTCCGTATGGGAATCCCGTTATCTGACAGAACTGGCCAGGAAGACAGGAGTAGTTACCCAGATGGGTAATGAGGGCCATTCCAGAGATACTGTATATGAGGTTGCTGAAGTAGTACAAAGTGGATGCCTCGGAACCATCAGAGAAGCTCATGTGTGGACCAACAGGCCTATCTGGAGGCAGGGAATGCCTAAGCCTCTTAAAGTTCTTGATGTACCGAAAACATTGGATTGGGACTTATTTATCGGCCCTGCAAAGATGCGTGGTTATAATCCGGAATATCATCCATGGATCTGGAGGGGCTGGTGGGATTTTGGTACAGGAGCTCTGGGTGATATGGGATGCCATTTACTCGATGTTCCCAATTATGCACTTAAATTAGGACAACCGGTTGCTTTTCAGGCAAGTTCTTCATTGGTTAACACGGAAAGTGCCCCTGTTTCTTCAAAAGTAAGTTTTAAATTCCCTGCAAGGAAAAATTTGGACCATCTGGCTCTTCCTGAACTTGAACTTACCTGGTATGATGGAGGTCTGATACCAGCCCGTCCATATGACCTGCCCAATGATGCACCCATGGATCCCGGAGGGGGCTTCATGTTTATTGGATCGGAAGGCACTCTTATTGCCGAAAGTTATGGAATTAATTGGAAAACCTATAAAAATGGTAACGAATTTAAACCTGAAACAAAAGTGAGTCTTGAACGCATACCTGATAATTCCCTTGGTGGCGGAAGACACGAGATGCACTTCGTAGAATGTTGTAAAAACGGAGGTCAACCCGCATCCAATTTTGAATATGCAGGTCCCTTCAATGAGCTTGTGGTAATGGGGAACCTGGCAGTTCGCCTGCAATCGTTGAAGAAAACCTTATTATGGGACAGTGAGAATATGAGAGTGACCAATATCGGAGCTGAAGAAAAAATTAGAACAGCCAGATTGTTACCATATTCAAGTGATATCGTAACCCTAAATGTTGATCGTGATTCAAAAGAATGGGTTGAACAGAATGCACTGGAAATGTGTAATGAATGGATTAAACATGAGTACCATAATGGCTGGACACTTTAGATGATTTGTGTCTTTGAATTAAAAATATTACTAATTATAAAAAACATAAAAACCAGAAAAAATGAAATACACATTATTATTTGTTTCGTTCCTGTTGATTTCTTATTCAGTTCAATCTCAGCAGGAAGATAACACTCTGACTCCCGAAGAATTCGCCGCAGGCTGGGAATTATTGTTTGACGGCGAAACGCTTAAAGGCTGGAAAGCATATAATGGTGAAGAACCACAAACCTGGAGTGTTAAGGAGAATTCAATTTATTGTGATGGGACCAAAGGCGGTGATGATATTATGACCGTAGAACAATTCGAGGATTTTGATCTGAAATTCCACTGGAAAATAGTCGAAAATGGTAATAGTGGTGTGATTTACAGGGTGAGAGAAGGAAAACAATGGAGTCAACCCTACCTCACAGGCCCTGAATACCAGGTTCATGATGAGGATCCGGGAAATTTCAGTAAAACATCCACCGGATCTTACTACGATGTATACCCCCCCTCGAGAAATAAAAAAGTGAAACCCGCAATGGAATGGAATAGCGGAAGAATAAGATTGTCAAATGGACTGGTAACTCACTGGGTTAATGGTGAAATTGTAATGCAGTGTCAAATGTATTCAGAGGATTGGAATCAGAAAGTTGCAGAATCCAAATGGAAGAATAAACCCTATTTCGGGAAATCTCCTTTCGGGCACATTGACTTCCAGAATCATGGACATGAGGTGTGGTATAAGAATGTTAAAATTAAACATTTGTAAATATATCATTGGTAAATGAGATTTTTATTTGCAATAATCGCCGCAACACTGTTACTGAGCCCTGGTTCGGGTAGATTGCCGCAGAAGGTAGTGCCTCATAGTTTTGGCATAAACGTTAAGGATGAAAGCTCCACAACTGAAGATATTGAAAACATAAATGAATTAGGTGCAAAGTTTATTCGTAAAGGAGTCTATTGGGACAGGGTTGAGCAGGAAAAGGGAGTTTATGATTTTAGCTGGTATGACCGTTTAATAAGGGATGCCGAAAAAAATGGATTGCAAGTACTGGCAATACTATTCGGGGGTAACGAGATTTATGAAGATGATACTCTGGGCGGTATTCAGACTGAGGAAGGCAGGAAGGGATTCGCAGCATTTGGAGCCGCTCTTGCCGAACATTATAAAGGCCATAATATTATATGGGAAATCTGGAATGAGCCCAATACACGAACATTCTGGAACTGGAGCGGAGAAGGAAATTCAGATAATTTCACAGAAGAATACACTGCGCTGGTAGAAATCACCACAGCAGCAATGCTGGAGAAGGATCCGGAATGTTTTGTTGTAGCAGGATCCGTTTCGAACTTCTGGGAGCCATCCTATTACTGGACAAATGCGTGTTTTGAACAGGGTATAGGGGAAACCGGAATAAAGGGCTGGTCTGTACACCCCTATGGTGTGAAAACCCCTGAAGAATATTCTGAAGGATACAATCGCACAAGGGAAATCTTTGATGATAATAACATTCCTGAAGATTTCCCGATTCTAAATACGGAAAGAGGATTTTCTTTGAAAAAACAGGATGAAGGATGGTCTGGTGGAGATGAAAGCAGGGCAAAGGAGTATCAGGCATGGCATCTTGTCAGACAGTACATGGTGGACATTATGTACGATATACGAATGAGTGTATGGTATGAATGGGATGCCGAAAAATTCGGAGTTATTAACGGAAGTGAAAAAAGACCCTCATACTATGCCTGCAAAAACATGATCAATGAGTTGACAGGATATTCATTTAAGGAACGTCTGAAAACAAACTTATCCACTGATTATCTTCTTCTTTTTGAAGATTCATCGGGAAAACAAAAATTAGTCCTCTGGACGGCTCCTCCTGCAGGACAAACTCCCGATAAATTTGAACCTCATACGATGGATATTCCTTTGGAAATCAGGAAAAGTGTTACTGCCCGGGATATATACGGAGACATAATATCAATTCAAAAACGAAATAACAGGATTCAGGTGAAGTTGACGGGCTCACCGGTATATATTTCTTTACCTTAAACATTATGATCAGAAAGTTAGCAACATTTATACTGTTCCTGATTCTCTGCTTTGATTCTGATGCCCAGATTCGGCATATTCAGCTTTTACAGGAAGGATGGAAGTTTCAGAGAGGTTCTGGAGGAAACGAATACAAAGTTGATTTTGACGATTCTTCATGGGAGGATGTCATGATACCTCATGACTGGGCTATTGATCAGCCGTTTCAGCCGGAAGGAGAATCCAATACCGGTAAACTCCCCTGGAAAGGTCAGGGTTGGTACCGGTGTAACCTGGACATTGGGAATGATTATAAGGATAAACGCCTTTACCTTTTGTTTGACGGGATCATGGCTTTACCAGGTGTATATATAAATGGCGAACTTGCCGGCAAGTGGGATTATGGTTATAATTCGTTTTACCTGGATATTACCGACCTGGTTGAACTTAATAAGGAAAATATTCTGGCAGTACATGTTGATACCAGAAACCATGATAGCAGGTGGTATCCCGGAGCAGGTATTTACCGTAAGGTCCGGCTAATTGCTGTTAATCCCGTACATGTGGATATCTGGGGAACATATATAACCACACCCGTGATTCACTCAGAATATGCTAAAATACGGATTGCTGTGAATGTGAATAATCATTCAAATACCGATGAAGAAATAAACCTGGTAAATATCATCAAGGATCAGGATGGCCGTGAAATTTACAGAAAAGAATCACAAAGTCCGGTCCGGGCATTTAACAGCAGCCGACTGGAGACTGATATTATCATGGCTGATCCTGAGCTGTGGGAATTATCCGATCCATACATTTATTCTCTTGTCACAGAAGTATACAGGAATGATGAATTACTTGATTCTTATCTTTCTTCATTCGGAGTTCGTACAATGCGCTTCAATCCCGATCATGGTTTTTTCCTGAACGGGAAAAAGATACGATTAAAGGGAGTTAATCTTCACCACGATCATGGACCTTTAGGAGCGGCTTTTCATCGAAGGGCAATGGAAAGGCAACTTGAGATCCTGCAAACAATGGGTTGCAATGCCATACGAACAAGCCATAATACTCCGGCACCTGAAGTGCTTGATCTGTGTGATAAAATGGGGATCCTGGTTTTTAACGAGGTTTTTGATAAATACGATGAGAAAGCGGATATTACAGATACAACAAATTTCGATGAATTCACTCACAGGAATATCATGAATTTTATTTTACGTGACAGAAATCATCCTTCTATATTTTTATGGAGTGTGGGGAATGAGATCCGGGATGTGCAATACAATCAGGACAATGGTTTTCACAGGCTCCATACCATGGTAAATTATGCAAAGAAATATGATCCAACCAGACCTGTTACACTCGTTGTTGATAATACAAAAAGTTCGCAATTAGGTATACATGAGTATTTTGACGTACATGCATGGAACTATGGCAGAAGGTATGAATTAGCCAGAAAGCTGGAACCCGATATGCCGGTTATTATCAGTGAATCTTCATCTACAGTTAGTTCAAGAGGATATTATGAGTTACCTCTTCCGGATGAACAGACGGATTTTCCAGAGACGCCTCAGGCAAGCTCCTATGATTTAAATGGCCCATGGTGGTCAGATCTGCCGGATGAGACTTTTATGTGGCAACAACGGGATCCTTATGTTGCAGGTGAGTTCGTATGGGCAGGCTTTGATTACCTGGGTGAACCATATCCTTACTCTGACAGAAATATGAAAGAAATGGGATTGGAAGGTAATTCATCACGGAGTTCTTATTATGGAATTATCGATCTTTGCGGAATTCCAAAAGACCGTTATTATTTGTTCAGAAGTCAATGGAATGTGGAGGAAAATACTGTTCATATCCTTCCTCACTGGAACTGGCAGGATAAAGCTGAGAGTGAGATCCCTGTATTTGTGTATACCAGCGGTGACTGCGCTGAATTATTTTTAAACGGCAAATCACTTGGCAAGAAATGCAAACAACATGAATCCGAGGATCCCACAGAACGTTTCCGTTTAATATGGAAAGATGTTAATTATGAACCTGGCACTCTCAGGGCAATTGCCTATTCCAAAGGAATGGAAATAGGTGAAGCGGTTGTGAAAACTACAGGCGAACCCGACAGATTAAAGCTTACACCCGACAGACAAACCATCCAGGCCGATGGGATAGATCTCTCTTATATATTGATAGAAGCACTTGACGAAGATGGGAATGTATGTCCTTTGGCCGATAATACCCTTCACATAAAAGTTTCCGGCCCGGCCAGATTCACCAGGGTTGGAAACGGGAATCCTCAGTCAATGAATTCTTTCGCTTCAGAATCCATACCCCTTTTCTCCGGAAAAGCGATGCTGATCGTGGGATCAGGTTTTGAGGAGGGAGATGTTAAGGTTGAAGTGAGCAGTAAAGGATTGAAGAAAGGAGTTACGGAAGTGGTAATTGAGGGAAGGTAGGAATCTTTGAATCTTTGAATCGTTTAATCGTTCCCGCCTGCCATTGCACTGGCTTTCGCGTCGGCGGCCAGGTAATTGTTGAATCTTTGAATCGTTTGGGGGTGTTTTAATAAACTATGGGACTCATGATTAGATTTTAATCATTGTAAGCTCATATGGCTGTTTTTGTGTAAATTATGAAATATGTTACATGATGTCAGATTGCGAAATAAGTTAACTACTGTGACCATGAATATTCTCCTTTTATTATGTATCTGTTTTATTGCATTTGGTTGCGACCCAAAAAACAACCGCTCTGACCTTATCCGGGTGGAAGAAGGGCAGTCAATTCAGGATGCCATTGACGGGGCTGATCCCGGGGATACAATAGTTATAGCTGATGGGATCTACCATGAAAGGATAAATGTTACAAAGGCACTATACATTAAAGCCGAACATCCCGGGGAAGTATGTATTACCAATAAATATCCGGGCAGGCAGTTCTGGGAACCGTCAGAAAAGAACGACAGCACCTGGTTCATGGAAGGGATCGATTGGCCTGTTCTCTGGTTACTGGTGGATGGCCTTCATGCATTTGACTTCAGGACAAAAGAAAATTTTGACAAACAGGTTTGCGGTCCTTACTGGAGTAAAGGCTGGCAGGAAGGAAAACAATATTATCCCAATCCGCCAATTTATTTTGCGAAAGACAGTCTTTCCGGAAAGTTGTGGCTGAAACTTGACGATGAAAGAGATCCCAATACATTGCAGGTGGATTTTAACAGCCGATACCTTGATGATACTACCTATATTCAAAAAGATCTCGGAGCATACTGGAACCAGCAACAGATCGTCAGAGTAAGCAAAGATCCTTCTGAATACCCGGTAACCATGTGGTACGGAGGGACACCCGATAATCCTTCCCAACCCAGGTACATGTATATTCCAAAGATCTGTGGGATAGTTATCGATATCGAATCAGATAATGTTACCCTGGAAGGACTGAGAATACATCTGGCACCTACAGTAGGGGTGGAGGTGAATAACTCCCGTCATGTAAACATTTTAGATTGTTATTTTAGCGGCTATCAATATGGTATAAATACAGGATATGAATGCACGAATTTACGTGTGGAAAACTGTGAGTTTGACGGTGGAAAACTGGTCAGCTTCGGAAATCACAGCAATGTGAATCTGATCATGTGGCATCACAGTACATATATGGTACCTGTACGATTTAACGGTACAGGTCTTAGCTTTAAACATAATTATGTTTATGAGGGGTATGACCTTTTCCAGCCCCGGGGGAGGCATAAATATTTTTCCCATATTCCGGACCTGATGTCGGAGGTTGCATTTAATGTCTGGCAACAGGCCATTGACAATAATCTGGAATTCGATGGAGTGGAAGCTTTGATCAGCATGAGATTTCATCATAACCTGGTTCTGGGCCGCGGAAGTAATGATATGCTGGCCATAACCACTACAGAAAATGGCGATCCCCTGCTGATCGACCACAACCTTTTCTGGAACGGAGGGGACAAGGGAAAAATAATGAAATTAATAGGGACACGCAGGATAAATGATGGTATTAAGTTCATTCACAATACTTATTACACAGGTGGGGGTTGCCCCGGATCTGTTGCATTGTTCGGAAAGAATAGCATATTTGAAAATAATATTATCATTTCCTCCTGTAATAAGGAAGGATGCTGGACCGAAGAGGCATTGGGGGGATTTTTTCCTACAAAATATAACATATGTCCTGATGCAGATGATTTCATTATCGGATTCAATGGAATAAATGCAGATCCTAAATTAGGGAATAATCCTCATAACAAGTTTTGCCTTCAGCCCGGATCTCCTGCCATTGATGCTGCTATAGTTAAAGAAGGCTATCATAATGAGAAATATACCGGCACAGCTCCCGATTTAGGAGCACTGGAAGCAACGGAGGATATAAATAGCTGGCGAAAAGAATTTGGCCATTGCGGACCCTCGTGGATCAACTCAGAGAATGCATCCGTTAAAGCTCCCAATCGTCCGGACTGGCCGAAAGAATTGGACAAAAGGTGGGGAGGATTGACGGAATAGCCTCCAATTCCTGAAGAGATTGTAATTGTATAATTTTATACTGTATATAGTAAAAATATGAAGTTTTTAAAATTAATTCTCACAAATACCTTTTTAATTGTGAGTATCCTGCTTTCCTACAGTCAGACATATATGATTTATAAAGACAATCATATGTATGTTTGCATGTGGGAGGAGGATGGGAAAGAAATAATGCGAGACAATTCAGCGAGTAATGTCATCCAGTTTGCCATAGATAAGAGTCATGAAAATGGCACCAATGAGGTTCTACTGGGGAAAGGCAGCTTTTCCCTGGAAATGCCTGTGAGGATGAAAGAAAATACCTGGTTACGCGGCAAGAACAGGGGGACAGAGCTGATAATTCTCGATCCTGATAAAAATGGCATCGAAATCATAAAGGCCGATAACGCTAAAATTTCAGATTTGACAATTATTTCAGCAGATAATTTTAATTCGCTTTCGGGGATTTATGGGGATCGGAGTAAATATTGCCTCATTCAGGATATACATATTTATGGATTTACAAGATCCGGAATTTTATTTTCAGATAGCTTTTTAGGTTTTAAGATCAACCGCTGTACTTTCATAGATAATGAACAGGCACATATTTACCTTGAAAAAAACGGCACAAATGAACCGGGCCATTCCCAGATATCAAACTGCACGTTTTACTGCGGAGGATATGGAATAAAGGCACGAAGAGGTACAAAAATCAGCAAGGGATTAAAAATTACTGATAATATATTTGCCCAGATTAGAGGGATGGCCATTGACTCCGATTATGATTCAACAATAATAACCGGCAATAAATTATACTGGATAGGATTGGATGGAATGCGGATTGGAGGTGAGGGATTTTTGATCTCGGGAAATATTAACAGTTGGATAAGGGGTCATGGGCTTGTACTGGATTCAGCAAAAAATGGTATTGTATCAGGCAATAACTTCACAGATCTGGGAGTGCGTTCAAGGAATGGTATTCAGAAATGTGGTGTGGCAATTTACCGATCCTCAGATAATTCCATTCTTGGTAACTCTATTTGGAATTTTGGTGATCAGGGCTATCTTGAGTATGCTATATACGAGCAATCTGATTGCAGCAACAATGTCATTAAAGGAAATGCAGGCTGGTTTCATGCTAATCCTAAGGCTTTTCGATTAAAAGGTCAGAATACACTCGCTGAGTATAATACCGAAAATAAAGGAGAGTATCGCTATGATGATTACTGGGATTACACCATGAAATATGGATATGCTGCTGAAAAATTTCTGGTAGGTCTTTACGGAAAGGAGAAAAATTCTTCCATTTTGATAAATGACTACACTCAGCAATTGATAGGTCCGGGAATTCCATTCCTAAAAACAAATAAGGTTCTTATCGAATCAAGAGACATGTTTGAACAGCTCATTTCCATAAAAGATAACGCTCCCAGAAAGTTCGGATGGAATGGCAGTGATCTGCAGGTGTGGGAAATTAAATCATCCGGTAATTCCGGTAATTATTATACAATCAACAATGTGGAAACAAAACAATTGCTGGAATGCAGAGGAATGGCTGAAAACTCCCGTCTGACTCTGGGAAAGGAAAACAAGACTGTAACAGATGCGCAATTATGGGAATTTATAGATGGTGGGAGTGGATATTTCATAATCAGAAATAAATTGTGTGGTAAAGTGATTGAGTCACAGGGCCTCAGCAATTATAGCTGGAATGAAAATAATGTTTTCTATCTTGGCCAGCCGATCACTGTCAGCGAATACCAGGGACGTAAAACACAAATGTGGCGTTTTTCAGAACCTTTTCCGGCTTATGTATATAACAAGTAGCTATGAACGAAACACTTTAAGAGATGAAATATAAAATTTTTATTCCTCTTGTCTGGACCTTAATGCTTATGGTCATATCTTCTTCCGGCTCAATACATGCAGCTCCTGAACAGAACTATGTGATTTATTCAGATGATGGGTTTTTTAAAGTCAGGACAGACATTACAAAAGAAGAGGTGTTTGCATCTGGAGATGCTTCTCTTTCAATACAATGGGCAATAGATAATATTGCAGGCAAAGGGGTCGAGGGAGGAGAAGTTTTAATGAAAGCCGGAGAATACCCCATCACCAACAGTATATCAATGAAGGATAAAATCTGGTTGCATGGTGAAGGTGAATCCACTCTATTGTATACCAATGGCAGAATCAAATCTGCCATATCCGTACAGGATGTGAGTATGGCGGTACTATCGGATTTCTCTTTAACAAATAAAAATAATGGTCTGGAGAATCCAATTGGCATCTGGATAGACCGTAGTATTCATTGCAAGGTGTTAAATGTATTTATCTCCGGATTTGGCAGAGGCATATTCAATTATGGGGATGCATGTTTCACTTTCATAAATAATAATACCTTGAGGAATAATAAAACCAATATTGACATTGCCAATGGGGGGGGTGTTATTGGCAAATGGTTACCCCTTCTGATCACTGAAAACAGAATAAGTGGAGGGGAAACCGGAATTAATTGCAATGCCTTATGTACGAATATTAATAAAAATAGAATTTCTGATTTGACCGGAAGAGGAATTGTGGCAAATGGAAACAGCATTGACGTTCGTGGAAATGAAATTAATAATGTTGAAGGTGATTTTGCAATATGGGGCAATGGTCAGGAATTTAATTGCACCGGGAATATCATATATGATGTCAAAGGAGGAGGCATTAGAACACGTACTCGCTGGGGGTCAATCTCCAATAATACTATTCGGAATTGTGGAACTGAGGACCACGCGGCAATTGGTATACTGGTGGTCAGCGATAAAGATAGTCATGAAGGCGTTGCAGAAAGCAAAGTCATTTATAATAATACAATAGTAAATCTTCATGAAAATGTCCCATTAAAGTATGGTATTAAAGAAGACGGTATTAAAAATGTTATTTTGGATAATACAATTAAAAATGTTGAACAACAAGCGATTTTATCAGAAGGAGAAGGAACTGTAGTAGTTTGCTGCACAGTTGATTAATAAAGTAGTGCTTTTTAATTATATACATTATGAAAAAGTTTATTTATAAGATCAGTTTATGGATGCAAAAAGGCTTTCTTGCTATAATGCTTTTCCTTGTATTTTTATTTATTTCAACAATCGCATATACCCAAACTACCGATTGGATGACAGAAGGGAAATATGGCATATTTATGCACTATCAATACAGGATCATGCTGGGATATAAAACTCCTGAACTGCCCGATCAGTCAGAGCTATCGCCTGAACAATATAATGCCTATGTAAATGGTTTTGATGTTGAAGCTTTTGCAAGGCAAATGGAAGAGGGAGGAGTTTCATGGGTACTGTTGTGTCTGGATGATACGAATTTCGGTTATACCTGTTCACCGAATGAAACTTTTAATAAATACACTGGTTATAAAACCGGAGATCGTTGTTCAAACCGGGATCTGCCGATGGAATTAGCAGATGCGCTCAAGAAAAGAGGAATACGTTTGATGCTGTATTGGTCCGGTTTGGCTACCACAGATTCCAGCTGGCATGTAAAATATTTTGGGTATGCAAACGATCCGAAATCCTTCTATGGGTTGAAGCATCATTTAACAAACAGAAGTTCAGAAATGCGAAAGATCGCCATGGAGATTCTGGAAGAATGGGTGGACAGATACAAGGACAAAGTTGCGGGATGGTGGTTCGATGGTTTTGACCGGCCTTCAGGTAATGGCTGGAAGGATAGCGGCCCGTCTCCTAACCTGGTAGATCTGGCAGAACTTGTTCGTTCTGGCAATCCCGAAAGTGTTATTGCGTTTAATATTGGAGGCTCCAAAAATGCCTTTAAAAGAAGATCAGTTGTCCAGGATTATACAGCCGGAGATGTCTATTATAATGCTGGTAATGAAAAACATGGAGGTCTGAGTCCGTTTACCCCGGAAAAAGTTCTTGCAGAAGGTGGTATTCTGTGGCATGCAAAACCTTTTATAGGTAATTTATATTACGGGATTGGTACAGATCTGAGCTACAGCAATGAAACTGTTATTGATTGGTTGAGAACCATTATCAGACAAGGTGGCGTAGCAACCCTGGATTATCCATTTGATCCAGAAACAGGATTGATAAAGGATTTTGGTATGGATCAGCTTAAGGCTATTGAGGGTGAAATAAAACAATAATATGTAACTAAGCGATAATAAAATGATTTAGAGGATTTTATGACATTTTGCAAAATATAGGAATAAGTCTGTCAGCCCTATCTTTTGATTTTATCAAGGAATAGAATAAGTATTTTATCATTTAGAGGGATATAATAATATAAAGTTTTGTAATAAAATATCTTTCATTTAGTAATGCAAAATTCCTTAATTAATATAAAATATTTTTTCTTTCTTATTCTTTTTCAATTGCTTACATTTCATTCTTTTAGCCAGGAATATGTTAGAATTACCGATTTCGGAGTAAATCCGGATGATACTGTTAACGTTGTTCCTGCCTTCAATAAAGCATTACGCTCCTGTGCCGGTAAAGAAGATCCTGTTCTGTTATTTCCTGAGGGAACCTATCATTTTCGCAAAGAATCGGCCAGAGAAGTTGAGCCAGGAATGCTTCTTAATGGTATCCAAAATATTACAATTGACGGAGAGGGTTCCGAATTTGTTTTCCATGGAAAGATGCAGGTGGTTAGTATGTATAATTGCAGGAATATAATATTGAAAAATTTCAGTGTCGACTGGCAAAATCCTTTCATATCACAGGGTGAATTACTTGAGACTGGAGATAACTATATTGATGTAGGTATTGACAGAGAACAGTATCCTTATGTCATTGAAGGCAATTCTTTTTTATTGAATCCTGCAGGAGAAAAAATCCAACCGGTCAGTGCAGAACTGTTTGTTTATGATGAAAAAACCAAAGTATATACAGTAGAAGGATCAACCCATATAAAAACTACGAAGGTTAAAGAAATAAAACCCGGAATAGTGCGGTTTTACGGTTCTCTGAATAAAAAGCCCAAACCGGGATCCAAGGTCAAATTCCTTGCAGTCGATTATATCGCAACCGGGATCAGTATAGTTGAAAGTAAAGATATTCTTTTAAAGGATATTATTATCCATCATGCACTTGGTGATGGCATTGCTTCTGCAAGATCTGAAAACATCACACTCAACAATGCAAACGTGCTGATAAATAAGGATAAGGACCGTATATTCAGTGTATTGGGTAATGCGACACATTTTATCAGTTGCAGGGGTAATATTAATATATCCGAATGTAAGCATACAGGTACAGGTGGTTTTTTCACTAAGATACATGGAGAATATGTTTCCATTGATTCTGTACCCGGTAGCAATGTGGTGACCAGTTCACAGTTTTACAGTATAAGGCCTGGAGAGAGTGTTTGGTTTGTTGAATCAGATACATACCAGCGTACCGGATCCGGAATTATAAGACATAAACAACCTATTGTCAGAAATAACAGAATTGAAGCAGCTGGCATTATGTTCTCTGAGGCTGTACCCGGGAATCTGGATCGAAATGATTTTCTTGAAAGCAAGGAATGGATACCCCGGGTTAGGATTAATAATTGTAATATTCCACAAAACAATAAATCAGGTGGAATCAATGTAAATATACCCGGATCAGTAATAATTGAGGAAAATCATTTCAGAAATGTCGCACCGGCTATTTTAATAAATGGAAGTCCGGATAGTTTAAAAGAATCAGGAGCGTGCGATGATGTTACTATAAGAAATAATAAATTTGAAGAATGTCTGGTCATTTGGCAAAATTCATCTGAAATAAACAATTCTGAACAGGCATTAATAAGCATTTTGCCAGATCTTAAGCCATTAGAAGCCGGTTATCAACCGTTTCACAAAAATATCCTCATTGAAAATAATATTTTTAGAACTTCTTCTTTAGCTGTTCTAAATTGCAGCCTTACAACTGATTTGATTATCAAAGGGAATCGGATTGAAGTTACAGAAAACTGTGAACCTGATGCAAGAAAAGATCCATTTTTCTATTTTAATGCATGCCAGGATATTATCGTTAAGGATAATGAAATTCATAAACATTACCAGTCTAAAAGCCTGAAAATTAAGAATATGAATACAACACAAATACAGGCTGAAGGATTTAAAATCCAGTTGGAATAAGTTTCTGTAATAGATTGAACCAAAAACTCATAATTATTAACTAAATACCGAAAACTATGAAAACTAACTATATTATTCTCTTAACTATTTCCCTTTTATTTTCATTGGAGATAAATGCACAACCTGAAGTTCCTATTGAGGAGTGGACCGGTAAAACCATTATGTTCATTGGAGCCCATCCTGATGATGATGCCCGTTCTTTCGGAACAATGGCCATGCTACAGGATAACGGAAATGAGGTATTTGTTGTCTTACTTACTTCAGGAAATGTGGGAACTCAAGATCCGGATATTTCAATGACTGACCTTGCCAGAATCCGGAAACATGAGGAGATTAATGCGCTTGCAGCCCTTGAAATTCCCGAAGAAAACTATATTAATCTTGGGTACAATGACGGGATGCTTGAACTGCGGGATGAGGAAGAAGTAATTTCAAGACTCGTACGATTAATTCGTACATATAAGCCTGATGTGCTCATAGCATTTGATCCGGGTAAAGGTAAAATGAGATGGCATAAAGCCGATCACAGAGCCGCCTGCTGGCTTGCAGGTGATGCTTGTAGAGCAGCTATGTGGCCGTTGTTGTATGAGGGTCAGATCATCCATGAAGGCCTTACTCAACATGAGGTAAGAGAATACCTCTTTTTTGACGGATTTCCGGAAGATATTAATCTCGAGGTTGATATTAGTGATTATAATGATCAGAAAGTTGAAGGAATGATGCAATATGTAAGTCAGTATACTTCTGCCTGGTCAGATTATTCGGGACCGGAAATCTCTAAAAAAGAAAAAGATGAACTGAAAGAATCAATTATGAGAAGAACCATTCATAAGAATGGCAAAATAGTGGAACAATTCAGATATTACAAAGGATCTCCGGATGGAATTGGAAGATAAGCTGATTCAGTATTTAATCTGTAAAAAGTAGGTGTTTTCAATTATTTGTGGATATATATATTGTGTATGATAGAGGCATCTTCTTCCTTAAACTTGATAGTGTTTTGTTATACACATTCATAACGAAAGATATTTTGTTTGTATCCTTTTCATTAAAAGAAATTTAGGAAGTAACCTGGGTGGAGATAAAAATAATATACAATCTAAATTATTTATGAAATATAAAATATTCTGGATATTCATTATCGCTGCATTATTTACAGGATGCCAGAAAGCTTTAGAGGATCAAGACATTTATAAGAGGCCTTCCTGGCTGGAGGGGAAATTATTCACTCAGATTCAGACTCAGGATGATCTAAGCATTTTTATTGAATGTCTTGAGCGAACAGGTTACGATACTATTATTAACGTTTCAGGAAGTTTTACAATTTTCGCTCCTACCGATGAAGCATTCCAAAAATATTTTGCTGAACATCCGGCATATGATTCTGTTTCCCAAATACCAGAGGATGAGCTAACTGACCTTGTGCAATACCAGATTATTCAGAATGCCTGGAGTAAATTGCAACTGCAATCACTGGATGTTGACGGATGGATTGACAGAGAATCGGAATTTTATAATGAGCCGAGAGGTTTCAAACGGGAGACATTATACAGAAAAGATAATAAAACCTATTACGTAACATATTCTTACGAGGAAGGTTTTAATATCGTCGAGCAATCTAAACAGACAAAGAAAGTATATTCAAGTTCCCGTAAATATGTTCCATTGTTTTTTACAGAATATTTTGATGTTGCCGATTTTACATTTAGCGATTATGAGTTTTATTTTGGCCGGTCTTTTGAGAATGGGGAGATCTATGTTGCAGGTGCAAAAATTATTAGTGAAGAAATATTTGCTGAAAATGGATTTATCTATAAAACCGATAAAGTTAATGAACCTTTAAGAGATGCAGAGGAGGTTATGGAACAAGAGTATGATGATTACGCTTATTCCGAATTTCTGTCCTTAATCCATGAATTTGCTGATTTCACATTTAATCCTGAAGCGACTTTTAACCAAGAAGAATATAGAGAAGGATTATCTGCAGATTCCTTATTTGATTTGACCTATCCCGGGCTGGCAATAGATATTCATGATGAAATAACCGGAGGCAATCCAATTTCATCTATTCGGTATCATGGTGGTTTATTAGCTCCTACAAATGAAGCATTCCAAAAATTTCTTGATGATTTCATAAGGGGACCTGGTCGATGGGGTGATCTTTCTAATGTGCCAGAAGCCATCAAGGTGATGCTGGCCAATTCACATATGAGCACTAAACCAATTTATGAGACACATCTGGATGAAGGATTTCGAAATGGTGAAGAAGATCTTGTCAGAATTGACGAAAATTCTGTTATCCAGAGTACTTATGGGAGTAACAGTACATTTCTGGGATTGAATGAAGTAGTTATTCCAAAAGCATTTTCCTGTGTGGCTCAACCTGTATATTTAAATCCTGGATATTCGACTTTATTACATGCTATTGATGAGACCAAGATTATTTCTGCGCTAAAAAGGCTGGATCAAACCTATACCTTTTATGTTCCGGCAAACTATAATATCGGACTTGGAGGAGATTCAAGTTTGATATATGAGATTGATGATCACAGACTGGGATTATCACATTTTGAAGTTTATGACAGATCCATATTTGCATTCAGAACACTAAGTAAAGATGATCTGCGTGGTATATTACTTAATCATATCGGAACTACAGTTGTTAGCGGTAATGCAAATAAAGAATTCATAAGAACTCTCGGAGGTTCCTATATAACGGTAGATAATATCGAAGGTACGATTAGGGGAGACGGAGATAATACTTATGGATTCAACGGTGATTCAGTTATCGATGTAACACCACAATTCATCGATATCCCTGTTGAAAATGGAGAAGTATATAATATAAATGCCTGGCTAACATTTACACCGGGAGGAAATTTTTTTGGTATAATCTCTACTGAATTTCCGGAGTTTTTTGAGCTAATGAAAAAAGCAGGATTATATGATGAAATATTCTTCAGATTTCCATTCCTTACAGAGGGAAGTTATTATACCGCATTTATTCCATCCGCAGAAGTTATTGAAAGGAATAATCTTGACGAACTTCCAAAAGAGGAACTGGCAAAACTGATCAAGTATCATTTTATCAAAGATGAATTGATTTTTACAGATGGAAAAATCCATCCCGGCAAATTTGCTACAACACGACTGGACGAATTCTCAACAGTATTTTCGAATGTATTCAGCACGGTAAACATAGACCCCGGCTATGATGAGATTAGTATATTAAATAAAGATGGCGGATTATATTATAAAATAGAAGAAGGAACAAATACAACCAATATGTTTGTTAAAACTGACACTGACAAGAGTTCATCGTCCAAATGGGATTTTATAACAACAGGGGTTATTCATGTAATTGATACAATTTTCATTAAAGATAAAATGCAGGTAAACTAGTCTTCATATATATGAGTACAGCAAGAAAAATACTGATTGTTTTAATATCTATGATATTTCTTTCACACAATATCATAGCACAACAGAAAACTATTGTCAGAGGTAAAGTAACAGAAAAAGGAAGTAATGAGCCCGTTATCGGAGCTACAATTGTTGAAAGGGATGCCCAGGGCCGTATTATCAACGGAACAATCGCCGATGTGAATGGAAATTATGTATTGGAGGTAGCTAATCCCAATGATACAATGTCAATTAGTTTTGTAGGTTACGAAACCAAAACTATAGTTCCCGGTTCACGAACTTCTATTAATATAGAATTAGCACCAAAAGCTATAGGCCTAGAAGAGATTAGGATCACCGCCAAGTCTACAGCAAAAGACTTGATGACAGGTATATCTGAAAGGGATAGAACCAGTTCATCTGCAACTATCGAAATGGATGAGCTTAAAGGTATGGCTACTGTTTCTGTTGGTGATGCTCTACAAGGCCAGGTATCCGGTCTTGATATTGTGGCTGCTTCCGGAGATCCTGGTAGTGGATCAAGTATCGTCATCAGGGGAATGGGATCACTTGGTAATGCAAATCCTCTTATTGTTGTTGATGGAATCCCTCAGGATATCAGAGTTGACCCTGACTTTAATTTTCAGGCTGCTGACCAACAGGATCTTGGAAATCTTGTCAATATAGCTCCTCAGGATATCAAATCCGTTGAGGTCCTTAAAGATGCAGCTTCCACAGCTGTATGGGGTTCCAAAGGAGCGGATGGAGTATTGATAATCAATACCCACGAGGGGCGAAAGAGCAGTGCTATTAGTTTTGATTACCAGTATAAAATTGATGCTAATATTCAACCCCCGCCAATACCAATGCTGAATGGTGATGAATATATAACCATGCAATTGGAAGAATTGCATAACTCCCGGGGAATATTTGATGTCCCAGCTCAAATAGCATATGACAGAGATTATATTGATTTTTACAATTATTCTGCAAACACAAACTGGATAGAGGAAATTACCAGGGATTCATATACACATGATCATTTTTTGAGAATGTCGGGAGGTAGTGATAATACCACGTATTATACTTCATTGAATTATCAGAAAAACTATGGTACCACAATAAACAATGCTTTTCAGCGACTATCATTAAGAGTAAATATAGATTATGAACTTTCTACCAAGCTAAGATTTGCCACCAATTTTAATTATTCCAACACCGACAGAGAAGGTAATCCCAGGGTTGGCGGCCGCAATGTAAGATCAATGTCCTATATAAAAGCTCCGAACATGGCAATACTGGAGCATGATTCCGAAGGTAGGCTGACAGGAGAATATTTTATTCCGATTGAAAGTTACCAGGGAAGGGGTTCTGAGTACTTTAATCCTGTAGCTATTGCCAATTATGGTATTGATGATCAAATGGCTAATCAGATAGAAAACAGTTTTATTCTTTATTATGATATTGTCGATTGGCTTATGTTTCAGCAAACGGTTTCATTTTCCTATATAAACAGTAAGGACAATTCATTCATACCTTATAATGCGATTGGAGATGATTGGCTTGAAAGCAGTATTAATAATGCATCAGAAGGCAATTCATTAGATAGCAGGCTTTTATCAAGATCTCAGCTCTTTTTTACTCCTTTCAGCAGGAATCGAACCCATAAACTCACCGCAGTGGCTATGGCAGTAGTGGAACAGAAACAAAATGAATGGATGTTCATTTCCAGCAGTAAAAGTCCGAAACTTTCTATAGAGGATCCTGCCGCCGGATCAGTAATCAGTTCGATAAATTCCGGAAGTTCAGAGTCCAGACTTTTTGGCTTACTGGGAAGTGTTAATTATGTCCTTAAAAATCGCTACATTCTTTCTGCCAATTTAAGAGCTGATGCAGATTCAAAATTCGGAACCAGCAACAGGTGGGGACTTTTTCCCAGTGTATCTGCTGGATGGAGGTTCAAGATGGAACCCTTTGCTTCTGGATGGAATGTGGTCGATAATGACTCAAAATTGAGGTTCAGCGTCGGGCAGTCCGGAAAGGCACCGGGAAGTGCTTATGCAAGATTTGCACAATATGAAAGCCAGACACAGTACATGGATGACCCTGCAATACGACCCGGTCAGATTCAACTTGATAATTTAAAATGGCAAACTGTAACTCAATGGAATGCCGGATTGGATCTGTCTTTTCTGAATGAAAGGATAATGTTAACAGCGGATGCTTATCTAAAAAGAACCAGCGACCTCTTATGGAGTAATTATTCAATTCCTGCTTCTTCAGGATTTACAACTTTAAGATATTATAATGGTGGTGAGCTGGAGAATAAAGGCTGGGAATTACTTGTTAACGGGGTCGTTGTGAGGCGCAATAATATTAGAGTCGGTCTAAATTTTAATATTACGCGTAATATCAACCGATTTTTAAAGTTTCCAGAAAATTTCAACGAAGAAAGATCTGTTTCCATAGGAAATGGAGAATATCCAAGAAAAGCTGAGATCGGTAAACCTATAGGATCTTTCTATGGTTTCAGATACCTTGGAGTTTGGCCTTCTGATGCAGCAGTTATAGCAACTGATGAGAACGGGAACGTATTGCTTGATGGAAATGGTGAGTCAATGCCATTAACTTACAAAGAAAGTTACAAGTTTCAGGGAGGAGATTCGAAATATGAGGACTTTAATCATGACGGCACAATTGACATTCTTGATGCTGTATATATCGGAGACTCATCACCTGAATTTACCGGTGGATTTGGTGGGAATGTAAATTATAAGCGCTTGAGTGCTTCGGTATTTTTCCATTACCGGATGGGATTTGATATTGTAAACAGGATTGCGATTGAGACCCAGGGTATGAATAACAGAAATAATCAAAGTAAGGCTGTTCTTCACAGGTGGAGAAGACAGGGACAGGATGAACCTGATATGCTGCCACGGGCATATATGGATCATCCTGCAAATAATCTGGGATCCGACAGATATGTAGAAAGGGGTGATTTCCTGAGATTGAATAATGTAAACCTCCGGTATTCTTTAAAACCCGAAATTGTTGAAAGACTGCATTTAAACTCTTTTGAAATTGCTTTTATTATGAGAAAGATATTGACTTTCACGAATTATACCGGTCAGGATCCGGAAATCGGGGCGGTGGGTGATGATCCTTTCTGGATGGGAGAAGACAGGGCCAGAACTCCTGTGCCAAAAATATATGCTATAAGTTTTAGTTTAGGTTTTTAAAAAAAATATTAAAGTGAGATTCATAAAGAAAATATCATACACATTTATTGCTTTGAGTCTTATCATGAGTGTGAATTCCTGTGAAGATTGGCTGGATCTAATGCCACCCGATGGTCTGGTAAAAGACGAATACTGGAAGTCCAAGGAGGATGTCAAGGCTGTTTTAATGGCTTCATACAGAGGTTTTTCCGCTATGTCATATCGCTTATTTTACTATGGAGAACTCAGGGCAGATATGATTGGGGAAGGATCACTAATGAGATCAGATTACAGAAGTATATATCAGGGTAATTTATATCCCGATAACTGGCTTGTCAACTGGTCCAATTTCTATAGTATAATCAATTATTGCAATACCCTACTAAAGTATGCTCCGGGGGTGAAAAATGAAGATCCGACATTTTCTAATTATACTTACGAAACCTATCGTTCAGAGGCCATCTTTCTGAGAAGCCTGGCCTATTTTTATCTGGTCATGATTTACAAGGAAGTTCCCCTGATAATGGAGGCATCGGATACAGATGCACAGAATTTTTTTCCTGCAAAAACCAATGAAGAAATCATTCTTGAAAGGATAAATGAAGATCTTCTCGGAATAATTAATACCCTGCCGCGTGAATATGAGACAAATGACAAAACCCGGGGAAGGGCAACGCAGGCTGCGGCATATGCTTTGCTTGCTGATATCGCCCTATGGAACTTTAATTATGAAGAATGCATCGAATATGTAGAACAAATTGAAAAAAATGAACTGTATAAACTTGTGCCGGGAGGAGACTGGTTTAAAATATTCAGTGAAGGAAACACTCTGGAGGGAATTTTTGAATTGCAGTTTGATGAAGGTCTTGGTCAGAGTAATTTTATTTATAATGAAACACGATATGATTATGTAGCTGCGGGAGATTATGCTTTAAGGCTTCTGACACCCAAAATATCCCAGGAAATAATCCGGGGTAATGGATCATTAAGGCCAAGTGATAAGATGATCTGGAAATATACAGGTGCTGCTCCCGATCGTCTTTCTTTGAGGCCCGGTAATGAAGCTGGAAGTGCCAATTACATAATTTACAGACTGGCAGGTGTTAAGTTGATGAAAGCTGAAGCATTGTCCCAACTGGGTAGATATAATGAAGCCCTTACTTTAGTAAATGAGATTAGAAATAGGGCATTTGTACAGCCTATAGCAGATGTTACGGAAACGCGCCAGGCCTACGAAGATCTTATTCTTGAAGAAAGAGCCAGGGAACTTGCTTTTGAAGGTAAGAGATGGTATGATCTTTTACGAATGGGAAGGAGGAATAATTATGCAAGAAAGGACAAATTGATTGAAATTATTATAAAAGACCTTCCCGCAACACAAAAGCGGGTTATGGCATCAAAACTTACCGATCCCTACGGATGGTATTGGCCAATATATCAATCGGAAATCGAAAATAATCCAAATTTATTACAGAATCCTTATTATCAAACATATGGTGAAGATTAACAGATATATTTATATGTTTTCCTGCCTTGCGATCTGTTTGCTGATCTTTTCGCATTGTGAGGAAGAGTTGCCCGTTCGGTCATTCTATCATGAAGAAGATGAATCCATTATGAAATATATAAGTTTACATGAAGAAAAGTATTCAAGCTTTATTCAGATTCTGGAGGTAAGTAACATTGACAGAACACTTACAGCCCAGAATCCTCATGGGGCAAAATATACTCTCTTTTTACCAGACAATGATGCAATAGATCGGTTTCTTGATAAGAATGAAAAATATGATAATATAGAAGAATTGCTATCAGACTCTTTGTATGTCAATGCATTGGCAAGGTATCATGTGTTAAACCTGGGTTTAAATTCAAATGATTTTCCTTTTGGTGCATTACCCGATACAACCTTATCAGGTCACTTGTTGTCAATGGGTTTTGAAGTAGTAGCAGATACAACTCAATATATTTTAAATAATAATGCTCCTATAACCCTTCCAAATATTGAATTAACCAATGGATATATTCACATTATCGGAGAGGTACTTTCACCAATAATAATCAATAGTTATGAATGGTTGAAGGAACAGGGTAATTTTACTATCCTCGTCAGTGCTATGGAGGAAACTGGTATTAGCGATACTTTCAATGCTATTTCAGGAAATGGCAATTCCCAGGTAATTGAAAACACAGTATTGGCCGAATCCGATGAAGTGTTTAATAAATCAGGGATATATTCTCTTGATGATCTTAAAGAAAGAGTGAGTGATTCTACAAATTATACGGATTATTCTAATGGCTTGCATCAATTTATTGCATATCATATACTTGGTGAAAATTACTTTCTTAATGATTTTGAAGGAGACAATAGTAATTACAACACCTATGGAAGTCTTCCGGTAAAAATAAACGGGACCAGTATAGACATAAAGGTAAATGAAGGAGTTGCGAGCTTTGATACCATTGTTGAAGGGAATGATACCACTGTTATTGATTTTATTAATATTGATTATGATAACAGCAATATCCTTACCCGCAATGGGGCTATTCATTTGATAACTGAGGTCCTGTTTTTGCATAAACCATCACGATCGAACAGGATATTCGAATTTTATGAAGACCCGGTAATCAAGAGAGCCAGCTCTGTTTTACGTGAGCATATTTTTGATGAACCCGGGGAGTTTACAAAGATATGGTGGGATGGTGTAGAATCTATCAATTATTTCAAATCCTCATCTGAAATTTTAGGATGCTCGAATAATGATTACTTAAAGATTGATGGGGATTTTATCATAACATATGAGATTCCTAAAATTCTTCCGGGAAAATACGCTTTACGAATCAATTGTGATTCAAGAGGAGAAAATAATGCAACCATACAGGTATATCTTGACGGAAAAAAGATTGGAAGGGACATTGATCTTACCTCAGGAGCAAAAGAAGGAGAGTTTGTTAATGATGAAGCATCAGAATCAATTCTGATCGGTCATGTGGAATTTTCAAACTATACAGAACATGAGATTAGAATACAACCCCTGATCAATGGAATTTTTATCTGGGACTATATAGCTTTCATAAAGGAATGATCATGAGAATAAATATGAATTATATTATTATATTAATTTTTGCTTGTTGTTTTTTTTCCTGTTCTGAACCTTGGGAAAAACATTATTTGAATAACGAAGCAAGTGTTGATTCATACCTCTGGGATACATTAAGCAATAATGGCGAATTTTCTGAATTTATGAATTTTGTTGAACTGTATGGTTTGAAAGATTATATTACAACAACAAATTCAAAAACCCTTTTTATCCCTGGTAATGAAGCTTTTAATCGTTACCTGAATGCAGAGGATACCAGCGGTTTTCGTAAGGTACTTTTATACCATATTTCTCCCACACTTATGCCTGTAAGATCTATTGAAACCAATAGAAAACTTCTTACTGCTTCAGGAAAGTATTCACTTATTGAAAACAGGAATAACCAGTATACATTCGATGGAATAGAAATTACCTATTCAAGTAATTTGTACAAGGATGGCAGGTATTATAAAATATCAGAGGTGGTAAAACCAAAACCCAATCTCTATGAGTATATTGACCAGATTAATCCTATGATAATCATATATGTTGATAAGCAGGACACAATAATCCTGGACCTTGAAGAGAGTAAACCAATTGATTTTACTGAAGAAGGTCAAACAATTTATGATTCTGTCATTAATGTTGAAAACAGATTTGAACAAGAGTTTTTCCAGATCTCTGAAGAATTCAGGGATAGAAATGCTACAGTTATCATTCCCACAATGGAACAATATAATAATGCACTCAATGAAATGGCTCTGGATCTGGGTGGCGTTTTTACCGGTTATGAAAACATACCGGAAGAGTGGCAATTAGATGTATTGATCCCTTACCTGTTAAAAAAAGGTTTTTACGGTGGAATAGTTGATGCGGAAGACTTCCTTATGGAGGATAAGATCCAGAACATTATTGGGGATTCAGTTAGAATAGATTTTGATATTGATCCCGAATCAAGGTTTATTGCCAGCAATGGAATATCTTATAAATATGCTTCTTATAATATTGACGATTCATTATACATGGGAGAAAGGATCATAGAAGGTGAAAGTCTGGTTGATTCTGTGGGGTTTCATAGATATGCATGGAATGATAAGGTGAAGGTTAGTGGTAGAACAGATTATCAACCTGTGCAGTATTATGTCGAGGATGTAGCTTCAAATGATACAGTTGTTGATATTAGTTTCGAAACTGATTTCAGCGGGCAATATACAGTGGAAATAACATTTGAGGATGTCTTTCCAGGAGAATATCAATTGCTTTGGAGATCTAATTACAGAACATCAGGAGTGTATGCGGTTTATGTCAATGGAGAAAAACCATTGGATGCCGGTGGTATTCCTCATACTGAATTTGATACCTATAGCATGAGTGGATCTGTTTTTAGCATAATTCCTGGCAGAAAATTTTGGCCTGAAAAGGGATTTAATTCTAAAGATTTTCTTGTCAACAATTTGACAGATTATGGAGATGTTGTTGTGAAACTGGAATATCTAAGGCCAGGCCAGGGAAGTGATCCTGGCCTGAGCATTGATTTTATTGGTTTGATCCCGATGAGCATTGCAGAACAAGAACCTACACCCTAATTTTTTGAATAATTATATCAGAATATGAGCAGAATAATTAAAATATTTTTCATTACAACCTGCATTTTACTTTTTTCTTCTGTTTCAGAATTATGGTCGCAGGATACTTTATTGGTGACCGGTAAAATTGTGGGAAATAAAAACCAAGCCCTTAAAGATGTATCTGTCAGCATTCAGGGGCATGCCATAGAACCTGTTATTACCGGTGAGGATGGTAAATTTCAGATCAAATCTCCCGGTCCCAGAGAATGGTTAATCATTACTCCGGTAGGTTCTTACAAAGGTAAAAGAGTATACCTGAATAACCGTAGTTCCCTGATAGTATCACTTGCACCCGAAGGCATAAAATCCGGTTATGATCAGATAAAGGTTGTAAATCGGAGTATGCTGAGAAGAGATATTGTCGGATCATTTACAGATGTTTCTATAGAAGGAATTGATAAGTCATCTGTTCATTCTGTCGATCAGTATTTTCAGGGTAGAGTGCCAGGAATGTACGTTATTAATCATTCAGGAATGCCGGGCATGGCAAGCAATGTTCGTATCAGAGGGGTAAATTCAATGCTTACTAATAATAACCCCCTATTCATCATTGATGGTATGCCAATTGAACAGCCCGGATTGATGGATTCGAAATTGGACGGATATGCCTACAACCCCTTAAGTAATATCAATCCTTCCGATATTACCCGGATCACGGTTCTTAAAGATCCTTTATTTACTTCTTTATATGGCAGCAAAGGATCTAATGGTGTGATTCTAATTCAGACACTCGAACCTGAAGCGACCAGGACAGTCATTGATGTGTCTTACAGGACAGGAATTAATCGTATTCCGAAAACCATACCGCAGCTTGATAACCATCAATATAAGTCTTTGGCCAATGAAATTCTAATGACTTCAGGTAAAAAAGAAGAGTTTTTCGAAGAACAATACCCCGGGTTATATATTACCGGGGAGGATGAAGGCTTTTTCAAATATCAACATAATACTGACTGGCAGGATCTCCTTTTTTCTCCTTCTATAATGAATAATGTTTTTGTCCGGGTGAAGGGTGGAGGAGATCAGGCTAAATTCGGACTTTCTCTGGGTAATACGAACGATAAAGGTATCTATGATAATACAGGCTATAATCGTATTAATCTTCGATTTCTTACCAGGCTCGATGTAGTTCAGTGGTTCAGGTTGGATATAAATGCAAACCTTACTTATAGTAATATTAATCTTAGAGAATCGGCCATTACCAAACAAACGAACCCAATTCTTACAAGTTTATCAAAATCACCCTTATTAAATCCTTATAAATATGATGAGGAAGGAAACAGACTTAATATAATCGATGAGGTTGATGAACTTGCTACCAGTAATCCATTGGCTGTCATTAATGAATTCGAGGGGGGCAATACTAATTATAGGTTTATAGCTCTTGTTAAAGGGCAGGCTGATGTATCAAATTATATGCAATTGAATTCCATTGTGGGATTAAATCTGAACTCAGCCAAAGAGTTTGTGTTTATGCCAAATATCGGAATGGACCTTTATTATAATAATGAGGCACATAATGTTTCCCAGAGCGTTAGTAACTATCTTAATTCATTTTATACAGATAATCATCTTGTATTCAATAAAGATTACGGACTTAATAATTTTAACTTCACAGCGGGTGTGCGGGTAAATACCAATACATTTCAAAGCGATTGGGGCGAAACCAGAAATGCTCCCGAAAGTGATGAATACCGCACCCTAGGCAGTGGTGAAAGTGCGCTTAGACGTATTGGTGGCCAAAATGGCAGATGGAACTGGTTATCAGGATACTTGAATTTTCACTATACCATACAGGATAAGTATTTATTCAACGCAGGAGGATCAATAGATAATTCAACACGCATAGGTGAGGAGGCTTCTGATTTGTTAATGATAGGAAATGAACCCTTCGGATTGTTTTATTCCCTTGGAGCCGGATGGCGTATTTCAAATGAAAGCTTTCTAAAAAATATCAACGGACTTAGCAACCTAAAGTTAAGAGCATCATATGGTATTTCCGGCAATGATGACATTGGAAACTATAATGCTTTTAGTTATTATACGGTTGTTGACTATAGGGAAACAACAGGACTTATTCCCGGTTCATTGCCAAATATGGCATTGACCTACGAAATTTACGAACAAATCAATCTTGGGTTGGATCTCTCCCTCTGGGCAAACAGAAGCAGCCTGACTTTTGATCTGTACAGGGCTCATACCGATGACATGCTATATTATCAACCACAGGAGGCTTTTCTGGGTTATGACTATAAATTGGTAAATGGTGGAAAATTAAGAAATCAGGGCTGGGAGATTCAATTTTTTCAAAGGATTTTCGATACTGATAATTTTAATTGGGACTTTATTATTAATTTCTCTCATTACGAAAATACAGTTCTTGATCTGGAAGGTAAGGATATTATCACATCATTTCCAGGGGGAGAGTTTGTAACCCAGGAAGGTGGATCTGTTAGTAGTTTCTACGGATACCGTTTTGAAGGGGTTTATTCCACTAATCAGGAAGCTCTGGCTGCCGGACTTGTCAATGAAAAGGGCGTTTCTTACGGTGCCGGAGATTCAAAATATCAAGACATTTCAGGACCGGATGGTTTACCTGACGGTATAATAAATTATTTTGACAAAACAATAATCGGTTCAACAGATCCTGATTATTTTGGCGGTATTATTAATAATTTCAGATTTAAAAGGTGGTACCTGAATTTTATGGTACAATTTGTGTCTGGTAATGAGGTTTTTAATTATGTTCGTTATCAGAATGAAAGAATGACTGATCTTTCCAATCAGAGTAAAAATACTTTGAAACGATGGCAGCATGAAGGTGATGAAACCGATGTTCCCAGGGCCCTCTGGAATGACCCGATGGGGAATTCTGCATTTTCATCAAGATGGATTGAAGATGGTTCCTACCTGAGGCTTAAAAACCTGACAGTGGGATATAGAATACCTTCTCAATTCCTTGTATTCAGAAATGCGGATTTCTTTTTTACTGCCACCAATCTGATAACTTTTGATGAATATCTGGGTTATGATCCCGAATTTAGTTATTCATATTTAAATATGGAACAGGGAATTGACTACGGTTTGATGCCTCAGCATCGTAATTTTTTAATAGGTGTGAAATTAGGTTTGTAACAAAGAAAAAGCTTTTATATGTTAAAAAATATTCTTCATTATAAAAAACTGATTCTGCTGGCTATTATACTTTCCATAAGTTTTAGCTCATGTGAAAGATTTTTCGATCCTGAACAGGATCTGATAGTAAAAGAGGAAGATATGTTCGCTGAGTGGTTTGATTACAGGTCTGCAGAAATGGGTTTATATTCTCTGATGCAGGATCTCGTAGATCAGATATGGGTATTGGGAGAACTACGCGGAGATCTGCTGATGGTTACTGATAATGCATCACCCGATCTCGTGAATGTCTGTAACTTCAATATCACCAGGGATAACAAATACGCTTCTCCCACTAATTTTTATCGTTTGATTGCTGCATGCAATAATTTAATTCGACAACTAAAAAGGGAACATCCGGAAGTAACGACCGGAAATGGTGAAAGTTATTCCAACTATGACAGATTATACGGTGAAGTTATGTGTACGCGTGCCTGGGCGTATTTTAATGCCGCCAGAATATACGGCAAAATTCCATACTTTCCGGAATCACTTACAACAGAAGATGAAATAGTAAAATACGTAAATTCAGGGGGCGAATTTGTCGATTCACTCGACATTATTTATAATCCACAGGGTCATTATGATCCGAATAAATATCCCCTTTACGACACTATACGAAATGAAACGGTTGTACTCCCGAAGATTTACCTGGATATGGAAACGGTTATTGACACTTTTACAAACCAACTGGAAAATGAGGTAAATATAGTGGGGCTGATTCATAATGCAACTAATGAAGATGTAACATGGGATGTTACTATCTGGAATGAATATGCAAAACATAGTTTACTCGGTCAGATGTATCTATTCGATGGAAATTTCCAGAAAGCATGGGATCATTTTGAACCTATATTATATGATTATAGTTCTGAAACAGAGTATATCAGATATGGTTTGGACGATAAATTTGCCAAGGAGAACTGGAAAAATATCTTTACTGCTATTGACCCTTATGAGCATATTCTTACAATATGGTTTGGTAAGTCTTACAGACAGGAGAACAGCCTTCAGAGAATGACTTCTGCATTTTCTCCCAATCAATATATGTTAAAACCAACACCTTATTGTGTTGATCAATTTGAAACCATCTGGAATGGAACAAAATTGGATGATCCGGGAAATTTGCCGCCCGATAGCACCGAGGTAGCTGATAAAGGCAAACCAGGCGATTTTTCCCGGGGTCACGGGGTTTCTTACGCTTATGTAAAAAACGGTGAGATAATGGATAAAGAAATCTTGCGTGAACAACTTCTTAAGAGAGCAGATGGAAATTTTCGTGATGTCAAATTGTTTATGGAGAATGTAGATACTATGGCCAATAAATTCAGTATTTCAAAAAATCATTATTCCCATGATTCGCATTTTATTGTTTACAGGGCAGGTGGCATTCATCTTTATGCCGCTGAAATTTTTGCTATCTGGTATTTCGATCATGGTGGCCTTATAAGACCCGAAACCAATAAGAGCCTGAATATTTTAAATAATGGTTTTTATGATATAGCAAGAAGTGATTACCTTCTGGGGGTAAGAGGTCGTGTAGGGTTTGGGAGCGGATACGCAGCAATAAGCCTTAGTAATATTATCTATAAACATGATCCGTATACTAACGAAATTATTGGATATAATGACTGGACCGGAAATATATTTCGGAAGCAAAGATACCTGATCGATCAGATCATGAATGAAAGAGTAAGGGAACTAGCTTTCGAAGGTGAGCGATTTTATGATCTTATGAGAGTTGCTAAACGAAGGGGAGATAATTCCTATCTTGCCGATAAGGTGGCTGCTAAATTTTCGGGAGCGAAAAGAGAAGAAATTCGCTCATTATTAATGAATGAAAACAATTGGTTTATTAATTATTTTGATTGATCCTAAATTAGGATTTTAAAAATTTCAAGAATATTACCATTCTTTCAATTGGGGAAATATTTTTGTATTTTGGGGGTATCTAACTAAACTACTTTTTACTATGTCAGCCACACACATGAAATCGCTTTTGGGGAGATTCAAGGATGGTGATATTCAGGCATTCAACAAGGTATATGTCCTTTATAGCGATAGATTGTATTCATTTTCACTGGGCTTGCTCAAGGACTCACATAAATCACAAGAAGTTGTGCAGGAGGTATTTATTACCTTATGGGAAAAAAAAGATCAGATTAATACGGATTTAAATTTTGAAAATTATTTATTTACCATAACACACAATTCTATAAAAAAAGTTTTCAGGAAAAGATTGATCGAAATTAAAGTCAAGGAACAACTTGTTCACAATGAGAAGAATAGTAAGGTTAATCTTGAAAATGAGATGATATATAATGATTTGCTTGTTATTGCAGAAAGGAGCATAGAAAAATTGCCAGCCAAGAGAAAGCAAGTCTATAAGATGAGCCGACAGCAAGGGTTGAAAATCAAAGAAATAGCTAATAAATTAAAAATTTCTACAAGAACAGTGGAATGTCATCTTTCAAAGGCACTCAAGTTTCTCAAAAAGGAAATAAATAATGATTTATTGCATTTGAATGAATAAGCCATTTAGCTCTCCACTTAAAAGTGATAAAAATACTCCCAATCTATAGTTTCTTCTGTAAATCCAGGTCTTACCCATTTTAAATCTAGATATGCTTTTGAGGACGTCCCGCTTTTATAAGTGATTTGAACCGGATGAAGACCTCTGTCAAGGAAAATTACAGATGTTTTTAAGGAACCTGGGGAATAAGCCATATCGGCATCAATTACAGTAGCATCATGAATGCGCAACACAGCTCCTCCATCGGTTTTCAATTTGAACTCATACTTTCCTGTTTTCGGAACCTTAATCATCCCATCGAATGCTATCACAAATTCTTCCATATTCTGAGCCATATCACAACTAAAATCTTCAATCTCACCTTTTTTGATTACACTTGTCTCAATGGTTTTAACATCCGGTGTCCAGGGAACAACTATATTATAAAGTTTATACTTTAACCCCTCTTCTATCTCTTTGCCGGGATTAATTGCCGGAACCGGTATACTATCATATGGTCTTGGGGCAGATTTGTTAATCCTTCTTGCCTGAAGTGCTTTTTCTTTCATTTTTTTCTGAAGATCGTTAAAAAAAGAATTTGTTCCTGCGAGATTATTTTCTTCTCCCGGATCTTTTTTTGTATCATATATCCTGAAGTCATCCTGGTGGGACTGAATATTATAACGAATTCCTTTGTATCCTTCAAGATATAATACCTGCATTTCCCCTCTTTTCATGCCCTTATGAGAGGAATGAAAATTATCATAGGAAGGTGTTGTTCCTCCCACCCTGTATTCAATATATATCTTTGATGGCACATTATCCTGTTCTGCAAATAAAATAGGTAAAAGCGATACGCCATCAGTATTGGCCGGAGCAGGAAGGTTTGCAAGCCGGGCAAATGTTGGAAGCCAGTCATGAAATCCTGTAGGAGTATAATTTTCCATTCCCGCAGGTATGCGTCCCGGCCATCTTGCCAACAAGGGGGTTCTAATTCCTCCTTCCCAGGTATCGCGTTTAATACCATCAAAATTTCCGTAACTTTCAAAAAAATCCGGTTTGTATTCTCCATAACCATAGGATACTGAAAGGGGGCCATTATCTGAGGCGAAAATAACCAAGGTTTTGTCATCAATTTTCAGGTCTTTTAACAATTGTAAAATATCACCGGTTCCATTATCGATTCTGCGAACCATACTGGCAAATCTTTTATAAGCTTCCGGCCATTCCTGCTTTGCATAATCCGGATGTATATATGTATCTACCTCTCCCTTTGCGGTATTAATGTAATTGCCAGTTTCACCGATAAATTTTAATCCTCCTTCAATTCCTCCTCCTTCGGGATAGGGGGTAGATGCAACCTGAAGTCCTGCATGAGGAGTATCATAGGCAAGGTACATGAAAAATGGCTGATCGGAATTCGATTTATTATGATCGATTATCCATCTTTTAGCTTCGGCAGTGAAAAGATCAGTAGTATAACAACCTTTCAATTTATCAGAAATTTCTTCAGATCCGGAATATAATTCTACCGGACCACGCTCGGGAGCTTTATGAGCCGGATAGTGATTATGGCCATCTGTATGTCTTACATAACCAAAAAAGTGATCAAATCCCCGTTTGGTAGGATAGGCTTCCCATGTAGATGGGCTGTTTCCTTCTTTTCCCTGCAAACCATATTTTCCAATGATTGACGTAGCGTAGCCTGCTTCTTTCAAAACAGTAGCAAGTGTATGATTATCAGGCAGGGCTTTATCAAACTGGTTATTTCGTATTTCCGTATTTCCCTGGTGAACACCCCTGAGCAAACTTGCTCTGGACGGAGCACAAACAGGGGCAGCAACATAATGCCGCTGGAGAATCATTCCCTCCTTTGCCATTTTATCAAGGTTGGGGGTCTTATGATAGGGTTTTCCTTCACTCTTACGCTGATTTTGGAATAGAACTCCGATATCTCCGTAGCCAAGATCATCGGTAAGAATGAAAATAATATTTGGGGGATCATTTATTATGGTATTCTTATTTTTTTCCAGTACTCTTTCATCTGTCCATGACGTCCTGACGATATGATCATAGATGAAGAGGGATTTGTGACTTTTAACACTTGCGGAAGTACTTAATAATAACGTACTGAAAATGTAAATGAACTTATTAATCATGATTTAGTTATTGAGTTTTTGATTTATCAATACTACAGAACCGCTTATTTCTTCCTCAGAAATGATGTTTTTGATATAGTTTCCCCATAATAAATCTGCATAATCCCAATGATCATTGATAATAAGAACCGGATCATTATATATCCTGTCAAACCTGCAGGCCTGGGTTCCGTCCGAATGAACTTTTATCTGATTATTACCTTCTGATATCAGAGAATAAACAAAAAAGTTTTCCTTGAGTGATCTGGTCATATTTGTGTAATCAGGTCTATTTTCGGGTCCAAAGTAATAAAATGAACCGGTATCAAAAATCCAGTCATGATCAGGTTTTTTACGATAATGCATTTCCGGTTGATAAGAAATTTCTGCCTCTCCCTTTAATTTTCCAATGTCATCATCAGGATAAAATGTGAAATATCCATTTCTGTCCCATTTTTCCTGCAGTAAATTCTCGGAAATAATGAGTTTTATTCCGGATTCCTGGATCTTTCTGCCTTCAGGCAGATCTGAGAGAGTATAATTAATTTTGAGTATGCCCTTTTCATCGGCTGTAACTGTAAAGCGTGCACTGATACTGTCATATTTCCCTTCAGTATTGATGGTTAATATCCCTTCATTGAACTGATAGTCGAAATCATCACATCTCCAGTTTTTTGCCAGATCATCGATGGCTTCAACATGGTATTTTGATATTCCCCTTAATATCCTGAAATTGGCATAAGGTCCTGATTTTATCAATACTTCATCTTTTACTTTCAGCTCATTTATTAAACCGCTATTTTTATTTAACAGCATTGAATAGTCCTTTCCCGTTACTTTCACAAAATCATCCAGTTCTTCCGTTTGTAACTCACCCTTTTCATGTTTAAGGACTTTTATTTCTTTTTCTCCTATAAGAAGCTGATATACATCAACCAGCAGGGTGTCATATTGATAAAATTCCAATTTTAATGATTTCCCATTTTTCCAATCTGAAGCCGGAATTGTTATAAATCCTGATTTATGGGGTTCAATATTCATATCATAAATAAGTCCCGATTGATCTTCATATTCCCAATTAACTTTCAATTCATTCAGATTGGTATGGTCAAACCGGTTTAAGACAGGTAGTTTAATATCTTTTTCCGGCTCAAATTTTTCAATCCTTTTAACAAGAATTTTTACAGGCGAATAGGCTTTTTTTGTTCCCCAGAATTCGGGTTTCTTCCTTCGCCAGGTATCGATAATGCCCCATTCACCATATCCAACACAATGTCCTTTAAATTCGAGGTTTCCTTTATGGATTCCCCAGATTTCTCCTTCGCCGGGTAATGAGTCAGGTAACATGAAGGTTTCATCGATCATTCCCCATATGGCTCCTCCAAGTCCGCCATCAGATTTAAATGTATTGATCCACATGCTGTCCAGGCTCTGTGCCCAGAAGCTTCTTACATTTGGATCCTGCCTGATGGTCATTCTGTTATAACAGGGTACATGAGCCCATTCGTCGCTGAGTGCGGGCATTTTTTCATATTCGAAGCCATATACTCCCAGCCGCGATCTGTCATTTCCCTTCCAGGTGGGATAGTGTACACTCAGAATATCATATACTACAACAGTATCGGGAACCGTATACGGAAAACTTAATATTACAGGCCTGGTAGGTTCGTTCTCCTTTATCCAGTCATAGGATTTTTGAATATTCTGTCCGTATTCGCATTCGTTTGCAACAGACCAGATAATTATACTCGGATGGTTCCGGTGATTATGAATCATTTCCCTGATCTGGGATAAATATCTTTCTTCATACACGGGATTATCGGTTGTTTGTTTTTTCTGAAAACATACCGCCGATTCGTCTTCCACATAAATTCCAAATTCATCACAATACCTTAAGAAATCTTCTGAAGGCGGATAATGTGAGGTTCGAATGAAATTCATATTGGCCTCTTTGGCCAGAATTACATCCAGTTTATCATATTCAGGAGTTGATAAACGCCCGAGAGTTGGATGGATGTCATGCCGGCATGCACCTCTTAGTTTTACTTCATTTCCATTGACCAATAGCTTATTTCCTTCTATTTCTACTTCTCTGAAGCCTATTTTAAAATTTTTATTGAAGGTTTCTTTTCTTTCTTCAATAATAATTGCAGTTAAATTATAAAGATTTGGATGTTCAGCATCCCATTTCAGAGGATCTTTTACATGCATATTGAGGTTCCCTGACTGTTTTGTATTTTCATGTTCAAGAATCTTGATTATTTCACCATTGGCATCAGAAAGCTCGAACTTTATATTTACCGGATGCTGACGGGATAATTCGTAGCTGATCATCAGTTCTGCATTCCGGTAATTTTTATCAAGATCTGTTACAAAAAATAGTTTGCTAAAATGCTGATCAGGCAGGGCAATAAGTTCAACATCCCTTAAAATTCCTCCAATCTGATGCTTTGCATACCGGCTGCCGGCAGAAATATCATCATCCATATCGGTAATTTCGACGGTCAATTCCGATTCCTTTCCCGGTGTAACATATGGGGTAATATCACATTCCCATTTGGTAAATCCTCCATGGTGGTCTTTAATGAAATTTCCGTTAATCCATACTCTTGCATAACTATAGGTTCCATGGAAATTTATTAATATCCGTTTACCTTCATAATCTTCAGGGATCATAAAGGATTTTTTATAAACAAAAGGTTTATTCCCTTCGATAGGAAATCCCTGCATCTGACACTCACCGGGTACCTGAATGTCTGTCCACTGACCGGTGTTGATTTCTTTGGACCAGAAATTTTCCGGAGGATGCATCGAAGATTTCCAGGTACCATTTAATGAGATGACAGGATCTTTTACACCTGCCACGGTAATTTCATTTCCTTCCTTGGCCAGTCGACAACTCAATATTGAGAAAATGCCTAAAAGGATAAGAGAAATTAATCTTATTTTCATAATAGCAAGAATTTATTCTGAACAGCTAAGTGCTCACTGTTTACCGTTTAACCGTTAACCCTTCACCTCTCCTTCCGCGGATCATACAACATAAGCTCAGTCAACCTCTCCCGCATTTCTTTAAGATCATTTACATAGGCGTAACTTCGGTTTCTGTCCGGTTGTACTGTGTAGGATATGATACTATCCTTACCAACTGTGATATTTCCCGGTGAGGAAATATCCCACAGGTTGTGCAACTCAGGTTTTGAACCGAAAAATACCCTTAACTGATCCCAAGTTGGACGGCTCCTTGCGGTTCCGTCATAATATTCTTCGTATGATCTCCGGATGATATGATCTTCTCTTAGCTGTTGGAGAGCTGATCCGATCTTAAGATCATCGCCACTGCCACCGGCATATACCATAGGAATTTCGACAGGAATTAACGAAAGTTCTCCACTTGCTGCTTCAAGATCCATATAATAGTTATATCCGCACTTTCCCTGAGGTAATCCACCGTTACCGTTGCCGCCGGCTGCGTATAGTTTTATTTTTTTCCTTATCAGATCCACTCCGTTTAAAGGACTGATCTCATCCGGGGGAGAGTTAAGGAGATTGTAGATATTAGTGGCAGGCCCCACCACGATGAGTGTTACGCTGCTATCAGGCTGGGAGGCAAGTACTTTACGATACAGATTCACCACATCAGGAGCCGATTGCTGTGTCAGGCTGTGTGGATATTCGTCCAGGACGGATTCCATGTATTCATCACGTGCATAAGGCGCATTTTCCTTAATAGTGCCGATTGGCAGTTCCGGTCTTCCATACCATGTATTAACAGCATGAACAAAGGGAACTCCAGCTTCGTGCCCAATCACAACTCCAATAGCCAGAATTTCAATCTCATTGCGGTCGGCAAGGGCATGCAAAACCGCCAGGGCACCCGCATCATCAACATCTCCGCCAACATCAGTATCAAAGATCACCTTTTCGGCAGATGCCTCCTGATTACCAAATTTTTCTGCAGACTTTTCTGACGAAGACTGATTTTCGTTTGAAAGTTTACAAGCTGATAGCAAGAATAAAATAATAAAAAGCAACCAGTTTAGGTTCGGTATTTTTGCAGTCATAATAGATGTAAATAATTACTGTTAAATGAAAATTTCTGAACCATAAAAATAATCGCAGCCTGCCATTGTGGCTACAATACCCGAACCAGTGGCATCAATCACAACTTCAGCTTCAATATCCTTCGTTCTGCCAACTTTTTCGAATACACGAACGCCCCGGATAATGTTCCTGTTTCCTCCTTCACTTATTATTACATTGACCACAGGGCTTCCTCCCATAAAATGAAGGTTCTTTTCTGCTTTCAGTTTTTCTGTTATTACCCTCAGCCAGGCAGAAGGCATAAACCAGCGCTCATGCCAACGTTGATCTTGAGAAACTTTAGTCATATCATAATCCCGGTCGAGCATATCAACCATTTCTTTGAAAATACCTACACGAGGACCGCCGCAAAGCATGGACACATAATTATCAACAGGGGCACCACCGGGGATCATATCTTCTTCAATAAGTACTACATCAGCCCCGGTTCTGGCAGCTGCAATTGCTGCAGGAACACCTGAAGCACCGGCTCCGATCACAAGCACATCTGTCTTTAGGGAATTCACAAGATTTTCATATTTTCGAAGCTGAACAGGGCCGGGAATATTATCTTTTGCCGAACTTGAAAGAGGAGAGAACATAAGGGATGCGGAACCCAGCCCGGCATACTTCAGGAAATTTCGTCTGTTTGATTTCATAAGCTGAAGATTTAAATATTTGTAAAGCGATTTTTAAGCCAATATAAATTCTTATTCTCCGGGACATTTCCAAAGAATAAGAATATACCCAATATGTAACGTTCTTCCTAAACCGTACTACATATTTTCCATATGCACTTCTGCCCAAAGCCTGGATTTATCCAGTTCCGTTGTTTTTTCAAAGTGGCTGACCGCTTCTTTTCTTGAGCCTTTTCCCGATTTACCCAGACCTATCATATAATGACCGGTAGCCTGACGTTCACGTATTGATTCACCGCTTCCGAACTTCGCAAAGAAATCGACCTCATCGAGATCCTGGATATAATCCTCTCCGGTAGAGATCAATGCATTGTACAGCTCATCAGCATTTTTAGATTCATCGAGTTTTTCGTAAGCCAGAGCCTGATAATACAGGTAAACGGAATTCTCAATATCCTGACTGACTGTTTTGTTATAAAATACTTCAGCACGGTCATTCTCCCCCAGTTTTTCATATGCCAGTCCGGTATAGTAATAGATCTGAGCATTGCGGACATAATCCGGGTCTCTGCCTATTTGATGGTTGGCAGGATATTTGTCTGCCATAAAGAAATCATCCAATGCTTTTTGATATTGACCATCTTCAAGATATGATAATCCTCTAAGAAGATGTGCATCCACATGAACATCATGCAGACCTCTTGATCCTTCCTGTATATGGAAGAAATTTTCATTTAAATAATTAATTGCTTTATCATAATGCCTGTTTAATACAAGTACCATAATTTCCCGTATCAAGGCATCTTCTCTCTGCGACAGGTGCTCATGATTTTTGGTCAGCATTTCCAGTCTTTTTTCCGGGTCCGCATTATTTTCCTCGTAGAGCTTATCCAATTCATAATAATAACGTGCATCTTCAGGATTCAGCTTTATGGCAGCCTCGTATTCCCTTATAGCCCGGAGTTTATTATCGTATGTATGATTATATCCCCAGCCCAGATTACGATGGGCAATAGCAAAATCAGGATTTATTTGCACCGCTTTTTCCCATTTCTCAATGGCTTTTTCTGGCCGGTCATCAAACATTATATTACCCTGGTAGTAATATGCCTTATAATCATCTTTATTTTGGTTAATGGCAGATTCAAGTATGGGAATGCTTTCCAGACGGAAAGGGAAACAATAATCGGTTGATAAAGATGCCGCATGAGTATATGTCTCACTTGCTTCCTTTAAGTTACCTGCTTTTTCCTTAAGATATCCCAGGTAATAATGGATCATAGGATAATTTCTGAGAAAATCATCTTCTGACTGTAAGGCCAGATGTAAAAGTCCTTCGGCGTCCTTATATAAACCACTGTTCATATAACTGGTAGCCAATTCAAGATATGAATCAGGAAAATCTCTTAACAATGAAACCAGCTTTTCTTTCAACTTTTCCTTGTTGGCACTGCCGGTTTCATCTGCAATTGAATACATTTCAAAATGAGCCCAATAGTTCAGGGGATCTTTATTCAGAAGATCTTCTGCCGATACTGATGCATTATTCATATCACCCATATGCCTCAAAACAGTTGTTCTCAATCCCATAGCTTTAATGTTCAGGGTATTTGCTGACATTGATTGTTTGATATGGAATAAGGCCTTTTCCGGATCATTGTTAGTAGTGGAAATTTCTGCCATCTGATAATGGGCAGCTGCATGAAAATCCTGATCCCAGCTGGCACGGTAAAGTGTATCATAAGCAGCATCATACTTTTCCAGGATTTTAAGAACGACTCCCAAATGGTATAAAGCTTCACAATCCCTCGGTCGCGTATAGTCCTTTGTTAATCTTTTAACAGCATTTCTGAAATAATGAGATGCCTTCTCGTAATTTCCTTTTAATTTTTGATCCAGTCCTACCTGAACATTACATCTTACATCCAATGGATCTCTTTTCAGTGCTTCCTGAAAATAATCCATTGCATCAATCCGTGCATTATGAAATTGCTTAATTCGAAGCCCGGTAAGATATAATTCTTCATTGGTATTTATTTCTGATGGGGCCGGAGGTCTTTTAACAGTTTCCGGTAGTTCGCTATTCTCATCTTTCTTTTCCGGCTTGTATTGAATCAGTTCATTACCGGAAGTTTCTTTTACCAGAAGTTTTAGATCATAATAATCCGTGCCTTCCGGAACAATAACTTCTTCACTATATGGAAGGGAAGGGCTTAGTTTAATTTTTTCTGTATATATTACTTCTCCGTTTTTCTGAAGTTCAACAACAGCATTTTCATATGCTTTTGATGTATTCAATCCGATAAAAACCTTATTATTTATAGGAGGGAGAAGATTCGCTGATGCATTTGGATTGGCTGCCTTTACGCCTTTAATTTCCCTAAGAGGATACCAGTATTGAATAACCTGTTTGGTCTCATAAGGCATGATCCAACTGTAATCGGGCTGGTTATCGGAAAATCCCCCGCTCATCAGTTCAATATAGGGTCCGTCTTCATCCGTCAGCACAATGGTATCCCAATTGGCACCTGCCGGGCCGGGTCCCCATTGCCATAGTTTTGCCCCGTTAACCACATTGTGATCAGCCACATGAATAGTTCCCGCTTCTTTTCCATGGTCATATCCTGCCAGAAAATCATCCTGAAGGTTGTGAGCAAAGAAAGAAATAGGAGTTGGATGGTTTTTCCACCAGGAAGCATCAATGTTATTCTTATAATAATCTTTTTCATCATAAACTTCTCTGGTTATTGGCCAATGAGAAAAGCTATTTTTTGCATGATAAGTTCCAAATTTAACAGAGGGAGGGAAGAATACCTGATACTCCTCACTGGCATGTGTGGCTACATTTGCCCAATATAATATGGAATTTGGATTTTCCGTTCTGTTGAACATCCTTAGATCTGTATGAATATAAGAGCGACCCGGGGAAAGGCTGATCCCGATTGCCCATTTCATGCGGTGCCTTGGTTCAATTTCACCAATCCATATAGTCTTGCTTCCATCGGGGTTTTCTACCAGGCGGTAATCCATAGGCATGTAAGTGGAGGCTCTGTGATGATGAAAAACACACCATTCGATGCCTCCCGATATCCAGGCACCGGTCATACCTATATTGGCCGGTTTTATTACACTTTGGCGATAAAAAATTTCATATCCGTTCGTTTTATCGGTGGCATAAAATAATTTTCCGCCAAGCTCAGGAAGGACGCATAATTTAATATATTCATTTTCAAGGAATAATCCTTTATAACTTACTTCCTTTTTTTCACTTGAAAGGTTGTTGATCAGCGGGAGAGGATATATTTCAGCACTTGCCCCCTGATAGGAATTTTTCAGAAAGAACATGGGATTCTTATCCGGGGTGTGGATAGGATAGGAGGGAAGTACAATTTCTTCCTCCCATATTCTTACTTCACCATTATCCTGGCTGAAAACTGAACTTGAATTTAACAGTATGACTGTTACCAATAAAATAAATATATTTTTCATAATTGCATCATAAAAAAATTTACATTCCTGTATTTCCGTATTTCTTTTGTAGACGATCATAGAACATTGCAAAGGTTTTATCCCTGTCCACATGATAACATCGTAATGCTTTTCCGTTTGTTTTATAAAAATTATAGTCCATGTAAAAATTCACTGTCGGACAATCTATTACTTCCCATTTTCCCAGATTTGGATCTATTAAAACAGCAATATCTCCCATATCATAATATCCTTTTGTAGGACTTTGATACCACCAATATCTCAGGCGGTAGTTATAAAGGAATTCACCCAATTCGCCATAAGGTTTAACATATTTCTCAGATTCTTGAACAGATCCTGCATGCAATTGAGAGCCGGTATCAAAAATGACCAATGGAAAAGGTGCATGGAACATCATACGTGAGGCATGAATATCACCTTTTACATTATAATTTACGGCTTTGTATGGCCATGTTTTTTCAGTGTGTGTATGCCAGAACATGACCACGCGATCTTTTATAGCAGGTTCTTTCAGATAAGCTGAAGCGAGATCGGTGGGACATCCCAGGCCCACCACCCATAATGGGTCTTCTGGAGTACTAGCCATAGCTTGTTCAATGATAAAATCTACTCCTTCCGATGGACTCGGTTCAAATTCATATCGCATAGGGTGCCCTCCCTTGTATACAGGATATTTGTCCTTCATTCCTGCTTTTTCAAGTATGGTATCTATAAGCTTAACAGACTTATCGATGCTTTCAGGGCCAAATCCGGTGTATGTTTTAGCATAATTACTTCCGATAAAACCCAATATATCGAATTTTTCCGGGAAAAGTAAAGCAAGAGAAATTGCCCATATATCATCTATTTCAGTAGCGGCATCACTGACAATTATAACACGTATACGTTCATCTTTAGCAGGAATCTCTGGAATTATTTTCTTTTGGCCAAAATATTTGGAGCTTTGACTGTTTAAGGGAAATATAACAGACAATCCAAAAAGCACAAGAGTAATTCTCTGGATATTTAATTGTATTTGCATTTGTTTATATCTTATAACTTAATACAGAGGAAGCAATAAAATCAGAATAAGTTAATTTTTTATGTAGAATCATTTTATATTAAATTATGCTATTCTTTATAAGTTTCCTTTAGTCGATCATAAAACATTTCAAAAGTTTTATCCCTGTCGATTTGATAACATCTCAATGCTTTTCCGTTTGTTTTATAGAAGTTATAATCCATATAAAAGTTTACTGTGGGACAATCTATTACTTCCCATTTCCCCAGATCCGGATCGATCAAAACAGCAATATCTCCCACATCATAATATCCTTTTGTGGGGCTTTTATACCAGGATGATTTCAATCTATAGTTGTAAAGGAATTCACCCAGATCGCCGTAGGGTTTAATATGTTTCTCAGACTCTTCAAGAGGTCCCGCATACAGATGAGAGCCGGTATCAAAAATTACCAATGGGAAAGGTGCATGAAACATCATGCGTGAGGCATGAATATCGCCTTTCACATTATAATTCGCGGCTTTATAAGGCCAGGTTTCCTCTGTACGTGCATGCCAGAACATGACTACCCGGTCCTGTATGGTGGGTTCTTTCAGATAGGCTGAAGCTAAATCGGTAGGACTGCCTAACCCAACAACCCATAAAGGATCTTCGGCTGTACTGGCCATGGCTTGTTCAATGATGAAATCCACTCCTTCCGATGGACTGGGTTCAAATTCATATTGCATAGGATGACTACCTTTGTACACCGGATATTTTCCTTTCAATCCTGCTTTTTCAAGGATGGTATGGATTCCCTCAACCGATTTTTCAATACCTTTCGGACCTATATTTACATGAGTATGATCATAATTACTTCCCACAAAACCAAGGATGTTAAATCTGTCCGGGAAAAGTACAGCAAGGGAAACCGCCCATATATCATCTATTTCATTGGTTGCATCACTGACAAAAATAACCCGGATCCTTTTATCCTTATCAGGAATTTCAGGAACGATTTTCTTTTCACCAAAATATTTTGATTTTTGACTTTGCACCGGAAGGACTGATAATATTAAGCTAAAAAGTATAAATATCCCTGTCCGAAAGTTGAAAATTGATTGCATATTTCTATTTTCTAGATAATTAGCTTAAATAATTTTTGGCAGGAATTCCCTAATCCTTAGTGCCGGTTTACCGGTAGAAATAATGGAACTACTTACTATAGACTTTAATATAGTCTACATACATATAACTTGGATCAGGAGTTTTATCTGTTGGCCATCCTGGTCCGAGTGCAAGATTTACAATAGGATAAAGAGGAACCTTTACTCCTTCAGGGGTTGGTATACGGTCCTTTTCCACCCCATCGAAGTAATGTATAATATAATCTTCGTCTATCATTACACCATAAGTATGGTAATCCTCTTCTACACCAAAAACTTTAATCCTTTTCCCTTCATGTTTGGATTCTGCGCCACCCCTTCCCCAGAGATGAAGGACATAGCTGTAGCGATTAGGCCAGTGCCCGTAATGCTCCACGATATCAACTTCAGGATTGATAATTGGTTCTGTGGCTTTTGTGAGGTTCTTTTTACCCATTAGCCAGAAAGCAGGCCAAGTACCGGGTCCTTCGGGAAATTTGGCCCTGCATTCAAAATATCCAAATTTCTGGCTGAATCCGTTGCCTTCCGGATCGACAGCAGATAACAATCCACTTTGCCATTCACCGTTTACTTTTTTCACTTCAATTCTTAAAATTCCATCTTCAACTGTAAATGGAAATCCGTCCTGAGGATCCATAAAGACAGCATCTCCAAAATCACCGTTCCAGGGGGTATGAGCGATCCAGGTAGTTCCTCCCTCACCGGCAGGGCCCCAGGCAGAGACACTCAGCTCATCGAAATCCTCATTAAAGGTAAGATGATAGTCGCTGAGGTCAAGCGTAATCTTTCCCGGGCTCGGCACAGGGGCATTATTGTCAAGTTCTAGTATTCCTATCCTGTATAACAATGTATCAGTTTCAGACTTAACATCAGTTCCTCTTTTCAATTTCTTCATCTGACCATTGCTACGATCATATATACCGGCAAGTATTGTGTACTTGCCTTCAGGAAGGACGGCATTATATGTTTTATCATTTTTTATTTCCCAGACCGGAAGATTAACGGTTCTTTTATATGCAACCTTTCCATTTTCTTTTATACCTTCTGGAATATTATGATTATCCGAGAGTACAATTTCTCCATTTTGATTGATAAAACTGACCAGCACCGAATCATTTTCTATAACGGAAGTGGTTTCCCATTGATATGTGATTTCGAATCCTTTATCCGGCTTAGCTTTGATAGTTTCAGGTGCTACCTTAAGAATTCTGATATTTGATTTTTCATTTCCATTCTCACAGGAATAATAAATAAACAGTACCAGGGCAAATAAAGAAAACAGAGTCTTTCTCATAATACTTTTATTCAGATTTAAGGGGTCTTATTTAAGGATACATTGATTATTTTTTTACCAAAGCTACCATCTTCATTTATTTTCCTGTCTTTTACTTCGAATCTCAGGGGACCGGTCATACTGAGCAACTCGAGGATCTCTTCGATGTTTTCATTTTCAAAAGTTGCCCAATAACTGTGATTATATACATCTTTATCTTCTATCTGGAAACTAACATTGTACCATCGTTCGATACGATTCAACATTACCGCCATTGGATCATTACGTAAAACCAGTCTGCCTTCTTTCCAGGCGTAATACCTCTTAGCTTTGTCATTTTTTATTAAAAGAATTGACCCGTTATCTTCATAAAGAGCACGTTCATAAGGTCTTAAGTCTCTTATGAAAGGTTTAAGCTGATCTTCGTTTTTTATAATCTTTAATTTCCCTTCTCCGTTTTGTATATAAGTGTTAAAATCAATTTCACAGTTTTTTTCTTTAAAAAGTGCATATTGACCTGTTTTCAGCTCAACCATTGATTCTTCATTAACCGGATCCGTGATTTTATTTATTAGCTCCACAGTACCTGATTCAACAACCACTTCCTGGTAATTTTCTGTCGGATAGGCACAAACATTAAGCCGGGTGCCAGTTACCCTGACATCTATTCCATTAGTTTTGATGATGAAAGGATAATCCTTGTTTGATTCAATATCAAAATAAGCTTCTCCTTCAAGAGAGACAATCCTGACTTTCTTATCGAATGTGACCGGGTATTTCAATCTACTTCCGTTATTCAACCAGATCTTTGATCCATCCGGTAATTCAAATTGACACCTTGCACTTACAGGACAGGTAATTTCATTATATACAGGTTCAACTTGAGAATATTCAGTAAAATCCTTTTCGTTTATTAATAAACTCCATGAAATATAAGCAAGTAAAGGAAGTAATAAAATTGCTGCAACACTACCTGCAATTTTTAATATCCTGTAGAAAACGGGACGAACAGATTTTTCAATGTCAATTTTTTCATGGATATCAGTGAGTGTTTTTTGGGAATCAGGCATTTTATTGATTTCATCCATATCATCCCAAAGTTGATTCAATAATGCCTTGATCCAAACTTCCTGTTCAGGATCATTCATCCAATCATTAACTATCTGCTTTTCCTCATGGGTTGCCATTCCTTTAAAGAATCTCTTTAAGATGGCATACTTTTCATCTGTATTATTAAAGCTCATTTTTAGAATTCTGAAAAAAGATCTTTATTAGATTAGATCTTTCTAATTAATATATCCATTAGTTAGTGAAAATACTTATTCCAAAAAAAAAATCATAATAATATTATGAAAAAAGAAGTATAATATATCACTAAGCAAATATAATTTAGTTCCAGGGTGCATTTTGAGTCATGGAGGGGTTATTTCTGAGTTCTTCTCCAGGAATAGGATAATATTCATATTTTGAAGTGAAATTTTGATGTCCTTCAACTCCTGAATTTTTTATGGTTTCTTCAAGTATTCCCCACCTTCTCAGGTCGAACCAGTGTACCATTTCTCTAGCAAATTCAAGATTTCGCTGATGCCGGATCTCTTGTATCATTCTCTCCTGATTCCAGTTTAGCATAACTGAACTTATATCGGCAAGCTGAGCCCTGTTTCTGATCCGGTGAACCAGTATAGATGCTTTAACTATGTTATTTTGCATTGTATAGGCTTCGGCTAGCATCAGGAGAACATCGGCATATCGCATTGGATGTTCATTCAAGCCTGATCTCCAGTCTCCTTCATTCTCATTCCACCAGTTCTGATTCTTTTTTAAATGAATCTCATGCTCATCCCAGATTGAGTCGAATGCTGATTGATAAAAAGTAGACCCGGGGTAGCTCCAGGCCAGTGTTGCCATCGCCCTGGGATCTATACCACCATCTTTTGTTTTTTCTTTAAGGAAAGCATCCAGTAAGACTTTTGTTGGTTTTAATTCTTCCCAGCCTCCCTTTTCATAGGGAGCACATTCCTGTGCGATAACTGTGGAAGTTGCATCTGGACCTCCCCATACAGGAGATCTAAGCCGGCTATATTGGATCTCAAAAACAGATTCTATATTGTTTTCGTTTTGGCCGTTAAAATTATCACCATAATCCGGCATCAAACCATAACCAAATTTATCCTCATTGGTAACAATTTCCTGTAGGATATTGATAGTGTTACTCCAATCCTCCAGATATAAAAAAGCTTTACCCAGGAAAGCTTTCGCTGCACCCCTGGTAGCGCGGCCTTTTTGTTCCTCGGGATAAGAATATGGCAGATAGGGTATAGCATCCCGTAGGTCATTAATTATTTGTTCCCAAATTTTTTCAGGTGGTGATTTTTCATTAAAATAATCTTGTTCAGATTCTGCAGGTTTAATAATTATCGGTACGGATCCGAATTCATTCACCAGGTTAAAATAATTTAAAGCACGACAAAATTTGGCTTCGGCTATAATTTGATTAATATAATCAGTACTTATATCATTAATTCCGTCAGCATTGTGAATAATCTGATTGGCTCTGAATATTCCGGTGTAACAACCAAGATAAATTTGTTCACTGGAGGAATTTTCGGAGGTATTTGTAAACACACTTAATTGGTATCTGCTATTGACATCCTTGCTTACCGTAAAATTTTCTGTTCTTCCCTCCACAAGTTGCACGTTGGTCCTTTGCCAGTAACTCCAGTTTACATTTTCACTAAATCCTTTATACACGGTAGCTAGTCCAGCTTCAAGTTCTGTTCCGGTTTTCCAGTATGATTGTGTTGTTAATTTATTTGGATTATCCAGATCCAAAAAACTCTCAGAACATCCTCCAATAAGAATGCCTAACAGAATAATTAACTTTTTTTTATTTTTGAAAGAATTCTTCATTTTACCCATATTAAAAACTAATTTGGATACCTGCATGATATGATCTTGCAGTGGGGTAAACTGACCAATCAATTCCTCTTGCAATCAACGATCCTCGCCAGGCATTATATCCACCACCGCCGATATCTGAATTATAACCAGAATATGGGGTTAATGTAAATAAATTACGTGCTCCAATATAAAATCGTGCTTTTTCTATAAGCGGAACATTATTCAGCCAGTTATCTTTTAAATTAATGCCAAGGGTTATGACCTTGAGTCTTAGATATGATCCATTTTCTAAAAATCTATCTGTATTATCTGTATTATTGCCATTGGGATCAGAATAACTCAATTTGGGTATATCTGAATTTTTGTTAAATGTATAAGAATCCAAAAGATTTGATGAGTAATTCACATTGTATTTTAGGTTTTCGGTATAGGTTCTGTATCCATTGTATATCTTATTACCATACGTTCCCTGTAAAAATATAGAAAAATCTAAAATTTTCCAGTTACCATCGAATCTTAGCCCATAATCAAAATCAGGAAAAGGACTGCCACAATATACCCTGTCCTCATCATTGATCTGCCCGTCATTATTTGCATCAATAAATCGCATATCTCCTACCTGTGCTTCTGGTTGAATAGGTGTCCCCTCTTTACTGTGAGCCTGTATTTCTTCCGTGGATCTGAATAGTCCGTCTGTTTTAATAAGAAAAAATGAATACAAGGGAAACCCTTCACGTGTGTAATTTACATAATCTCCGTGATGCGTTGCTTTTCCTCCTAAGAGTTCCTGGGTTCCTCTTGCAAGTTCCTCAACCTTGTTATGAATGGTTGAGAATGAACCTGCAATAGTATAGAACAAATGTCTTATATTATTATTAAACTCAATTGAGAGCTCGAGGCCCCGATTGGTAATTTTTCCTGCATTGCTAAAGGGATAGGCATTACCAAAGGGATTCGTAGAAACGCCGGTTGATAAGGGGATAGGTACTCTTAATAACATATCTGTGGTGGATTTATGGAAATAGTCCATAGTAATAGCCAGTTTACCCGACCACATACTAAAATCCATTCCAATATTACTTGTGGCAGTTGATTCCCATTTAATATCTGAAGCAGGATATTCTGTTTGTATATTTCCTATCCATAGGTGTGATGGATTTCCAATGCTGGTCACAATAGATGGAGTAATTAACCCCAGGTATTGATAGTCCCCAATTTCCTGATTTCCCAACAAGCCGTAACTTGCTCTTAGTTTAAGAATTGAAACCGGCCAGTTAAAAGATTTGAAGAAACTTTCATTTGCCACATTCCAGGCTCCTGCAATTGAGGGAAAATATCCCCATCGGTGTTTCTTGCTAAAACGAGAGGAGCCGTCTTTTCGAAGAGTGCCGGTAAAACTGTACCGCTGATCATAGGAATAAATAATGCGACCAAAATATGATAGTAATGTATTTTCTTCTTCAGCACCATAATTATCAGGGTTCAAGCTTCCGGCATCCAGTACCATTAAGGTATTTGGTAAATCGAAAACTTCTGCTCCTATATACCTGTATTTAGTTTTTTGAGAGGTATGTCCTATCATCATATTCAGTCTGTGAGAGGCGAAAGTTCTATTGAAGCTGAGTATGTTCTCAAGTTGCCAGAAAACGGAAGTGGACTTATTCTCAATTAATCTGGAATCTTTATTTAATTGTTCACCCCCCATTGCATAAACATTCTGCTTACTATAATCTGAGCGATGGTTTAGGTAATGTGAAAAATTTCCAGTTGAAGCATATTTTCCTTTAAATTTTAATCCTTCAATGAACTCATATTCCATCCATGTACTAACCAGCATTCTGTATAATGTATTTTCCTGCGAATGCAAATTAAGTAGCCCTATTACATTATTTTGTGTTCCAACAGGATTATCAGTTGAGTAAATTTCTCCCTTATCAAGATATATCTTTCGCAAAGGATTGGCAATAACAGCAGATTGAACAGCATTACCACTGCCTGTGCCTGCATCTGTAATATTATCATGAAACTCTCTGCTTAATATGATGTTTTCACCCAATGTCAATTTATTTTTGTGAAATTCGGATTTTGCCTGAAGATTTATTTTAGAAAATCTGGTATTGGTAACAATTCCATCTTGATCTAACCAACCAAGAGAAACACTGTAATTACCCATTTCACTGCCGCCACTTGCGACAAGATCGATCTTTTTTACCGGTGCTCTCACGTACATGGCTTTCTGCCAGTCTGTACCTTCACCAGGAATAGGGATTTCAGGATTTTTAGCAAGATTCAAACTATCTAATCCATCTAACTTTCTGGCTAATGTATTTATCATTACCCATTCTTCAGCATTAAGAAGATCGAGTTTCTTATCCAATTCCTGAATCCCATAATCTACAATAGCATCGATCTTCATTCTTCCTGATTGTCCACTTTTTGTTTCAACCAAAATAACACCATTTGCTGCACGCGATCCGTAAATTGCTGCTGCTGAAGCATCCTTCAGAATTTGAACAGATTGTATAGTAGAGGGATTTACCATCAGGAGCGAATTCACAGGAATTTCATCTACAAGTATAAGTGGATCATTATTACTAAGTGAGCCTGCTCCTCTTATTGTAATTCGCATTTCATTACCCGGGTTACCTCCAAGACTTTCCACCCCAAGACCAGGGGCTTTACCTTGCAGTGAACTGCTAAGATCGTGTATGATTTGCTTACCTATAGCCTTTGCAGTAATGGCATTCACAGCTCCTGTTAAATCTGTTTTATGAACTGTACCATATCCTATTTTTACAACTTCTTTCAGAATGAGCAACTTTTCATGCAACCTCAAGTTGATTTCATTCCTTCCTGCTATTTCTTCATATGCTTTCTCGTATCCAACAAATGAATATTCAAGAACTGTCTTTGGGGAACTAACCTGAATATTGTATTCGCCGTTTTCATCTGTTATTGTACCTGTAGTTGTACCTTTTATCAATACATTTGCACCGGGAAGGGGTTGTCCATTTTCATCCATAACAGTTCCGGAAACCACATAGGGTTCAGGCTTCAGCTCCTGGATGAAATCACCCCGGGTCAATATGATCTGCTTTTTCATGATAAGGTATTCAATCCCTGTATCTTTAAAAAGCTGATCCAATACCTGCTTTATAGTAGCATTTTGAATATTAAGCTTGATACTTCTGTTAATATCTATAAGGGATGGATTAAATAGGAAAAAATGACCTGTTTCATTCTCAATGGCGTTGAGTGCCTTCTCAATATTTGTTTCTCCCAACTCCAAGGTAATTAAATCTTCCTGGGCGAATAAAGTATTGTTATTAAACCCAGAAAAGCCTATTATAAAAAGGGCCAAAGTGTATTTATTTAGTAGTTCAGTTAGCATACTTAAGCACAGTCCAATATTAAATTTTCTTCAGATAGAAAATAGTACTTATATTAGAAAATAGACTGAAAAGGGAATATCTATTTGATCAAGTGCCTAAAGTAAATGTTTTTTATTAAAATGTAAAATGTATTAGATAGCAGTTTTTGTTAAAGACTCAGTTTTAAAGATATTGAAGATTTATTATTAACTTGGGGTCAAGCTTTCGAAAATTATTCATTAATTATATAATCTCATGAAAATTTCAGTTATTTTATTCTTCTTTTTTTTATCTTTTTCCATAAGAGCTCAACCTGTAAAGATCATATTTGATACCGATATGGAATCGGATGTAGATGATGTAGGGGCCCTTGCAATGCTCCACAGTTTTGCAGATGAGGGAGAAGTAGAAATTCTTGCGACAATCAGTTCGAGTCTCTATCCTTGGTCCGCACCTACAATTGATGCCATTAATACATATTATGGCCGTCCGGATATTCCCATTGGAAATGTGAAAATTAAAGGTGTATATCGGGGTTCTGTATATGCAAAGACGATTTCAGAGAAGTTTCCCAATGATATTGAATCAGGATACAGGGCTCCGGATGCAACTGAAATCTACAGGAAAATATTGAGCGAACAACCTGATTCCAGTGTAGTAATTGTATCTGTGGGTTATCTGACCAATCTTTCTTATTTGCTTGATAGCAGTCCTGATAAATACAGTCCGCTAAACGGAAAAGAACTGGTGAAAAAAAAGGTGAAGATTTATATTTGCATGGGAGGAAGGTTTCCGCTGCAACAGAATCCTGAAAAATGGGGCAACTTTAAACCCGACCCTGAAGCCGCCAAGCATGTAGCAAATGCATGGCCTACACAGATAATTTTCACCACAGGTGGTGAATTTTCAAATATGTTTCATACAGGGAAAGTACTTTTTACAGATAAAGTAGAAGAGGGAAATTTAATAGCTGATGCTTACAGAGTGTTTCTTAAAGGCTGGAACAGGAATTATCATCACAGCTCTGACCTGATTGCTGTTTATGTAGCAGTTAGAGGTCATAAACCCTATTTTAAACTTCGGAAGCAAGGTTATTTCCATATTTTTGAGGATGGTACACAGATGTGGAGGATCAGTCCCGACCGACCAAACCATCATATAGTTACAGAGATTGCTGATGGTATTGATCCTGAGGATGTAGCAGCAGATTTTGATAAATTTTTGATAAAGTAGATTATCTTAACTTTATTCCGACATGTTGGCAAAAAAACAATCTCTATATTATGTGATTATAATAAAATTTATGGTTTTATGGTAATTGATCAGACTTATTATCTTCAAGATTGAAAAATTTATAACTAAATCATTCAGAAGGATTAACAGACTTATGATTGATAATTGAGTGAATGAATATTAACGGGGTTGATCTTTGGAATAACATCACAAAGCAGTAACATCCGCCGAACTAATAATTTTCACCCCCTTTTTAACAAGTTCTTTTTTCTGTTCGATGTATTTTTCATCATCAATTGCACGGGTTGCATCGTCAATGAGATAAGTCTCAAAACCTTCTTTTGCCGCATCTTTCGTGGAGAAATATACGCATACATCAGCGGCAAGACCGGCAATGAATAGTCTTTTAACTTTCCTGGCACGAAGATAACCGGCCAGACCTGTGTCCTTTTTATAATTCAGATCGTAAAAACCACTATAACTGTCAATCTCAGGATCCATGCCTTTTCTGAAAATGGCTTCAACGGGTTTCTCATCCAGCTCAGCAGTTATTTCAGCTCCCTTCGAACCCTGAACACAATGATCCGGCCACATTATCTGCTCCATGCCATTTAATTCAATGGTATCGAATGGTTTTGTATCTTCATTATTGCTGGCAAAGCTGATATGATTTTCGGGATGCCAGTCCTGCGTTGCCAAAACCAGGTCAAATTTTGGGGTGATACTATTGATTACGGGTATGATGATATCTCCATTTTCTACCTCAAGAGATCCCCCGGGCAGAAAATCATATTGTAAATCAACAATTAGTAACGCTTTCATAATTTTGATTTAAAGGTTTGTCTCAGTTCATCTCGCAAATTCATCAA
>CAZGTU010000003.1:0-115136 GCA_964528675.1 uncultured Bacteroidaceae bacterium
TCTCCTGGTCCTGTAGCTCCTTCATGTCGCTTATATTGGGACATGAAACATTTACTACGAAATAATCCACATAATCGTATAAACGCTCGAAGCAATATTCGTAATCATTTACTGCTTCACTATTGGGTGTGGCTGTGTTCTTACCGATATTTCCTCCGATTATAAGATCTTTCGGTCTGTCCATCAAACGTTCTACCGCTGCATCCACTCCTTCATTATTAAATCCCATACGGTTTATCAAGGCTTTATCCTCGGGAAGACGAAAACTCCGGGGTTTGGGATTCCCCGGCTGAGGTCTGGGAGTTACCGTACCAATCTCAATGAAACCAAAACCAAAAGCCCTGAATTCTTTATAAAAAGCAGCGTTTTTATCGAATCCTGCAGCCAGCCCAACCCTCGATGGGAAATCAATGCCCATTAAAGTAACCGGCTTAACCTTCTTAGATTTGTATATTCGAGAAATGAAAGATTGAACCCCGGGAATACGAAAAGAAATTCTTACGGATGCGACAATCAAATCATGAATTTTTTCGGGTGGTAAAAGGAAAAGTAGGGGACGAACAATAGATTTGTACATGGAATTTTCTTCCAAAGATAAATAAGATTCCTGTTATTCCGGCCGGTAAGATCTAAATTTACCGTTGCTTAATAAGATCAAAACAGAATCAACCTCAAAGTTTGTACTTTCAGAATGTTTATCATTGTAAACATTTGTTTCTTGTTCTTCATCAGAACCGTTTTCATCTTTATCCATTGATTTAGATCCTTCCAGGGATTTACTTTTTCTGGGTATGTCCCGGGGAATACTACTGAACAAATCTGGTTGTTTACCGGCAAAAGGTGAAGATGATTCTTCCTTAATTGCTGCATTATCCTCCTTAAACATAGCTCCTTCGCCTGTTAAAAGCCAGTTAGCATCAATTTCAGGAAATAATGTAAGTAAACTGACAATAAAATCATAACTGGGCTTATTTCTTCCGGCCATTATATGTGAAATACCCGACCGTTGTATACCCATTTTTTCGGCCAGCCTGGAAGAATTTAAATTATATTCTTCAAGAATCTTATTTAAACGTTCTTTCATAATACAAATGTAACCAAAATAATGTTTACTGTGATAAACTATTTATGTTTATCTTGATAAACATGTGTTTAGATTTGTTTAGTAGTGTTGCCGGTTAATTTTTAATCCATATTTTCCGGTCAATCGTTAAATTTTATCCAATATCCGGGTTATCAGAAATAAATATCATGTATTTAGCCTTTTATCTGTTTTCATTTCCTCTTGCTTTATGACTGCTCTTCTCAAGTACTCCCCTCACCGTATCAGGCTTTCTTTACTCCGCTGAGTCCTTCACATTCACCTGAGCTAATGTTTTCAATCGGCTTCCAGACCCAGGGCGTTACCATTGAACGTTGTCACACTCAATGGCGCTGCCCTGGGCTGTTATAAGCTGGCCTTTCAGGCCAAAACAACATTACCGGTATCCCTCAAGTTCATGTATCGAAGACTCAAAGCCTTTTGGCCCCTTGAAAAAGCTTCTCGCTTTGGTAAACCTCCGACGGACAATAGTGACTGAAAATGATTTAGTCAAAATATGTGGGTCTATGAAGTTTTTAAAAACATGTATTCAAATCTTGTTTGATTCCTTTATCATTAATTTAAGTAAAATTCATATTATCCTGATATATAACATTATAAATTCATATTTTACTATTTTTATCGATATTATGACAGAAAATGAACAAATTTATTCAATTAATACTTTATATATAATTTATATTATACTGAATATCAATTTATTTAATAAATAAGTATTAATAAAAAATTTATGCTTATAAATACACGTGTAATTTGTAAACATTTTACTTCACAATAATACTAATCCGTCAATTTAATGGTTACAAATGTATATTTATGTAAAATAATTATTTATTTATGTTTATATATGTATACTAACCTTATTGTAAATTACGAAATAAATGGTATTAAACCGCAGGGTAGAACCCTGAACCCTTGTTTTCGGAGTAGAACTCCGAGGAACCGAGTTTACGAGCTTGGCGTAGACAATTCGATCAAACTTCTCGTCCGCCGAAGCTCCGATAGCTATCGGAGCGAATGAGGTTTAAAGTTTCCTCCTTTAAATCTTTCAAGTCTTTTACCTCAGCGTACATCTCCAACCCTATTTTGAAATTTATCTGCGGACGAGAAACAAAAAATCTATACCGACCTAAAAATTCAGAGATGTTTAGCACTGGTATTTATCTGCGTAATTTTCGAAAAAAGCTTTTAGTACCAAAATTTCCCTTTTTTGGACCATAGTTTTCCTGAATATTTAGATTCAGGAAAAAAATGAATCTATAAATATTTGATACAATTGTCATATTTTTAGTGAATTACACTATATTTTTATAGAATTTAACCTTATTAGATTTTTATATTTGAAAAATTCCTTGATAATGGGACGAAATAATTAATTCCTTCTAACAAAATCAAAGCAAAAAATCCGGGTTTCTTAATTTGATCAATATTGCTATATTCGGGCATAAATTCTTTTAACTATGAGAAAGATCCAATTGCACTGGCAAATATTGATTGCTCTGGTTCTTGCAATCATTTATGGAATAATATTTCCTACTTCCTATCGCATCACGGAGAAAAAAATTGACAGGTTGGAAAAGAAAGAGATTCCTGCCAGGGTAATTGAAGCCACCCGGAGAATTGAGGGATCTTCATTCAAAACGCTCAACAGTTTCCAGAGCCGCTTAAGTGAAGTATTGAGCGAAGAAGACTTCAGGAATTATTATCCGGTAATCCGCCAGAGCGCCTATTATAATCCACCGGTATCCAATGTTGCATGGCTTGGCGATATTTTTCTGCGGGCACTTAAGATGCTTATAATACCCCTTATTGTCAGTTCCTTAATATCAGGGATCACCAATATCGGTTCCGGACAAAATCTGGGAAGACTGGGACTGAAAACCATCTCCTATTATTTACTGACAAGTACTTTTGCCATCTTAATTGGACTTTTCCTGGTGAATATGATACAACCCGGCGTGGGAACGGATATGAATTTTGTTCAAAAAGTGGAAGGTCTTGTAGAAAAACAAAGGGATTTTAGGGATTTAATCGTTGAAATAGTCCCTTCCAATGTATTCCAGTCCATTGTGGAAAATGACATGCTTCCGGTCATTTTCTTTTCTATTCTTTTCGGTTTCTTTATTACCCGCGTTAACAAAAAGTCATCCGAATTCCTGACAAATTTTTTCAATTCAGTATTTGACGTGATGATGAAAATTACCATGTTCATCATCAAATTCACTCCTATTGGAATATTCGGGATTGTGGTTAAGGTTGTAGCAGACCAGGATGATCTGGTTAATTTGATTTCCCGCATGGGAGCCTATATGGGAACGGTTCTGCTCGCACTTGCTATTCATGCTTTCATAACCTTACCCTTAATTGTTAAAATTATCGGTAAAGCAAAACCCTTCAGGCATTTCTCTAATATGTCAATCCCTCTTCTTACAGCATTTTCAACTTCCTCCTCTGGGGCTACCCTCCCTCTCACCATGACGGCCGTAGAAGAAAACAGCGGGGTTTCCAATAAAATCACCAGTTTCACCCTGCCTCTCGGAGCAACCATAAACATGGACGGAACCGCCCTGTATGAATGTATTGCAGCCCTTTTTATCGCACAGGCTTATGGGGTGGATCTATCCATCACCCAGCAGATCATTGTGGTAATTACTGCACTTCTTGCTTCCATAGGTGCTGCCGGCATTCCCATGGCCGGCCTGGTCATGATCACGGTTATCCTTACAGCAGTCAATCTTCCTCTTGAAGGTGTAGGATTAATTCTGGCGGTGGACCGTATCCTGGACATGTTCAGAACTGCCACCAATGTTTGGAGTGATAGCTGCGGAGCAGTGGTAATTGCTAAGTCCGAAGGGGAAGAGCTGAATGTTTAAGGAAGTTGTGCAGTTGTGCAGTTGTTAGTTGTGCAGTTATGCAGTTGTGCAGTTGTGCAGTTGTGCAGTTACCTGTGGTGAGCGTAGTCGAACCATGCAGTTGGATCTCATAACGTCAATTTTTCTTCGCTACGATCAGAAATTCTGTCTGTATCAGAAAAAAACACTTTAACTCTACCGATCAAACTCAGTTAAAGCAAACTGCATGGTTCGACTACGCTCACCACAGGTAACTGCATAACTGAATAACTCAAAAAAAAACTGCCTCTAAAAGAAAAATACATCATCGCCGATCAAACTCAGCTAAAGCAAACTGCACAACTGCACAACTGCCTCATGCCAGCGCATCATACAACACCTCCGCCGGATGCAAGGCCCTTCTCCCCGTCCCATCCGCTATCTGATGACGACAACTGGTGCCGGGAGCAACAATGATGGTTTCTTCATCAGTACTTCTCACGGCAGGGAACAGTACCAGTTCTCCTACTTTTTGGGAAAGCTCATAATGTTCTTTTTCATAACCGAATGAACCGGCCATTCCACAGCATCCGGAGGGAATTTCCTCAGCTTCGTAGTTTTCGGGAAATGTGAGACATTCTATACTGACGGCTGTGCTTGCGATGGCCTTCTGTTGACAGTGACCGTGAAATTTTAGCTTACGTTTTTCATTCGTAAACATTTCCTTTTTGATATTTCCTTTTTTGATCTCGCCAAGCATGAATTCTTCCAGTAAAAATGCATTTTTGGCCAGTTTATTGGCATCTTCCAGATCCTCTTTACCTGCCAGTTCGGGATATTCATCTCTGAAACTTAAAATTGCTGAAGGTTCAATCCCAACAAGCGGAGTATCATCTTTTACAAATTCCCTGAATATTCTGATATTTTTTGTTGCTTTTTTCTTTGCAGTTCTTATCAATCCTTTGGATATGAATGTCCTGCCACTCTCAACGGCTTTTGGTACAGTCAGTTTATATCCCAAAGCAGAAAGAAGTTTCATTGTTTTTATACCGGCTTCAACATCGTTAAAATTTGTAAATTCATCAATAAATAAAACAACCTCTTTAGCTCCTGCATGCTGAAGCTTGTTCAGGGTATCGAGATTCTTCTTTGCCCATTTATGCAGGGTGGTAGATCCCAATACCGGTATTGATCTTTCAACAGCGAATCCTAAACTACGTTTAAAAATCCCTGAAATAAATGTATTACTGATAAAAAAATTATAGATCCCGGGAAAAATACTTCCTAAACTATTAAATGAAGTAATATAAGCTATTGCTCTTGATCTTAAAGGAATACCATTTTTATCATAATAATGTTGAAGAAATTCGGCTTTCAATTTAGCCATATCCACACTGGAAGGACATTCCGATTTACAAGCCTTACAGGAGAGACAAAGATCCAGCACATCATAGATCTCCTTTTGATTCCAAAAATCTCCATTCCTTGAATTGCTAATATACTCTCTGAGAATATTTGCCCTGGCCCTTGTGGTTGTATATTCATCACGGGATGCCATATAACTGGGACACATCGCTCCTCCGATAAGCTCTGTTTTCCGGCAATCGCCCGATCCGTTGCATTTTTCAATTGCCCGCATATAACCGCCTTGCTTGCTGAAATTAAAAATGGTTTCAATTTCAGGTGTGTCTTTCCCCGGTTCATACCTTAGCATGGTATTCATCTTCGGAGTATCAGTTATTTTATTGGCATTGAATACATTATAAGGATCCCAGGTTCTCTTGATATCTTTAAACCATGAAAAGATCTCCTCTCCTACCATTACCGGTATAAACTCTCCTCTCAGCCGTCCGTCACCATGCTCTCCGCTTAGCGATCCCCTGTATTTTTTCACCAGGGATGCAGTTTCCTTTGCGATGGTATAAAAAAGTTCTACATCTTTTTTCTTTTTTAAATCAAGAATGGGACGCAAATGCAATTCACCAACAGATATATGGGCATGATAAACACATTGTAATTTATATTTATCCAGAATGATATTAAAATCCTTTATATACGACTCTAAAACATTAGGATTCACAGAAGTGTCTTCAATTACGGAGACAGGCCTTGCATCACCGGGCATATTGGAAAGCACACCAAGGCCGGCTTTACGGAGTGCCCATACTTTTTTGATGTCCGATCCTTTAACCAGGGGGAAATGATACCCCAGTTTCCTGGATCTAAAATCTTCTGTAAGTTTCTCACATCTGGAATTCAGTTCCTCAATTGTTTCCCTGGCAAACTCGATCATCAATATCGCTCCCGGATCTCCTTTCACAAAAAAGCGATTTTTTCTCTGCTCAATATTCTCTTTGGTGAGTTCGAGAATCTTATTATCCATCAGCTCGATAGCGGAAGGAGCGTGATTAAGTGCAACCAGGTTTCCTTTGATGGCTTCTTCCACGGAGTCGAAATGAGCACACAGAAGGGCTTTTTCTTTAGGTGGTAGCGGTTCGAGCGAGAGTTTTGCCTCCGTAATAAATGCCAGGGTTCCTTCTGATCCGGCAATTAGTTTAGAAAAATTGAAAGCTTTTGTGCTTCCAGGATCAAATATTTCACAATCCATCAACTCATCCAGGGCATAACCGGTATTTCTCCTTACCACTGAAGGATCAGGATATTCTTTGAGTATCCTTTGACGATTTTCCGGATCCGATAGCAAATCTCTGAATTTCCTGTATATGTCTCCTTCAAGATTCTTCAGGCTGCATTTTTTCTCAAATTCTTCCCTTATCAAGGGACCAAATTCTACTTCAGATCCATCTCCCAGAATACACTTCACAGACAAAAGATGTTCCCGTGTAGTTCCATAAACCAAAGAATGAAGTCCACTACTGTTATTGCCTATCATTCCGCCAATTACACAACGATTGGACGTTGAAGTCTCGGGTGCAAAAAACAGAGAATTATTCTTCAGAAAAAGATTGAGTTCATCAAGTACTACTCCGGGTTGTATCCGTACCCATTTTTCTTTCTCATTCACCTCGAGAATTTTATTCATGTATCTGGAAACATCCACCACAACACCATTTCCCACTACCTGACCTGCAAGTGAAGTTCCGGCTCCTCTTGGAATAAGGGTGTATTTTTTCTTAATTGCATCGTTTATAATGGATTTGAGATCTTTCTCATTGGCAGGATAAATAATTGCCAGTGGTTTTTCACGATAGGCAGATGCATCTGTTGCATACATCCTAAGTTTTGGTTCATCCGTAAAAATCTTACCGTCAATGGTCAATTCTGATACTGAAAATTCATGTATTTTCCTCATCTTCGTAAATAAATAATCCTGGGATAAAGTTAAAAATATTAAGGTTAAATGCATGGGCAAGTTTTAAAGAAAAAGTCGCGATTTCAAAACCTTTTTATTAATAAACAGTATAAATCCTAAGTAATTAAGCATATCCGGGGGAAGATAATGCTAAACATTGATGATTTAAAAGCAAAAATTGAGGAATTAAGTCGCGACCTTGAGCGAAAACAGAAGGAATACAATTCTCTTTTTGAAGAGATGAATACTGGTTTCGCTTTTCATAAGATCATCACTGATAAGCAGGGAAATCCCATTGATTATGTTTTTCTCAAAGTAAATCCCGAATACGAAAGACAAACCGGCCTGAAAGCAGATGACATCCTTGGCCGTACTGCCCTCGAGGTTCTTCCCAAAACAGAAAAACGATGGATAGAGATTTACGGAAAAGTAGCAACCGGAGGTAAACCCACACGTTTTGAACTTTATTCCCCCGATATTGATAAGTATTTTGATGTCAACGCCTATTCCCCCTTCAAAAATTTCTTCGTTACCACCTTTTATGATATTACCCTTAAGAAAAAGGCGGCAAACCTCATAGAGGAAAGTGAATGGAAATACCGGACGGTTTTTCAGAATATGAATGAGGGCATGGTATTTAATCAACTGGTCAGAGATGATGATGGTGAGATTGTTGATTATACGATTATTGATGTAAATAAATCCTACGAAAAGATCTACGGAAAAACAAAACAGGAAATCGTAGGTAAAAAAGCCACCGAGGTTTATAATCTGACCTCACAGGATATCAAAAGGATATGGGTGAAAAACAAAGGTTTTAAAGAACCGGTATCCTTCGATTTTCATGATGAGGATAATAACAAATCGTACCGGGTATCCTATAACCTGCTGAGTAATGATAAATTTGCCACCATCTACACGGACGTCACCGAACTGAAAAGTGCACTTTCAAAAGTTGAACAGAGCAGCACCAAGTTACAGGAGCAAAATATCGCTTATCAACAGTTAAACACAGAACTCACTGAAATCAATGAAGACCTTGTAAATGCAAAGGAAAAAGCCGAGCAAAGCGACCAGTTGAAGTCTGCCTTTCTTACCAATATGTCTCATGAGATCAGAACCCCTATGAATGGGATCATTGGTTATGTGGATATCCTTATGTCAGAAGAAGATGAGACACAGCGCCAGAACTATCTGCAGGTGATTAAAAAAAGCAGTCACCAGTTGCTGAATATTGTCAATGATATTGTTGAAATTTCCAAAATTGAATCGGGAATCCTGGAATCTCATTACAGTGATCATAAACTTGAGGATATTCTGCAAAGGTTAACCGAATTATTTCAGGAAGAAGCTGCCAACAAAGGTATTGAACTTCAGATAATCAATCAACTGGAGCCGGATACCGTAATTAAGACAGATATCCAAAAACTACGCCAGATCCTTGAAAATCTTCTAAGGAATGCCATAAAATTCACTGATGAAGGATGTATTGAATTAAGAATTGAGAAAGAGGAAGAATTCTATTACTTCAAAGTAAAAGATACAGGCATTGGAATTGACCCGGAATACCATGAACAAATTTTCAATCGTTTCCACCAGGCACAATTATCCGAAGATGTTCTGCGTGGAGGAAATGGTTTAGGATTAGCTATTTCAAAGGCTTACATCGAAAACATGGGAGGTTCCATCTGGGTGGAATCAGAACCCGGTAAAGGCAGTGAATTCTACGTTAAACATCCTGTCAATCCTTAATTTGGTAAATCCTGAAAAGTATTTCATTCCTTATATCCTTTTCTTAGCCGGATCTTAATCCGGAGCATCAACCAGGTAAAAACATGAGAAATTACTGCATGGATTCATATTCCCCCGATTATTTCTGATCTCTGTAATCCGTGCTTTCAAAAATTTTATCAGCCGACTTCGCGATAAAGCCGCTGTATAGCTTTCCATTCCTGTCTCTGTACCGCTGGGCAAACTCATAATAACAGGCCGGAATTTTCTGTCTTTCTCCTTCAAAATCAATATCCACAATATCTGCCAGGGTACTTGACTGTCTCAATAATTGTTCTTTCGTTCCTTTGATTTCTCCTCCCGAAGTATTCAGCAAAAAGCCGTTTTCTTTGATAAACTGATTCACTTTTTCAAGATTGTCATATGTTTTCAAATGATTTACGCTAATCGTAAAATGATTGGCCCGGAAACCAAATACATATAACCAGGCTGCATATTCCGACTCCTCCCTCAAGGCCTCATAAACAGCGAACTGGGGTTTATCAAGAAAACCTCCTGAAAACATCAGGGCCTCATCCTTCAGCAAATCAGCAGGTATACTATCAACCGTTTCTTTAGTGATTCCCTGTAAGTGAGGAGAAAAATCCGAGGTTTTCAACTCACTTATGAAAACCCTGGGAGCCAGATCATCGCCGGGCAGCTCAAAATGTCGGGCAAACAAATGTTTGGCTTCAAACTCATATTCCCCTTCCGGCCTGTATCCCCTTTCCAGGAATGGTTTCGCCAGGACATCGATGTTAACCCTGGGATCATCAAAGGTCCGGAAAGCAATATGATCGTTGACAATGCTTTCACCTTCATTTGTGAACAAATCATAGATCTTACCTGCCGAAGGATTAAGGCTGGTGTAATCAATCCACAATCGATCGAAAATTTCTTTTAGTTCCATAGTTAAAGGTTTTTTAATCAAGCGCAAAGCTTTAGTTAACTATATAATAACAGATTGAGGGGGGAAAGGTTTAGAGTAGGGTTTATGGGTTGATGGGTTGATGGGTTGATGGGTTGATCGTTGAGTCTACTCCGTTAGAACCGACGCATGTCATTCCCAACGCAGTGAGGAATCTCTCAATCCGGAGGATTGGTATTTCTGTCTGCAGATTTATTCAGGGACGGGTAATTCGGAGCATATTGACCTCCAGGTGAAAAATGTCTGCCCCCGTAAACATTTGTTGCTTTGTCTATCTCTATGTGCCTACTTCGCACTGATTCGGCAACACGTGGATTGGGGGTCATAATGCGCTCATTATTTGATGTATTGCTATCCGGAATTTCAATTCTCTACGGGCGTAACCGCAGCTAAGGTAATTCGGGCCCTCCAGACCCGTTAAATCACAATCCCCGCTGCAAATACATCATCCGGATATTTAACCCTCAATCTGTCGCTAAATTCTCATTCTCTTTCTCTTCATTCCAGCTTCGAGCTTCTTCATTCTCCCCCCTTTGTTATATAACAGTTGTAAAAATTGATATAAATCATCTAAAGCGCTTAAATCCTTTGGTATTTTTTAGCTATTTTTACTGAATATTTCTTATTCTTAATAAATAGTTGAAAATCAATGGAGTTACTAAAAAAAATACAGGAAAACGCTAAAAAATCAATTCAAAGGATAGTTTTACCCGAATCAGATGACGATCGCACACTGAAAGCTGCAGATATTATCATAGGTGAAGGGATTGCAAATATAATTCTTATCGGAAAAGAAGATGTAATAAGAAAGGATGCCGAAAAGCTTGACCTGAATAACCTGCAGAAAGCTGATATTCTTGATCCGGAAAATAATCCGAAAAAAGAAGAATACATTGAGCTTATGCTTGAGTTACGCAAGCATAAAGGCTTAACTCGTGAGAAGGCAGAACAATTATTACTTGATCCTCTTTACCTGGCCACCCTGATGATAAAAGCAGGCGATGCAGACGGAGAAGTAGCCGGGGCAAAAAATGCAACAGGAGATGTTTTAAGACCGGCATTTCAGTATGTTAAGACATTACCAGGAATAAGCGTGGTTTCAGGTGCCTTCATTATGATGCTTAAGGACAAAGAGTTTGGCGAGAACGGTCTTATGGTTTTTGCCGACTGTGCAGTGCACCCTGATCCTTCTGCCAAAGAACTTGCAGAGATTGCTGTTGCAACAGGAAAAACTACACGAGCCATTGCGGGTTTTGAACCACGAATAGCCATGCTCAGTTTTTCTACCAAAGGAAGTGCTAAACACGAGATGGTGGAAAAAGTTTCCGAAGCTACCATGCTGGCAAAAGAAATGGATCCTCAGCTTCAGATTGATGGAGAACTACAGGCTGATGCAGCTATCGTGGAAGCTATCGGTAAAAGTAAAGCTCCTGACAGCGAAATAGCCGGAAAAGCCAATGTTCTTGTATTCCCAAGTCTGGAAGTGGGTAATATTGCCTATAAGCTCGTACAAAGACTCGCACATGCCGAAGCTATCGGTCCTGTTCTCCAGGGAATGGCTGCACCTATTAATGACCTTTCCAGGGGGTGTTCCGTAAGTGATATTGTCAATCTCGTTGCTATTACAGCCAATCAGGCCATCAATAAGTAAATCAAATTAATTAATCCATATAAGAAAATGACAGAAACACTTGACGATTTCGCATTAAATTCAACAACACCCCCCCAGAAAGGGAGTATACAAAAAGTAGCCATAATTGGTTGCGGGAGCATGGGCCAGGAAATAACGCGAATAATTGCCCAGCATGGTCTGGAAGCAATATTCATTGACCTGACCGAGGAAAGAATAAAGGAGATTTATAAAGAAATCGAAACTACCCTGGATGATATAATAAATAAATGGGGATTAACAGAGGGTGAAAAACGAGCTATTTTAAGCCGGATAGAAGGAACCACAGATTACAACAAGATCCGTGATGTAGACCTCGTTATTGAAACCATCAATTCCAAAAAGCCGGGGACCAACATTGAGATCAGAAAAGATGTATTCATGAAGGCTGAAGAAGTTGTCGGTGAAGACACCATCATTTCTTCCAACAATTCGACCCTCATGATCTCAGATCTTGCAACTGTACTGAAACATCCTGAACGTGCTGTAGGACTACATTTTATAGGCCCGGCCCATTCCGTAAAAATTGTAGAAGTGATCAGGGGGCAGTATACCAATGATGCATCTTACGAATTTGTTCTGAAGTTCGCTAAAATGATCGATAAAACTCCCATTACGCTCAACGAATCCCCCGGTCATATCAGCAGCCGCTTAATCGTTACCATCATTAACGAAGCCTGTGAGGCTCTCATGGAAGGTGTAGCATCGGTTCAATGCATAGATACCACCATGAAACTTGGTTACGGTCTTATGTTCGGTCCTTTTGAGATGGCAGACAGGATTGGTCTTGATAAACTTCTCAAATGGATGGATAATCTGTATGCCGAATTTGGAACACAACGATTTAAGGCATCACCTATCCTCAAGAGGCTGGTAAGAGCCGGATACCTGGGAAGAAAAACCAATAAAGGCTTCTATAAATATGAAGATGGTAAAATCATTTCCCAGGCCATACAGGCAACCGAATTCAAATAATTAGTTTTTATATATAAATAAGGATACCCCGTTGATCTTTATTCTGAAATACACGAAAAAAATATCGATCATTTTTACCGGGGATAAAAAAATTAAATCAAACCGATGAAAATTATAGTATTAAATTGCGGTAGTTCTTCAATAAAATATCAGTTATTCAATATGGCTACCACCGAAGTGCTGGCAAAAGGTGTAGCTGAAAAGATCGGACTGCATGGTTCCTTCATAAAGCATGAACTGGAGAATGGTGAAAAGGTAAAACTTGAAGGTGAGATCATGGATCACCAGCAGGGTATTGAATATATCCTCGGTATACTAAAGAGCGAGAAATATGGATGTCTCAGAAGTTTCGGTGAAATAGATGCTGTGGGTCACCGGGTGGTACATGGTGGTGAAGCATTCAGCGGAAGTGTATTGATAACCAATGAAGTGATTGAGAAGATGAATGAATTCATCGATCTTGCACCTTTGCATAATCCGCCTAACCTGAAAGGAATCAGTGCAATGCAAAGTCTTTTGCCTGATATACCTCAGGTAGGTGTGTTTGATACAGCTTTTCATCAGACAATGCCCCCGGAAGCATATATGTATGCCATTCCATATTCACTTTACACCAAATATGCACTCAGGAGATATGGATTTCACGGTTCTTCCCACCGCTTTGTTTCTCAAAAAGCTGCAAAAATACTCAACAAAGACATAAAGGATCTGAAAATCATAACCTGTCACCTTGGCAATGGAGCTTCAATAACTGCGGTGAAAGGCGGAGAATCAATAGATACTTCCATGGGACTCACTCCGGTTGAAGGATTGATAATGGGTACTCGTACCGGCGACCTGGATCTTGGCGTACTTCTTTACATCATGCAAAAAGAAGGCATTGATGTTCAAACGGCCAATACTCTTATCAATAAACACAGCGGTATGCTGGGTATAACGGGTGTATCATCCGATATGCGGGAGATTGAAGATGCTATGGCGGAAGGAAATGAAAGAGCTACCCTGGGTTTGGAAATGTATCACTATCGAATTCGAAAGTACATTGGCGCTTACTCTGCCTCCATGGGAGGCCTTGATGCTCTTGTATTTACAGGGGGTGTAGGTGAAAACGGACCTGAAAGCCGTGAGGAGATCTGTAAAGATTTTGAATATCTGGGACTTGAATTTGATAAGGACAAGAATGATGGAGTCAGAGGGAAAGAAATCATTATTTCCAAAGATAATTCTAAAGTTAAGGCAATGGTAATACCCACCAACGAAGAACTGGTTATTGCTTCCGACACCGAGGGAATCGTAAAAGACATTCAATCATCTTAATTGGCTATGGACTTAAAAACTCTTGATCAGATCGTTGAGCTTGCAGCAAAAAGATCCACAAGGAAGATTGCTGTGGCTGCCGCAGACGATGAGCATGTTTTAAAGGCTATTAAAAAAGCTTCTGAAATGAAGCTGATAAATCCTCTGCTTGTTGGAGATGAATCGAAAATATGCAGCTTATCGGCTTCTATCGGCCTTCATCTTGAGGATGTAGATATAATAAATGAACCAGACCCGGTAAAAGCCTGTATCACTGCTGTTCAGGAAATAAGACAGGGAAAAGCCGATATTCTCATGAAAGGTATGGTGGCTACAGCTCCTCTTTTAAAAGCTGTATTGAATAAAGAGGAAGGATTAAGAAAAAGAGATAACCTCAGTCACTTTGCCCTTTTTCAAACCTCCTTTTATCATAAACTGATTGGTGTTACCGATGCGGCCATGAATATCCAACCTGAATTGAATGAAAAAAAGGCTATTATTGAAAATGCCGCAGAGGTATTTCATTCTTTTGATATTTCTAATCCCAAAGTAGCCATTATTGGCCCCGTTGAAGTCGTTAATCCAAAAATCTCCTCTACTCTTGATGCGGCCAACCTCACCCAGATGAACCGTCGGAAGCAAATAAAATCTTGCATTATCGATGGTCCGCTTGCTATTGACAATGCGGTTTCGAAAGAGGCTGCTGAACAAAAAGGTATTGAGTCCGAAGTGGCCGGAGATGCGGATATCCTTGTTGCTCACGATCTCAACAGTGGAAATATACTATATAAAACCATGATTTTCCTCTCGGATGCAAAATCAGCGGCTGTAATTTTAGGAGCAAAAGTTCCCATAGTCCTTACATCACGAGCTGACAGTGAAGAAACAAAGCTTTATTCCATTGCCCTTGCGGCCTCAATTTAAAATTTTTCAAAAATGGCACACAAACAAATTCTGGCTATAAATCCCGGATCCACCTCCACTAAAATTGCAGTCTACAGCAATGCAAAGGTTGTATTCCTTAAGAGTATTCAGCACTCAAATGAAGAACTGAGCCAGTTCAATAAAATAAGTGACCAGTATACTTATCGTAAAAATATTGTCCTGGAAGAACTGAAACAGGCAGATATTGATATCGAAAAGATTGAAGCTGTAGTTGGCCGGGGCGGACTTGTAAGACCTATAAAATCTGGAATTTATACCATTAACAGCCAGATGAAAAAAGATCTTAAAGAAGGTGTGCTCGGACAGCATGCCAGCAATCTCGGGGGACTTATTGCAGACGATATTGCCAACACACTGCCGAATGCCAGAGCTTTTATTGCTGATCCTGTTGTTGTGGATGAGATGAATAAAGTGGCAAAAATTGCCGGTCATCCTGATTTTCGGAGAGTGTCAATTTTCCATGCCCTCAATCAAAAAGCTACAGCACGATCTTATGCCCGGTTATTGAATAAAAAATATGAAGAATTGAACCTCATAATTGCGCACATGGGTGGAGGTATTTCCATTGGCGCTCACCAAAAAGGAAGGGTAATTGATGTAAACAATGCACTTGACGGAGAAGGACCTTTTTCACCTGAAAGATCCGGAACCCTGCCGGTAGGACAGCTTGTTGAAGATTGCTTCAAAAAGGGCTCAAGCATGGAAACGATCAAGAAAAAGATTACCGGTGAAGGAGGACTCATGGCTTATTTTGGCACTAACTCGGCTTATCAGATTGAATTGATGGCAATGGAAGGAGATGAAAATGCACGCCTCATCCAGGATGCTATGTCCTACCAGGTAGCCAAAGAAATTGGTGCTATGGCAACTGTCCTTAACGGAGAAGTGGATGGCATCATCCTCACCGGAGGTATTGCAAATAACCCCATGGTGGTTGAATACATCAAAAAAATGGTAACCTTCATTTCACCGGTAATTATTTATCCCGGCGAAGACGAAATGCATGCCCTCGCCATGAACGGATTAATGGTCCTCAAAGGAGAGGTAGAACCCCGGACTTATAGTAAGGAGAATTTTGTTGAATAAATGCTAACCGCCAACCTTCCCTTATGGATTCGCCAACGAAACAGGCACTATCTTCCCATTCATAAACCGGTGGGCATTCATAGCGAAATCACTTACAAATTCAGCCATTTCTGCGGGTTGTAATGGGGCTTTGTAGCCCGGAAAGGCTTCTTCGAGCATTTCTGTCTGTACAGACCCTATAGCCAGACAGTTAACTGCTATTTCACCCTTAAACTCGGTGGCCAGACATTCTGAAAGTACGGCTATTGCGGCTTTGGACGCACTATAATGACTTAATCCTGAAAATTTTACACTCCCCTGAAAGCCTCCCATACTCGAAATATTAATAATATGAGGTTGTTTCGCATTTTTCAATAATGTAATGGCTTCCCGGATGATTAAGGCGGGAGCAGTATAGTTCACAGAAAACACCCTGTTGATCTCCTCAAGCCCGATATCTGAAAAATCCCTGTTTACAAGCTGCCCGGCATTATTTATGAGAATATCAAGGTGATCTGTTGTTTTTTTAATTTCATCCAACAATGATTGGATATTATCTTCTTTTTGTAAATCCCGTTCATAGATATTCACTTTTGTTTCGGGAAATGCCTCGTTTATGTCTTCTTTAAGCCTGGCAAGGGAATCTTCATTTCTGGAGACAAGAAAAAGTTCACAATCCTTCATGGAGGCAAATTGCATGGCACTGGCAGCTCCAAGCCCCCGGCTGGCCCCTGTTATCAATATTTTCATAATTGAAATGGTTTATGTATTTTTCAAATTTATTAGGTGAATATCGGAAAAATGCAGGATAAAACTAAATTTATGAACAATAAAACAAATAAGTAAAAGGTTCCGTTTACTTTAAACTTAGTTGAGCAATATGCCTGAAGCGAATTATCAATTTTCACCCGGGGCGGATAATCCCGATTTAGAAAATATTGCTTCGCGGAATCACTAAATTTGGGTTAAAGTTTGAAATGAAAAAAGACTAAACAAAAAATGATATATAATTTTTCAAAATCATTCTCAATCATAATTCTGGGATTGTTTGTAATTATCTCCGAAAGCTATTCACAGGATTATCGTTACGAACGTGGAAATGAGGAGGAAAATGAATTACCCGGCCGGTTTTTCATTGCACCGGATTTCGGTCTGGTTCTCGGCGACATAACCCGGATTGAATTTTCCCCATCCCTTGGTTACCATTTATCTCCCAGGTTTATTCTTGGGTTGGGAGGCAGATATGAATATGTACGTGAGAAGAATTTTTTTACTAATAGAATCTCCATAAAGACAAATATTTTTGGATATCGCTTATTTTCCCGTCTTATTGTTATAGAAAATGTTGCTGAAATTATACCGATACAGATTCCCCTCGGGATATTTGGTCACATTGAATTTGAATCCCTGAGCCTTGAAGAAAAATATTTTCTTCCTGGGGCTCCGTTTGATGCACAGGAAAGATTCTGGCTTAATTCGGTACTTGCCGGAGGTGGGATTAATCAGCCAACCGGTCCCCGCTCTTCATTCAACATATTAGTTTTATGGGATTTGACCAATTCGGCCAGTTCACCCTATATAAACCCGATTTTAAAATTTGGAGTACAATTTTACCTCTAAAAAATATTGTGATTGTTAAATCTCTATAACCTTTTCAGAATATATCAGACAGGACATTTAAACCGGATAAATCTTATAAATTAGCTCAAATTTAACAGTTTAGCTTTTTGATTATTCGATTTAAAATGCGTTATTTGCGAATGTAATACAAATAACAAAATTAAATTAAAAAATGCAGGTAAAAGACAAAAAAGTAGTTTCAGTTGTATACGAATTAAGAAAAGATAATAAAGAAGGACAGGTTGTTGAAGCATTGAATGATGAACAACCTCTGGTATTTCTATATGGATCAGGCAATCTGTTGCCAAAATTCGAAGAAAACCTCGCAGGTCTTGAGCCCGGTGATGACTTTGAATTTGAATTGAAATCCGAAGATGCTTACGGTGAGGTTCAGGAAAATGCAATTGTGGATGTTCCCAGGAGTATCTTTGTTGTTGACGGTAAAGAGGATCCGAATCTACTCCAGGTTGGAAATACGATCCCTATGCTTGACCGCGAAGGAAACCGACTCAACGGACAGGTAAAAGACATCGGAGAAGAAACCGTGAAAATGGATTTTAACCACCCAATGGCAGGTAATGATCTATACTTCACCGGTAAAATTGCTGATGTTAGAGATGCAAATGAAGATGAATTGAAACATGGACATGTACATTCTTCAGGAAGTTGTGAAGGATGTGACAGCCAGGACTGTCATGGAAGTCATTAACAATTGATAATCAAGGTTTGCAATTATAAATATCCGGAACTATTTAATGGTTCCGGTATTTTTTTACCAATCCGCCTCAAAATGATCTCTGTCTTTCCACACAGGAAATTTTAACCTGAAATTATCCAGTTCTTCAAGTGAAACATTTACTTCTGCAATCTTCGGCTTATCGCCAGATTTATGAACAACTTTTCCTTTTGGATCAATAACCTGGCTTTCTCCAATGTATTCAATCCCTTCACCATCCTTACCGGTTCTGTTCACGGCAATTACCCACGCCTGATTTTCAATTGCCCGGGCTTTGAGCAAAGTATTCCAAACCTCAGATCTCACTGCAGGCCAGTTGGCAACATATATCAACAGATCATATTCTTCGCGGTTTCTGCTCCAAACCGGAAATCTGAGATCGTAACAGATCAAAGGACAAATCCGCCATCCCTTGTAATTCAGAATCAGTCGCTTTTCGCCGGCTGAAAAATGATCTCCTTCTCCTCCCATTCGAAACAAATGGCGTTTGTCATAGTAACTCATTTTTCCGCGATTGTCAATGAAAATCAAGCGGTTAAAATGCTTTTTGGAAGAGGATGATTTTTTTGCATCTGCAGGTAATTCATCGGCAATGATAAGACTCCCGGTTATTGCCGAGCCTAACTGGGTTGCTTTTCCTTTCATCCAGCCAATTACAGGATTTTCAGGAGGTAATGCAAGTTTTTCAGAGTTCATCGAAAAACCTGTTGTGAACATTTCAGGCAATATAATCAGATCCGGATTATCTCCAATGCTATCCAGGAGTTCATTAAGTTGTTTTAAATTTTCTTCGGGCGATTCCCAGATAATGTCCGGCTGAACCAATACAATGTTCATATAAAGAGTAATTTTGGAAGAAATCTGTTATCAAGATTCCGTTCCTTCAGTTTTATTATTTATCTGTGCTGAGATAATTCCAGACATCAATGGCAGATAATAGGTCTGAAAAAACAAGCCTGGATTGCCTGTCATATTCTTGCATATACTCCGATATACATCATTGACAATTCGCATTTTAGAGGAAGGAAGAAAAACATTTTGCTTGGAAAAATCACCGGCTAAGAAAAAAACAGGTTTATCCGGCATTTTAACAGACACTGGAAAACTTGCTTCAAGGCCGTTCTTTTTCAGAAACTCTACTCCATCATCATTCAGGTTTAAATCAAGTCTGCTTATTACCTCATTACCACCTTCGTGTACTATATTAAACCAGCCTGTGAATGAAACTTCTTCCGGAAGATCATAAGTATCCGACATTTGTTTTCCGGTTTTAATAGAAGGTTGATCATTTAAATATTTTTCTGAAGGCAGAACAATCACCCTGTTTTGCTTAAGATTACATAATACCAGCCCGGAACCATTGAAATCCCATTCATTCTCATAAAAACCATTATATGCGCTTAACCATTTATCATCGAGTTCCTTAAATACTTTATTCGCAACAAGGTTCTTAAAATATTTTCCTTTCCAATGAAGGGAATAAATATCCATCAGTTGCTCAGTATTAAATCTTATAAGGTCTTCAGTGTGTTCAGAAAAGAAATTATACTCCATTATAACAAGTTTATTGGAGTTAATCATTTTTTTCAACAAATGATAGTCCGTATTGTTAAAACCACCATAATAATTAAGATTGGAATATTTCTGATTTTCGAGCTCAACTCCTTCATTATCAAGATAAATAAGTCCATCGTATTTTTCACAGAGTTCGGGAAGGTCTTCAAGCCGGAAAGCTTTTATAGTGCGGTCAGCACTCAATGCGTCGGGGTGGAAACCATAATAATCCCTGGAAAAATCATAATTATCACTTCCATCTTTCAGTACTCTTTTGTAATTCAAAACCCAGTTCAGCGTTTTTACTTCATTTTCTGCTGACCGTGGCACAGTCTTATTCACAATCATAAGATCCATAGGGTTTTTCTTCTGGGCTCGCCAGATCAGATGTCCGGCAAGTGGTAAAAGGAGTATTACCACAACTGCGATGAGAAAATATCTGGAACTTTTCATGATTAAGGAGGTTTTTTGTAAAATATATGACCTCACGCAATACCAATCCTCATTTTTTAAATTTCGGCATCTTTTTTGTTTAGAAAAACGTATTACACAGTGTCAATTATACAAGTTTTTGTACATTTGAACGAGAATTTAAAAAAAAAGTTTGTCATGAAAAGCATTATTCTGAAAAAATTGCTAACCACTTACCTAATTGTTTTTTCAGGAATAATTGTTCTGGGTCAAAACGGATCGACATCCGACGTTTCGAGTTCTTCTGAGGAAGTTCAATGTGAATTGGAACTTTCCAATATGGCTGAATTTATGAAAATCGATTTGCCCGCGTACGCTTATTCTGCCTGGAAGAAATTATTTGAACATTGTCCCGATGCAAGTAAGAATATTTATATCAGCGGAGCCAAAATTTTTACGAACAAGCTCAGAAAAGTTGAAGATCCGCAAAGAAAGCAGGAATTATTCGATACCCTGATGTTGATCTACGATCGCAGGATAGAATATTTTGATGAGAAAGGTTATGTTTTGGGTCGAAAAGGAATGGATATCATCCGTTTCAAAGAAGAGGAATATGAAAAAGCCTACAAAGCTTTTTCTGAATCTGCAGAACTTATGGGAGAAGAAACAAGTCTGAATGTTATCACCGGTCTGATTCAGACAGGTTCTGTAATGTTGAAAAGTGAAAAGATCACCCCCGCAGAATTTCTGGGTGATTATATGGAAGCTTCCGACATTCTGGACCAGAAGCGCTCAGCAGGTCAGAATCCTGCCAAACTAAAAAGAGTCAAGTCTATTATGGACAGGATACTTTCCAATACAAGGATATCCGATTGTGATGCCATCGAAAATGCGCTTACTGATAAAGTAAATGCTCCCGGCGTGGAGGGGGATTTTCTGAGATTAAGCCTTGATTTACTCACGGTTTCCGGATGTGATAACACCGAATTCCACGCCACAGTGAATGAAAAACTTATGGAGGTGGATCCTGATCCCGCACTTGCCTATGAAGTAGCAAAATACAACCTTAAAATAGAAAATTTCGAAAAAGCCACTGAATATCTGCGTAAGGCAATTGAAAGCGAAGAGGATCTTGAACAAAAAGCAATGTATGAATACCAACTGGCTGTGGTAGATTTGAACAAACTCGGGAAACCACAGGCTGCAAAAGAAATGGCGATGAAAGCCATAGAACATAAAGAAGGCTGGGGAGAACCATATTTTATTGTTGCCAATGCTATTGTTGAAGGAGTGAAAGATTGCAATCTGGAAAAATTTGATAAACAGGCCGCTTATTGGCTGGCCACCGATTATGTTAATCGGGCCAAGCAGGTGGATCCCAAATTAGAAGACAGAGCAAATGAATTAATTGCTCAGTATCGTAACTATTATCCCTCAGTGGAGGAAACTTTCTTTAGAAGTTTAAAAAAAGGGGACAAATTTCATATTGGTTGCTGGATTAATGAAACAACCACTGTAAAAGTAAAATAAAAATCATTTGAAAGATTTTAAATCACCAAGGGGTCAGGCTTCAAACTTATAGCCTACCCCTTTTATAGTTTTAATTCTTTCAGCTCCTATTTTTTCACGGATTTTTCGGATATACACATCAATCGTTCTGTCGCTCACAAATACTTCCGAACCCCATATCTTATCGAATATTTCTTCCCGGGTAAATACCATGGAAGGCCGGGAAGTCAGAAGAGACAATAGTTTAAATTCTTTTTTGGGCATTTCAATTTCCTTGCCCGAAACAATTATGAGATAACGGTCCCTATCGACAATCAAATCGCCAAATTCATTATCTTTCACTGCACTTTTACTTTCCTCTTTTTTTCTGTGCGCATAACGTTTTAGGAGGGCTTTAATCTTACTTGTGAGAACTTTTGGACGTATAGGTTTAGAAATATAGTCATCTCCCCCTGCATTATAACCTGCAATCTGAGAATAATCTTCTGAGCGTGCAGACAGAAAGGCTATCAGGGTATCAGATAAAATCGGATTCATCCGTATCTCTTCACAGGCCTCTATTCCATCCATTTCCGGCATCATAATATCCAGAAGGATTAAATGAGGCTGAAAATTATTAGCTTTTTCAATGGCCTCTTTACCATTTCTGGCAGTATTTACACGAAATCCTTCCTTTTTTAAATTGTAGGAAACGAATTCCACTATATCCTCTTCGTCATCGACAACTAAAATCTTGTAGAGATTCTCTTTCATCAGATAAGGGATTTTTGGTTTTTATAAAAGTATAAGCATTTAGTTAACAATATGTTAATTTAGTTTTAGAAAAGTGATAATTTTTGATTAAATGAAAATTAATCTGCTTAACAATGAATTGACAGAGTGTTAACATATTGTTAATGTTGACTCGTAATAAAATAAATAATATTGTGCTATGAACTTAATAACTTCTTAGCCCGAAAAAATGGAGTACTATTTTATTATTATCGTTGTTATTCTATTTGCACTAGCAATATCTGATTTGATCGTTGGAGTTAGTAATGATGCAGTAAATTTTCTCAACAGTGCAATAGGATCTAAAGCAGCATCCTTTAAGGTAATAATGGCCGTTGCTGCTCTGGGTATAATCGTTGGAGCTACTTTTTCAAATGGAATGATGGAGGTGGCGAGGAAAAGTATATTTCATCCGGACATGTTTTTCTTCAATGAGATCATGATCATTTTCCTGGCGGTGATGTTCACAGATATTATACTGCTTGATATGTTTAATACATATGGATTACCTACATCTACAACCGTTTCGATTGTTTTCGAATTGCTGGGTTCAGCCGTTGCAGTAGCAGTAGTAAAGATCACCAGAGCCGCCGAATCCCTTTCCGCTTTGTCCCAGTACATAAATTCCGACCGTGCCCTGGCCATCATTTCCGGGATATTTCTTTCTGTTTTTGTGGCATTTACTGTAGGTGCCATTATTCAGTGGTTCATACGAATAATGTTTTCTTTTAATACTAAAAAAACATTGAAATATTGGGGTAGTATATGGGGAGGTATAGCCGTTTCAGCAATATGTTATTTTCTTCTTATTAAAGGAGCCAAGAGTTCCAGTTTTATGAGCGATGAAGTGGTATCCTGGATACTGAATAATAACCTGAAGATCATTATTCTCGGATTCATAGGAGGAGCCCTGATTTTCCAGTTGCTCTTAATGGCAAGTAGGGTCAATATACTTAAGATCATAGTTCTTTTCGGCACATTTGCACTTGCTATGGCATTTGCGGGAAATGACCTGGTAAACTTTATTGGTGTACCTCTTGCCGGATTTGAATCCTTCAAGGCCTACTCAGCAGCATCAGGTGCAGACCCCGGTAGCTTTACCATGGATATTCTCAATAAACCGGTACAAACACCAACCATGTTCTTGCTTATCGCCGGATTGATAATGGCCCTTACCCTGCGCTATTCAAAAAAGGCTCGCTCGGTTACTGCAACAACTATAGATCTCAGTAATCAAAATGAATCTACAGAAAGGTTTGAATCCTCCGGCCTCGCTAGATTGCTTGTGAGATGGTCTGTTGATTTCAGCAGTTTTATGAGTCGCATAATGCCGAAAAAAGTCCAGAATTGGATAGATAAGAGATTCGATCAGTCTTTTATGAAAAACGGAGAACGCAAGCAACAGGAAATATTGGCTTTTGACCTGGTGAGGGCCTCCGTAAACCTTGTAGTTGCCAGTATATTAATCTCAATCGGAACAAGCCTTAAACTTCCTCTGTCAACTACATATGTTACTTTTATGGTGACTATGGGAACCTCTCTTACAGACCGTGCCTGGGGAAGGGAAAGCGCGGTTTATAGAATTACCGGTGTGCTGACAGTTGTAGGCGGATGGTTTTTAACTGCACTCAGTGCATTTACAGCTGCATTCATGGTTGCAATGCTACTCTCTTTCGGAGGAATGGTGGCAGTGATAGGATTGGTGATACTTGTGGCTTTCATTATAGTAAAAACACATGTTCTCCATAAAAAAAGAGAAAAAGAAAGTAGCTCTGATCGCTATTTCAGGGAAGATGAAGCCATAACCACAGATAATGTGATTGAAAATTGCTCATCTACCATAACAAGCGTGATCGTTAAAGTATCCAAACTTTATTACCTGGCAGTAATAGCTTTTGTAAAAGAAAAGCGGAAAAATCTCCAGAATATCCTTAAGGATGTTAAGGAGTTGAATAAAACAACCAAAAAATTAAAGAATAATGTTCACCTTACCATCAAGCAGCTTGAAGGAGACGAAGCTGATTCAGGACATCATTATGTTCAGGTTCTTGACTATCTCAGGGAGACAAGCAATTGTCTTAATTTCTCTATAGCACCGCTATTTCGTCACGTCGATAATAAACATCGTCCCCTCGATCAAAAAAGACAGGAAGATTTGCTTGAATTCAATGAGAAAATGTCTGAATTCTTCAATTTTGCATTGACCATTGTGAGACAGAATTCCTTTGAACATATAAGTGAGTTAGAGAGTAAAAGAGATTTGCTGATAAGTGAAATTAATAGTTTAAGAAAGAAACAAATTAAATCTCTTAAAAAAGAAGGAGCAGGAACCAAGGTCAGCCTGGTCTTTCTGGATTTAATGACGGAATCCAAAAACATGTTGTTGTTCATTACCCATGTTGTGAAAGCCAATCATGATTTTGTAGAACACGGAAATTATTTAAATTCTCAGGAACCACCGGCAAAGGATATTGAAAAATAGCTGCATAGAGAAAATATATAATAAACAACCTGGTTATTGTCTGATAAGATTTTGATCAGGCTGTAAATTTATACCCTACTCCTTTTACTGTTTTAATGTAATCTTTTCCAAGCTTTTCCCTTAGCTTGCGGATGTGAACATCAATGGTTCTGTCACCAACGATTATATTATCCCCCCAGACCTGATGAAAAATCTCTTCCCGGGTAAAAACTTTCTCGGGTTTTGAAATAAGAAGATTAAGTAATTCAAATTCTTTTTTGGGAAGAAAAAGTTCTTCCCCTTTAAGAATTACGATATACTTTTCTTTGTCAATCTTTATTTCGGGAATCTCGGAAGGGACCTCAAGTTCTTTTAAGGCTTTGTCTGCTTTTTTGTATCGCTTGAGTAAAGCTTTGACTTTTGAAGTGAGTAATTTCGGCTTAATGGGTTTTGTGATATAATCATCACCTCCGGCTTCAAAACCTGCTATCTGACTGTAATCCTCACCCCTTGCTGTTAGAAATGCAATAAGTACATTTTTTAATTCAGGAATGCCCCTGAGCACTTCACATGTTTCAATTCCATCCATTTTGGGCATCATGACATCAAGAAGAATAAGATGTGGGTTTACCTCCCTGGCTTTCTCAACAGCCTCTACCCCATTCTCAGCAGTATACAAATTAAAGCCTTCTTTTTCAAGGTTATAACTTAAAAATTCAAGAATATCTTTTTCATCATCAACAAGAAGTATTCTATATTTATTAAAATCCATTGAAAATAAATTAAGGGTAAATTAACAGTAAGCTAAGATATAAAAAAAAAGAAAGCCTGATCAAATAAATTTATTGGGGAACTGATCTTAAATTGAGGTGTGACTATAAGAGTCTCTAAGAATAAATTTACCCTCAGGTGCTAAGCCTCGAATTTGGAGTGGAAAGTGAAATGGAAGACTTATCATCATGAAGCTTAATAATGAGTTCCTTTTTCCCGGGTTTTACTCCCCTGATGATTCTCTTCTTGTAGGAAATGAATGTTATTCTCAAACTTATTTCTTCACCCCGGCCCAGATCAGAAATTTTAAATTCGCCATCAAAATCTGAATACAATCTTTTTCCTGTTTCGATAATCTCAATTTCAACTCCCGTAAGCGCCTCACCACTGACAGACTCAATAATCTTACCGCTGAGGATTTGAGATTTATCATTTATTTCAGAAGGTTCTTCTGAAAGAGAACCAAGATTAATGATCAACGCGACTACCAGACCAATTATTTTCATAAATCTGCTTTGTACAAACTTATCCAATTTATCTTAAGTCATGCTTACCATAACATAAGGTTAACATTAACTTACTCTTAATTTAATCTTAATTTTTTAATTAAAACTTAACATTGCGAAAACTTATAAATACACCATGAAAAAGATCATACCTGTGCTATTTCCCGGTATAGTACTGTTTATGTTATGTAATGGACTGTTCGCTCAAAAAGGTGAACCTATTCTCAAGGTTTATTCCGATTTTTATAAGGGTTTGTGTAAGGAAGACCAAAGCACAGCCCTGGAAGTCAAAAGAGTTTACCTTGGATATAAAGGAAATATTAATGAGCATTTCACTGCAGAGGCTAAGCTGGATATTGGTAGTCCGGAGGATTTGTCTCAATATTCTCTCATCAGACGATATGCTTATTTTAAAACCGCTGAACTGAGATATAAAAAAGACAGGCTAAGCCTTTATATGGGATTGTTCAGTATGCTTCAGTTCAAATTACAGGAAAAAACCTGGGGCTATCGTTATATATACAAATCCTTTCAGGATGAACATAAAATAGGTCCGAGCGCTGACATTGGGTTCGGAGCAGAATACCAGTTTTATGATTTTCTCAAGGCAGACCTTGTATTCTCCAACGGTGAGGGTTATAAAAATTTGCAATCCGATAATTCTTATAAAACATCGATAGGTGTAACAATAAATCCTTTTAATAATACCACCCTGCGATTATATTACGATTACATGAAAAAGGATGCTTTACAAAGTACAATTGCCTTTTTCATTTCCTATCAGCAAGAAAAGTATCGTTTATCCTATGAGTTTATTAAAGCCCTTAACAGAGGATTTAACTATGGAAATGATCTTGACGGAATGTCTGTGTATGGAACTTATCTGATATATGATAAATGGGAAATTTTTGCCAGGTATGACCGTTTAGGGTCTTCCATTGATCCGGAAACCAGTATTCCGTGGAATATTTTAAATGACGGCAGTGCTGTTATTGCAGGCGTTGAATACAATGTCCACGATAATATTAATCTTTCATTAAATTACAGAGACTGGTATTCATGCGCTAAAAACGGACCTGATCAGGCTTACCTTTATCTTAACCTTGAATTTAAACTTTAAAAATGCATAAAACAATCATCTGCATATTTTTAGTATTATCAGCTTTTTCATGTAGAAAGAGTGAATACCTCATTCCTTACAATGAAGTGATTTCTGACCTGGGCGGAGGTACAGGGACAGTGACATGGACAAAAGACAAATCATACCTGATCGATGGTTTTGTTTTTGTGAATGATGGTCAAACCTTAAGTATTGAAGCAGGAACGGTAATCAGGGCAAAAACAGGGCAGGGAAGTCAGGCCAGTGCATTGATCGTAGCCCGGGGCGGAACAATAATCGCAGAGGGAACTTCAGATGAACCAATAATTTTCACTGTTGAGGGAGATGATCTTCAGGGGTCAGTTCCCCCGGATACACGAGGTTTGTGGGGCGGATTGATTATTCTCGGCAATGCTCCTGTCAATTCACCATCAGGTGAAGGATTCATAGAAGGCATTCCAATAAGCGAACCAAGGGGAGTTTATGGCGGAACATTTGAAGATGATAATTCCGGCATTTTGCAATATGTCTCGATACGCCACGGAGGTACAGCCATCGGTGAAGGAAATGAAATTAATGGTCTGACTCTTGGTGGAGTTGGAAGAAAAACAATCATTCACCACATAGAGATCATCTCCAATTCGGACGATGGACTGGAAGTTTTTGGAGGTAACGTAAATCTCTCAAATATAGCGGTGGCTTTTTGTGGAGATGATGCCTTTGATTTTGATGAGGGCTATACAGGAAAATGTCAGTTTCTTCTTGGAATACTGGATGATGAAACCGGCGATCATGTAGCAGAACATACCGGAAATCCCTGGGGAGTAACACCCGATTTCTTTTCTCTTCCGGTTATCTATAATGCTACCTTTATAGGAAACCTTACGGGTCATGACAATGTTTTAATATCTGTTGAAAAAGGAGGTGGTGGAATTTATCGGAATTCACTATTTATCAATAATGAAACAGGGATATCTATCGACAATTCAGGAGGGGTTGATAGTTATAGCAAGATAAATTCCGGTGAACTTGATTTTTCCCATAATATCTTTTATGATATTGCGGGGAATAACAAGGACAGTCTTTTTATTCTAAATCCAAAAAAGGAAGACAGCGATATTCGCGAGCAGGAATTAAATGATTTTTTCATCGAGGAAAGATTTAATACAATTGGAGATCCGGGTATCGAAGCCAACAGCATGCCATATGATCTCTTACCGGTAAATGCTGTTTATAACAACCTTGCAGAATATAACTCCTCATGGTATGAGGCCGTTAATTATAAAGGAGCTTTTGGTTCCCGTAACTGGCTCCGGGGATGGAGCCTTATCTGGGAAAAAGGAATGGTACAGTGATCATACCCTGTGTTCCGGTCGCATGAGGTCGAAGACAGTTTTCACGGGGGTGAAAGTCTCGAGAGGCACCTCCACAAACCATGTAAGCCAGCCCGCCATGGATCCATTCCAGAGGCCGGGATGCTCAAGAGCTTTTAACTCTTTTCCATTCCTGGTCTTTCTGGAAATAAAGGCCATGGAAGGATCGGAGAATTCGGAAAGATTAAATCTTTCTCCCTTATGATTGCGAATATAGCAGACCAGATCTACCGGATTAAAATGTGTTGATGATTGAAAGATTTCTTTCTGTGCGGAATCATCCATATCAATCTGGGAACTCTCAATGATCTGCTTGCTCATTTTTCCTGCTTCATCACGTATCCAGAAAGGACCACCACCGGGTTCACCTACATTTTGCACCATGCCGCAAACACGAACAGGTTTATTTAAAAAATTATAAGCATTTTCATTAAACAGGTCATTGTGCATTGACTTTAATTCCTGTGCTGCCTCAGGTGAGATCTCATTAACCACTTCCAGAATATGAATGCGCAGGGCTTCCCCTCTTTCCCCTTTTTCAATACGGTTAAGAATATTGTGGATCCGTTCTGTTTTCTTAAGTAAGAACCCTCCCAGGATCTTTTTATACCTTATCTTTAAATCTTTCATCTGATCAGGGCATACATTATCTATATTTCCAATGAATACCACGTCTTCATCAAGATCATTAAGGTTCTCAATCAATGCTCCATGACCACCGGGCCGAAACAACAAACTTTCCCCTTCAATCCGGAAAGGTTTATTTTCCAGGTCTACAGCAAGAGTATCAGTGGACGATTTTTGAACAGAAAAGCTGACATTAAAAAGCAATCCCTGTGAATTCCGGTATTTCTCATTCAATACCTCCGTGAGGTTGGTGAAGAGAACTAAATGCTCCGGGGATACAGTGAAATGGAGATTCACTGCCGCTTTCGGATCGGTGAGGTATAAGGATGCTTCTTCATAATGTTCTTCAAGTGCTGTTCTTGCTCCTTCAGGATATTGATGAAACTTTAAAAGTCCTTTAGGAAAGGAACCATAATTAATGCCCCTTTTGGTTAATATAAACTCAAGTAAAGTATGATACTCTTTATCTTCATAAAGAGCACCGAGGGTTTTATCATTTTGCTCTATTGCCGTCTTAAGATCTTCATAAAAAGGATATTTTTCCAATTCACTGAAAAAATCATATAATCTTTTATTATTATCAATAATATCCGGATTACCGTTTTTCGCAAGTTCTTCCATCGCATTAAAAAGATCCTTGAACATTCGGCTGGCAGCTCCCGAAGCAGGTACAAACTTTATTACAGTTTTATCTTCCATGCCGGTCTCATAAAGGTCGATCAGAGATTCTTCCTGCCTTTTATCAAGTACATCTATACCTTCACCCGATGTGGCAGGTTTTATCAGTTTCACATAATCGACTCCTCTTTCAAATAACCGGAACTGTCTCTCAATCTCCGCAACAGGGATACCTTTTTTCTCAATGGTAGCACGATCTTTTTCTGTAAGCATTTATTCGGAATTATTAGTTTAGGTAAAAATTAACACGTCAAAAGATTTTATGTTTATTTCTGTATTTGGAAATGGATTCTGTTGTTAAAATTTTAAACTATGAGGCCACTCCGAAAAGTCAATTATCCACAAATTTACACAAATGGGAACACAAATTTACACAAATTAAAATGTTGAAATATAATCACATAAATGAATAATAAATTTTCACAAATTGCCGAAAACTAGTTTTCGGAGTAGGCTCAACTATTAATAATTTATTCTGTGTTGTATTTCCTGGCTGCTTCCTCGCCCTCCTCAAAAGCTAAAACATTCATTCTGATTATATCTTCTCCTTTTGTGTTAAAAAGCTTTTGAATGGCAGATATAAAGTGCTCTTTTTCGATGCCTGTGTATAACGAACCGGCGCCAAGCATAACCATATTTGAAGCCCTCACTGACCCTGCTTCCCTGGCTATTTTGTCAGCATCTATCATTACATGATTATTTATTTTGCGAATTTCATTTTCAATTTCATTCACATCCGGATAATCCGGAATATTATTATAAGTAGCTGTATTGGTAAGTAACCATCCATCGGCAGAGAGATAGGGTAAATAGCGCAAAGACTCCATGGGTTCAACCGATAAAATAATATCTGCACCTCCGAAAGGGATCAGGTCAGAAGATATTTCATCGTCTGAAAGTCTAAGATGAGATTGTACCGCCCCTCCCCTCTGACTCATTCCATGAACTTCAGCCTGTTTTACCTGTAGTTTCCTGTTTTGTGCAGCAAGTCCTATGGCTGCTGCTATTGAAAGTATTCCCTGACCACCGACTCCACAGAGAATTATATCAGTTTTCATTATAGTATATTTTGTAAGTAAATGAATAAAAGCATTTTATCGGATGACATTTGAATTCCGGAATTATTTCTGTGGCTGTTGTTTCTTTTCCAACTTTTTCCTCCGGGTAAGTGTCTGGATACATTCACGTTGTGCAATAATTACCGAGACACCTTCATATTCCAGTTCCCGTTCCAAAATTTTTACGTTTTCCTCCTGGTGCTTTTTGAGAGGTGCCAGGTGAATCATATGTTCTTTTTCCACCCCCAGTCCAAGAATTATGTTCTCCAATCGACCGGTTGCACTTGATTTCTGCCCCCCGGTCATTCCCGTGGTAGAATTATCGGAAATAATGATGGTTATGGCTGTATTTTCCAATACAGCATCCAATAAGCCGGTCATCCCGGAATGTGTGAAAGTTGAATCACCAATTACAGCCACTGCCGGCCTCAAACCCGCATCTGCGGCCCCTTTCGCCATGGTTATAGAGGCTCCCATGTCAACACAGGTGTTAATAGATTCAAAAGGGGGTAATGCTCCGAGTGTATAACAGCCTATGTCGGAGAAAACCCTGCCTTTACCATATTTTTCAATAGATGCATTCAAAGCCAGGTAAACATCTGCATGACTGCAACCTTTGCATAAGGCCGGAGGTCTGTTTCTGACAACACCAGGTATATCTTCACCTCTTTTATCCTCAAGCCCCAGTGCTACGGCTATTAGATTTGGGTTTAACTCACCATCTCCTGGCAAGCTGCCGTCAAGTCTGCCCCTGATTTTTACGGGTGTTTCAAAAAAACCTTTCAACATTTCTTCAATAACCGGATATCCCTCTTCCAGAATAACCAGTTCTTCAAGTTCCTTTGTAAATTCCAGAACCATTTTGGAAGGAAGGGGATATTGAGATATCTTAAGAACAGGATAATCCAATCCCCTGGTTCTTGCATTTTCCATGTAATAGTTATAGGCAAGTCCACAGGCTAAAATTCCTGTGGTTTTATTTTTTCCTTTTAGCTGAAAATTAAATTGGGAACTTTCAGAAGCTTCTTCAAATGAATGCTGATTTTCCAGAAGGATTTTATATCTTTTCCTGGCAATAGCAGGCAAAAGAATGAATTGCTTTAGGTCTACGGGAAGTTTAAGTTCATTCTCATCTTCCGGTTTACGGGTTTTTACAACCGCTCTTGAATGTGCAAGCCGGGTGGTTATTCGCATCATAACAGGCACGCTATATTTCTCCGATAATTCAAAAGCCCTTGAAACCATATCATAGGCTTCCTGCTGATTTGAGGGCTCAAAAACCGGGATCATGGCAAACTTCCCGAAAAACCTTGAATCCTGCTCATTCTGGGAAGAATGCATGGAAGGATCGTCGGCTACAGTAATTATCAATCCACCATTTACTCCAGTTATCGCTGAATTCATAAATGGATCTGCCGCAACATTCAAACCTACATGTTTCATACAAACCATAGCTCTTTTTCCGGCATAGGCCATACCCAGCCCGGCTTCCAGAGCGGTTTTCTCATTGGCTGACCAATCGCTGTGAATTTTTCTTTCCCTTGCCGTTTTGGAGGCTTGCACATATTCGGTGATTTCTGTTGAAGGAGTACCGGGATATGCATAAATCCCTGACAGGCCGGCATCAATTGCACCCTGCGCTATGGCCTCATCTCCGAGTAAAATCAATTCTTTCATTATATTTCCCTGATTTATGCTCCAAAATTAAAAAATCTCAAAGCTCTGGAAAGATGTTATTAAACAAAGAAAGAATCTATAAATCCTCAGTGACGAGCTTTTCCTCTTCAATACCCAGTTTTTCGAATAGTTCCATCATGCTATCCATCATTGGAGGAGGGCCGCATAAGTAAATATTCTTCGCTTTATCGATTCCATTTTCTTTCAAAATCGCTTCATCAATAAAACCATGTTTAAATCCTTCCGCCTTTTCTTCAGAAAGAACATTGACAAAATTATCCCCGAGCATATCTCGAAACTCTTCTTCATAAATGATGTCTTTCCTGGTGTTATTAGCGAAAATGAGCTTGTTATTCCCCATTTTCCCCTGAGTATGAAGATCTCGCAGAATAGCTACAAAAGGTGTCACGCCGGCTCCACCGGCAACAAACACTCCTTCATTATCATAATTGATGGCCCCGAATACCTCACCCAGGATGAATTCATCACCCGGGCTTAAAGTGAGAAGTTCACTGGTTACCCCTTTATGATCGGTATAACTTTTAATGGTAAACTCGAGATGATCATCTCCCGGTAAAGAGGTGAAAGTAAAGGGTCTTTTCTCATCTTTCCAGCCATCCTTATTAATTGAAACTTCAGTAGCCTGACCGGGAATGAAATCATAATTCTCCGGTTTATCAATTATGTATCTGTTTACGTTATGGGTAACAGGCGATATTGACTTAATTTTAATAATATGATTTTCCATAATAAGTATTTTAAAGGTTATTATTTACTTGTATTTGGTAGTGTTATATCAATTCATAATTTAATTTCCTCCGCAAATCCTCAGCCTCCCCTAACCGCATATCGCTTGAGTTCTGGTGAAAGATGAAATCAACATGCATCGTCAAACAAGCTATTGCCGGCAATTATTCTCCCATAATTGTAATTACCAGTTTTCTTCCTCCCCCTCTATTCCTGAACTCACATAGATATATCCCCTGCCAGGTTCCAAGATTCAGTCTGGCATTGGTAATGGGTATAGTCAGCGACTGACCAAACAGGGAGGACTTGATATGGGCAGGCATATCATCCGGACCTTCAATTGTGTGAATGTATACGGGATCATTTTCAGGGATCAGTTTATTGATAAAATTTTCAAAATCTGTTCGAACAGATGGATCAGCATTTTCATTCATCGTAATCGCCGCTGAGGTATGTTTAATTAAAATATTAACCCAGCCTGTTTTTGGAAGACTCGGGAGATTACTTTCAATTTCAGATGTAATTAAATGAAATCCACGTGAACGGGGATTCAAACGAATTTCTTTTTGGGAGATCATAGGTAAAATTTTTCAATAATTGTTTAACACTTAATATGCCAACAAAGCAAGATGTAAATTTGTTAGATTATTCAATATTTTAAAATGGTTTTATTGACATAAATAAGACTGTGATCATTAAATTAGAGATTAATTACCAGAATTATTTTTTTTGGTTATTTTTGCTCACTTATAAAGCCTATGATCATTAAAAAACTCTATATACTGATATTTATCAGTTGTCTGGGATTAAGCCTCTTTGGACAAAAAGAAGATCTTATCCAATTTTCCGGAGTAATAAGAAATCTTAAATACGAGCCCGTTGAAAATGTCCACGTTATTAATCTAAGGAAAGGAACCGGAACAACTTCCAATGAAAAGGGAATTTTTTCGTTTATTGTTCAACCTTCAGACAGCATTCTTTTCAGGGCGATCGGTTATAAAAGTTCCCTGGTCAAAATTCCTGACACTCTCAAAGAACGCCATTATCCTCGTGATGTATATCTGCTGAATGATACCATAAGACTTGAAGAAGTAAAGATATTTCCCTGGAAATCTTATGAGGAATTCAAGGTGGCTTTCATCAACCTGGAGCTTCCTGATGATGATATGCAAAGAGCAATGAGAAATATTGAAATTATCAAGGCACAACTTAATATGGATTTTGAACCGAACGCAGACCTGGCATTTAAAAACACCATGCGACAGCAATATGAAAAACTCTATTATGCAGGGCAATATCCTTCCATTTCAATTTTAAATCCATTGAACTGGGTTAAATTCTTTGAAGCGCTAAAAGAAGGAGAATTCAAACAAGATAAAGAAGAAGATGATTAAATTTTTCCTCCCTTTCTTTACAATTTTTTCCCTTTTGTTCAGTTATAGCCTATATCCCGAAGTATGAAAAAAGCCCTGTTCATATTTTTCGCTCTTATTGGTCTTCTGTTTCATCAGGAATTAAGTGCTCAGAGTAAAATACTGGGGAAAATTACGGATGAAGAGGGTAATCCTGTTTTTTTAGCGAATGTTGCTGTTAAAGGAGAGAATATCGGGACAATGACCAATGCGGGCGGGATGTATGATCTCACCGTACCCGCAGAAAGAGATCTTGAAGTGGTCATTTCCTGTGTCGGTTTTAAAAGCCAAACCGTTGTTGTTGTTCTGACACCGGGTGAATTACAAAAACTGAATGTTGAACTCGAAAAAGACATTACCGAGATAGATGAAGTTTCGGTGAGTGCAAGACAGGAACGGGCAACCTCCTTCCGAAGCATTGATGTGAATTCCATAGCCTTGTTTCCCAATACTGCCGGCTCAATCGAAACAATCATTAAAACACTGCCGGGAGTCTCTTCCAACAATGAATTAAGCTCTCAGTATTCGGTGAGAGGAGGAAATTATGATGAAAACCTCATTTATGTTAATGATATTGAAATATACCGTCCTTTCCTGGTACGTTCAGGTCAACAGGAAGGATTGAGTTTCATAAATTCAGATCTTATTTCTTCTATTCGTTTTTCAGCCGGAGGTTTTGATGCAAGATATGGTGATAAAATGTCATCCGTACTTGATATCCGGTATCGTCGCCCATCGGAATTTGCGGGTTCAGCTTCTTTAAGCCTTTTAGGAGGATCCCTGCACCTTGAAGGGGCAAGTAAAGATCAGAAATTAAGCGTGATCGGAGGCATTCGTTATAAAACTACAGCATATCTTCTGAACAGTCTTGAAACCGAAGGTGATTATCAACCCCAATTCGGAGATTTTCAGGCACTTCTCCGTTATCGCTTTTCACCTAAACTGGAGCTAAGCATGCTGGGAAATGTTTCTCTGAATCAGTTTAACTTTGCCCCCAGAAGGAAAGACACCGAATTCGGGACTTCTTCTTCCCCGTTGAACCTTGTGGTTTATTACCAGGGAAACGAAGTTGATCGTTTTGACACCTACCTGGGTGCTGCTACTCTTGAATATACCCCAAAACCAGGCCTGAGACTGAAACTCATCAATTCGGGATTCAGTACATCCGAAAGAGAAACATATGATATTATTGGACAATATTTGATCAATGAACTGGATAATACCATTGGTTCTGATACCTATGGAGATAGCATCCTTAATATCGGGATAGGGGCTTTCCAGAATCATGCAAGAAATTACCTGGATGCTTATGTATATAACCTTTCGCATATAGGGGAATATGATGTATCCAATCACAAGATAAGCTGGGGTCTAAGCTATGATTACCAGCACATCTATGATAAGCTTAGTGAATGGGACCTGATCGATTCTGCCGGTTTCTCAGTGCCCTCCGGATCTGAAAAACTTGAATTGTATGATGTCATCAAAGCGGAAAATGAAATCAGAAATCATAAATTTTCAGCCTTTTTCCAGGATACCTGGGGATTTAAGGGCATTCGCAATTCTTATTTCATTACTGCAGGTCTTAGATCTACTTACCTTGCTCTGAACAAACAATTCCTGGTAAGTCCGAGGGCTTCATTTTCCATTCAGCCGGACTGGGAAAGGGATATTATGTTTCACCTTTCATCCGGAATCTATTACCAGCCTCCTTTCTACAAAGAAATGAGAAATTCACGGGGGATAGTTAACAAAGACCTGAAAGCTCAGAAGTCAATGCACCTTGTTGCAGGTGGTGATTATATTTTTCAGGCCTGGGAACGTCCTTTCAAATTCACCACAGAAATTTATTACAAGCATCTTACCAACCTGGTGCCTTATAAAGTGGATAATGTAAGAATAAGATACGCAGGTGAAAATCTGGCCCGTGGATATGCCACCGGGATAGATTTTAAGATTAACGGAGAATTTGTTAAAGATGCTGAATCATGGGTGAGCCTGTCATTTATGAGAACACGTGAAGATATAGAAAATGACATAGTTACCTATATTAACCAAGATGGAGAAGAAGTAGTTTTCGAACCGGGGTATTATCCCCGCCCTACCGATCAGCTTATGACTTTCGGATTGTATTTTCAGGACTACCTCCCGAATAACCCCGAATATAAAGTAAGTCTCAACTTCCTGTATGGTTCAAGACTACCTTATGGTTCCATTAATAAGAACCGCTATGATGATATTTACCGTCTCCCCCCCTATCGCCGTGTGGATATCGGCTTTTCCAAAATATTAAAAAAAGAAGACTCTACATTGGGTGAAAAAAATCCCTTCCGTAATTTTAAAAATATATGGATTAGCGCGGAGATCTTCAACCTTCTGGGGATTAAAAATACCATCTCATATTTATGGATAAGAACAGTTTCTAACCAGGAAAGTGTTCCGGGAGTTTTGGCTGCACCGAATTATCTTACAAACAGAAGGTTTAACGTGAAAATAACTGCGAAATTTTAATTTATCATTTTCCTTTCCATCTGGCTTTGTAAACAAATTCATCCAGTTCTTTACGAACTCTTTTTTGTAATTCACGCCTTTTCAGTTCCATTGGCAAATTATCAATCTCCCCGGGATATCCCAAAGCAATCATAGCCCCGGGTTCGAACCTCTCAGGAATGCTAAAGACCTTTCTGGCGTTTTCTGCATCATATCCTCCCATTTGATGAACATAAATCCCCATAGATGTGGCCTGTGTCAATAGATTTCCCATCGCCATTCCCAGGTCATGAAAAGCATATTTATTTGGTCTGGATTTGTAATCCGATACCACTTCAGCTACGCTAAGTGCGAGAACAGGAGCAGCGTGGGCCCAGAGCTTGTTTCCTTCATAAAGCAGATCAAAAAAGCGGTTATAAGCCTCCATCGATTCTTTGGTGGCATAAATAAATCTCCAGGGTTGGGCATTTCTGCTTGAAGGAGCCCATCTTGCTGCATCAAATAAAAGCATAAGATCCTTCTCGGGAATCATTTCAGGAGAAAATGAAACAATGCTTCTTCTTTTTTTTAAAAGATGAAATATATTACGTGTTTTGACTTCCATTTTTCTTATTATTAATCGGGTTTTAATATATTAACCAGCCCTTAAACGCCGATATTTCAAGGTCTGAGAAATATCAAGTTAAAATAGTAATACCTAACTTTCGTTTAAAGAACAACATGAAATTGAGCAAAATGTTTAAGAAATTAAACCTTACCTTAAACAAGGATAAGCTATTATTTTATAAAGCATAGTTTTTTTTTTCATAAGATTATAAATAATCATATGATTCATATATTTTTATGCCTTCTTTTTGTCAAACTTAAAAATACAAATAATAAATGAATACCCAGGATTATATTTCCAGAGAGGACAAATTTGGTGCCCACAATTATCATCCCCTTCCGGTAGTTCTTGACAAAGGTGAAGGCATATACGTTTGGGATGTTGAAGGTAAAAAATATTTTGATTTCCTGTCAGCATACTCTGCTGTAAATCAAGGTCATTGCAATCCGAAAATTGTAAATGCCCTGATTGATCAATCAAAAAAGCTAACGCTTACATCGAGAGCTTTCTACAATTCAGTATTGGGTGAATATGAAGAATATGTGACGAAATATTTCGGATACGATAAGGTTCTTCCCATGAATACCGGTGCTGAAGGTGATGAAACAGCATTGAAATTATGTCGCAGATGGGGATATGATAAAAAAGGCATTCCTGAAAATGAAGCAAAGATCATCGTTTGCGAAGGAAACTTTCATGGCCGCACCATTACCATTGTCTCCATGTCAACAGATCCGGATTCCTACAAAGGTTTCGGTCCTTATACACCCGGTTTTGTGAAAATACCCTACAATGATATCCCTGCCCTTGAAAAAGCCCTTGAAGATCCTAATGTTGCGGGATTCCTGGTTGAGCCCATACAGGGAGAAGCTGGTGTATATGTTCCCGAAGACGGATATCTGAAAAAAGCTTATGACCTTTGTAAAAAGAACAAAGTACTTTTTATAGCGGACGAAGTTCAGACAGGTATTGGCCGTACCGGAAAACTCCTTGCCTCACATCATGAAGGAGTAAAGCCTGATATTCTCATCTTAGGCAAAGCGCTTTCGGGTGGAATCTACCCGGTATCAGCTGTCCTGGCAGATGATGATATAATGTTGACCATTAAACCCGGAGAACACGGATCTACTTTCGGAGGTAATCCTGTGGCTGCAAAGGTGGCAATAGCCGCCCTGGAGGTTATAAAAGAAGAAAATCTGGCAGAGAATGCCGAGAAACTGGGCGTGATATTCCGTGAGGAAATAAAGAAGATCGATTCTCCTATGATAGAACTGGTAAGAGGTAAAGGATTATTAAATGCCATAGTCATTAAGCCCAAGAATGGAAAAACAGCCTGGGATGTCTGTATGTCGCTGAAAGAGAACGGTTTGCTGGCAAAACCCACACATGGACACATCATTCGTTTTGCTCCACCGCTTGTTATAAATGAAGAACAGCTCAGGGAAGCAATTGAAATCATAAAAAACACGATTCTTGAATTCTAATATTTAAATCAACAAGATGAAAAAAAATTTGTTGGTACTCCTGATAGTATTATCAGTTGTACTTTTTTCATGTTCAAATAAAGATATGGCAATAAATAAGAAAAATTTAGACTTAACTACCCAACCCGGGCAAGACTTTTATCAATATGCTAATGGAGGCTGGATGGCAAATAATCCTCTTCCTGATGAATTCAGCAGGTACGGTTCTTTTGATAAGCTTGCAGAAGATAATCAAAAAATGGTGAAGGCATTGATTGAAGAAGCCGCAGCAGCTCAACCGGAAAAAGGTACGATTGCCCATAAGGTCGGATTGTTTTTCAGTGAAGGAATGAATACGGAAAAAATTGACGCTCTTGGGATTGAACCTCTGAATGAAATTATGAATGAGATTGAAAAGATCCAATCCCGGGAAGATCTTTCAAATCTTATCACGCACCTTCATAAAAATAACTTTTCTGTATTGTTCTACCTGTACGGGGCCCCTGATAAGAAAAACAGTGACATGGTAATTGCAAACATTTACCAGGGAGGACTTGGCCTGACTGATGTAGATTATTATACGGCAAAAGATGCCAAATCGGAAGAAATAAGGCAAAAATACAGGGAATACATAACCAATATGCTTGTGCTTGCAGGAGATATCCCGGAAACAGCTAAAGAAAAAGCACAGGTTATTTTTTCCCTTGAAGACCGTCTTGCCAATGCTTCAATGACACGTCTGGAAAGAAGGAATCCACATCTTACATACAACAAGATGTTGATCAGTGAACTTGATTCATCAACTCCAGCCATGAACTGGGAAGGATACTTCCAGACGATGGGCCTTGAGGATCTTAAAGAACTGAATGTTGCCCAGCCCGAATTTTTCAAGGAAACAGATAAAATGCTTAGCGAAATTTCGGTTGAAGATTGGAAAGTATACCTTAAATGGCACATTCTGAATAATGCTGCTTCTTATCTCAGTTCTGATTTTGTTGATGAAAATTTCAATTTCTATGGCAAGTATCTCTCAGGAAAGAAATCCATTCAACCCCGCTGGAAAAGAGTTCTGCGTGTTGAAGATTATGCTCTTGGCGAAGCCATCGGCCAGATGTTTGTTGAAAAACATTTTCCTCCTGAAGCCAAAGAAAGAATGTTAGAACTGGTGGGTAATCTGAAATTTGCATTGGGTATGAGAATTGATCAGTTGGATTGGATGGGTGAAGAGACCAAAAAGGCGGCCCATGAGAAATTGGAATCCATGAATGTTAAGATTGGTTACCCCGATAAATGGAGAAATTATGATGGCCTTGAAATCGAAGATGATTCTTATTTTAAAAATGTGATGCGGGCTTCCAGGTTTAACCTGGATTACAGGTTATCCAAGATCGGAAAACCCGTTGACCCCGATGAGTGGGCAATGACTCCCCAAACAGTAAATGCATATTACAATCCGTCAAGGAATGAAATTGTATTCCCTGCAGGTATTTTGCAGCCTCCTTTTTTTTATATGGATGCCGATGATGCTGTTAATTACGGAGCAATCGGGGTTGTTATAGGTCATGAAATGACTCATGGTTTCGATGATCAGGGAAGAAAATATGATAAGAACGGGAACCTTACGGAATGGTGGACTGAGGAGGACGCTGAAAAATTCAATAAGAGAGCGAAGGTGCTGGTGGAGCAGTTTAATTCATATCCTGTCCTTGACAGCACCATGGCAAATGGCGAGTTAACCCTTGGAGAAAATATTGCTGATCTCGGCGGATTAAATATTGCTTATACAGCACTTCAGGAAGCATTTAAAAAGTATCCACCCCAACCAGAGATCAACGGATTCGCTCCGGAACAAAGGTTTTTCCTTGCATATGCTCATGTATGGGCTCAAAACATAACTGATAAGGAAATACTAAGAAGAACCAAAGAAGATGTTCATTCTCTCGGAAGATTAAGAGTTAACGGCCCTCTCCCCAATATGGATGAATTCTATGCAGCATTTAACATAGATTCAACTTCAGCGATGTTTATTGATGAGGAGAGGAGAGCGATGATCTGGTAGGGAGAGGAAGTTGTGCATCACTGCACAACTTCCTCACTTATGCCTCTTCTCCAGCACCTCCACTACATCCTCAAGATTCATTTTACGCTGTACCAGCAATACCTGGAGATGATATAAGAGGTCTGCTGCTTCATTGAGGAAAAGTTTATCATTATCATCCTTGGCTTCAATGACGAGTTCAACGGCTTCTTCTCCCAGTTTTTTGGCGATTTTATTAACTCCTTTTTTGAAAAGCTTGGTGGTGTAAGAGCCTTCAGGCATTTCTTTTTTGCGCTTTTTTATGATCTTCTCCAGTTTGAGCAAAAATGAAATACCTGCTTTATTTTTCTCATCAAAACAGGTATCACTTCCGGTGTGACAAACAGGGCCTGCAGGTTTTGCTTTTATTAGCAGGGTGTCATTATCACAATCGTTGATAATTTTATCCACATAGAGAAAATTCCCGCTTTCTTCGCCTTTGGTCCATAGTTTTTCACGTGTTCGGCTATAAAAAGTCACTTTTCCACTTTTTTTGGTGATTTGGTAGGCTTCTTCGTTCATAAAGCCCACCATCAACACTTTAAGTGTCTGGGAATCCTGAACCACTGCAGGTATAAGTCCGTTAAGTTTGGTAAAATCCGGTTTCATTGTATTTTTTTATCTGACAACAATATTATTTCGCCCGAGATAGGCTTTTAACTCGGGAATTGGTATTTCATTGTAATGGAAAATACTGGCTGCAAGGGCAGCATCTGCTTTCCCCTTTGTAAATACTTCCGTAAAATGCTTCTTCTCACCTGCACCTCCTGAGGCTATAACGGGTATGCTAAGCAAATCTGCAAGCTTTGCAAGTGCTTCATTCGCATATCCATTTTTGGTCCCGTCATGATTCATGGATGTAAATAAGATTTCTCCTGCGCCTCTTTCCTGTGCTTCGTGAGCCCAACTGAATAATTCCTTATCGGTTTTTAAACGTCCACCATTCACATAAACCATCCACTCTCCCGTGCTTTCAAGATTTGCATCTATGGCTGTTACCACAAACTGGCTCCCGAAGGATCCTGCCAGAGAATTTATAAGATCAGGATTTCGCACTGCTGAAGAATTTATGGAAATTTTATCTGCTCCGGCACTGAGAAGTGCATCTGCATCTGCCATCTCATTGATACCCCCGCCTACCGTAAAAGGAATATTCAAATGAAGTGCAATCCTTTTCACCAGATCAGCAAACAACTTTCGTTTCTCATGAGTAGCAGTTATATCCAAAAATACCAGCTCATCAGCTCCTTCCCTGGCATATTTGGCTCCAAGTTCAACAGGATCACCCACTTCCTTAATGCCCAGAAAGTTTATTCCTTTTACTGTTTTTCCGTCCCTGATATCCAGACAGGGTATTATTCTTTTCGCCAGCATAAATTATTTATCTAAGAATTCCATTATTTCTTCAGGTGAAATCCTGCCTTCGTATATTGCTTTTCCAACAATAACAGATTGAATGCCTGCATTTTCAAGATCAATTAAGTGTCCTTTCACTCCAACTCCTCCACTTGCAATGACTGAGATATCCTCAAATTTCTCAAGGATCTTTTTATAAATGTTAGTTGAAGGCCCCTTAAGCATTCCATCCCGCGCAATATCAGTGCATATGACCTTCCGGATCCCTTTCTCACGATAATCCGAAATAAAGTCCATTAAAGGAACCTCACTGGTTTCCGTCCAGCCTGTGGTGGAAATTTTTCCTTTTCTGTGGTCTGCTCCCAGTATGATCTTTTCTTCTCCATATTTTTCGAGCCATTGAAGAAAGGTTTCCGGATCATTTACAGCAATGCTTCCGCCGGTCACCATAGCAGCACCTGAATCAAAGGCAATATCAATATCTTTACCGGATTTCAGTCCGCCCCCAAAATCAATTACCAGGGAGGTATGAGTGGCTATTCTTTCAAGTGTTTTATGATTTACTATGTGTTTGGCCTTTGCACCGTCAAGGTCTACCAGGTGAAGACGTTGGATACCCCAGTCTTGAAACATTTTAGCCACTTCCAGGGGATCTTCATTATAGATCGTTTTTCTCCCATAATCACCCTGTGTTAACCTAACACATTTATTATCAATCACATCTATAGCAGGTATTATTTCCATCAGATCTGTAAAAAGTTTTTTAGAATTTGTTGTCCGGTTTCTCCGCTTTTCTCAGGATGAAACTGTGTTGCGTAAAAATTATTGCATTCAAAAGCAGCTGAAAAAGGCAGGATATATTTGCATTTCGCACTGGTAACACGACTTTGTTCTGCATAATAACTATGTACGAAATATACATAAGGATTTTCAGGTAAATTATCAAAAAGTTTACCTTTCATGTCATATAGTGAATTCCATCCCATATGCGGAACCTTATCGTTTGGAGGAAATTTTTTTACATCCACATCGAAAAGATCAATACATGGGGTATCCCCTTCTTGCGAATGCCTGCACATCAGTTGTAAGCCCAGACAAATCCCCAGTACCGGCTGTTCGAGGCTTTTCAGTAATAAATCCATTTTTTCCTTCCTCAGGAACTGCATAGTGGTACTCGCCTCTCCCACGCCGGGAAATATTACTTTATCGGCCGATCTTACTTCATCATGATCTCCGCTTACAACAGCTTCAATACCCAATCTTTTCAATGCGTATTGGACTGAAAAAATATTACCGGCATTATATTTTATAATAACAACTTTCATTCTGTAATTCTTTAACAAACATTACTTTTAGCCTGCCAGGGATAAGATAAACAATCTAAACAATTAAACCAACCTGACCCTAAAGCACCCCCTTCGTACTAGGTAAATCCTTACTGTAAGGATCCCGTTTAACTGCCATTTTAATCGCTCTTGCAAATGCTTTAAATATTGCTTCAATCTTATGATGTTCATTATTTCCTTCTACTTCGATATTAAGATTACACAAAGCAGTATCGGAAAATGATTTGAAAAAATGGAAAAAGAGTTCTGTAGGAACATCTCCTATTTTTTCTCTTTTAAAATCAGCTTCCCATACCAGCCAGTTACGCCCTCCAAAATCAATTGCCACCCGGGCAAGGCTTTCATCCATGGGTAGTAAAAAACCATAACGCATGATGCCTTTTTTATCTCCAAGGGCATTTTTAAAAGCTTCTCCTAAACCAAGAGCTGTATCTTCCACTGTATGATGTTCATCTACATGAAGATCCCCCACAGTTTCAATTTGCAGATCCACTCCCGAATGCTTTGGTATCTGCTCGAGCATGTGATCGAAAAACCCCAGGCCTGTTGAAATATCAGCCTTTCCGGATCCATCAATATTCAGTTCTATCTGAACGGATGTTTCCCGGGTTTTGCGGGTAATTTTTGCCATTCTGTCTTTACCTGCTAAATAATTCCATATGTCTTCCCAGGAATCGGTCACTAAAGCACAAGTATCTGATAAATTGTTCTTTATTATATCCGAAGAATCTTTTTTGGGATTAAGGAAAAATGCCTTCGCCCCCAGGTTACTTGCAAGTTGAATATCTGTAATCCTGTCACCTATTACATAGGAGTTTTTGAGATCATAATTTCCATCCATGTATTTTTCAAGTAATCCGGTACGAGGCTTACGTGTCGGAGCATTATCTTCAGGTAAAGATGTATCAATCAGGATATCATCGAATTCTATCCCCTGGGAACGGAATACCGAAAGAAATTTTTCTTGAGGAATATGAAAATCCTCATATGAAAAAGAATCTGTACCCATACCATCCTGGTTGCTGACAATAACCAGTTTATAGTCGGTAAAATGCCTGATATTGTATAAAAAACGAAAGACATGGGGATAAAATTCCAGCTTTTCCAGACTGTCCACCTGGTAATCCTCAGGTGGTTCTATAATGAGCGTTCCATCTCTGTCTATTAACAATAATTTTTCCATTTCTTAGATATTTTATGAGGCAACTCTTAATAGCATCTTTAGCCAGCAGATTCCCTTTATCCTGGAAAGTCGAATTCCTTTATTGCTTTCATTAAAGCCCTGTTTTCTTCTTTTGTGCCAATGGTGATTCTAAGAGAATCCTCACATAAAACAAGGCTTGAACGATCTCTTACTATTATCTCATTTTCTTTTAAGTAATTATATAATTCCCTGGGATAGTCCATACGAACCAATAAAAAATTTGCATCAGAAGGATAAACTTTTTTTACAAATTCAATATCTGAAAGTTCTTTTTCCAGAATTTTTCTTTGCTCGATGATTTCATTTACCCAGCCTATTTTTTGTTTTCTACTTTTCAGATGTTCAAGAGCAAAATTCTGGGTAAGGATATTCAGATTATAGGGGTATTTTACTTTATTAAAAAATCTTATGATCTCTTCTGATGCAAAAGCCATTCCCAGTCTTATTCCTGCAAGACCCCAGGCCTTGGAAAATGTCCTGAGCACAATCAGATTAGGATATTGTTTTAAAAATGGCAACATGCCTTCTGAATCAGCAAAATCAATATAAGCTTCATCAACCACAACAACACCCCTGAACATATCCAGCAGTTTTCGGGTCTCCTCTGTTGACAGTAAATTCCCTGTGGGATTATTGGGAGAGCAAAGAAACACCAGTTTGGAGAATGAGTCCGAGGCTTCAAGAATAGCAGCAGAGTTGAAAGAATAATCTTCATTCAACAATACTTTCCTGAACCCGATATCATTTACAGAAGCGCTCACTTCGTACATCCCGTAACTCGGAGTAATTGAAAGAACATTATCAACCCCTGGTTTACAAAAGATGCGGAAAATCAGATCGATAGCCTCATCGCTTCCATTTCCGAGAAAAATATTCCCGGCAGGTACTTTATACAATGAAGAAACCCGGTCTTTCAGTTGTTTCTGAAGAGGATCAGGATACCTGTTGTAAGGAGAATTAAACGGGTTTTCATTGGCATCCAGAAATATGGATGCTTTACCGGAAAATTCATTTCTGGCAGAGGAATACGGGATCAATTCCCTGATATTATCTCTTATGATATTTTTGAGTTCAAAACTCATGACCTGTAATTATGGGCTGAATTCATCCTGATCTCAATTGCTCTTCTATGTGCTTCAAGATCTTCTGCTCTGGCAATCCTTTCTACAGATGGACCTATGTTAAACAAACCATATTTGGTAATTTCCTGGTAAGTGATCTTTTTCATAAAACTTGTAAGATTCACTCCACTGTATGCTTTTGCGGCTCCATTGGTAGGTAAGGTATGATTTGTACCGGAGGCGTAGTCACCTGCACTTTCCGGCGTGTACTGGCCTAAAAACACAGAACCTGCATTGGTAATCCCTTCTACCATCTCGTTATAATTTTGAGTTATAATAATAAGATGTTCAGGAGCATATTCATTTACAAGGGCCAGTATCTCATTATCATTTTTGAGTAATATGAATTTAGAGTTACCAAGTGATTTTCTTGCCAGTTCCCTTCTTGGAAGATCTTTGATCTGTTTATCTATTTCCGATTGTATTTTATCAATAATCTCTTCATCTCTGGTAATCAGCAACACCTGACTATCTTCACCGTGTTCTGCCTGTGAAAGAAGGTCAGAAGCCACATATGCAGGATCACTTGTTTTATCTGCGATAATGGCCAATTCTGAAGGACCTGCAGGCATATCGATAGCGGTTTTATCCAGGCTTACCTTCATTTTTGCTGCTGTTACGAACTGGTTGCCGGGCCCAAAAATCTTATAAACCTTTGGCACCGTCTCGGTACCGTATGCCATTGCCGCAATAGCCTGAGCACCCCCGATTTTATATATCTTACTTATATCAAGTAATGAAGCAGTGTAGAGAATGGCAGGATCTACTTTTCCTTCTTTGTCGGGAGGAGTGCAAATAATTATTTCTGAACACCCTGCCAATTTTGCAGGTATTCCAAGCATAAGCACAGTGGATAATAGCGGTGCGGTCCCTCCCGGAATATAAAGGCCCACTTTTTCTATGGGCTTTGCTTGTTGCCATACCTTTACTCCCGGGGTTGTATCACAGGTGATTTTTTGAGGCATTTGCTTTTCGTGAAAAAGCTCAATATTTGCGCGGGCAATATCCAGCGCAGATTTTAAATTGTCTTCTATCTCGTATTTTGCCGCAGCAATATCAATTGAAGACACAGCGATGTCCTCGATCTTAATTTTATCAAACTTTTCAGTATAAAATCTTAAGGCCTCATCGCCGTTTTTTCTTACCTCATTTATGATTTCAGTTACGGAACCCATTAATTCCTCCAGATCAAAGGAGGGTCGTTCCAGGATGGATTTCCAGTCCTCTTTCTTTGGAAATTTAATAATGTTCATCAAGTTAAATATTAGGATAAATAATAATGCTTAAACGATCATTTTCTCAATAGGAATTACAAGTATTCCCTGTGCTCCCAGTGCTTTCAATTTATCAATCACTTCCCAGAACTGTTTTTCACTCAGTACAGAATGAACTGAACTCCATCCTTCTTCTGCAAGAGGCATAACGGTAGGAGATTTCATACCGGGAATAACATTAATGATCTTCTCAAGATTTTCATTAGGAGCATTCAGCAGGATATATTTATTATTTCCTGCAGCCAGAACCGATTTAATCCTGAAAACCAGGTCATCCAATATGGCTTGCTTATCTTTATCTAGAGAAGGATCAGCAATCAACACAGCTTCTGAATTAAGCGCAACTTCAACTTCTTTTAAACCATTGCTTATTAAAGTACTTCCGGAACTTACAATGTCAAAAATCCCGTCTGCAAGTCCTATTCCGGGGGCAATTTCGACGGAGCCGCTTATTTCATGAATCTCAGCTTCAACATTTTGACCGGCCAGAAAATCGGAAAGAATATTTGGATATGAAGTTGCAATCCGTTTCCCGTTAAAAAATTCCACTCCCCTGTAATCAACAGATTTTGGCACTGCCAGAGAGAGACGACACCTTGAAAAACCAAGTCGCTTAATAATGCTTACATCCGATTTTTTCTCTTTAACAACATTTTCACCTACAATACCGATATCAACCACTTTATCGGTTACATATTCCGGAATATCATCATCTCTCAGATAAAGAATCTCGAGAGGGAAATTTGAAGAACGGGATACAAGCTTTCGCTGCCCATTTGAAATGTTTATACCGGCTTCCCGGATAAGGGAAAGAGATTTTTCACTCAGTCGACCTGATTTTTGAACGGCAACTTTTAATATACTCATATTATTACTACAAAAAAAGGCTTGCAGTAAGTGCAAACCTTGTTTAAAAAATCTAATTATCTTTAAAAATATGCACTTATCTCATTATCCTCATTCATTATGATGATGGTGGAAATGGTTCCTGACAATGTGCACATCTTTCATAATTATTTCTATCAAATATTTCGCAATGTTAGTTAAAAGCTTTTAATTTATCAAATTTATAGTGCGATTTAATATTATCTTTAAGTTAAAGATCTTTTATTGTGATATTTAAGGAGGAGTCTCTCAATCTGTTAAAAATATCATCATAGATATGTTCAATTCTTTTATATAGTTCCGATTCATCCACTATAATTTTGTCGCTTCCAATATCATCAAGTCGCTCTATAACAAATTTCAAAGTAATTTTGTTTATATCAATTGCAGGTTGAAAGCCTTTATCTTTTGGATTATCCTTCAGTGTTTCCACAAGAATGTTTGCTGTTGTTAAATCAAATAAAACATCTCTGACCAGTCTTATGGGAATACCCAGCTTCTCTCCTATTTCTGCACTTGTAGGTGGCTCTTCACCTTTCTCAAAATATTTAATAACATGATGCAGAATGAGCATGGAAAGAATCCTCTTATTGTGATTACTGATATTAAGAGATTCAGCCTCAACAGCATACTTACCTACATTTTGATAGGCAAAGGAGATCTCTGCACCAAGTAAAACGATCAGCCAGCTAATCTGGAGCCAAACAAGAAAAAGCGGAAGGGCAGCAAATGTTCCGTATAGTGCGCTATATTTTGTGACTCCGATCTGAAAATGCACATAGCCCCATTGCACAACCTGAAAAAGAGTCCCTGCAATAATACCCGCGATCAAGGCATACTTAAAATTAACACGGGTATTGGGCATTATGATGTAAAGAAGTGTGAAAGCAAGCCAGATAAGGGTATAAGGCAAAAAACCAAGCAGGGTTTTTAAAGCAGGGGTGATCACCTGGAAGAAAATAACCCCTTCCTGTGCCGATTCCACCCGGCTGGCAATATATATCATAACACTGCTTGATATAATGATAAGAAAGGGACCAATAAGCATTATGGAGAGATAATCGGCAAGTTTGCGGAAAAAGGTCCTGGACTTTCGAATTTGCCAGATGGCATTAAATGATCCTTCAATATTTGTCAGCACGCGCATAATAGACCAGGTCAGAATCAACAGTCCGATTCCTGCAAGTACTCCACCCTGAACCCCTTCAAGAACCTGATCAGAAAGATCAATCACCCAGTTCATAACTTCTTCCTGTCCTTTAAAATTCTCCATGATGAATTCTTCAAGCCGGGAATCAAATCCAAAACCCTTTGCAATTCCAAATCCCATGGCGACAATCGGAACAAGTGAAAGCAATGTGTAAAAAGTAAGTGCTGAAGCGCGCAGACTAACCCTGTCCTCCATAAATCCCCTGAAAGCAAGAATGATGATTCTCAACTGTTGAATGAAAAAAGAATACCAGGGCGATTTCTTATGAATATCCTCCTTCCATATCTCTTCCTTAATAAATTGTGTGATTTTCTTTACCATTGGGCAGGGATTTACTGCAAATATACTAAAACCGCTTAAACCAACAATTTCGGAACTTTCCGTAAATTATCCGCTATTGCGTCTTTCAAGCTGATTTATATTTAGTAATATTACGCCAAAATTTTCAATAGGTTATGCAAATTAATATACTTCATCTTGTTGAGGGGGCGAGAAAAGCGAGGGGATTAACTGTTGTCATAGATGTTTTTCGAGCATTTTCTTTAGCTGCATATGCTTTTGGAGCAGGAGCGGAGAAAATCATACCGGTGAGCAGAATAGAAACTGCACTAAAGTTGAAAGAAGAAAATCTTGATTTCATACTTGTGGGCGAAAGAAATGAAAAAAAAGTACCCGGATTTGATTTTGGCAATTCGCCCACTCATATTTTGAAAGCAAATTTAAAGGGCAAGACCCTTGTTCATACCACCAGTGCAGGAACTCAGGGAATTGTAAATGCCGTAAATGCGAATGAGGTCATAACCGGGGCTTTTGTTAATGCTTCAGCAATTGTGCATTATATAAAAATGAAAAAACCTGAAGAGGTTTCCCTTGTATGTATGGGATATGCTTCCGTCCATCCGGTAGAAGAGGATACTTTTTGTGCTGAATACATTAAGAATGAACTTGAAGGAAAGAAAAATGATTTTGAAAAATATGTCGGGATAATAAGAAAAACGAGCGGGAAACGTTTTTTTGAGAGAGAAAAACAATCTTTTTCCCCATCCTCCGATTTTGATCTCTGTTTGAACCTAAACCACTTTAATTTTGTTCTCAAGTCTGGAAAAGAAAAAAACGAGAGAATCGTTCTGCAAAAAATCAATCTCAAATAAAGCATCAATGACAAAAATAAAAGACCGGGTACAGAATTATTTCAAAAACAAATCCCGCTGGAAAATAGCCGGTGATCTTATTTTTTATATTTTCATTGTACTCCTTATTATTCCGGCAACACGGAAGCCCATTTCCACTACCTTAATCAGATTGACAATGCTTAAACCAAGAGTGGAAAACACTGAAAACCTTCCTTCAATAACAGAATTGGATAGAGACTTTTTAATTGAAGATCTGGAAGATAACAGCTACAGACTCGAAGATTTCGATAATGAAGTTGTATTACTTAATTTCTGGGCAACATGGTGTCCTCCCTGCCGTGCAGAAATGCCTTCCCTGCAGAAATTATATAATGATTACGGAGATAAAATTGCGATAATTCTTGTTACCTCAGAAGAAGAGAAGGTTGTGCTGGATTACCTTAAGGAATACAATTATAAACTCCCTGTATATTTCCAGAGGTCAGCTCTTCCTCCCTCATTCCAGGTAAATTCCATTCCCACTACTTACCTGATCAATAAAAAAGGTAATATCATTACCGAGAAAAAAGGTGCAGCAAACTGGAATTCCGAAAGCTTCAAAAGTGAACTTGATCAACTAATCAAGCAATAAGTATTAACTCACTTTTCTGTATCTCCATACAGACAGGCTTAAAATTACAAAAGCATATATCAGCATGGAATAAAACTCGTTACTAATTGTGCTGAATCCTGATCCTTTTAAGAGAATCATTCTTATCACCTTCATGAAATAGGCATAGGGATTAATGATATTAACTTTTTGAGCCCAGACAGGCATACTTTCAACCGGAGTAAATATCCCTGACATCAGGATAAAAGTCAGCATAAAGAAAAAAGTGAGAAACATTACCTGTTGCTGATTGGATGCCACCGTAGAAAGAAAAAGGCCGATTCCAAGTGCTACAAGAAGGTAAACTGCTGCAAAACCAAAAAGCAACCACAGGCTTCCTATCATTGGAAGACCAAAAAGCAATCTGCCCAGAACCAATGCCAGGGCGAGTTCCAGCAGGGCTATTATCCAAAAAGGAAATAATTTACCGAATATAAAATGGATTTTTTTTATCGGGGTTACATTGATTTGTTCAGAAGTTCCCAGCTCCTTCTCTCTTACCAGGTTCAAAGCCGTTAAGAACATACCTATAATAGTAACAAGGATCACGATAATCCCGGGTAACATATAAATTTTATAATCAAGCTCCGGATTGTACCAAAAACTCGTGATCATATTAATTTGCCTGAATTGATCTGATAAAACAGGTCCTGACCACTCAAGACGGATATTACGATTAAAGGAGGTAATAATAGCCGTGGTATACCCATTGATTAAATTGGCTTTAGTTGCATTTACCGCATTAATCAGAAGCTGAACAGGAGCATTGTCTTCTACACGCAAATCTTTTGAAAAACCGGATGGGATATGGATAACCAGGTCTGCTTTTTCTGTTTTCAGCATGTGTTCTGCTTCAGTAATATTGAAGCCGGAACCCTGAAAGTTATAGAAAGGAGATGCGGTAAATTCCGATACCAGGCGACGGGAAGCGGATGAAAGATCACTGTCAATAACAAAGAACTTAATCTCCTTCATTTCAAGATTGGCTGCATAAACAAGAAGGATCATCTGAACAAAAGGTGCAATAAAAATAAATGGAAGCATCACTTTGTTCCTGAAGATCTGAATGAATTCTTTCCTTATTATGTTTAAAATAATTTTCATAATGCCCTATTCCAGTCTTTCCTTAAACCTCTTAATGCTCAGGAACAAAAACAACAGTGTCATCCCCGTAAGGATTAATAATTCTTTCCATATAAACAATATTCCTGTTCCTTTAATCATTATGTGTTTGAGGCTTGTAATGAACCAGCGCGCCGGCATAATGGTGGATAACCACTGCAATACAGTAGGCATATTCTCAATTGGAAAAATGAACCCGCTCAAAAGTAGTGTTGGCAACATCAATCCAAGCATAGAAATGAACATAGCCATTTGTTGATTTGTAGCTATTGTTGAAATAAATATTCCAAGAGCCAATGATAGAGTGACATATAGAATATTAACAAATAGAAGTAAACTAATACTACCCTTTACCGGTAAAGCAAAAATAAAGTACCCGAGAAGTATAATGATAATTGCGTTAATAAAAGCCAGTAAAATATAGGGAGTGACTTTTCCGAGTATAATATGAACAGGCTTAAGGGGGGATGCGAGTAAAGCTTCCATGGTGCCAAATTCCTTTTCACGCGTTATAGAAATAGAAGTCATGAGTGCAGAGATCAGAATCAGGATCAATGCCATAGTGCCCGGTACAAACATGTACGCTCCCTCCAGCCTCTGATTAAAGTACATCCTTTCTCTGATATCAATTGTATACGGCCAATCAATCAAAACATTCAATTCTTTTATGTAGCTTTGTATTATGCCCTGGGTATAATTAGCAATCAAATTGCCCGTATTTGCATCGGAGGCATCTGCTATTATTTTGACATCGGCTGTTCCGAATTTTTCGAGTTTCTCCGCGAAATTACTTTCAAAAACTATTACCTCCTTAATTTCTCCGGTTTTGAAAACTTCCTCAATGAATCGATCCGATTCAAGTTCCCTGGCAATTTCAAAATAACCTGATGAAACAATCTTATCCGTGATTGCGTGTGTTATTTCATCATGCGAGTGATCCAGTATTCCAATCTTTACACTCTTAATCTCATTGGTTACCACATAACCAAAGATCAGAATCTGGGCAATGGGAATCCCGAATAAAATCATCAATGTCCGGTAATCCCGGAAAATATGATAGAATTCTTTTATGACAAATCCTCTGAATCGTCTCATTTGATCATTCAATTAAACTATCCAGTTCTTGAATACCTAATTCCTTGAAATCAACAACCACTCTGTCAGCGTGTTGAAGCTTGTCAGGCGAATGTGTGGAAGCCACAGCAATTACTTTCATTCCGGCTTTTTTAGCTGCCTCAATGCCATAAAATGAATCTTCAAAAACGATGGTTCTGGATGGCCGGATATCCAGCTTCTGGCCTGTTAAAATAAATATTTCAGGATCAGGCTTTCCATTTGAAATTTGTGTGTCATCTGTTATTGCTTTGAAATATTTTGCGAGATTGGTTTTTTCCAGAACGAATTCCACGTTTTCGGGCGGAGCAGATGTAGCAAGTCCAATTTCATATCCATCCGCAGAGGCCACATCAAGAAGTTCTTTTATTCCTTCCAGTGGCTTTATGTGAGGAGAATATATTTCTCTGTATATTTTTTCTTTCTCATATGCATATTTGTTTATTTCATCCCCGGACAATTGCCTGTCGAAAAAATTAATTAATATCGATTCATTGGTACTGCCAAACCAGCTTTTCACCTCATCAAACCTTACCGTTTTACCATGCTGCCGGGCAAATTCCTGCCATGCCAGATAGTGAAAACGATCATTACTGATTAACACGCCATCCATATCAAAAATCAGAGCTTTCTTCATTCCTTTGTTTGCCATTTATTTCTTATGTTATGTTTTATTAATTGTAATTATTCCTGGCCAGCTTTAAAAATACAGCATTAATATCATCTGCCTCATATTTCTTTTTTAATTCTGCCGGTGAATCCAGGGCTGCAATTTTCCCTTCTGTCATTATCGTAACCCTGTCACAATATTCGGCTTCGTCCATATAATGTGTAGTTACAAACACCGTTATCCCCTGGTCAGATGATTCATGAATGAGTTCCCAGAATTGCCTCCGTGTAACCGGATCGACACCACCCGTGGGTTCATCCAGGAATACTATTGATGGATTGTGGAAAACAGCAACTGAAAATGCCAGCTTTTGTTTCCAGCCCAGGGGAATATCTTTTATGAGTCTTTTTTTATGTTCAAGAAATCCCAGTTTTTCAAGTAGTTGTTCTGTTCTTTTTTTGATGTCTTGTCTGTTCATACCATATATCCCGGCATAAAATTGAATATTTTCAACAACTGTAAGGTCCTGATATAGAGAAAATTTCTGACTCATATACCCAATTCTCTTCTTAATTTTGTTCCTCTCCTTATAAACATCCAGGCCATCTACATAAATTTCCCCGGAGGTCGGGTAGCTTAATCCACATAATATTTTGATGGCGGTAGTTTTACCGGCACCATTGGCTCCCAGGAAGCCAAAGATCTCTCCTTTATTCACTTCAAAATTCAAATGATCATTGGCTGTAAATGAACCGAATTTCTTTACAAGATCTTTCACCCTGATTATTTTATCTTCAGTATTTTCCATCACCTCCTCATTAATTCTATAAAGGTATCCTCAATACCAGGTTTTATTTTTTTATATTTATCTACACCTGACAATGAATTTATCTCTGATTCAAACTCTGCTTCCGTTCCTTCCTGAATGCTGACATGTATTTCCTGGCCAAACAACCATGCAGATCTGCACCATTCCTTCTCTCTTAATGTATTCAGTAGTTTGTAATTCTCTTTTTCAGAGCTTACTGAAAATAAAGGACTTTCAAATCGGGAAGCAATATCAACAGGTTCACTTACGGAAAGTAGTTCTCCATCCTGAATCAGGGCTACCCTGTCACACTTCAGAGCTTCATCCATATATGGAGTTGAAACAATAACTGAAATGTTTTCTTTCCTGATCTTATGTAAAAGATCCCAAAATTCCTTGCGTGAAACTGCATCAACTCCTGTTGTCGGTTCATCAAGGATAAGCAACTGCGGGCGATGTATCATGGCGCATGAAAGAGCAAGCTTTTGCTTCATCCCTCCCGAAAGGGCTCCTGCTTTTCTTTTTCTGAAAGGTTCTATTTGCTCATAAACATCTTTAATCAAATCGTAATTTTCTTTCATATTTGTGCCAAATACAGTGGAATAGAAATTAAGATTTTCCTCTACAGAGAGATCATGATATAGAGAAAATCTTCCTGCCATATAACCAATCACTTTTCTTATCTCACGATAATCCTTTACAACATCATAATCACATACCCGCACTTCACCTTTATCAGGAATAAGAAGACTCGCTATTATTCTGAAAAGGGTGGTTTTTCCTGCTCCATCAGGACCTATCAGTCCGAATATTTCAGATTCTTTAACCGAGAATGAAACATCGTCAAGAGCCTTAATATCCCCGAATTTCTTATAAACCGATTTGATATCAATTACACTCATTTATTTCCATTTAACAACTGTATTTCACCTGGCATTCCTATTTTAATTCTTCCTTCATTTGGTACTCTGACTTTAACAGCATATACAAGATTTACGCGATCTTCACGTGTTTGAATAATCTTTGGTGTAAATTCAGCTTCAGGGGATATCCAGGAAATTCTTCCCTCCGTCGATTCCAGTCCATCCGGACCATCAAAAAGTACCCTGACCTTTTCATTCAATTTTAACAGACTTAACTGATCTCCGTCAATGAATACGCGCAATATCAATTCATTCAGGTCTGCAGATTTAATTACAGGTCTTCCGGTAACTGCCATTTCACCTACATTGAGAAAAGTTTCCAGTACCTGTCCGTCTCCGGGAGCATCAATAAAGGACCGATTGATTTGATCTTCAATCTGCCTGAGCTGTGCGTCCTTGGTGTCCTTTTCTGCATAAACAGAGAGTTTCTGTGTTTCGAGGCTTTTGACCTGAGCATGTGCCAGTTCCAGTTTACCCTCAAGGTCATCTATCTGTTTTTTGGTTGCCGCATCCTCAAGGAATAGATTTGCGAATCTTTTCAGCTCTTTTTCAATATTAGAAATATTCACTTTCTGAACCTGTACCTGGGCTTTTATTTGTTCAAGCCTGGTCAGGATTGCTTTCTGTGAAGCAATCAACTGCTGTTTTTGCAAATAGTATTGCATGGTATCTATTAAAGCTATCAGGTCGCCTTGCTTGATTTGATCTCCTTCATCAACATCCATTTTAATGATGACCCCGCTGGTTTCCGAAGGAATAAGGAGATCATCCGACTCGAAATTTCCGTAAGCAAAGGATTCTTCCTCTTCATTACCACAGGAAGAAATGATGACGAACAGTCCCAGTAAAACAGATCCAATCAGATATTTCATTTGTATCATTATTTTGTTTATTCAAATATTAACTCCCCTGAGATTAACATATATTCAGCTATTGCCTTTTGATGGAGAATCTTCTCAGTTTTTAATTTTATTCTGGTAATTTTTTCCTGGTTCAATACCTTGAGATAATCTATTGTTTTTATTGTACCATTATTTAGTTGATCCCGGTATGTTTCTGATATTTTCTTTCTTAACTCAAGGATTTGAGAATAGTTTTCAATATTCGAGCGATGTTCTTCCATTTTAGTTCTCTGGTTGATACGGGCTCTTGAAATATTTTCCTCGAACTCCGTTTTCTTACTTTGAAGCATATCGACCTGATAGATCAGGTTATTTTTCTCTCTCTTTGTATTGCCCCAATCCCAGATATTCCATTGTAGTCCGACTCCAACAAGGTAATAGCTGTCAAATTCGTCATTGAGCATATTTAGTCCCGGCTTCCCATAACCTGCCTGTCCAAAAGCAAAAGCTACCGGACGTCTTGAAGCATCGAGCAGTTCAGTTGACTTTCTGGCAACATCTATATTCTGTTCAATCAACTTTAATTCTTTTCTCTCAATATCCCTTTCATGATGTTCAAAATCTGTATTTTCAAGATCAATGTCCGGTGAAAAATCAATCCCTGTTAATGATCTTAACATTTTCAGCAATGTATTTTTCCTTTTTCCAATATTTTTAATTTCCTGCCTGATATCCATTATTTCAACCTGGACCAGATCAATGTCAGATTTTAAGGCAATGCCGTTCTCCACCGAAGCTCTGGTGACTTTCTCGTGTTCCTGAAGCTGTGAAAGCGTGATATTCATTATTTCATTCTGCTCCTGCAGTTTAAGGACAGTGTAATAAAGATCTATAAGCTCATTTCTTACATTTTCAATTTCTTTCTCCGCTTCGGTATGCTTTATCTCTGCAGAAAGCTCTTCAACAGCCTTTTTCTGCTTAACCTTTCCTCCATCATAAAGGGTCTGCTTCATATCAAAATAAATCTTATACTGATCTCTGGGGACAGTTGGAAATTCAAATCCGGGCATAGGGCTTTCAATGTCAAACTCGATTACATCCGACTGGTAGGTGGCCTGACCCTTGAAATCCAGCCTCGGGTACCATGAAGAATTGTAATTTTCTATTTTATTCTCAGTAATTCGATTTATAAGCTCTGTATCACCAGATCTGGGATGGTTTACAATTGCTGAATCAACGCACATTTTTAGATTTAACTGAGCGTTTAAAGAATGAAATGTAAGCATTCCGATTATAGATATGAAAATTAAAATTCTCATGATTCTTGAATAATGGAAGTTAAAAAAGTTCTTTTGATAAATTCTTTTCGTTCTTCAATAAAGCGAGTAAATTCACTTTCATCTTCACCAAGAATTATTGGCTTGATAATTGGCTTGGCAGCAAAAGGAAAAATAATTAGTGACAGAAGACTTACCAGGAGCTGACGGGGATCAGCCTTAATTACATACCCCATTTCCATTTCTTTTTCTATTTGATTTATGGTTAATTCCGGATTAATACCTTTCGATTTAATTGTTTCTACCAGTTTCTCAGGACTATGAGCAAGTTCATGCAGAATAAAAATTGGGGTTAGCGGGCTGGAAAGCAAAATCGCAGTATAACGATCTATAAATCTTTCGAATTTAATTTTCAGAGGTTCTTCAGAAGTCATTAGCTGAGCAATTTCCGGAATAAATCGAAGAAAAACTTTTTCGAAAATCAGATCAAATAACTTTTCCTTACTTCTGAAATAATAATTCAGTAAAGTTCGGTTTATACCCGCTTCATCCGCAATATCCTGCATGGATGTTCCCGTTCTTCCTTTTTCAACAAAAATCTTTGTAGCAGCTTCAATTATTCGTTGTTCGGTTTCTGATGAGTATTCTGCTTCCATAACTGACGATGGTGTTTGACATATACGTTAAACAATAACGTAAAAATAACAAAATTTGCAAATCTCTCAAAAAAATTATTGTTAAAAACAGAAAAAATATATTCTGAGATTTTTCATGTATTTTTGTTTAAATTGAAAAAAACCTTTTATGAAATATAAAACATTAATAATCCTTAACCTGAGTCTGCTGATTGCTTCCTGCACCCCTAAAATGATCCCGGAAATCACTGTTGAAGAAGTTGTTTCACATATCAGTTATCTTGCTTCCGATAGTTTAAAAGGAAGATATCCGGGTACGACAGGCGATTCTTTGACATTGCACTATGTTGCAGAAAATTTTAAAAATGCAGGACTAAAGAATTTTAATCAGGATTATATACAAGTGTTTGATTATCTTTCAGGAATTGCCCCTTCAGAAAAGAATTATTTAATCTTTAGCGAATATCGCTTTGAACAAGAAAAGGATTTTTACCCGATGAGTTTTTCAGCCGGAGGTTCATTTGAAGCTCCGGTAATATTTTGCGGTTATGGTTTTGAGTTCAAAACTGAGGAAATCCATCATGATGATTATTCCTCAGTGAATCCTGAGGGACACTGGGCAATAATCCTAAGAGGCGAACCCAGGGAACATGATGATTATATCGAAAGAAGCGGAGACCGCGACAAGGCTTTGCTGGCCCAGGACAAGGGAGCTAAAGGAGTTGTACTGGTGTCCGGTACTGAATTTTCAACAGCCGATGAGCTGGACAATTCAATTAAAAGAGAACCGGAAATAGACATTCCTGTTATCCAGTTAACGAGAGAAGCCGCTAATGCAATACTAAAATCCTCAGGATATACTATTGAAGAGCTTGAAAAGCAATCAAAAGAGGAAAATTCAACCGGGATTTCAACATCCCAAAAACTGGGTGCTGAACTTAAGCTGGAAAAAGTATATACTTCCACAGCCAATGTAATAGCCTATGTCACCGGAGATGATGAGAAAAATGGTAATTGGATTGTTGTCGGTGCTCATCATGATCACCTTGGCATGGGTGGAGAAGGAAACTCCTCCCGGGCTCCGGATACCATTGCTGTTCACAACGGCGCAGATGACAATGCTTCCGGCGTTGCAGCAATAATAGAACTGGCAGAATTCTTTTCTTACGGGAAAAACAAACCTTCAAAGAATATTATTTTTGTTACTTTTGGGGCCGAAGAAAAAGGAATCCTGGGATCCAGACATTTTGTTGAAAATCCTCCCGTTGATCTCAAAAAAATATCACTTATGGTAAATATTGATATGCTTGGGCGGATGAAAAAAGATTCCGGCTTACAGGTCGGAGGGGTTGGCACATTCAATGACAGTAAAGAAATTATTACGAGCATAAATGACAATTACGGTCTCAAGCTTTCGTATTCAGAGGCCGGATATGGTCCTTCCGATCATGCTTCTTTTTATGCCAGTAACATACCGGTGCTTTTCTTTTCCACCGGAGCTCATTCGGATTATCACACTCCGTTTGATGATCCCGACTCATTGAATTATGAAGGACTGGCACTGGGCACCCGGTTTATTTCCGATATAATCGGGAAAGTTGACAGTCGTGAAAATCCGATTGTTTTTCAGGAAGCCGGTCCAAAACGGCGAAGCTCCCGTTCTTTCAGAAATATGGTAACACTTGGCATAATGCCCGATGTTTCCGGGTCCGGGGAAAATGGAATGAAAGTTCTGGCAGTCACCGATGGTAAACCTGCAGATCTTGGTGGTATGAAAAAAGGAGACCTGATAACCGCTATAGATGGGGAAAAAGTGGATAATGTGTACGATTATATGTACAGACTTAAACAATTGAAGGCCGGGCAGCCAATTGTAGTGACTGTAAGAAGAAATAATGAGGAAATTGACTTATTGATTCATTTATAGAAAACTTATGAAATTAGCTTTTAAAAAAATATTATTCTGGATCATTGCTGTTATCATTACACTTTCTGTTGCAATATATCAAAGAATGACTGGCCCGACATATCCGAAAACCTACAAATTCCAGGCAAATGGTAAAGAATATAAATTCAGGCTACCCAGGAGTCAGAATGGAACCTCCGATGCCATGATCAGGTTGGGCATTGAGGATACAGGAATAAAAGGCAAGATGTATTTTCGCCGCTTCAATACGGGAGAATCCATGGATACCATTAATTTTCACAGGGAAAATCAGGAACTTGTTGCCTGGCTTCCCGGCCAGCCACCCGCCGGCAAACTGGAGTATGGTGTCAAACTTATGGATAAAAGTGGAGAAGTCCTTTTTCAGACTCCGGAAAATATTGTTCTGCGCTTCAAAGATATTGTCCCTCCATATGCGTTAATTCCACATGTTCTGCTGATATTTACAGCCATGTTATTATCCAATCTGACTGGGATATTTGCCCTGGCCAATATTCCTTCATATAAATTATATACCTTTCTCACCCTTTTATTTTTTCTCACGGGTGGTATGATTATGGGTCCAGTAGTTCAGAAATATGCTTTTGGTGAATATTGGACCGGATTTCCTTTTGGCAAGGACCTTACGGATAATAAGGCACTTGTAGCTTTCATTGTATGGATAATCGCCTGGATAGGTAATCGAAAACACAAAGAGAGAAGATATCTGGTAATTATTGCCGCTATTATTAACCTGGCAATTGCTTTGATTCCGCATAGCCTGATGGGCTCAGAGCTTGACTATAGCACCGGTGAAATTAAAACAGGAATGATCATGCCTTTCCTGTCATTTTAAAAAGAAAAAACCCGCAGCCCAAAGAGTTGCGGGTTAATTTTTCCTTAAGCAAGTCAATTATTCTTCATTCATTTCATCATCTTCTTCAGCAGGTGTTTCCATTTCCTCCTCTGCAGGTTCCATTTCTTCTTCAGCCGGAGCCATTTCCTCTGTGGCTTCTGATTCAGCAGCATCCTGTTTACATGAAGAGAGAGTTAACATTCCAAGGAAAGAAAATACAATCAGAAAAATACCAATTCTTTTCATAGTTATTTTTTTTTAGGTTAATAGGATAAATCGAAAGTAAATTATTAAGAAAAAAATATAAAACAAAGCAATGTTCTGATTTTTTGACAAATAGATACTTCAATATACTGCCCGTTTTTTTTATTAATTTTAAAAACATGAAAAAAAATTCATTTTGATGCAGCATCGCACATATTAAAACGTCATTTACATGAACGCGAAAAAGAAAATTTACCAGGATATTCACAAAAAATTGATCGAAGACTGTAAAAAAGGAAGCAGAAAAGCGCAATTTGAAATTTACAGGCTATACTATAAAGCCATGTTTAACGCAAGTCTTCGTATTGTTGGTAAACATGATGAAGCAGAAGATATCATGCAGGATTCGTTCTTAAAAGCGTTCAGCAATCTGGATCAGTACCGTGGAGAAGTAAGCTTCGGGGCATGGCTGAAAAAAATTGTTATCAATCGTTCTTTAGATGTTGTAAGAAAGAAAAAATGGATATTAGAAGATATTGATGATCACGAGAATGAACTGGCAGAAAATGAGGAAAAAGAGATTTATGAAGAAATTCCTACCCGGGAGATCATAAACGAAATTGAAAAACTTCCTCATGGATACAGAATTGTATTGACACTTTATCTCCTTGAGGGATATGATCATGAAGAGATTTCCGGGATTATGAATATCAGTTCATCCACATCCCGATCTCAATATGCAAGGGCACGCGAAAAACTGGCACATAACCTAAAAAAGAAATATAATGAAAGACATTGAGAAAATCATAAAAAGCAGAAAGGAGGAATTCGATTATGCTGAACCTTCTGAGGGACATTTTGAAAGATTTAAAGAAAAACTTCCCGGGGAAGCAAAACGGAATTACTTCATTTTGAGAATTGCAGCGATAGTGCTGGCGGCACTTTTTATATCAACAGCAATTTGGATATATTCAGGACTGGATACAAATGAAAACAGAATTACGGTTTTTTCATCCGAGGTACAGGAAACAATTTACTATTATAACTCACTTAACTGGGAGATAGAAAATCAGATCATGGAAATGCCGCTGGAAGACAAAAGAGAAAAGAAAAGAATTCAACAGGACCTGAAGCAGTTTGAAGAACACTACGATCAACTCATGAGTGATATGTTAAAGTTCCCGAATGATGAGAGAGTAATAAATGCAGTCATTGAATATCACAGGTCTAAAACAGAAATGCTGGAACATATTTTAGACCAGTTAGAGCAAAGAAAACGAATATAGAGAATTATAAAAATTATCAAAAATGAAAAAGCAAATCATCTGCGGCATAGTTATGCTGTTGTTCCTGTTCACAGGAATAAATGCCCAAAGGGTCGAAAAAAACCTCGAGGAAAGTTTCTCTGCCTCCTCCGAAACTATATTGGATATTGACAGTAAATTTGGTGAGGTAAAGATTCTGGAAGGGGTTGAAAACAGAGTGGAAGTAAAAGCGAATATCTGGGTGGAAAGCAACCGTAAAGAAACTGCTGAAGAGATCCTCTCTGAACTTGATGCAAGAATAACAAAAACCGATAATCGTATAATTGTTGAATCAATTTTACCTTCCAAATTAAATACAAGTAAAAAAACCCAGTTCAGGGTCGATTTTGAAATCCATGCTCCTGCCGCCATCAATCTTGAGCTTTCGAGTAAGTATGGCATATTGTATATAGAAGAAGTTTCCGGACATGCAGATATTTCAGTGGCATATGGAACTTTTAAGATACAGGAGCTGACCAGGGGAAAAGAAAAGCCCCTGAACATTGTTGATCTGGCATATTCCTCCGGCAGCATTGAAGAAGCCGGCTGGCTTAAAATGGATCTTTCATACTCCAAATTGTCAATGAGTGAAGCCCAGGCTATGGTAGTCCTGTCGAAATATTCCAGTCTTTCTGTTGATGAAACCAGTTCAATCGTAATAGATTCAAAATATGACACTTATTCCCTTGGAGAAATTAACAACTTCCTGGGTGAAATGAAATATGGAAATCTGAAAATTGATGAACTGGACAAGCAGTTTGAAATTGAGAGTGGATATACCTCGGTTAAAATTGATGAAATCAGTGGAAATTTTGAGTCCATCAAGATCGATAATGCCAGGGGTGGTTATAAGCTTGGTTTGAGTGACGAAGCTTCATTCACCATCAATGGTTTTGCTAAAAGAGGTGATATTGACGTTGCAGGGATGCAAGGATTGAATAAAAAAATAGAAAATGCTGACAAATATGTGGACGGAACATATGGAAATAATCCTGAATCAACTATTGATATTAAAGTTAAGGATGGAAGCGTGAAGATATATCTGGAATAGGGTACTCTAAGTCATTCTTAATAAAACCCCAAGGGTTTTGGAAACCCTTGGGGTTTTATTAAGAATAACAATATTGGTCTCAGAACAAGCCGCAAGTTTTTTAGACAGACCCTGAGGGTTTTAAACCCTCAGGGTCTTTTCTTAACACCTTGATTAATAAATTTTTACCTCATTTTCAAAGACCTCCAAAGATCTTCACAAACATCTCTCCCTGTGAATTTCCATACGCCCTGAACATTCCGGAAGTATTGAATTCCATTGCGTAATTACCGTATTTATCGAGGCAGATAACTCCACCGGTCCCGTCAACGGGTTTCAACTGATCATGAATGACCGTCCTGGCAGCTTCCTCTACAGTCATACCTTTATATTCCATCAGGGCTGATATTTCATGACCAACAACGTAGCGAATAAAAAACTCTCCATGGCCCGTGGCTGAAACCCCACAGGTAGAATTTTTAGCGTAGTTGCCTGCCCCGATTATTGGTGAATCCCCTATCCTGCCAAATTTTTTATTTGTTCGGCCACCGGTTGATGTTCCTGCGCATAGATTACCCGATCTATCAAGGGCGACACAGCCTACAGTTCCCATTTTTCTTAGCTTAAGACTGTCTGTGTTTATTCCTTCTTTCTCCAGCGAACGCAGCAGAGATTCGAACCGGCTATGGGTAAAAAAATAATCAGGTGAAACTACTGTCAGTCCTTTTTCCTTTGCAAATTTCTCTGCGCCATCACAAGCAAGCATTACATGCTCAGATTCTTCCATTACTTTTCTCGCCGCAGAAATAGGATTTTTTATTGATGTCACTCCGGCAACTGCACCTGCATTTAAATCGGCACCATTCATAATAGAAGCATCCAGTTCATTTTTTCCTTCATGAGTGAAAACCGCTCCTTTTCCGGCATTAAACAGAGGGGAATCTTCCAGCATTCTTATCACATTTTCAACGGCATCAACCGAGCTTCCATTATTTTCAAGTATCTGCAATCCTCTTTCCACAGCTTCTGCAAGAACCTCTTTGTATTCCTGCTGTTTTTCCTCCGGTAAATATTCAGGAGAAATATTGCCTGCACCTCCATGAATAACTATTGCATAATCGAGGGGAATATCCTGATTATTACAGGAGATCAATAGTCCTCCCAGCAATACCACTGTTATTAATGATCTTAAATTCCTCATGTTTATTGATCTTTTTAGTTAGTTTTTACAGATACCAGAACCATAAAATAAATACAGTAACTATCATATAGATAAATGTCAACGGACCCCCTACTCTCATGAAATCCTTAAATTTATATCCTCCCGGTCCAAAAACCATGAGATTAGTCTGAAAACCAATTGGTGTCATAAAATTCGCTGCCGAAGCAAAGGCTACAACCAGGACAAATGGCAAAGGATTCAAATCAAGATTTGCCGCCATTGTAAGAGAAATCGGGAAGATAATCGCTGCAGCGGCTTTACTGGTAATATATGCAGCTAATATGCTGGTTATAAAGAATATTCCGAAAAGTATCCCGATAGTTCCTAGTGGCAAAAACATAGAAAGAATTGATTCTGCCAATAAATCGGCTGCTCCTGATTTAACCATGGCTGCTCCGAGTGCCAGTGACATGACAATGATGATCGCAAGATTGTAATCTATGCTTTTAGATAAGTCCTTGGGATTTGTGATCTTCAGGGCTAAAGATGCAATTATCACCACAAGCAATCCCATAAAAAGCCTTATAATCCCAAAAGCTGAAAGTATTATAGAAAGGAAGAGACCTCCAAGTAAAACTGCTGTTTTATACCATTCCAGTTTCACGAAACCCCTCACCCTTGAAATAAAGTAAAAATCCATGGTATTTTCAGAACGTACGAGAAAATCTTCTCCGGCAAAAAGAAGAATAACATCTCCGGCTCTCAGCATTATAGAACTGAGTTTTTCCTGGAGCATCACTCCATTGCGATGAACTGCTATTACGGCAGCATCATATTTACTCCTGAAATTTACCGTTTTAATAGTTTTTCCTATGAGCGATGAGTTTTGGCTGATCACAATCTCTACAATCTCTGTTCTTCTTCTTTTCGACATCATTCCCACCTCCGGAATCTGCAACCCTGATTTTGATTTTATCATCTCCGCGATAGCGTTGGTATCACCTGAAAAAACCAGGATATCGTCTTCAGCAAGAATAAAATTTTCGGAAAAACTAAGGATTTTTATCTGATCTCTTATTATTTCAACAAGCGTGAAAGATTTTGTAGAAGAAAAACTGGCTTCTTTTATAGATTTTCCTACAAGATGCGATCCGGAACGGACTTTTGCTTCAACAATATACTCACGGGTTAAAGATTCATGGGTATGGTCTTCTTTGCTACGATCAGGTAATAGTTTATCTCCAAATGCCCAGAAATAAAAAAAACCAATTACCATCATAGGAAAACCAACCAGGGTGAAATCAAAAATCTTTAAGGGTTCCAGTAAGGGAAAAACCATTTGATCCTCCACAAGACCATTTACAATAAGATTGGTAGATGTCCCAATAAGTGTCGCACATCCACCCAGAATAGCTGCAAATGATAAAGGCATGAGGAATTTAGAGGGTGCAATATTGTTTCGCTTACACCAACTGTTCACATAGGGCATCATCACGGCAACTAGGGGTGTATTATTAAGAAATGCAGAAAAAAAACTCATGATGATCACCATCCGGTTCATGAATCCGGTGTAGGATTTAGCATTCTTGAATATCCGGTCAAATATAACCTCGATGACAGCGGTTTGCCGGATGATATCACCAATGAGCAGTAACATTATCACCACTGCAATCTGTTCATTGGCAAAACCGCTTAGGATCTCTCCCGGAGTAAGGATGCCGGCAAATCCCAAAATACTAATAGCAATTACAAAGGTAAATCCAGGACCGAGGACTCCCCAGTAAAGCGAGATCAGGATAAAGAGAATGACTATGAAAACAAGAATGAGGTCGAAACTAAGCATATCCTGTTATTGAGGGCTCCAAATTAATAGTTTTTCGGAGGATAACCTAAATTTCAGGAATTAATCATGCTCTAAACGCTCCTTGAAGGGCAAAAAGGTCATAAAATCAGCATGGTGGACCACGTAGGCCTCTGTGGTTCTTTTAATTTTATCTCCCTCTCCTGCGTGGGCTGCGATGATATGACATACGGCAGGTGGAACTTCGCATTCCTCGGCCAGACTTACCCCCGAGAAAGGATGTCGTAAATATTTTCCGTACATACCCTGAATAGCCCTTCCATCTTTTAATTCATATTCCAGTAATTTACCAACATCGGCAAGGATTGCACCCGCAATCAGGATATCCATATCAACAGGAAGGTCTTTGCCAAAAAACTCTTTCATTTTCAGACCTGCTTCCCGGCAAATATGAACAACAGAACGTTTATGGGCCATGAAACTTACATTCAAATCCTTAACCAGGAGAGTAAAAGGGATGGTTTTTAAATCATCAATGCTCAGCACAGATCTTTCAAGCGCCAGCTCCCAGGTTTTCGCAACTTTCTCCCTTAAGCCTTCATCAAGTATCCAATCCAGCTCAGGCCATAATTCTTTGATCTCTTTTTTCATGACAAGAAGGTTTATAGTTTTTCAATGATGGCATCTGCCATTTGCCGGGTAGAAGCTGCCCCATGTTCAATTACATTTTCTCTTCCCGGTAACTTCATCATATCATAGGTTCTTACCTTTCCTTCCGAAATCACCTCAGCAATTGCCTGCCGTATTTTTTGGGCTACCTGGTGTTCATCAATATGATCCAGCATTAAGCAGGCCGATTCGATCATTGCAATAGGATTTACAATAGAGGTTTTGTAATCAGCATATTTCGGTGCTGAACCATGAGTGGGCTCAAATACAGCTACCTCATCCCCGATGTTTGCGCTGCATGCAAAACCAAGCCCTCCGATAAGCCCGGCAAACCCATCTGAAACAATATCTCCAAACATATTGCCTGCAACGATTACACCATAATCCTCAGGATTTTTAGTCAACCACATCATCTGGGCATCAATATTTGTATTCCATAATTCTATTGAAGGAAAATCATTTTTCTGTATATCCCTTGCCATTTTATACATCATGCCTGATGTTTCACGGATAACATTGGGTTTCTCACATACAGTGACAGATTTGTATTTATATTTGACCGCATACTCAAATGCAGCTCTGAGAATCCTTTCTGTTGCGTGTTGAGTGAAAATTCTTGTAGAAACGGAAATATCCTCCTTTTTCACATTACCAAAATTCTTTACAAATTTCGGATGCGTCATCAATGCATCATAAACCTGCTTAGGAGGATCAGACCATTCCACCCCACCGTATAAACCTTCTGTATTTTGTCTGAATATCACCACATCAATAGCAGGTTCTTCAATGGTATCATTTGCTCCCCGACGTATGAAATTAAGAGGATTCCCTTTATAAGTCCTGCAAGGACGAATACAGACGTCCAGATTGAAATGCTGTCGGAGTCCCACTATCGGGCTGGAATAAATAAATCCTTTATCTCTTAAACCTTCATCCAGTTCTTCGGCAGCGGCATCCTTTGGCTTGGAGGTAATAGCACCAAAAAGGCCAATTTTATGCTTTTCAAGAAGATCAATTGTTCTTTGAGGAAGAGGATTCCCTTCTTTCTTCCAGTATTCCCATCCGATATCGGCTTCAATATATTCGGCTTTAAAACCTGCAATATCAAGCACTCTTTTGGTTTCATGCAGAACAACCCGGCCGATTCCATCACCCGGCATGGAGACAATGGTTCTTTTCATCATAATTTAAATAGTTTATTCAGTATTAGTTAATCAAGCAAAATCCTAAAAATAATGCAAATAAGTCAATCCTTTTCCCGAAGAATTCATGTTATAGAAACAATATTTTATATAACATTTTCATTTGTTTATAATTATTACTTTACATAATATAAAAATCCAATTTGCCTTGCTATATTCGTAAGCTTATACATAATAGCTAATTATTTAAAAAATAACATTCTTAATGTCACAAATATCATCTCTTGAACCCAATATAATCTGGAAATACTTCAATGAAATATTAACCATTCCCCGCCCATCGAAAAAAGAAGAAAAAATCAGGGATTTTCTTATAAATTTTGCCAGAGAGCATAAACTTGAATACAAAGTGGATAAAGCTGGTAATCTATTAATTACCAAACCTGCGTCTAAAGGCCAGGAAAAGAAGAAGACCGTTGTTTTGCAGAGCCACATGGATATGGTATGTGAAAAGAATACAGATGTAATTCATGATTTTAATAAGGATCCTATCATACCTGTTGTAGAGGAAAACTGGATCACCGCATCCGGCACAACGCTCGGAGCAGACGATGGTATTGGTATTGCCAGTCAGATGGCAATCCTTGCTTCCGATTCCATTGAGCATGGTCCTTTAGAATGCCTTTTCACTGTTGATGAAGAAACCGGCCTTACCGGTGCCATGGCCCTTGAACAAAATTTTTTTAACGGAAATATTCTCCTTAATCTTGACTCGGAGGATGAGGGGGAATTGTTTATCGGATGTGCAGGCGGAATCGATACCGTGGCAATATTCAAATATAAAACACGAATATTCCCGGCCGGACATGTCGCTGCTAAAGTCCAGGTGCTTGGATTAAAGGGTGGGCATTCAGGTGATGAAATACATAAATCACCAGGCGGAAATTCAAACAAGATCTTAAATCGATTCCTCTGGAATGCCGGCAAAAAATATGGAGCCAGGCTTTCCTCCTTTGATGGCGGAAATCTCAGGAACGCTATACCCAGGGAAGCTGAGGCAATAATCTCAGTGCCCATAAAAGAATGGGAAAAACTTAAAATTTATTTCGCAGAGTATACTGAAATTATCAAAGATGAACTTTCGAACACCGAACCTGATATTCACTTTAGTTTGAAAAAAACATCTCCCCCGGAAGTCGTTTTGACAAAGAAATCACAATCACGTTTACTTTCCTCCCTTTATGCATGTCCTCATGGGGTCATTAAATGGAGTGAGGATGTTAAGGACATGGTTGAAACATCCACCAACCTGGCATCAGTGAAATTTAAAGATAATAAACGTATTGAAATAACTACCAGTCAGCGAAGTTCTGTTGAAAGTGCCAAAAAAGATATCGCCGACCGGGTGGAGGCCATATTTGATGCCATGGGAGCAAGAGTAAAGCATACCGATGGATACCCGGGCTGGACACCGAACCCGGATTCTGAAATTGTGAAAATTACTGCAGCAAGTTATAAAGAGCTTTTCAATGAAGAACCTGTGATCAGGGCCATACATGCCGGACTTGAATGTGGCCTTTTCCTGGATAAATATCCGGATCTTGATATGATCAGCTTTGGCCCAACCATCAAAAGAGCTCACAGCCCTGATGAAAAGATACACATTGGCACTACCGTAAAATATTGGGATCTTTTACTGGAAGTATTGAAAAGAATTCCGGAGGGGAAATAACCATATTAATCCATCACCTCATTAACCCATTCATGCGGCTTAACTCCCATAATTTATGTAAAACACTCCCGCATTATTAGCCACTGTTTATTGTTTACTTTGAACACTGCCAATAACAGTTAGATACCCGGATATGCGGTTCCGTCGCTGAGGAACTGCCTCCTGCCAGCCTCTCAATCCACTTCCCTGAACTCCGACTTCGTAACCCCACATACAGGACATTGCCAGTCATCAGGTATATCTTCAAATGGAGTGCCCGGTTCAATTCCTCCATCAGGATCTCCAAGTTCCGGGTCATATACATATCCACAAACGCTGCATTGATATTTTGTCATAGGAAAAAATTTTCAGACAAATATAGTTTTCCTTTGGGATATTAAAAAATACATCGGCATTGTTCGGTGAAGGTGAATATCGGGTCTTCAGTCTGAATTATTTATTTAACTGTAGATGTAAAGAACAAATATGCAACAACCTACCTATTGAACAACCTCTTTCTTTTAACTGCCATAATTTATGAAAAAATCCGTGTGTAAGTTTGAGAACACAACCATTATCACTTCCCCACCTTTCTTACAACATCCAGCAAAGTGCCATCTACCCATTTAATGCCGGCAACTACCTCTTCATCAGGAATAGGATTCTGTGGCTTTCCACATATTTTTATGGCTTCGCTGTAAAGATCCTCAATAGTACGTAAAGGTAAATTACTGTTTTTCGTCTTTTCAATCAGATCCTTCCTGAGAGGATTTATAGCTATTCCCCTTTCTGTAACGATCACATCAATCAACTCTCCGGGGCCGCACAAGGTGGTAACCTCTTCGCGAATAATTGGTATTCTGTCTCGGAATAGCGGAAGCGGCAGTATCACAGTCCGGGAGAACAGGCAATTTTGCCAACCTCCGATTCCATGCAACAGATAACCGTCTGAGTGCGTTACCACATTTGCATTGAAATTAAGGTCCACCTCTGTAGCCCCAAGTATTACCACGTCCACAAAAGAGGCAAAATTACCTTTACCATGATAATTGTAGCTTGTAAAGGGGCTTGTCCATATATGATTGGAGTTTTCGTTCATAGATCGTACACCCTCCAGGTCGAATGTCTGACCGTCCAGGATATAATCAACCAGCCCCTCTTCAAGCATTGAAACCAGGTATTTGTTGCTTCCTCCCCTGGCAAATCTTGCTTTTATACCCTTCTCGAGCATGATTTTTCTGAAATATTCACCAACAGCCAGTGATGTTCCTCCTGCACCTGATTGAAAAGAGAATCCCTCTTTGATAATACCGGCCTGTTCACAGAACCGGGCTGTCATTTCGGCCAGCAACAAACGATCCGGAGATTTTGTAATTTTTGTGGTTCCGGAAATGATCTTCGATTGATCACCAAGCTTTTCCACTTTCACCACAAAATCAACATTATTTCCCTGGATTTGCCAGGGTACACAGGGAAATGAAACAAGATTATCGGTTGCGACAATAACCCTGTTCGCATATTCGGAATCTGCAAGCGCAAAACCCAATAATCCGCATGCTGACTGACCAAGCAGGCCATTGGCATTTCCAAAGGGATCGGCCGTTGGGGCCCCGATAACTGCTATATCTATTTTTACTTCACCATCCTGTATGGCCTGGTACCTTCCACCGTGAGAACGCAGCATCCCCTGCCCTCTCATTTTTCCCTCGGAAACGAATTTACCAAGAGGACCATTCATACTTCCTTCAATTCGTTGTATAGTCCCGTCTTCAAGATAAGGGAGCAGGTGTTCGTGGCAAGGAAAAGAAGCAGAAGGAAACCAAACAAGATCCTTTACCCCCATATCATGAGCTATGTCGAAGACCATATTAGCGAGAAAATCCCCATTGCGGAAATGATGATGAGTGGAAATTGTCATACCATCCTTCAGACCAGATCTTTCAAGACCTTCCCGGAGGCTCTTCAGTAGCTTGTTTCCATCGGAGGGATAATCGCTAACTACGGGTATTTCACGAGCATGCATTTTTCCTTCCGGCCGGTATTTACCTACTCCCTTAAAAGGAACCTGTGTTTTACCGTTCATGGACTCCGGAATCATTCTCCCGGCAGCATTTTCATGGAAATTAACTGACATATTTATCCCTCCAGTTTTTATCGATGATGTTTAACTTTAAAGCAAGGTTAATGATCTTTTGTGCACGCTTGACCACGGGAGGATCTATCATTTTGGATCCCAGGGAAACAACTCCTTTCCCTTCTTTTTCAGCTATAATAAAGGCGTTTACAATCTTTTCGGCTTTTTCGATTTCTTCCGGTTCAGGAGCAAAACTCTCATGAATGACTTTAATCTGTCTCGGGTGTATACATCCCATACCTTCAAAACCCAGTTGCCTGGATTCCTTAACCGTTTGTTTCAAGCCTTCTTCATCCCCAACATCAGAAAATACCGAATCAATAGCCTGTATCCGGGCAGCCTTACAAGCATTAACAATTCTTGAACGTGCATAAAAAGACTCTTTCCCCTCCCGGGTTCTCATTGCACCAATGTCGGCCGTGTAATCTTCAAGACCTATGGCCAATGCCACTACCTGCTTTGAGGAAGTAGCAATTTCATAGGCTTTTTCAACCCCAGTTGCACTTTCAATAATGGGCATAATGTAGATCTCATTACCTATGTTATTTTCTTGCTTAATTTTCTCAATCTCTTGCAGGGCCTCAATCACCTGCTCAGCAGCTTCACACTTGGGAAGTAGAATGACATGAACATTATGTGGGACAATGAACTTAAGATCATCAAGACCTGATGGAAACTGGTTAATTCTGACCATTCTCTCGGTACCGTAGAAATTAATGCTTCTAAGAGCATTTCTGACCAGATGCCTCGCTTCATGCTTTTTTTCAGGAGCAACCGAATCCTCCAGATCAAGAATGATCCCGTCGGGATGATGAATACCTGCATTGATCATCATCGAGGGAGTATTCCCTGGCAGGTATAACCTGGAAAAACGAAAACGGTCTTTTTTTGATGGGTAATTGTTCTCTTCAATCATTTCGGGAAGGTACTCCGGAATCCCTGGCTGAGCCTTGCGTAATGCAGCTTCCACCCTTGCAGCGATTACCAGATCCAATGCTCCCGATTCATTTATTTCGATATCAGCATGCTCAATGCTAAAAAATGAAAACATGTCTCTGACTAGTGCTTCAATACTTTCATTATAAAGGGATTCAAGTTTACCTGTGATTTTTAAATTAAGTCCCCCGGTATTTTTGACATTCAATTTGACAAAGCAATCGGAACGAACTTTATCTCCTTTGTTCCCGGTAATTATACTTTCAGGCATGATGTGAAATTTTATAAACAAATGTAATGATTGTAAGGTGAGCTGAATTTAATAGCTTATATGTTTAAAAATAGACTTTGATTTTTTAACCTATATAAGCTGGTTAAATGTAAGTCTTTGTATTTAAATGAATTAATTTAAATATTTTTTTAATCAATTAAGTATCTTTTTTTTACATAATATCGTATACTGATTTTGATAATCAGCCGTTATAAATACTGATAATGAAAACTATTACCTTAAACACCGGGAAAGATCATAAAAAGATGAAAAGTAAAAATATCATAACTGCCCTGCTACTCACAATTTTCAGTTTAACAGCTTTCAACGGCGTATACGCACAGAATGATCAATTACAGGAAGTTCTTGACTCAGTTGCTATTGAAGAACAGTTCAATTATATCTATGAAAGGAGCAGCAGATATGAGGAATATAAAGTAATACGGGAAAACTGGCTGATCAGGTACCGTCAAAGTCTAAACGATACCATAAATAAGCTGAGAAGAGAACTTTCCGAGAATGAAAAGTTGATCGCTTCTAAAAACGAGGAAATACTATCATTGAATAATACCCTGGAAGATACTGAGGAGCAATTAAAAAATGCTGTTAAAGAAAGAAACAGTTTAAATCTTCTGGGAATAAAAATGGATAAGACCTTCTATAATCTCATTATGTGGGTAATTATAGGAGCACTGGCTACGTTGCTGGTAATTGTTTTCCTTATGTACAAAAGAAGTCATGCTACTACCAGGGATGCAACATCGAAATATGATAAACTGAAGAAAGAACACGAAGAATACCGTAATAATTCAAGACTGAAGATCGAAAAACTCAAGCGGGAACACCTTGATGAGATACTAAAACTCAAAGGAAATAAATAGATCTCCTCTTATTTTACAGATACTTTTCCTACATTAGTTAACTCAATACATAACTAATGTTACCGATATGCATTCAATCATTTTGTTTAGCAGTTTATTGACTTTCAGTTTTACGTGTTTTATGAATCAGGAAATCAAAGGCCAGGCAGTAATTCCGTTCCAGATTGAAAATGAGAGTCAGATAGGAGATCCTCCCCTTAAAGGAAGTTTCAGTTATGATTCAAAAGCTCAAAGATACCTTCTGGAAGGATCTGGAGAAAACATCTGGTTTGATAAAGATCAATTTTATTTTGCATGGAAAGCTATTGAGGGTGATTTTATTCTGCAGAGCAGGATAAGATTCCCGGCAGAGTCAGGACATGAACATACCAAGATCGGAATAATGATGAGAGAAAGTATGGATCCCGGGGCTTCCCATTACAGTGGGGTTGTTCATGCTGACGGACTCACCTCTCTACAATATCGTGAGACTAAAAACAATCAGACTCAAGAGGTTAAATCGAAGCACATAATGCCGGAAGTTATTCAATTGGAAAAAAAAGGACAGGATATCACATTCTCTTTTGCAGGCAAAGGAGAAGTTTTCAGATCAATTGAATTAACAGCCAATAATTTTCCAGGATAATATTTCACCGGCCTTTTTATCTGTTCCCATGATTCTTCTGCCATAGAATCAGCTATATTTGATAATGCCTGCCCGCCGACGGGCTGGCCATTGCTTCGGCAGGCGGGTAAACAGTAAACAGTTGGGCTATCACTTAAACCCTTGAACGATTAAACCATAAACTATAAACCCTTAAACCATTCCTACGATTTCCCCATCTGCTTACCGCCAAATATTCCCCATCCTCCGCTGCCAATCAGGAAACCGAAGGAATACCATGCACCGTTATTATTTACGGCAAATACACTTACTTCATCATTGAAAAGCATGGCGATCAGATCGATCGGGGCAATTATCCCATGCCACAGGCCATTCCAGAATCCGTAGGTTTTACCATCAAGACAGGCCTGGACATTTTCTGTATTTTCACAACCGGCAAAAAGAAAGACCGCTAATAATAAAAAGAATAATACCTGGGGGGAGGAAGTGGAAGTGTTTTTTTTTCTTTTCATGACTTTTCAGAATTAAGTTATATTTCAGAACACTAAAATAAGAAACTTAACATAATACCTGCAGCTACTGCCGAGCCGATTACTCCTGCAACATTGGGAGCCATGGCATGCATCAGGAGATGGTTGGATGGGTCTTCCTTCAAACCAAAATTCTGCACTACCCTTGCACTGTCCGGAACCGCAGAAACTCCTGCTGCTCCTATCAATGGATTAAGCTTATTCTCAGGTGAGGAAAACAGATTCATCACCTTGGCGAATATTAACCCACCTGCTGTTGCTATCATAAATGAGAGAGCACCGAGTCCAAAAATTAACAGGGAGTCAGAGGTAAGGAAAACATCGGCCTGTGTTGATGCACCCACGGTTAAGCCAAGTAAAATGGTAACTATATCAATCATTGATGTCCGTGCGGTTTCGGCGAGTCTGCGTGTAACGCCTGATTCTTTAAGCAGATTGCCAAAAAACAGCATACCCAGAAGCGGCAAGGAACTGGGTGAAATAAAAGCAGTCAGGATCAGACCTGCGATAGGGAAAAGAATTTTCTCCCTCTTGCTCACCGCACGTGGCGGTTTCATTTTAATTCTCCGTTCTTTTTTATTCGTAAGCAAGCGCATAATGGGTGGTTGAAGAACAGGTACCAGGGCCATATAAGAATATGCTGCTATTGCAATAGGACCAATGAGATTTTTAACGTATATATCAGAACCATCGGGAGCCGTTCCAATAATTGTTTCCCCGGCTGCAAGCTTTGAGGAAAGGAAAATAGCGGTAGGTCCGTCTGCGCCGCCAATAATGCCAATTGCACCAGCCTCCCGTGGGTGAAACCCCAGGTATAGTGCTCCGAGGAAAGTAAGAAAGATACCCACCTGGGCAGCAGCACCCAGTAACATTAACCGTGGTTTTGAAATAAGAGAAGAAAAATCGGTCATTGCACCAATACCAAGAAATATAAGCGGAGGATAGATTCCCTTTACCACACCGAAATAGAGATAGTTCAAAACACTGCCATCCTGGTATATTCCCAGTTGCAGATTTATATCCTCTCCCTGCAGAAAGGGAATATTTCCAATGATGATGCCCGTTCCAATAGGGATCAGTAAAAGAGGTTCATAATCATATCTTATAGCAAGAAAAATAAAGAATAATCCCACCAGGATCATTATGATATGTCCTGCGGTAGCATTCCGAAAGCCTGAAAAATTATAAAACTGCTGAAGCCCCCTGGATATCAGCTTAAACATTCCCGAGTCTTCATCCTCGGGAGCAAGGGAATAATCATCTCCCGGAGGAGTCACCTCTTCGGTATCCTGAGCCCACGAATCTTGAAAATATCCTTCAGGAAAAAATGCAAATCTGGCAAGACTAAGAACGCTGAGTATAAAAACAACAGTGATAAATTTTTTCATTTCCCCTTAAATAATTTCCAGTAAAACATCACCCTGCAGCACCGACTGACCGGGTTGAACTTTTATATTTTCCACGACACCATCGGAAGAAGCAAGTATCTGATTCTCCATCTTCATCGCTTCCATTACCATTAATTTCTGGCCTTTTTTGATAATATCTCCCGGATTCACCAGAATTTCAAGTATACTCCCGGGAAGAGGAGCCGTTACAGGAGTCGCAGACCCACCCTCTTTTTTATCAATTTCCGGTTTTAAAGGTCCTTTTGTAATGGGTCTTACAAGTTTTGGGGTTTTGGATTGTTTCACTTTCCTTTCAATCTCAACTTCATAGGCAGTACCATTTACCTCGATATGAGCTATATTATCCTCAAGATCTTTCAATCCGACCTCGTACTCATTTCCGTTGATTAAAAATTTAAAGTTTTTCATCTCATTAAATGATCGATGTTTTCTAAATACGATTAAACTGGTTCCTTACGGCATAAATCTTTGAACTCCAGGGAGAATAGGCTTTTGAAACCTTTTTTATGGTAAGAACTCCACTCTCCTCATCATGCATTTCATCCATAATAAAATATAAAGCCATCGCGATAGCAGCAGTTTCCTCACCGGAAATGATCGCTTCCTCTTTCTCTACCCTTTCTTTTCCCTTTTTAAATTTTTCTTTTTTAAGCCGTGAAGAGAGCAATCTGGGCATCATCCTAAAAAGAGCATACAGCAAAACCAGGGCTATAAAAACAATCAGATACCCGACAACTGCAATGACAAGTTCACTCAGGCTGATGTTGGATACGCTAATGTCTGCTAAAATCATCTTTATTGATCTTTATTGATCTTTATTTTGTTTTCAAATCCTTTACTAAAGAGGTATGTTAGAATGTTTTTTTGGGGGATTCAAATCTTTTTTGGTTGCCAGGGTCTGAAGTGCCCTTACAATCCTGAACCTTGTATTTCTTGGTTCAATAACATCATCGATATAGCCGTACTTGGCTGCTTCATAGGGATTCGCAAATTTCTCCCTGTATTCTTCCTCTTTTTTATTTATATATTCAGATGCCTCTTCTTCGCCTTGAATTTCGGCTATCTTTTTACCCTCAAGGATCTCAATGGCTCCTTTCGGACCCATTACAGCAATTTCTGCAGTTGGCCATGCATAATTAATATCTCCTCTTAACTGTTTGGAGCTCATTACATCATGAGCGCCTCCATATGATTTCCTCAAAGTTATGGTGACCTTTGGAACTGTTGCTTCTCCATAGGCAAACATCAATTTGGCTCCATGGATAATGATCCCCCCATATTCTTGTGCAGATCCGGGCAGAAACCCTGGTACATCAACAAGAGTAACAATCGGTATATTAAAACAATCACAAAGCCTTACAAACCTTGCTGCTTTTCTTGAAGCATCTATATCGAGCACTCCTGCCAGGTAATTGGGTTGATTGGCCACTATACCGGCCGGCATTCCGTTAAATTTCGCAAAACCTACAACAATATTTTGTGCAAAATCTCTGTGGATCTCTAAAAACTCTTTATCATCCGTAATGGAAAAAATAATATCCTTCACGTCATAGGGAGTGTTCGGATTTTCCGGGATGATCTCGTTCAGCTCATCTTCCATTCTTTCAATAGGATCTGATGTTGGAGTAACAACCGGATCTTCAAGATTATTTTGTGGAAGGTATGATATCAGTTTACGGAGAATCAACAGACCTTCTTCCTCATCCTCCGCCACAAAATGAGCAACTCCGGATTTAGTGCCATGTACATTTGCACCACCAAGATCTTCGGTCGAAATCTTCTCACCGGTAACGGTTTTTGTAACTTTTGGTCCGGTAACAAACATATAAGATGTTTTATCACTCATAATGATCAGATCTGTAAGCGCAGGAGAATATACCGCACCACCCGCGCAGGGACCAAAAATTGCTGATAACTGAGGTATTACCCCGGATGCCATAATATTCCTTTGAAAAATCTCTGCATATCCTGCCAGACTGTTAACTCCTTCCTGGATACGGGCTCCCCCGCTGTCATTAATACTGATGACGGGAGCTCCAACTTTCATTGCCTGATCCATTACCTTGCAGATCTTCCTGGCATGAGCTTCAGAGAGAGAGCCCCCAAATACCGTAAAGTCCTGTGCGTAAATATAAACAACACGTCCGTCAATGGTGCCATGCCCTGTTATTACCCCGTCTCCAAGGTATTGTTGTTTTTCAAGTCCGAAATCATGAGATTGGTGAGTTACAAACATATCATACTCTTCAAAGGATCCTTCATCCAGGAGAATATCAATCCTTTCCCTCGCAGTGTGTTTGCCTTTCTTATGCTGCGATTCAATTCGCTTTTCACCGCCTCCGAGTTTGGCCTGCTCCCGGAGCTCAATTAATTTCTTAACTTTATCCTGATTTGACATTACAAAAGATGTTCATGATTAAAAAAAATACTAATCTGAGGAACCACAAAATTCAGTTAAAACTCCGAAAGTAGATTTGGGATGTAAAAATCCAATATCCAGACCTTCGGCACCCTTTCTTGGTTCTTCATCAATTAACCGGATTCCGTTTTCTTTAGCCTCTTTAAGCCCTTTTTTCACATCGGGCATTGCAAAGGCGATATGATGAATGCCCTGTCCCTTTTTCTCAATAAATTTACCGATTGGACCTTCAGGATCTGTCGATTCTAACAATTCAATCTTCGTATCCCCTACTTTGAAAAAAGCAGTCTTTACTTTTTGATCCTTAACTTCTTCGACGGCATAACATTCCAGTCCCAGTACCTTCTCGTAATAAGGAATGGCTTCTTCAAGGTCCTTCACTGCTATTCCGATGTGTTCAATATGCGTGGGTTTCATAATAAAATTATATAAAATACTGATTTAATATAAGTTGTATAACGTTTTTGAAAAAAATAAATGATAGTCTGAAAAATCGAACTAAAATTACACAAAAGTAAGTTCAGAACCTTGTTGATAAGTATGACAAATATCAAAAAAATGTTAATCGGGGCTTGTTGTTCAGCATATCAGGGGGGAGTTGTGTGCAGTTAGGCAGTTATGCAGTTATGCAGTTATGTAGTTAGGCAGTTTTGCAGTTATGCAGTTGAAATTCAATACCTAATTTCACCTCGCTTCGCCCGGTGGTCTTAAAAAATAATTTTTTTTATGATATTCCTTTAATGTATTATTGTTTAAAAGATTTCTGAGTGCAGCGAAGAATTTTACGATCTGAGATCCAACTGCATAACTGCCTAACTGCATAACTTCTTCACTTGACTACCGCCTCATAAATTGCCTCCTGTACCCTTGTCCGGATATCTTCTTTAATAAGTTTCAGGTTATATTGATTGGGATGGATACGATTGGAAAGAAAAATATAGATCAGATCATATTCGGGGTCTACCCATGCCATGGTACCGGTAAAGCCGGTATGACCATAGCTGGCGAGCGTAGCAGATTCACTCGTGGGACTTATTTTTTTTTCATCCGGTTCCGGTTTATCAAATCCCAGGGCTCTTCTGTTGCCGTTCTCTGAATAAACACGAGTGGTATATTTCTCTATTACCGACTTTTCAAGTAATTTTCTCCCACCATAGATACCGCCATTCAGATACATTTGCAATAATTTGGCCAGATCGTTGGCATTGGAAAAAACGCCGGCATGCCCTGCAATACCACCAAGCATGGCAGCACCGGGATCGTGAACATAACCTCTCAGCAATTGACGACGGAAAATAATATCATTTTCAGTGGGAATGATTTCATTTTCTTCAAAGCGATTCAGAGGGAGATATCCCATCCGAAAAGCTCCGAGTTTTGCATAGAAGTTATGAAAAACATATGGGTAGAGCAGTGTATCTGTAATGGTTTCAATGATCTGATGGAAAAAGTAATATCCCAGATCACTATAGCGATATTCTTTTTCGCCCAATTCGGAGCTGAGAATGTCATAATAAATGGTATCCATGTAATCTTTGCGCAGATACATGTTTTTGGCCACCTGGTAAGAAAACCCCGGGGAATAATCATCCCTGTAGACGCTGTCCATATAAATAATATTCCTGTTTGCATATGCTTTCAACCCAATTTTGTATGGATATTCCCAGGAAAAACGTGAACTGATCAATGCTTCACTCGTATCTAGCGGTTGAAGTGTTCTGTAATAAAAGGGGATCCATGATTGCAAACCCGATTGATGAGAAAGAATATCTTTTATGACTAAAGAGTTTTTATCAGATGTGTCGGGCATTTCAAGATAATAACCCAGGGTGTCTTCTGTTGAGAACCTGCCTTCGCCTTCAAGTTTTATGAGAGATGGAAGTGAGGAAGCAATTTTTGTGATGGAAGCAAGGTCATAGAGGTCGGTATCTCTAACCTTCTGCTTTCTTCTATAAGTTTGATAACCATAATTTTTTTTTACCACCACTTTACCCTTTCTTGCCACCAGAACCTGGCAACCCGGAATTGCCTTAATTTTTAAAGCTTCTTCAATAATCGAATCTATTTTCATTAATTTTCTGGAATCCATCATCACTTCTTCGGGAAATCCATAGGATAAACGTTGTATGTAGTCAGCTCTCAAGCCATGAAAAAGCATAAAATCAGGTTGTACACTAACGGGCAACTTTCCTTTTATTTCAAAAGCTCCAAAAATACTTTGAGCAGTGTAATATTTGAATTCAGGTTTATCCTCATAAGCAACCACTATTGAGTTGAATTTACCAAGGTCACCAAGTTTATTAATTGCATAAGGATTCCCAAAAAGGACCAGTACAAGGTTTCCGGGAAAATCCAGTTTATCAAGGAAATCTCTGGTTTGCGGATATATACCATAATTCCTGCCCGGCCATTGAGATGTATTATGAATACTAACAATCAGGGTATTGTAGTCATTAATATTTTTGAGAAGCGATGCATCCTGATTCACAACAACTTCTTTATTCAAATAGTAAGCATCTATTTCTGTGTATTTCTTAAGGGTTTTGCTGAAAACATCCGGCTCACCAGATCCTACAGCAACAGAAGCTATTTTATATGATTCAAGATTTTTGAAAGGTATTACTGAAGCCCTGTTTCTTAAAAGTGTAATGGAGTTACGAATGAGCTTGGCTTTTTCGACCTTATAAAAGGGATCATTGATATCTTCGGCGATACTATCCCGTTTAACAAGACATTCCCTATTGAGACCCGCCCAGGCCTTTGTGAAAAGTATTCTTCTTACACTTTCATCCAATCTTTTCTCAGATATATTTCCTCTTTTAATCTCCTTTTTTAAATGCGAGATCGCCTTTGGAACATCAGAAGGCATAAGCAATATATCATTTCCGGCAGCAAATGCAGCGGTCTCTATTTCTCCTGGTTCGAAAAATGAACTTACACCTCTCATCCCGAGACCGTCTGTTATGAGAAGTCCTTTAAAACCCATTGTATTCCTGAGAAAATCTTCCAGTATTCGCGGAGAAAGTGAAGCTGCCTTCCGGTATGAAGGGTCCAGGGCCGGCACATGTAAATGACCGGACATTATAGCAGGAATTCCTTTTTCTACCCCGAATTTAAAAGGAAACAATTCCAGTGAATCAAGACGGCCAAAATCATGATTTATTACCGGCAGAGTGTGATGAGAATCCATATTGGTATCCCCGTGTCCTGGAAAATGCTTAAAAACGGGTAAAACACCAGCATCCTGAAGTCCCTGGGCATACAATACAGCTTTTCTTGCAACATTCATCCTGTCTTCACCAAAAGACCTTGAATTTATAACGGGATTATCAGGGTTATTGTTAATGTCGACCACGGGCGCAAAATTAACATGCACTCCTATCCGCCTCAATTGTTTTCCTATATCATATCCCATCTGATAAATCAGCGATTCGTCCTCAATAGCCCCCAGGGTCATTTGCCGGGGATAGCTGATCGTGCTGTCCAGTCTCCATCCCAGACCCCACTCTGCATCCTGAGAGATTAGCAGAGGAACTTTAGCTTCTTTCTGTAAACGGTTTGTGAGCATAGCCTGTCGAACAGGGCCACCCTTGAAATAAACAAGACCTCCGATATTGTATTTCTTAATCAGGTGCTTCAAGTTTTTTTCATGTTCCTCTCCCATTCGGGAATAAGCATCTACCATGATCAACTGACCAATCTTCTCCTCCAGATTCATGGATTGTAAAACAGAATCCACCCATGCTGTGTCAGACTTAAATATAGCCGGACCGGGGTAATTGACGGATTTGAATTCTTCCAGGGCGTTCAACCCCGATTTATTTGAATTCAATAAAAGCGTAAAAATGAATGATAACAGCAGGAATTGAATTATATGTCTCTTCATCGAATATCTCCGGTTTCACAATCACAAAAATAAAATCCTGAACAAAATTAAAAAAAGGATGTTTTCAAGAACAGTATAAATTTCCTTTAATATAGAATTGTTTTAATTAATTTTAGCGGGCAAATCAAATTCTAAACCAAAATAAATGACTATGAAAAAACAGTTTTTAGCTTTCCTGGCTTTCTTAAGCCTTTCATTTGGCAGTTTATACGCTCAAAATGAAGCCAGGTTACTCAGATTCCCAACTATTCATGAAGACAAAATCGTGTTCACCCGGGCGGGCGACTTATACATGGTTGATGCCGAAGGCGGTATGGCAAGGAGATTAACCTCCCATGCAGGATATGAGATGTTTGCCAAATTTTCTCCTGATGGTAAACATATCGCATTTACCGGCCAGTATGACGGAAACACAGAGGTATTTGTTATCCCTGCAGAAGGAGGTACTCCTAAACGTCTCACCTATACCGCTACGCTTCAACGTGATGATATTGGCGACCGAATGGGACCCAATAATATTGTCATGACCTGGACTCCCGATAGTAAATACATTATCTACAGGTCCAGAAAAGAATCCTTCAATAGCTTTAAGGGAAAATTATACAAAGTTCCAATCGATGGCGGATTGTCTGAACAGATCCCGGTTTCATTCGGAGGCTTTTGCTCATATTCTCCTGATGGTGAAAAACTTGCCTTTAACTGGGTCTTCCGTGAGTTCAGAACCTGGAAATACTACCGGGGAGGGATGGCTGACGATTTGAGAATAATCGATCTTAAATCAGGGGATGTCGAGAAAATAACCGATACCGATGCACAGGAGATCATTCCCATGTGGATAGGAGAAGATATCTATTTCCTCTCCGATCGCGACAGAAGAATGAACCTGTTCGCATATAACACCAGCACAAAATCCACAAAGAAAATTACCAGTTTTGAGGATTACGATATTAAATTCCCTTCCGCCAATAAAGATCAGATAGTATTTGAGAAAGGCGGTTATATATACAAAATGAACGTCAATGATCAACAGCCTGTAAAGGTGGATATTTTGATCAATGATGACAATCCCTATGCAAGATCTGAAATAAAAGAAGTAAAAGATCAAATTCGTTCCGGAGATGTCTCTCCTAACGGAGAAAGGGTTATTTTGGGAGCCAGAGGTGAAATATTCAGTGTCCCGGCAAAAGAAGGGATTACTTACAACTTCACCCAGTCTCCCGGCGTGCATGAAAGATCGGTGGAATGGTCTCCGGACGGAAAACACATAGCTTTTATTTCGGATAAATCCGGTGAATTTGAAATTTACGTACAAAAACAGGATGGCAGTGAGCCGGCAAAGCAACTGACGAAAAATGCGGACACCTACATTTTCAGCTTTGAATGGTCTCCGGATAGCAAAAAGATCCTTTACCACGACCGTGAGATGAGGCTGAGATACGTGGATGTTGAATCCGGTAAAGTCACCCTGGTTGAAGAGGAAGAATATGGAATTCCTTCCAGCTATGACTGGTCACCCGATAGTAAGTGGATCGCTTATGATTATACTACTGATAATCTGTTTTCGATTATTAAATTATATAATGTTGAAAATGGAGAAAAATATGATGTAACCGATAACTGGTATAACTCAGGCTCTCCCTCCTTTTCTCCGGATGGAAAGTATCTTTATTTCGTTTCAGGAAGAGACTTCAATCCCACTTATAGTTTCACGGAATGGAACCATGTTTATACAGATATGAGTAAAATATACATGGTAACTCTTGCCAGTGATACTCCTTCTCCTTTCGCTCCTGAGAACGATGTTGTTGAAGTGGAAGATGAAGAAGAGGAAAAGAATGGAAAAGATGAAAGTGCAGAAAAAGATGATGATGCCATAAGAATAGACATGGATGGGATCATGGACAGACAAATAGCTCTTCCTATACAGGCTTCAAATTATTTCAATGTTCAGGCTGTAGAAGGAAAAGTATATTACATCGATTATAAAAGAGGCGAAGGAAGTGCTGCAAAAGTGTTTGATCTTAAAAGTAAAAAAGAAGCAGAACTGGGAAAAAATCTCAATTTTGCGATTTCTGCCAATGGTAAGAAAATGCTCATTGGAATGCAGGATAAGTGGACTGTGATTGATCTCCCTTCGGGTGAAGTAAAAATAACAGATCCCCTTGACCTCTCTCAATTGAAAGCACATGTAGATTACTCAAAAGAGTGGGAGCAGATCTATAATGAAAGCTGGAGACAGATGCGTGATTTTTTCTATGTTGAGAACATGCATGGTGTTGACTGGGATGACATGAAAGAAAAATATGCAGTGCTGGTTCCTCATGTAAAACACAGACATGATCTGACCTATGTTATTGGAGAATTGATAGGAGAACTCAGTGTCGGACATGCCTATATCAACAGCGGTGAGGCTCCAAAACCCGAGAGAATTAAAACAGGATTGCTGGGAGCTCAGCTCAGCAAACACTCTTCAGGCTACTTTGAAGTTGAAGAGATCCTGAAAGGAGCAAACTGGAGTGAAAACTTACGGTCTCCCCTGTCAGAAGTTGGCGTGGGTATGAGCGAAGGAGATTTTATCCTTGAAGTTAACGGAAATTCCACAACTGATATGAAGGATATTTATAAAAGTCTTGTGGGACTCGCCAATACAGAGGTTGAACTTACTGTAAATTCCAGTCCGGAAATGGATGGATCCAGGAAAGTACTCGTTAAACCTATTGATGATGAATCTGAATTGCATTATTTCAACTGGGTTCAGAAAAACATTGACTATGTAAATGAAAAAACCGATGGGCAGGTTGGATATATTCACATTCCTGACATGGGTCCGACGGGACTGAATGAATTTGCCAAATATTTTTACCCCCAGCTTGACAAAAAGGCCCTGATCATTGATGACCGGGGTAATGGTGGTGGAAATGTCTCTCCTATGATCATTGAACGACTCAGGCGTGAAGTTACGAGGGCAACTATGCGCAGGAATTTCCCAACCGGAAATCCGGTTCCTAACCGTATGTTACTTGGACCCAAAGTCTTACTAATCGATCGCTATTCCGCATCAGACGGGGATTTATTCCCTTATTCATTCAAGAAACATGGACTCGGAACGGTAATCGGTACCCGTTCATGGGGTGGCGTTGTCGGAATCACGGGCTCTCTGCCATTCATTGATGGACAGGATCTCAGAAAACCTGAATTTGCCTCTTATTCTTCGGAAGAAAGTGAATGGATAATTGAGGGATATGGTGTGGATCCTGATATCTACATCGACAATGATCCCTATGAAGAATTCAAGGGAAATGACGCTCAGTTGGATAAAGCAATCGAAGTGATCATGGAACAGATGGATGAATACAAGCCGGTTCCTCCGGTTCCGGAAGCACCCGATAAATCTGGAAATTAATCGATTTTTCAAGCTTCAAAATAAAATATTCAGTCTTTAATAAAATAGTCCCGGATCAAAAAAACCGGGGCTATTTTTTTATCTTTGCATCGTTAAAAGTGAGAGAAATGAAAAAGGGTTTAAGAATACTTATCTTATCAACGGCCTGTATCTTATTTGCCAGTTGGGGCGGTCCAGGTCATTACATCATTAGCTCCAGCATTGCAAAATTCTTTAATGAAGAAATGCAGACCTTTTCCAATTGGGTTGGATATATTGCTGATCATGCATCTGATGCTGATTATCGAAAAGATGAAGATCCATTAGAAGGACCCAGGCATTATATTGATCTGGATGGATATCCGGAATTTATAAGGGATGGAGAAATATCAATGAGTTTGGAAGAAAACATTGACAAATACGGAGAAGATTTCGTGGAAGAAAATGGTCATCTTCCTTGGGCTACCATTGATACTTACAATTCGCTGGTTGAGAACTTAAAAATAGGGAATTGGGATTCTGCCAGATTCTTTGCTGCCGATCTCGGGCATTATGTTGCTGACGGCCACATGCCTCTTCACCTCACAGTTAACTTTGACGGTCAGTTTACCGGTAACAAAGGAATTCATTCCCGGTATGAATCTCAAATGGTCAATGCATTTTCTTCACAAATAGAATATGAGGGTCAGGAAATCCGGGAAATTGATACCGTTGATAAATACATATTCAATTATCTCTATCAAAACTATGCTTATAAGGACTCTGTTTTACTGGCAGACGATTCTGCAAAATCAGTGAATCCAAATACCGAATCATATGAATATACTGCCGCCCTGTGGGAATTAACGGGAGACTTTACCATCATGCTTTTCCGGAGTGCCTCACATGCATTGACAGAATTGCTGTATACCGCCTGGATTGAAGCCGGCAAACCTGATCTCACAACCCTGAACGTCAGTAATCCTCCGAATGGCCGTTTAAAGATCTTTCCGAATCCATCGAATAGCATTAGCCAGATAGAATACAGTCTTACTACCTTCTCTACCGTCAGCCTGACCTTAAATTCAGCAGATGGAAAGATTTCAGATATCCTCCTGCATGATCAGAAACAGCCCGGAAAATACAGCTTCCATCTGGATACAGAGATATATCCTGATGGGATTTATTTTCTGAATATGAAAACTGATAATTTGAATATCAGTAAAAAGCTGCTGGTGTTGGAATAGCATTACCGACAATTAGCACAACCATCTAAATCAAACACTATGGAATGTAAGAAAGACCAAAACGCTCAAAATTGTAATTGCTCATATCCCTGCAGCAGGAAAGGAATGTGCTGCGATTGTATCACATACCATCGCAGAATGGGACAACTACCCGCATGCTATTTCCCTGACGATATTGAGGGCGGGTACGACCGTTCGGTGGAGAATTTTATCAGGATTTATGAGGAGAGAGGGGTGTGTTGGAATTAGACCATGCCTGCCCGCCGACGCGAAGGCCGCGCAATGGCAGGCGGGGACCATGGTCCATGGTCCATGGTCTCTATAGTCTATCACCCAGCTTCTCCCTTATATCCTCAGGTATTCCATCCTTATGAATCAGTATCGATGTAGTTTTATATTGCACAAAAGGTTTGGAAACATAAAGATAACCGTCAAAGATGTGATCTTCGTCGCTCCAGGAGTTTTTCACCTTGTAATATTCATTTCCTTCTTGATCTACGGCAAAGCCTGTGATGTGCATTCCATGATCATCGGTAGTCTGATAGCTGTCGAATGCCTCCTGGCGTAATTCCTGGGTTATTTCCTTTTCGGCTCTTATCACTGTGAAGTCATAAATATAGTTCTCCTTTTCTTCATCAGAAAGTTCATCCCACCTGGCTCTTTCGAGTCCGGCAAGATCCTCGATATCCTCGCTCGGAACTACAGCAAATCCTTTTTTCCATTGGAAACCTTTTTCACTGACGTCGGTGGCCCAGGCAACAGAGTATCCCTTATCGATAGAATTATCTATTATTTCCGTCAGCTCATCGATCTTTACATTGTATACCTCTCCCCATCCCCAGTTATCAGGCACTTCAAGGACAAAAGGTTCGTAAAATGGATGATGGGTAAAAGAAGAAACCATTACATAGTTATCCATATCAAGTCCAAGCTCTTTTGCAAATGATTGAGGAGTATATTTTTTTCCATTATATGCAAATTCCCGTGGATAATCCCCCAGGTATGCATCCAGAAGTCCTTCAAAGCCTTCTTTCCATGCATCTGACAGTTCACGGTTCTTATTCTCTATTACTGCATCGATAAATCCTTTAAGAACATTGTCAAGTTCTCCATGGACATGCTGGAATTCACCGTAACTCAAGCCCTTGTATGCTTCTTCGGGTACAATACCAAAATTTTCGATGGTCCAGGTCACATCGTTGAATGCTCCGCCACCGGCAAAATTAGAGTGTCCGTGCATTCTCACATATTTATCAGCTTTTCCCGAATAGGTGTTTCTTACCACAAACATCTCGGAAAGATTATATTCTCCTTTTCCCATTCTTAACAGTTCGGACTCAAAAAATGACAATCCCGAAAAACTCCAGCAGGTTCCGGAACGGTGCTGGTCTTTTACCGGTGTTGCAGGAAGATCCTTAATTACCTCAAATTCATAAGGACCCTGGGAAAAAGCAGTTCCCACAGAAAAAAGAAATAATAGAAAAAAGCCTAATTTTTGTTTCATGATGATAGTTTTAATTTTCAAATGTTTAGAATTATTTCTGATTGTCAGCTACATAAGATATTATCTATCCTTTTTATACCTGAAAAATACAGCTTGAAATTAATAAAATATTTGGGAATGTAGTGGGAGTATGTGGTGAAGAGAATGAGGTGGGAGGATGAGGTGGGATATTGAGGTGAAGATAATAAAGATACCTTACTTCTTACTTCTTACTTCTTACTTCTTACTTCTTACCCCTTACTTCTTACTTCTTACCCCTTACTTCTTACTTCTTACCTCTTACTTCTTACCCCTTACCTCTTACCCCTACCGGATGATCTCAAGTTCCGTTCTGCGGTTCTTCGCTCTTCCCTCTTCGGTGGAGTTATCGGCTATGGGTTGTGATGCTCCGAAACCTTCATATTCGAGCCTTGAGGGATCTATCCCTTTCTCGATTAAATAATCCACAACAGCTTTGGCCCTCCTCCTGGATAATTCATCATTGTATTCATCACTTCCAATAGTGTCTGTGTGGCCGCCGATCTTAACCCTGAGTGATGGATTTTTCGAAAGAAATTCATAGGTCTTATTCAATTCAACTTCCGATTCGGCTCTCAGGGAGGCTTTATCAAAATTGAAGAATACATTGTTCAACACAACTTTTTCTCCCGGTTTAATAGGCTTCAGCGGAACATCCTTAACAAAGGGATCTGTGACTTCGTAATGCCCTTTAAGCTCAAAATGATCGGAATAAAATAGATAACCGGGTTCAGAAACATTGAGTGCATAATTTCTGTTTACCGGAACCGGTACCAGGTAATCTCCTTCTCCCGGATTGGAGGTGACCTGCATCACAAGTTCACCGGTTTCAAGATCAATGAGTTGAAATTCGGCTTCAATCCCTCTCCATGTTTCTGAATTATAAACCCTCCCCTTCATATAAGAAACAGGGGTAGGCTGCACATCTTCATGCAGATCGAATGAATAGATATCCATTCCTCTTTCCTCAATACGATCTGATGAATAATAAGCTTTGTTTCCGGAGGAATTTACAATCAAACCGATTTCATTGTTATAGGTATTAATTGGATAACCCAGATTAACAGGACTTCCCCAGGTTCCATCTTCCTGTTTTTTGATCACGAAAATATCTCCCCTGCCAAGATTCATATGCCCTTCTGAAGAAAAATAAAGACTCTGATTGTCCGGGTGAATAAAAGGAGATTGTTCATTACCGGGGGTATTTACACTATCTCCAAGATTTTGAGGAGTTGTCCATTGGTTATATTGATCTTTACGGGTGACCCAGATATCCAGACCACCTTTTCCGCCCGGGCGATCGGAAGCGAAGTAAAGTTCTCTCCCGTCGGAACTTATGGACGGATGTTTATCCGAATACCTGCTGTTTACAATTCCACCGAGATTTATGGGAGTGCTCCAGCGGTCATTACGGTTATAAGACATATAGAGATCGCATTTTCCAAATCCCTCAATCCTGTCACAGGCAGTAAAATACAGTATGCTCCCATCGGCTGAAAGACTTTGTGCACCTTCATTTTTGTCAGTGTTAAGAAAACCTCCTGTATTTTTTCTTTGTTTCCAGGACCCTTCTTCATTTCTGTCGGAATAATAGAAATCCTCCTGGAAACCGCTGGTTTGTCCTTTTGCTCCCATATCTTTGGGCAGCATAACCGTGAAAATGATCCTTGACTCATCCAGGGAAAGGGAAGGCCAGTACTCGTTTAACATTGAGTTGATAGAATCTCCCAGGTTAACAGGATTAAAAGGTACGGGGTTGTCCTTGGCTTTTTTAGCAAACCTTGCTCTTTTAATAAAGGTTTGAGCTTCAGATAAAGAAATCTGCCGAAATACGCCTTTTTCAATAAATATTTCAATGTTTTTAATTGCATCACCATAAAAGCCATTATGAAACTGAACACCGGCAAGAACCATATAGCCTTCAGGATAAAAATCCGGATCAAGGGAAAGTGCCTTTTTGAAATTATTAATTGCTTCCTGTGCTTCTCCCCTTTCTTTAAGAATCTGAGCCTTCATCATGTAAGCCTCTACGAAACCCTTATCAATCCTAATTGCTTTATTGATAAACTCCAGTGCTCTTTCATCCTGTCTGCGGTCGAAATATTCCAGTGCTGTGGTAAAAGCTTTTTTTGCCCTTTTTTTATCCGTATGTAGATCTTGTGAATAACAGTCATAGGATATTACCAGGAAAAAAAGCAATAAAAATATTTTACTGTATTTGATCATTCTGAATTTTTGAAAGTAAAATTATTAAAATCAAACGAATAGCCTTCAATGAAAAGTAACAGAAAATTTGAACTAATGTTGTTAAATAAATGGTATTGAACCTCAGGGTAGAACCCTGAACCTTTGTTTTGGGAGTAGAACTCCGAGGAACCGAGTTTACGAGCTCGGCGAAGCCAATTCAACCAAACTTCTTGTCTGCCGAAGCGAACGCGAAGGAGAATTAATTCAGGATATGATTCTGTCATGGTATTCTCATGAACTTATGAGCCTGCAATGAAACTTTCCAGTAAGGATTTACCTTTACATATTCGGTAAGATCATCTATTATTTGATCATATACACTCCATTCCGGTTGCAGATAAAGTTCACATTTACCATTTACCTTCAGGGCATTTTCTTCTGCCCATTCAAAATCTTTCCCGGAAGTAACAATTACCTTAAGCTCATTTGCCAACTGATGGATATTCTGCACAGGTGGAGACTGTTGTTTGGGCGAAAGACATATCCAATCCCAGGTACCTGACAAAGAATGAGAACCGGAAGTCTCAAGCAAAACTTCAATTTCATTTTTTTTCAATTCCGAGCAAATATAGTCCAGATCGAATATCAGGGGCTCCCCGCCGGTGATAACAACAGATTTTGCCGGACATGTATAAATATTCGCCAGTATCCTATCTACTTCAACAACGGGATGCAAATCAGGATCCCATGAAAATTTTGTATCACACCAGCTACATCCTACATCGCACCCCCCTATCCGTAGAAAATACGCCGGTTTACCCACATGAAAACCTTCCCCCTGAATGCTGTAAAATTCCTCCACCACAGGAAGTTTATGCCCCCGGTCAAACAATTTCTTATTGAATTTCATAGGGCAAAAATAATAATTTATGGATAGATCAATTATTTCCACCTGCAAAATCTAATACTCCAAAAAAAGACGATAAAGGCCCTGCGACCTTAAGCTTTTTTCATTACTGAAGTAGAGAATATTATCCTTTACCACAGCTCCTTCCGTTTGTATACCAAAAAGATTGCCTAATCTTAACAGAAAAAGCTCTTCAAAACTATGGTCTGTGTGACGGTATATTCTGATCCTGGGACTGAAAAACTGATAACCAATCAAAATCAGAAGTTTCTCTTCAGAAAGATAATCGGCAGCGGTTACCAGCATTCCGGGATGCAATATGTTTGAAACTTCAAGATCATAATGTCCGGGAATTACGGGAAGCTTATAAACCCATGAGCTTTTATCTCTCCAGTTTTTGGTAAACAACCAGAGAGAATCATTGATAAAGGCCATCGCTTCACAATCGAAAGGATTCCTGGTTTTGTTTTTAAATTCCGGCAATTTCTCTTTAAAGCTAAAACTAATTACCTCTGGGACTGCAGGACTGAGATCCATTTCCTTTTCCGAAATGCGATAAATGACCATGGTATCTCTGTTCCCATTGTTATTACCGAAATCTCCGATAAAATAATATCCTGATCCCATGGTAATATCTTCCCAGTCGGCATTTTCTGCTTTCTCAAGCCTGATATTTTTCAGCTTGGAGGGATTTTCCGGTGAAAAAACATAGAGTATAGCTTCTCCCCCGCTGTCATTGAATGAAATAAGGCTATCCCTGAATATTTCCAGACCGGATGTTTCTTTAAGTTGATCGGCCAGATCTGTAATTCTTTCTTCTTTTGAAAGTGAGATATCAGATTGTTGAAAGGTTTTTACACTGCGACAGGAAACAAAAAAAGGCAGAATAGTCATTAAGAGCCATAATCTGCCTTTGAATTTATAGGGTTGGATTAGTTTCATTAATTATCCGTAAAACCATATAATTTCATAAATCTGGAGAAGAAATCCGTATTATCCATTATTCCTGAAAAATGTTCTGCTCCCTCTCCATATGAGAAAACAGGCACCATAACGGCGCTATGTCCTCCGGTGGCAAAATCAGGAGCTGTAAAATGGTAATCGCCTTCCATAGAAAGTAAATTGAGTCCGCCGGTTTCATGATCGGAAGTTACAACAACCAGTGTTCTGGGATTATTCTTTGCGAAATCCACGGCAACTCTCACCGCATTGTCAAAATCAATGGTTTCCGATACCACATAATCAATGTCATTGGCATGACCGCCCCAATCAATCTGGGAACCTTCGACCATAAGGAAAAAACCATCTTCATTTCTGCTGAGGATGTCAAGCGCTTTACCTGTAGCCAATGGAAGCATATCTCCTCTTCCTTCGGCTGCCGGGGGAAGATGACCTTCATCCAGAAGACCGGCAAGTTTATCAGCCTGGGAGGCTTCAACTTCTTCAATGGTCCTTACAACACTGTATCCTTTTTCCTCAAGCAATTCCACCAAATTCTGACCGTCTTCCCTGCTGGCAAAATGATTCCAGCCACCTCCTATGAAAACTTCAATTTCAGTATCCAGGAAATCTGCAGCAATAGCTTCATAATTATTTCTGCTTTCTTCATGGGCAATAAAAGAAGCCGGAGTAGCATGTGTAATTGAAGATGTAGAAACTAAACCAGTGGAAAGCCCATAATCTTCAGCATATTCAAGCACAGTCTTCAGCACGTTACCTGTTGTATCCTGTCCTATAACCCCATTGGCGGTCTTGGTTCCTGTTGCCAGAGCGGTTCCTCCTGCTGCCGAATCGGTGATTTTGTGTGTTAATGAATTTGTTTTGCTTAAACCGACATATTCGGCTATCTCCATTGCTAATTTTTCATCAGCATGCTCAATGGCAGCATGCACCTGTGCTACTCCCATCCCATCTCCGATGAGGAAAATAATATTTTTCACTCCTGTTTCATCAGAAGACGGACCTTCTGCGTTTTTACAGGAAAACAAAAAGCTTAAAGCAAAAACGATAACGAATAATTGAATAAAATTCTTTTTCATTATTTAATAAATTTTACATAAATGATAGTAAAAAACCACCAGATTAATCTTAAAAATACAAGTATAATATAAAAAACGAATGTCAATGCTAAGACAACATGAAGTTGTGTTAAAATTTCCTTAAAGGGATGATGATAACGAATTATTGAGTAAACATTGAAAAGAAAAGCAGCAATAAAACTAATAATCAAAAAAGTCAATTCTCTCTTTTTCCATTCTGCTTTTATGGTAGTATCTCTCATACAAAAAATTTTATCTAAAGAATTAAGTTTAATTTCGACTTTTACTGAATTAATATTCAAGCCCTTTTGGCCAGTAAACAATTTTATTATCCATCATAGCTTCAAAAGCCATGGTTGAGGCAATTGCAGAGTAGAAGCCCTGTTTGGTCAGCTCGGAATCGACATAATTATCACGGACAAAACTGATAAAGGCTTCAAGCATCATTCTGCTGCCGTCATCATCGAGATCTTCATAAATGTAATCTCCTTTTGTACTTTCTGCAGTTTCAGGAACCCAGCTTGCGCCACCTATGGGAACAGCATCAAAAAACTGATGCTCCAGGTGATTGATCAACTGAAGGACAGCGGGAGCAGGAGGAGGAAATTCCTCGAACATCTTGCCTTTTTCAAGTTCCATAGTCCCCAGATTACCCATGATCTGTTCTTCCAAACCGTAATGTTTATTGGAGATATTAGAATCATAAACGAGATGAGTACCACCCGGATATTTATAAACCATGCTAATATTATCGAACACCTCCCGGCCATCTTTCCAGTAATTGATACTTCCTGAACCCGAAACATACTCAGGTACTTCACCAAGTATCTGATTCGCTACCTGCACCTGGTGAGAAGCCAGTTCTGTAACCAGGCCAAGGGAATAATCATGGTAAAGCCTCCAGTTGATCTTCCTCTCTAACTCAGGTGAAGGAACCTGTCTTCTCCAATCATTATTCCGGTGCCAGAAAGCACGGATATGAGTAATGTCTCCAAGTTTACCTTCATTGATCGCCTTGTATGCTTTCTGATACTTAAGGTTAAACATCCGCTGGTGGCCCGGCATCAGGATTTTGCCACTTCGTTTATGTGCCCTGGCCATTTCATTGGCCTCTTCATAGGTTTTTGCCAGCGACTTTTCGCAAAAAACATGAATTCCGGCATCAAGCGCATCCACTGCCATGCGTGCATGTTCAAAAAGAGGAGTCGCTATAATAACTGCATCCATATCCTCTTTTTCGAGCATTTCCTTATAATTTTCATAACCCCTTGCCTGCGGACCTATCATCTTTTGTGCCTTCAGGTAATTTGGCTTATAATTATCACAAAAGCAAGTGACCTCAAGTCCGGGTATTTCAAGTAAATGCAATAACAGATATTGTCCGCGGGAACCAGGTCCGATTATACCCAATTTTACGATTTTCTCTGTATCCTGGGCATTCACTCTTTCCAGCCATGGCATCTGACTTGCAACCATAGATGCTCCGGCCAGCATCGAAAATGTTCTGATAAAATCTCTTCTGTTGGTTTTCATCCCTTTTGTCATGTCTGCTAATTAATTTGAGATATTAAGGTTTTGTTTTCTGCTGCTGAATAGACTAATTCAATGGCCTTATATTGCGGAAAATTATTCATTATTTCCATTTTTTCCTCATGGTTTGCTACAAACAGGGCAGTTGATAATATTTCCGTTTCTAATGCTGAAGTGCCTTTTACACTTACCACTGCCCTTCGATCTTCGAATTTTCCTGTATCCGGATTAAAAATATGTCCTTTTTCAGTTTTGGATCTGTTGCTCACAGTGTTTCCGGAGGTTGAGACACAACCATCATTAATCTCAAAGGACCAGGCATTGCTTCTCTCATCTACCAGATCGCGTATACCTATCTTCCAGCAATCCCCCGCAGGATGTTTTCCCAGGGTCATCACGGAACTGTCCCCAAAACTAATAAAGGCATTTTTAATATTATATGATAAAAGAACTTTTTTGAGAAAATCAAGCGCATATCCTTTTCCAAAAGCGCCCGGATCAAGTTTAATACCGGCAGCTTTAAAAGCAATGGTCCTGCCATCATGATTCAGTTCTATTCTTTCGCGAATATCGGTTTTGTGAATAACCTGAATTTCGTCACTATTATTATCGAACAACTCTTTTTTTATTAATCCGAGGCTTGGATCAAAATACCCCCTGGTAAGTTTATAGTATTTCATTAATGAAGATACCAGGTTAAAACATTCTTCCGATGTTTCCCACGGCCCAAGGGGAGCATTTTGATTAATCCTGGAAAATTCCGAATCCTCAATGTAAATCGAGAGCATTTTTTCCTGCTCGTTCAGTCTCTCTCTAACTACCTCAAAGACCTGGTCGGCTGTTTCATTCTCTATTTCAGGCAACACCATCTCCAGCCTGGTACCCATTGCAAATAAACTTCTGTAAGCGATCATTATTTATTTAATAAAACATTTTTCCATATAAAGGAGTTCGCTCTAAAAAATTCTTTTTACAGCAGACTCCTTAATAAAGACGCAAAAAACGTTCCGGTTTTTTCTATCTTTAACGCGGCAATAAAAATAGTAAAAAAATTATGAGTAATTCTATCAAAACAGGACTCGCTTCTTATGGAATGTCCTCAATCGTTTTTCACGGACCACTATTAAAAACAAATTCAGCTTTTGAAGTCACAAAAATTGTTGAGAGACACAGGCAGAATTCAAGGAAATCATTTCCGAAAGCAGAAATTGTAAAAGATTTCAAAGATCTGTGCAACGATAATGAAATCGAACTTATTATTGTAACAACTCCCGATCACCTGCATTTCCCTTTTGCGAAAATGGCACTGGAGTCGGGAAAACATGTTGTGGTTGAAAAACCTTTCACACAAAGCTATGAACAGGCAGTGGAACTCATCGAGCTGGCCGAAAAAAAGCAACTTTTACTTTCTGTATTTCAAAATCGCAGATGGGACGGAGATTTCCTTACCGTCCGGGAAATAATCAAAAAAGAAATGCTGGGTCGGCTGGTGGATTATGAGGCTCATTTCGATCGATACCGGAACTTTATTCAGGAAGGTACATGGAAAGAGTCATCCGAATTCGGAGCAGGTATACTTTTTAATCTGGGTTCTCATATGATAGACCAGGCGCTGGTATTATTCGGAATGCCGAAATCAGTGTATGCCGATTTGAGAATATTACGTGATGATGGCGATGTAAACGACAGTTTTGATGTTCTTCTTCGTTATGATCATATCAAAGTAATGGTAAGGGGAAGTTACCTTGTTCGAGAACCGGGCCCCCGCTATATTCTCCACGGAACGGAAGGTTCTTTTCTGAAATGGGGGATCGATCCGCAGGAACAGGATCTCAAAGATGGTTACCTTCCGGGCTTTGAGGGCTGGGGAGAGGAAGATCCTGAAGAATGGGGTTTACTGAATACCAACGTGAATGGCATTCATTATGAAGGAAACATTGAGACCATTCCCGGAAACTATCCTGCTTTTTATGAAAACATTCACCACTGCCTCCGCAATAATACCAAACCGAAAGTTACAGCTCAAGAAGCAGCTAATGTGATTAAGATTATTGAAGCTGCGAGGAGGAGTTTTGATGAGAAGAGGGAGGTGGGGGTTGGTTGATAGACCATGCCTGCCCGCCGAACATTAGCCAGCGCGTCGGCAGGCGGGGACGATAGACCATACCTGCCCGCCGACGCGCAGGCCAGGGCGTTGGCAGGCGGGGACCATGGAGGCTAAGTTATAGAATAATGCAGGTTAGAAAAACTTGACATTGAAAATTTTCTGAAGGAATTAAAGGGAAAGACCTCTGCTGTGTTTCGTGAGAAATTCAGCGCATTCAAATAACATTTACCAACTTATAATGTAACATATTTGCAATGTATCATAGACCAAATTAAGATGATAGGAAAGCTCTTTTACCTTATCAGCGCTATCCAATGACCTTTGCCTGGAGATTTGAGGCTTACGGTGGCTTTCTCCAGATTTTCCTGCACCTGCCAGTCGGTGTCGAGAACATTCAGCCAGGTGAGAACAGGATCTCCTTTAAAATTAGTTAGATCAAGGCTTACTTCGCCCCCATCGGGAAAATAAACGGCATATTCAATGTTCTCCATAGCTCTGCAATATGCTTCACCCCCTTCCCTTTCGGAAAGAAGGTCATTTGCGGGTCTTCCTTCAAAAAAGATCATTTTATCTGTCAACTCCCGCATGGAGCTTATAACAGAAACGGCAATGTCATTTAAGCCCTGACCTGAGGTGGGACGATGAAACCTTGCCGATGCACATCCCATGAAGACATTCTGAACAAAATTTTCTATGGCGTCCCGGGTGGTTTTGTGCTTTCCACCGTCATTTCCATAGATCTTAACATTATTTGCCGGCCTTTTGACCCCCATTTTTTCGAGACGTGCAAGCTGGGCAATGCCATTATTCCAGTGTTCATCGGATGATTTGTGATTATTCTGTGATATATCGACAAAAGTGAAAATCTCCGGATTATCAAAAGTTTCTGCATGAAATGCGTGACTGAGATCATGTGGATCCCACATCTCTGTGGTATGAATAGTCTTGCCTTCTTCCCTGGCTTTTTTACGTATATAATTAGCCCAAAACTTACCCCAGTCGGATGTTACAGAAGTTTCATTATCCATACAATAAAGAACATGGTCATAATTCAACGAATAGGAAAGTAGTTTATCCACAAACTTCTGCTGATACCATAAGACAGGTGCAATGGCCATCTGTGAAGGCACTGACCGGAAAAAGTTGTTCTCCGTGAATACGGGATGCGTTTTTACTGTATCTGATAGTTTGGATCTGCGAATATTGTAATTGATATTATTCACCGGATTGTAAGGATTGGCATCCCAGTTATCGCGATAAAAGTCGAAGGTGGCCCATATTTCAATCTGAACAAATATTTGTCTTTCTCCGGTTTCCTGAAGGAATTTTGAAAAACGATTCCAGTATTCATTATTCCATTCACTCAAATTATAAAGACCATTTTCAGTTTTAGCGAAAGGCCACAGATTTCCCTTATCACGTGATGACATTGTATTTCTTACATAATTTCCGCCGGCTGCTTTCAACCTGTCAAGCTGGGCTTCAAGCTTTGTCATCTGAAATAAATTGTCTTCATCCGAACCCCCGAGCAATAATATATTCTCATTGCCATAACTCCAGTAAGCCGGATGACTTTCACTCATATCAATGAAGGCTATTTGATTGTGACTTTCTGTATTTCTCTCTGAGCAGGAGAATAGGATCAGAAGAATTAGAATTAAGAAAATTCTCATGGTTTACTGATGTATTTTTATGAATAAAAGATTGTCACAAATTACCAAAAAATAAATTTTCAGAAGAAACTCAAGGTTGAATCCTTATTTAAAAAAAAATCGACACCTGTGTTTTTTCCAGGTTGTCGATTTTATTTAGTCACTTGTGGTGTTTTATTTATTGATTTCCAGTATCTTAATACTCCTGAAAGAAACTCTGTCACCATGATCCTGCAAAAGTATATGTCCTTCTTCAGCTTCACCAAAATTTTCCCAATCAGCATATTTGCTTTCTTTCACCAGCTTACGAAATTCATCGCTTCCCCTTTCATATTCCAGTACTTTAAAGCCATTCAGCCAATGCTCAACGTGCATCCCATCGGAAACCAGCCTGACGTTATTCCACATTCCTACTCCATTCCTCCTTTTATTTTCCGCTTTTATCAGATCATAGAGAGAAGCAAGCGTGCGACTTCCGGGATGATTTCCAAGTTTGGCATCCGGATGGTTAAAGTCATCAAGAATCTGGTATTCGAGTCCTATAGCTGAACCACCGGTTTTTTCTTTTTCTGTAACAAAATATTTGATGCCGGAGTTAGCCCCTTCTGTATATTTTACCTGTAAACGTAAATCAAAATCTGAATATTCGTCAACGGTTACTATGTCTCCCCCATGCTGAGATTCGGCACCACCGGATTCAACTACGGTTAATACTCCATCTTCAATAATCCATCCAAACTCCGGGAATTCTTCACCATGAGCTTTTCTCCATCCTTCAGAGCTTTCACCGTCAAACAGGAGTTTCCATCCTTTTTCTTTCTCATTTTCTGTTAATTCATTGATCAGGTAAGATCTCTCCAGTGCAGGTGTTTCCTGGCTGTATTGATCAAGATTTTCAGTCAGAATCCGGATATTTTTCCACATAATCTGCTCACCGATCTTGGCAGAATCACGAATGGAGTGAACCTGCAGGGCAATAAAACCTGAATCGGTCTTTTCATCAACAAGGTTGGACACCGGAACATCATTCAACCAGGTTTTTATGCGATTTCCAATCACTTCAACCCTGAAATGATTCCAATCTCCGTTTTTGAACGCCTTTCTTGCTTCTTCATTTTCCGGTGCATTAAGAGGATAAAGCCAGCCACGCCGGGCTTCATCATAAATACCCCCTGTAAAAGCCCGGTCGGATGGATCAATCTCTACCTGGTAACCATGTACACGTCCATTCCGGTAATCAGGATCAGAATTGGATCGAATTTGCACTCCTGAATTCATATCAGGTGCAACTTTGAATTCAAGTTCAAGAATAAAATCGCTGTAATTGTCTTCAGTGCAAAGGAAACTATTAGGGGTATCCCATACTGTTGTACCGACAATCAGCGAGTCTTTTGCTTCAAACAGGGCCTCGCCTCCTCTCTGGACAAATCCGTTGAGATTTTCACCGTTATAGAGATATTGCCAGTCCGGCCCGGAAGTTTTTTTCGTGTCCGCACACGACATAATTGCTAAAAAAGCAAATGATGCTAAAAATAAAATACTTTTTTTCATTTTGATAGTTGTTTTTTTTATCCGTTTTTGGTATTACTTTCAGAGATCGAAAATTACAAAAAATCTGTTTTATTCGCTAATCTATTTTATTCACAAGACCGGTGAGCCATTCCTTAAACTCATTTCCAAAATCTTCCCGTTTGAGCCCGTAAATAACATTGGTTTTCAAAAAATCCAGTTTATTACCGATATCATACCTGATTCCGTCAAATCTCAAACCATACATATCGTGTTCTTTCACCATGAGCTGCATAGCGTCGGTTAACTGAATTTCATCATTTTTTCCTGGTTTGACTTTTTCAAGGTAGTCGAATATTTCCGGGGTGAAGATATACCTTGAAGCAATAGCAAGATTGGAAGGAGCTTCTTCCACTGAAGGCTTTTCAATGAAATCCTTTACTTTGAAAGTTTGATCTAAGATTTCTTCTCCATCAATAACCCCGTACCGGGAAACAACCTGGGGGTCAACTTCCTCAAGTGCTACCACAGAACGCTGGTATTTGTTATAGACCTCCATCAGTTGTTGTGTAACCGGAATATTATTATTTGACTCGATAAGAGTATCCCCCAACAATACAGCGAATGGTTCATTATTTGTATGGAATCTGCCGTATCTCACAGCATCTCCAAGGCCGTTCAATTCCTTTTGCCAGATAAAATGAATATTTGCAAGATCGGTAATCTTCTTGATTTCTTCCAGTTCTTCCTGCTTTCTTTTCTCTGCCAATTGCATCTCAAGCTCATAATTCCGGTCAAAATGTTCCTCTATGGATCTCTTTCCCTTACCTATGATCATAAGAATATCGGTTATACCCGATTCAGCGGCTTCTTCAACTACTCTCTGAATGGTTGGTGTATCAACAATGGGCAACATTTCTTTCGGTTGGGATTTTGTTGCAGGTAAAAACCGGGTTCCGAACCCTGCTGCAGGAATAATAGCTTTCTTTATCATCTTAAAATCACGCTTTGTATAGTTATTTTATGCGAATGAAGTGATTTTATCGGAAAAATCATAACCACTCTATTCAAAAAGATATAGTGATAAACCAGGATCTTACTTTTCTTTCCTTTCTTTAACAATTTCTGGAATAATGAGGTCCACTCCTATTTCACCAAGTCTTACCTTCAATTCCTGCAAACTGCTATAATCGGAATAGGTCCCGATAATAGCCCCGCCCGAGCCGGTAAACTTGGCGGATGCTCCTGTTTTCCTTGCTACCTCAACCATTTGAAGGTTTTTCTCGCTCAGGGTCATCACCGATCTGCGTATGTCGAAATTCTTATTCATTAGCTTTCCTACTTTAACTGCATCACCGTCAAGCAGAGCTTTGTAAGTTTCATCTGTAAGATTCTTCCATTTCTCAATAGCTTCCAGCACTCCCTTATCCCTGATGTTAAAACGTTCACGAAAATTATCATGCACAATTTCAGAACCTTCGGAAAGATCTCTTCTGTAAGCAATATAAAAATCAGGAAAATTATCGACAGGAATTTCTTTGTAACTTCCGTATCCCTGGCGCTTCATTATTTTTTTGTCAAAGTCCATCAAAACTGGAGTTTCATAAGCCTGGGCAACGCGATCCTGAAGTCCTGCGGAAATTTTTAATTCTTTAGTTTCTACAGATAGAACAAGGTTGGCGAGGGCCGGACGGGGAATTTCGACATTGAAAAAACGCATAAGCGCTCTCATACATGCTGTTATAATGGCACTCGATCCGGCCAGACCCAGCCTGAAAGGTATATCAGAATCGTAGCGTATGGTGAAATTTTTATCGCCAATTGCTATACTATTATCAACACAATATTCATAAAATTTTTTAATGGAAGCTTTTAGTAAACGAATGCCACCATAATAGCCATATAAACCTACCTCCCCTGCAAGACCGGAAATGCTCTTGAAGACAGCCGAGTCATACTGTGATGGTATTAGCTCCAGTTCAGGCGATTCATAAAGCACGATTTCTGCCTTAAAATTCTTGAAAAGAAATGCAATTGTTTTTCCAAAATAACCGTCGGAGGGATTACCGATCAAGGCTGCTCGCGGATATGAAACTGTTTTTATAATCAATTTTCTGAAGTTTTGAGTTCGTGATTAAAAATTTTGTACCTGGCAATGCCGGTTTTCTGAAAAAAATATGCGAAAGAAGTCTTAATAACTCCAATTCCATAAGTAGCACTTCTTCTGAAATTTATCGAAGATGCTTCCTTAAAATATTTTGTAGGACAGGTAATTTCAGCAATTTCAAAACCTGCATAGAAGATCTGTGCAAGCATTTGATTATCAAATACGAAATCATCAGAATTAGCATTATAGTCAATAGAACGTAAAACATTTGCTGAAAATGCCCTGAACCCGGTATGATATTCGGAAAGTTTCTGATTCATTATGAGATTTTGAAAAAGCGTCAGGAACCTGTTGGCAACATATTTGTAAAGTGGCATGCCCCCTTTCAATGCTCCCTTTCCCAGAATTCGGGAACCCAGCACGGCTTCATAAACATCATTGGCAATTAACCAGGCCATGGAATGAATGAGTTTCGGCGTATACTGGTAATCAGGATGAAGCATAATCACTATATCCGAATTAAGTTCAAGTGCTTTATCATAACAGGATTTCTGGTTTCCTCCATATCCCCTGTTATTTTCATGGATTATTATATGTTCAATTCCTACTTTTTTTGCAATCGCCGGAGTTTCATCACTGCTCCTGTCATCCACGAGAACCACCTCATCAACAATGTCGAACGGGATTTCATTATAGGTCATTTCCAGCGTTTTAGCGGCATTGTATGCTGGCAGAACAACAGTTATTTTTTTATTTTTGATCATTCTGAACGTTTTGTAAATACGAATCCATTTTTTTCGTACAGCAGTTCAAGCTGTGGATATTCCTCCAGGTATCTTTCTTTCCGCTGGATCTTAAATACAAAATAAGCAGGTTTGTCAATATCGCCATTCAGTAACCATTCTTTTTCGGTTGCTTCAGGATCATCATAAGGTTGGATCCTTGAATAATAGAGATGTGCGTAAGACTTGAAACCAAGAGTACTGACATAAACATCTTCATCTTCAAGGCTTTTATAGAACTCTATTGCAGCACGCTGCGTATATCCTTCAATTCTTGGTGTAATAAATAAAATGGTTGCATAAGTAAAAAAAATGGTTGCAGAAAAAATGCCCACAATCCTGGAAATAATGTTTTTCAAGCCGAACATAATATATAAGATGATCACGAAGAACAATATACCGATCAACATTTCATAGCCTGACCAATGAACATCAGCTTCAAGGTTGGCAAGGGCGAAAGGATCGTTGATCCATTTTTCCAGGGGTAAATTCTCTTTGTATTTACCAACAATAGTGATCAATACAACAGCAGCAGCATAGATAAAAGAAACCACGATAAGCAGCACCTTTTTATATTTCAGGAATACTTTCTTTTGTTGAATAATTCGAAAAACCATTTTTGTTCCCAGAAAAGTCAGGGGAAAATAACACAAAGAAGAATAGTGAACGATCTTGGTATCAACGATGGTAAATAATATGAGAACTACCCAGAACAGTATCCTCATCCATAAACCAAAGGATTTGGAGCGATAAAACTCAAGAATGGATCCGAATAATGCCGGCAGGGCAAAAATAGATGCCGGAAATACTCCGATAAATAACACCACAAAATGATAAAGAAAAAAACCTCCGTGTCCGGCATCCTCCGTACTGAATAATCGAATCTGATAAACAATGAAGTCACGGATGATGTCCATATTTCCGTTGAGCATTTGCAAAACGAACCATGAACTGCCGCTAAAAACAAGCACAATTACAAATATAAGAACATCCTTTGGGCTCGTACTTATCCTTGCTTTCACCATAAAAAGATAGACTATGAAAACAAGGATAAGAACAAGAATGGCGACAGGTCCTTTGGTAATGACAGCAAGACCAAAGAAGAGGGCTGACAGTACCAGGTTTTTTATCTTTTCTTCCTGGAAAATGAAATAATAGCTAAAATGCACGATCCCCAGAAACGTCAGAAGATTAAACCAGGGATCGATAATACCTGACTTGAAGTAAAAGAACGGAAGTACACTACCCGAATAAACCAGCATCCATAAAAGTCCGAATCTTTCATCAACCACCCGTCTGCCGACCCGAAAAATCACAATAAGACTGAGAATGCCTGCAATCGCATTGGGAAAACGCATAGCAAATTCATTCAAGCCAAAAACTTTTACTGATAATACCTGCAACCAGAAGAAAAAGGGAGGTTTTTCCCAGAAAGGTTCATAATTAATCTGTACAGTGAGGAAATTTCCGCTTACCAGCATCTCCCTGGCAGATTCAGCGAAGTTAATTTCATCCCAGTCGAAGAGATGAACACCACCGAGAAAAGGTATGAAAAATACTAAACCAGCCAGTAAAGCTAATATGTAAGCAAAACCTGCTTTGATTTTCATTTGACTCTTGGTTTAATAATTCTGGAGCTCAAAGATACATTCAACCACGGTTTTTTCCATTGAAAAACCCAATTATAAAAAATAAATGAAGATAAAACCCCGATCAAAGATCCTGCGATAACATCCACCGGAAAATGTACAGCAAGGTAAACCCTTGAGAATCCAACTAATACAGCAATCAGTAATAATATTAGTTTAAGATACCATTGTTTTACAAGAAAGGATATACCGATAAAGCATGCAAAAGCTGTTGTAGAATGTCCTGATGGAAAGGAAAACATCATCGGAGTATCATAGCCGGGAATGGTATATATATCAATAGCAAGCTCATTAAAATAGGCAACCGGTCTGAGCTTATCTTCAAAAACAAAACGCTTCAGAATTTGTACCAGTATCCCCGAAAACATAAATGATAAGGCCAGGTATATTCCATGCCTGATCCTGTAAAGCAGAAAAAACAGGGCTACAATTGCCGCAAAAAAACCGTCACCGAGAAAAGTGATGTAGGGCATTATAGTATCCAGAAAAGGAGAATGAAACCTATTGAGCATCAAAAAACTTTCTGCTTTTGGCACAGCATAGATATATATTATTCCTATGATCAGGAAGGCATAGTAATAATATAGATCCTTATTTATAAACTCTACTCTTTTTCTCAATTCAGGGTAATTTGGTTATTTCAGCTATAATAGATTATTCAAGTAATTCCCTGCCTGTCACTTTATTTTTCTGTGTGGCAGGAACACCTTTTTTCATCCAATCGGGCATGGGTTCTGATTTCAAAAAGTGATCAAAGAACTGCATCATTCTTATATCAAGGTCCAATCTGTTGGGCCAGCGCACCAGGTTATGAGCTTCATCGTTATATGTAAGCATCCATGCAGGTTTGTCGAGCCTTCTCAGCGCTACGAAGTATTCAATTCCCTGGTACCATGGAACAGCTCCGTCGGCATCATTGTGCATTATTAAGAGGGGAGTTTCAATTCTGTTAACATGGAAAAGGGGTGAATTTTCAAGGTAAAGATCCAGTTCGTCCCAGAGGGTCCCTCCTATCCGGCTCTGTGTCTTTTCATACTGAAACATGCGACTCATTCCGGTTCCCCACCTGATACCTCCATAAGCACTGGTCATATTGCTTACCGGAGCACCTGCCATTGCAGCTTCAAAGAGATTTGTTCTTGTTACAAGCCAGGCAATCTGGTATCCACCCCAGCTTTGCCCTTGCAATCCCATTCTTTCACTGTCAATAAAATCATAACGTTCAACCATTGCCTGCGTACCGGAAACTACAGCATCGTAAGCACTCTGTCCCGGATAACCAACACGATACACAATATCAGGAATAAAAACTATATAACCCTTACTGGTGCAGAAAGCCGGATTGATTATACTTCTGCTTGGTGAAGGTATCCTGTGCCGATGAATACCCTCTGATGATCGTTCATAGAAATAAACAAGCATGGGGTATTTCTTTGTGGTATCTAGGTTTTCAGGAGTATATAGCCTTCCCTTCAGATGATCTCCGTTAAATGATACCCAGTTCACCAATCGTACATCTCCCCAGAGAAAATTATCCTGCTGGGGATTAGCATCAGAAATTTTTTGGGTTGATTGCATTTTCTCTCCCTCTGAAATATAGAGATCATTAAAATCCCGGAAATCCCCTTTTCGGAAAGCAAACACCTCATCTTCTTCAGCTTTGATCAAACCAGAGTAATCATGTGCTGAAGAAATGAGCTCTGTCAATTTTCCATTTTTATATAAGTAGTATCCTTCATCCATGGTTTCTGAATTAAAGGAAGTGAGATAAAAGGGATCATCAAGATCAATGTAATATTCCTCCCTATCAAGCTTTCTGTAGCGAAGATAGGTCTTATTCTCACGTCCTTTTCCTCCGGTAAGAATTTCCGGGGCTTGTTTGCCTGACGGATCAATTTTCCAGATATCATAGCGGTCATAGATGAGAACATATTCATCATTCCCGGTAAAGCCTGCAAAACCATAACTACCGGGAAGCCTGGGAATATCGTTTTGTTCATTATAGAAATTGGCATCAATATCTTTTGTAAGATTATGTTTTTCTCCAGATGAAATATTCATAGATATCCATGCACTATCGGCCATGGAATAATAAAGTATATAATTCCCGAAAGGAGATAAAGTTACACTCCCTGGAATTTTCTTCTCAATCAATGTTTTTTCACCACTACTGGCATCTATAGAATAAACATCCTTGTACCTCAGGCCTTCCCATGATATTAATTTGCCATAATGTTCATCGGCAAACCCCAGCATAATATTACCATTGCCTTCATGCATTGTCCTGACAGATCTTACCACTGAATCGGCAAGCTGTACCGGCATTTTCCGCTCAAAATCATAATAAGCCAGGTAGGTTCTTTTTTTCTCCCGGTCGAGTTGCTTTTTTTGCATGGGTTGTAAGATCTGATCTTCCCAGCTCCAAACATCAACCGAGACCCTTTCATCTTCTAATAGTGTATCTTCGGGTTCTTTTTCTATTTCAGGAGATGTGCCAAAAAACAACCTGTCTGAATTGCCTGAAAAGTAAACTTTACCATTCATATTCACAAGCAGGTTATCGGGAAGACCATTGCCTGTGCTGTCAATTACCACTTCAGAGTTTCCTTTACCGATTTCCCAGTAATGCAATTCAAAACCCATGATTTTTGAACTATCGTTTGTGAAAAGAAAAGCCATTTTTTTACCTGAATCATCTACATCCAGGTTTTTGGCAATCCCATTACCCTCATGACAAATTTCCAGTACATTATTTTTAGAACTCAGGGCATAAACTACAGAAACAAGAGCGGTATCCGGTGAAATCTGATGAAAACCTACCAGGTTTCCATTCTTTGAAAGAGCATAAGAAGCTACATTTTCAAAACGCTGGCTTGATTTGTCTTCTGGATTATATACTACCAGATCGGCAAGTTTATATTCTTTCTTTATCCCGTGTTTTCCTTTTTCGTTCTCCTTTTCAGTTTCTTCCTTTTCCTCTTTTTCTTGCAGTTTTTCTTCTTGAATATAGGCATGATGATACACAAGCAGGTTATTATCTTCCTCGCTTAAGCTAAAAGATCTTACATTTGCGACTTTTTCGATCTCACCGGAATTCAGGTCCATAATAAACAGGGAATCTTTGGGCATTTCCGATTCTTTCATTTTTGCTTTTTTAGCTGCTCTTAAAGTATCGAAAGGAACAGCTACCATTCCGACCAGGTAATCGGAATCGAAACTGAATTTTGCGGAATGACCTCTCTTTATGGTATCATTTTTCTCATTTTTAATATCCCGAATTATCAAGATGCCATCTCCTTTCTGGGGATTGATCTCCCAGGAAATATATCTTCCGTCAGGAGAAAAATTCTGATCAATGAGTTCCTTCCAATCTTCATAAACATCCGTAGTAAGAGGAACTTTCTCTTGTGAATAAGCGGTGACGGATATAATTAAAAGCAGGACAAAAAGGAAATATTTTTTCATTTTATACATATTGGACTTAGTGATTTTTAAAAAGAAATTTTAAAGATAATTTTTTTTCTTTTTAACAGAAATTATGTTTCCCTCAATTTATAATTGTTCTGTTCACTTTAATTTATATTTTTGAGATTCACAAAAAAAATAAACGATGAACAAAGAAGAATTAATACAGGAATTTTATAAAAATTTTGGAAAGGGAGAAGATGACCCCAGGGTTTTTTTCTCCCCCGGACGAGTAAATTTGATAGGTGAACATACTGATTATAACGGTGGATATGTTTTCCCCTGTGCTCTTGATTTCGGCACCAAACTGGTAATAAGGAAAAACGACCTGAATAAATATCGTTTCATGACCACTAATTTTGATGATAAGGGGGAAATTCCGTCAACGACAGGTCTTGAAAAGAAAAATAATCACTGGTACAACTACCCTTTGGGTGTCATTGATCAATTCAATCAACGTGACATCGCATTTACAGGTATCGATTTTCTTTTTTCAGGCGATATTCCCAATGGTGCAGGGCTATCGAGTTCGGCTTCCATTGAAACGGTCACCGCATTTGCTCTGAATGAGATCTTTGAGCTGGGATTTGAAAAGATGGAAATGGTTAAGCTTTGCCAGAAAGCAGAAAATGAATTTGTGGGAGTGAATTGCGGTATCATGGATCAATTTGCGGTTATGATGGGTGAAAAAGATCATGCTCTCTTCCTGAACTGTGCCACCCTTGAATATGAAAAAGTCCCCCTGAAAATGGATGGTTACAAGCTGATAATTTCCAATACCAATAAGCGTCGCGGGCTGGCAGATTCAAAATATAATGAGAGAAGAAGTCAGTGTGAAACTGCTGTTGAAATGCTTAGCCGGGAAAATCCAATTGAAAATCTCAGCGCAATAAGCTTTGATGATTTTCAAAACCAGAAAGGATTAATCAAAGAAGAAATAGTTCAACAAAGGGCCAAACACGTCATCTCCGAAAATAACCGTGTGCTGCTTGCCATTGATGCTCTGAAAGCAAATCACCTGGAGGAATTCGGAAAACTTATGAACCAGTCTCACGATTCCCTCCGTGAAGATTATGAGGTGACCGGTGTTGAACTTGACACCCTGGTTGAGGAAGCCAGGAAAGTTGACGGCGTGCTCGGCTCCCGCATGACAGGGGCAGGTTTTGGAGGATGCACCGTAAGTCTGGTGGAAGAAGATGCCATTGATGATTTTAAAAAGAAAGTTGGGGAAGGATATTATGAAAAAACCGGTCTTGTGGCTGTTTTTTACATTGCTGAGGTTGGTGATGGGGCGAAAGGAATTTAGACCATAGTAGAGACCATGGACCATAGACCATACCTGCCCGTCGACGCGAAGGCTAGCGCAATGGCAGGCGGGGACCATAAACCCTTAACCCCCAACCAGGACAAGCCAGAACCAAACAAATTTTTGAAATTTAAATATTTTTCATGGCTCTGTAGCGCCTATAAGGGTTATCCTACAGAAGGCACTTCAAAATATTCTGCCAAAAAAAACAGGAATATTAGAAGTAAGGTACTACGTATATGAAGTTGAAATAAAGAATATCAATTTTATACTCAGCCCGGGGCAAGACCTGAATTATTATAACACAGAAAGCGGAGAACACGAGGTGGAAAAGGGAACAAACAAAATATTTGCAGGTCCTACTTCAGATCTCACTGCTCTTGAAAATGTTGAAGTTATTGTTGAATAATAGGGGTTAGAGGAGCTTAACTATTCTCATAGCATTGGTGTCATTGCCGTCTTTTATAACCATGAGATAGAGTCCCTCTGCCAGTTTTGAAAGATCGAGTGTGGCAGAACCCACATCACCAAGCTCCTTATCGACAAGTACCTGTCCATTCAGATTACTTATGCGAACCGATTTGAGTGAGTTCTGATCCCTGAAATTAAGGTAAATCTTATCCTGAAACGGATTGGGACTTACTTCTATTTCTTTATCTTCCGGAATGTATTGGTAAAGGGTGGAAGTCATTAGTATTTTGCTATAAGGATCTATCTGTATATTTTCAACCTCCTTATTCAGATGCACAGAAAAACTATTTTCAGTTTCATCTATCAATTTCCTTACCATTGTGTCTGTTCCGTCTGAATAACGGATCAGAAAATCCATATGCATCCGGAAATAGTCATTTTCATTATGGCTTCCTCCCTGGAACACATCGAGGTAAAGACTGTCTGCCCTTAGCTTCCAGGTGGCCTGTACAACAGGAAAACCTTTTCCGTAATACCACTGATCAAAAAACCATGAATAATCTTCTCCGGTCACTGAATTCAATGTCTTAAGAAAATCATCGCCTACCGCTACTGAATCCTCAAATTGTACCTGGAAATCACGAAAAGTCTTAAAAAAGAGGGAATCATTATTGATTTCATTCCTGAGCATATGCAAAATTGCAGCTCCCTTTTTATACGATAATGCGAAACTGAAGATCCGGCCTACCTCTTTTGATTCCTCCTCAGTTAAATAGATGCTTTCATTGCGACTGTTAAGTGCAATATCGTGGGCATTTTCCATCCATTCAATGGCTTCAGGCAACCCCAGTATATATTCCCTGGCAAGATATTCACTGTAGGAAGCAAAACCTTCATTTATCCATATATCCTGCCATGTACCGCAGGTCACGTTATTTCCGAACCATTGATGAGCAAGTTCATGGGCAACAAGATCGAAATTAAAGCTTTGAAGAGTGGTCATGGTTTGATGCTCCATTCCTCCCCCCATGGGAGCCATGGAGTGCCCGTATTTTTCTTCCGGGAAGGGATATTCCCCGAATAGCTGATTAAAAAGAAGAATCATCTCGCCGGTTCTGTCAATCCTTTCTTTCTCATTTGTGAGTATTTCGGGATGATCATAGATAAAATTCTGAATAAGCAGGCTATCACTGCCTCCTTCATTAGCCAGATAAAAACTATAATCAAGATAATCGGCAACAGCAATGGAAATAAGATAGTAAGCAATAGGATAACGTGATTCCCAGTTATAACGCAACTTGCCTTCCGGCAATTCATCGATAGCTGTCAACAATCCATTTGATCCTCCCATGAGTGTTGAATCGGTGATGATGCTTACCTTTACGGAATCAGCCTTATCCAGCAGATTTTGTTTAACCGGGAACCAACTGCTTGACTGAAAAGGTTCAGAGAGCGTATAGGTTACCGGTTTCCCATAGGTAAAGTCCCTGCGATTGGTGATTCCTGTAAAAAAACCTGATGAAGCAGCTCCTCCCTCATATTTTACACGGACTGAATTAATTGATCCCTGTGAAACGATTTCATCGAGTACCAGCTTAATCAATCCTTCTTCATGAAAAAAAGCAGGTATGTAACTGCTATTGAAGAAAACTGAGTCTATAGTCATGGTTTCCTGAAGTTCAAAAACCAGCGTATCGATAGCTGCCAGGGCCTCAAAAACAACTGTTGCCTCTCCGATGAGGTAAGTCGATGTATCGCTGGCTTCAATTTCAAGGTCGTAGAATTTAACGTCATAAAGATTCTGAAGAAGAGAATACTCCGGAGACACTGAGGAAAGTATGAAATTCTTTTTTGCATGACGGGAACAGTGATGCTGAGCCTCCAGGTTTCCATTCACCAGGAAAAAAAACAGCAAATACAGAAAGCTTTTTAAAATATCTGTAAGGTATATTCTGATCATTTTAGTTCACCAATTCAAATAATTATTAACTCTTAAGATTTATCCCAAAAAGTATGCCTGAAGTCTGTCAATAAAGTCAAGCGTCTGTTCCTACAGCTATCGGGGCAGATATCTAACATTAGGGACAGACACTATCTAATCTTCTACACTAAACTTATAAACTGTTTTTTGGGAATATTGTTCTGACTTTTTTAATACAACCGATGGGAAATCAGGCCTGTTGGGAGAATCGGGGAAATGCTGGGTTTCAAGACACAATGCATGCTGAGGTTTATAATCCCAGTCGTCTTTTCCCTTAATGTTATCCAGAAAATTCGCGGTATAGAACTGAACTCCCGGTTGGCTGGTTCCAACTTCCATTACTCTCCCTGATTCTTTCTCACGAACCCTGGCAAACCACTTGAACTCATCTTCTTTTTTGTCTATCACAAAATTATGGTCGTAACCATTTTCAAGCTTTGCAAAATCCTTTCTTATTTTTTTCATTTCCGTGAAGTCATATGCAGTTCCTTTCACTTCTTTCACTCCTCCTTTGGGGATAGAGGAATCATCAACCGGAGTATATCCGGAGCAATCCATCTGAAGATCATGATCCAGGATATTTCCATTTTTAATGTTCAGGTTAAAATAACTGTGATTGGTGAGATTAATAATTGTATCCTGATCAGATTCAGCTTTATAATCAATGATAAGCTCATTTTTGTTATTCAAACTATAACTCACTTCAACCATCAGGTTTCCGGGATAACCCTCTTCCATATGTTCAGATTCATAGGCAAGCTTAAGGATTACCTCCCCTTCTTTCTTTTCTGTCCATGCAGTCCATAATTTCTTATCAAAACCCTCAATTCCTCCGTGTAAATGATTTGGCCCGTTATTAACGGCAAGTTTATATAACTTACCATTCAGTTCAAACTTCCCTCCTGCTATTCGATTGGCAAATCGACCCACAATAGCTCCAAAATAGGGATGTTCGCCGGTATATTTTTCAAATTCATCAAAGCCAAGTACCACATCATCGTTTTTCCCGTTTTTATCGGGAGTGTAGATATGGGTTATTATTCCCCCGTAATTTGTGATCTTAACGAGTATTCCATTATCATTTTCAAGACTGAAAAGCATAACTTCTTGCTGATCATCTAAATCTCCGAATTTTGACTTTGTAATTTTCATTTTTCTTTTTTTTGATTAAACTGAAGTTTCGCACTTATCAATAAATGTTGCCACAGATTACTCACAGCATTTGGCTGTGAGTAATCTGTGGCAACATATCTTATTAATCAAGGGCGAAACTTTAGTGATTTAATAAATACCGTTTAAAAATAGCTCTAGTTTGACAGATAAAGAACAATTATCCCATTTTTTTAAAGTACTAATTCTTTTTTACTAAATTTCGGAGGAAATTCAGCTAAATTGAATTCTTAAGATTGATAAGATGAATCAGAGTTTTATAGATGCCTTGATGCACTTTTT
>CAZGTU010000003.1:115236-122964 GCA_964528675.1 uncultured Bacteroidaceae bacterium
TTCTTAAGATTGATAAGATGAATCAGAGTTTTATAGATGCCTTGATGCACTTTTTTTCCCTCTTACTTCTTCCTATTCCCGGGCGAAAGGTGGAAAATATCAAAGATAAACTGGAAGATTATATTACAAAGGCAGGTATTTCTTTTCCGGTTGAAGAATGTCTGAAGATTTTTAATACTTATTCCGGCAGATATTTTTTTGAGCTGAGCTCCAATACTTATACCCAGGTTGATGAAATGTTAAACATTCAAAGGCATCTTATCCTGGAAGCAGGCCAAAAGTCCCAGGAGACTCTTTATCTCCAGGAAAGGATACTTTCTATTCTTTCACTTTTTGAATTCAACAAAATAAAAAACGATAACGACGAAATTTTTGCAAACCACATCAAGGACTTAAGCAGGAGTCTGAATATCAGCGAAAAAGACCTTAAAGAATGTGAAGATTTTATCTATGGCAATGTCCCGGAAGATTCTAGCAGGGAGCTTACAATCAAAGATACCGATCTTAGTGAAGAGCTTGAAGGGGCATGGATAAAGGATAATCTCCCAAATATAAGGGGAGATAAGATTCAAAGCCTGAGGGAAAAAATCGTACCTGATATCAGATTTCATTATTTCGAGGCTTTTTATTTCATCGCTTTTATCCATGAAGGAAATCATAAGCTATTCATCAATGAGAACAAAACCTATCCGCAATATTTCTATAGTTTTAGAAGAAAGGATATTATCCATTTTGAGGGTCATAAACCCATAAGTTTTGATGAAATTGAAGAGCATTTTGGTGTGGATACACAAAAAATAGTCCTTTCAGGTAAAGATCTTACTTACAGACACCAGAAAACCAATTACAGCATAAAGAAATTTTCTTTCTATGAGGAATCCGGCCAGATCATCGGAATTGTAGGAAACAATGGAGTTGGCAAATCCACCATCCTGAAACTGATCTCGAATCAGATCAATCCTCTGAATGGAGAATTATGTATCAACGGAACCAATGTTGTTAAGAATAGCTATCGCCTAAAACCCTTGATGGGTTATGTATCTCATGCGCATATTGAGTTCCCGGGTCTTAGTATCTATGAAAACCTCCTGTATCAAGCCAATTTATCCCTGGGAAATGTGAGTATGGAGGATATAAAAAAGAGAGTGAATGATACTCTTGAAAGATGGTCTCTTGGTAATATTAAGCATGTTAAAGCAGGTACATATATTGATCATAGTATATCAGATTTTCAAAGGATATGTCTCAGGATTGCCATTGAGATGATCAGGAATCCATACATACTTTTACTGGATGAACCGCTTTCCGGATTATCTTTTTCAGATTCAAAACGACTTCTGAGCATCTTAAAAGATGAAACTCAGAAAGGCAAACTTGTCATTCTCACTTCCCAGCTACCCACTTCGGATATCTTCAATATGTTTGACAAAGTATGGCTTATCGACAGTGATGGGTACATGATATTCAATGGTCCTCCGATGGCCTCTCTGACTTTTTTCAAAAACACCGGGCTTCTCCCCTACTATTTTATCCAATCAAAGACGGATACCGTAAGTGCAGAAGATGTTATCAAGGTGGTAGAAACTAAAAAGATCAACTCCGATGGAAGCATCAGCGAAAAACGGCAGATAGATCCGGGAACATGGTATGATGCCTGGAGAGCAGAATCAGAGAAAGAATTTGAAAATATTGATACGGAAATAAAACCTCTTCCCATTTATGGTTCGGGATTACCCGGCATTGAGAAACAGTTTCTTGTTTATCTTTTCAGAAATTTCAGAAAAGGTATATCCAATATTAAATTTCTCCTGAATAACTTGTTGGGCGTTCCCGCTGCCGGGGTTTTAATAGCCCTGGTGATAAGATACGCTCACGAAGGCCGGTATATTTTTGCAGAAAATGATTTTATTCCTTTGTTTCTATTTCTTTCAATAAACCTTATTCTATTGACTTCAATGCTCATGGGAGCAGAGGAGATTCACAGTGAGAAACAGCAGTTAAAAAGAGATTTTTCCTTCAACCTGAGTCCCTTTTCCTATTTTAACTCAAAAATAATCTTTGTCTTTATTTTTACTTTCGTTCAGGCTTTACTTTACACGGTCCTAACCAACATAGCACTGGGAATCAAGGGAGTCAAACTCGATTATCTCTTTATATATTTTTCTGTTGCTGCATTTGGAAATCTTTTGTCTCTTTCCTTTTCTCATTCTTTCAGAAAACTGAGTTCTATTTATATTCTGATACCTTTTTTTGTCATTCCGAATCTGTTGTTTACCGGTTACCTTTTACCATTCAATCAGACATCATACAGCAAGAACTATAATGAATCTGTTCCCCTGGTTGCCAATATTTTCCCAACGCGTTGGGCATATGAAGTCCTTGTAGTGGATCAATTTAAGAACAATCCTTATAATACATATTTTTTTGAAGAAAAGAAAAAGCATTATCATTCGGAATATGTCCTCGAAAACCTCATCCCCGCACTTAATACAGAACTTAACAAATGTCAAAAGTTTAAATACATTTCTCCTGATGAAAAACAACTTGCTGAATCCCTTGATATCCTGAAGAACGAATTTATATTACTTTCAACATATGAACATATTGCTCCTTATGAAAATATTCCCAGGTTAAATCCCATTGATTTTGACAGCACTCTCTATGATGAAACTTTTGGTTACCTGACTTACATGACTTTTCTCATGGAAAATATCATCACTGAAACTGAAGTAAATATACAGGAAACCCAGGCTGTTTTGAGTGATTCACTGAGAGAACAGGATCTGGACGAATTCCGTTCCCGTCATGTCAATAAATCCATAAAATATCTTGTTGAAGGCGAAAACGTACAGGAAGAAGTGCTTATCAAAAACAGTACACTGGTTAAAAAAGGCAGTCCTGTATATATAAGGCCTGAATCAGTTTATGGCAGATCTCACTTTTACGCTTCAGAAAAAAGGTTTAATAATCAATATCTGTCTTTGAACCGCTTTAACATGACCGCTATATGGATATTGAATCTATTCCTCTATATTTTGTTATTATCCGACGGATTAAATAAAGTCTTAAACCTTTTCAGAGATTAACTATCACCAAGATATTTTCTTAAAGTATTCAGGAATTCATTCCGGTTAAGCGGTTTAACCATAAATTCATTAAAACCGGCTGTTTTTGCCATAAGCCTGTCCTCCTCCATAGCAAAAGCCGTTTGAGCCACCACCGGAATATCCGGATTTTGCTTTCTTATCTCCAGAGTGGCCTCTATGCCACTTAATTCAGGCAGACGGATATCCATAATAATAAGATCAATATCGGTATTTTCTGAAAAAATATCCACTGCTTTCCGGCCATTATCCGCAAAAAGAATATTCGCCCTGGTTTTTGAAAGAAACTCTGTTATTAACTCCGTACTGAAAGAGTCATCCTCAACGATTAGTAATTTTTTCGATTCCCAGTTTATTTCTATTGAATGACTCTCCTCTGAAGTTTTCTGTGCCTTTTTAGCTTTTGATCCAATGTAGGGAATTGTGAAATAAAAGCTTGTTCCTTCACCCACAGCCGATTCCACCCAGATCTCACCACCGAGTAATTTCACGAGCTGACTGGAAATTGCTAATCCCAGTCCGGCACCGCCATAGGACTTCTTCACAGAAGTCTCATCTTTATGAAATCTCTCAAATATTTTATCTTTCATCTCTTCAGGAATCCCGATGCCTGTATCCTTAACATGAAAAAGAATTTCACTATCATCCATGATTTTATAACCGAAATCAATATAGCCTTTATGAGTGAATTTAATAGCATTATAAATCAGGTTTACTAAAACCTGCCTCAGGCGATGACAATCGGTGAATATGCTTATCAACCTGTCCTGATCGTATGATAATCTGAGTTCCACATCATTCTTTCCTTCAAGTTCTTTAACCTTCTCAAGGCTCTCTTTCAGTTCAGTTACAAGATAATTTAGATTGCAGGATGACTTTTTGATTCTTAACTGATTGGATTCTATTTTGGCAATATCAATAATATCGCCGATCAAATTCAAAAGATTCTCACCATTTTTATTTATGAACTCTATGTATTTTAACCGCTGTTGCTCTGAAAGATTGGGATTTTCGAGCAAGGTGGAAAAACCCAGAATGGAATTCATTGGGGTTCTGATCTCATGAGACATATTGGAAAGAAATGCGGTTTTGAGTTTATCAGCATCCTCGGCTCTTCTCTTTGCTTCAATAAGATTTTGCTCCGCTTCTTTTCTCTCAGTGATATCTCTGATTATCTGGACAATACAAAGTGTTTCCTCTCCGCTTTTAACCGGGAATAGCAGGTAATCAAGATAGATCTTCTTTTTGTCGAGAGTTGTTGCTCTCAATTCACCGTCAAAAATATTTTGAAATTCATATACTTTAAAAACTTCCGTATATAATTTCTTACCAAGAATTACCGATGAATCCTTTCCTTTTAATTCATCGATTCCATATCCCACTATCCTGGTATAGGCCATATTAACCTCACGATATGTTCCATCATTATTCAATATGGCTATCCCATCTTCATTTTTGTCGAATATATCTTTATATAACAGGGCCTGATCGTGATTCTTTTTTTCCTGCGTTATATCCCTGCTTATTAAGCCATGACGGAATTTTCCCTTAACATCTATCTTGAATAACAAGTTTTCCAGGTATAGTATCCCGCGACCAGGCAAATCAAGGGCAGATTGAAATTTCAACTCTTTTTCATGGCTATGTTTATCCTCAATAAATTCTTTTATCAGATTACTGTGTTCATCATATTTTTTTTCTTCAATATTATTATTATCAGTTATGGTAAGTAATACCTCGTGCCATTTTTTTCCTATTGCCTTATTCCTTTCAAATCCTGAGAAATCTTCCATACTCTTGTTCCAATTGGTGATCAGACCAACCTCATCAGTTAATGCGATTCCGTCGGGAGACTGTTCAATAAAGGAATCAAACTTTTCTTCTGTTCTTTGCAGTTGCAGAATTGTCTCGGAAAGCCTGCGTTGGTTCTCTTTGATTTCTGAAATATCCCTGAAGATGGAAATTAAAAGATCATCACCAAAAAGATGTATGGGTGATGATGAAATTAAAACTTCTACTTCTTTTTTGTTCTTCGTCTGAAATTTTAATTCTTCATTGATAATTGGACCTTTCTTCAATTTTTCAATAAAATCACTACGACCTTCCTTATCTTTAAAAAGCTGAATATCAAGAGATGACCTGTTAATCACCTCTTCTTTTCTATAACCGGTAAAACGGAGAAAACCTTCATTGACATCAAGTAATAACCCATCTTCGAAGCGTGAAAGCACAACAGAATCAGGTATTGTATTAAAAATATGTTTGAATTTCTCTTCAGAACTTTGTTTCTCTCTTTGTATCTTCTTTAATTCTGTTACATCCTCCAGGATTCCGAGGACGGTATTTACCGTTCCATTGTCATCATATTCAGGAATTAACCTCCAAACCAACGACAATAAGCCCCTTTGAGTTTCCTGTTGAAATTCTTTTTCGGTTTTTTTACCGGTTTCAAATACTTTTTGAATAGTTCCTTTGAAAAAATCAACCTTTTCTCTGTGAAAACCCAGTTCATTAAAATCAGAGCCTAAAATTTCTTCGGGTTCAAAAGGTAAAAGTTCGGAAACATTGGAACTTACAAAAATATGCTTAAGATCTTTATCGTAACGAAAAAGTACGAAAGGCATATTCTCGACCAGGCTTTTGTAACGCTGGTGAGATAACAGAAGATCATTCTGAAGTTTCATTTTATCAGAAAGATCCCGCAGGTAAAATACCAGCTCTGATCCTTTTTTAATACTCTTCAGGCAACTTGTTTCAATCCAGGTATATTTTCCGGATTTGGTTGTAATTCTGTGTAATAAGGTGGATGTGTGTTTGGAATTTAGTTTTTTCAGGAAAACTTCAAAGGCAAGTTTATCGTCAGGATGTACAAGATCGCATATTCTCATCCCTCTTAAATCCTGAATATTAAACCCAAGTGTAGAGTTCAGGGCATGGGATGACTGCCGTATAATCCCATTATCATCGGTCATGATAACAAGATCTTTCACCATTTCGGTGATACGATTCAGTTTCCCAAGCTCATGCTCAAGAGCTTCAATTTTTCGTTCAGCACGAGCCAGCTCATTTCTGAGCTTAAGCATTTCCTCATTAGATCCTTTTGACATTTGCGGTTTATTTTCTTATACCGCTTCCCCGTGTCGAAAATAGAAATTTTTTTTCATAGTTCTATTTTAGAACCATTCTTTAAACAATTTTTTTACTTTTGTTAGCCATCAAAAGGAATAAACTTTGTCTTTATGAAACTCCAACCAATTGACTTTGTAATAATAATAGTCTATCTCCTTACCGTTAGCTTACTCGGTTTAATCCTGAAAAAAAGAGCTCAAAAGAGTAAAAATGATTATCTCCTTGGCGGAAAGAAACTACCCTGGTATTTGCTTGGTCTTTCCAATGCTTCCGGAATGTTCGACATTTCGGGTACTATGTGGCTTGTTACAGCTCTGTTTGTCTATGGTCTCAAGAGCATCTGGCTTCCCTGGCTCTGGCCTGTATTCAACCAGATATTTCTGATGGTTTACCTTTCAGCATGGCTCCGAAGATCTGATGTTACTACAGGAGCAGAATGGATCACGCACCGTTTTGGTCATGATTTTGGCTCTAAATTATCTCATATGATTATCGTAGTCTTCGCCATTGCCAACAGTCTGGGTTTTTTAGCCTACGGTTTTATAGGACTGGGTAAATTCATGGAGATTTTTATTCCCTGGGAATATGTGAATCAGTTCTTACAATTGAATATCAGGCCTGAATTTGTGCCTCATCTGTATGGAATCGTTTTTACTGTATTTGCAGTATTCTATGCGGTGCTTGGGGGTATGACCAGTATAGTGCTGGCTGACCTGATACAGTACACCATCATGACGGTATCTGCTTTTGTGATAGCAATAATCGCCATGAAGGCAATGGATGGCAGAATCCTTGATGTACCGGAGGGGTGGTTAAGTCCATTTTTTGGCAGAACCCTCGATATAGACTGGACATCAAAAATAGCAGATGCCCAGGAAAAGATTCGGGAAGATGGTTACCAGATGTTTACTGCTTTCTTTATGATGATGATGTGTAAAGGATTTCTTGTAAGTGCAGCAGGACCCACTCCTACATATGATATGCAAAAGATCCTGGCAACTAAATCACCCTCCGATGCTGCTAAAATGAGTGGTTTCGTGAGTGTTATCCTTATGCCGTTCCGTTATCTTATGATTGCAGGTTTCGCTGTACTGGGCATATTGTTTTACGACCAACTTGATCTCAGGGTCGCAGGTGAGATAGATTTTGAGCAGGTCTTACCTTCAGCTATAAACCAATTTGTCCCGGTAGGATTGCTCGGATTATTGCTTGCCGGTCTGCTGGCTGCTTTTATATCAACCTTTGCAGGAACCCTGAATGCTGCCCAGGCATATATTACCAACGACCTCTACCTAAAATACATTAACAGAAATGCAACAAACAGACAGGTGAATCTCTCTAATTACCTGTCGGGTATTATATTCGTGATCATCTCCATTTTCTTTGGAATAGCCTCCAAAAATGTAAACCAGTTGCTGATAATTATTGTTTCGGCACTCTGGGGAGGATATGTTGCCGCCAACGTACTTAAATGGTACTGGTGGAGATTTAATTC
>CAZGTU010000004.1:0-114071 GCA_964528675.1 uncultured Bacteroidaceae bacterium
GGTGGTACCGGTTTTTATCCATAGGTGGGTACAGTACTAACCCATGTTAAAAGGCTTGCGTTGTTTACAATAGAATGCACTTTTATAGCTGTTCTTTTGAAGTATTCAACCAACTTTAAAGCCCCTTTCACCGCTTCAATTCCAACCGCTTGTTTACCGTCTTCATTACATGCGTATCGTATCATTTGAAGTATTAAAGCCAATCGAACAGCGTACATTTCTATTTTGGCATTTATACCGCCTATGGCTTCATTTTCGGTCTTATTGCTTTGGTCTGTTAATTCCCTTTGCCATTCAAATAAAAGTTGCTTTGCTTCGGGTGTAAACCTCAATACTTCGGGCTGTGGGCTGCCTGTTTCGTCCTGAATGATTGACAAATCCAAAAGAGTTGAAATAATGGCTTGCCAATTCTCTAATATTACGGGGTTCAATTCCGTTTCGCTCCAATAAGGTTTTTTCAAGTTTTCAGGGGCAACAAATAGCAACCTATCTAAAAACCCGTTTCCGGTTCTATTATCTGCCAATTCATTTAATACTGCTGGCTGTATTGTTCCAATTACTGAAATGAAAGGTTTGGTTATGTATGTGGGTTCGGTAGTTTTACGATTTATCCGTATTGCTTTACCGCTCCAAATGCTTAACCAAAATTGTTCCTCACTTCCTTTATTGTATCGGTTGAAGTTCTTAAACCACGTTGCTAATTCGTCCGCATAAACGCCAATACCTCTTTTGTTGAATTTATGCACGTCTGTAAGTGCTTCGGGTGTAAAGTCGGTAACTAAATGCTGTTCCCAAATTGGTTTTACTGGTTCACTGTACCCTTGCTGTTCCCTTTCCTTTTTGGTAAGTGTTGAAATAGTATCGTATTCCTGTTTTTCGTTTTGGTATTTCTGAAATTTAAGGTTATCCCTTTGCTCAATAGGTTGTAAGGCAAAACTAACAGGGTGGCTTTTATTCGTTCCTGCACGTCCTACAATAGACAAATACAAAACAGCGTTTTCCTGCCAACCTTTCTTTATTTCAACCTTGTGGGTGTTACCTATCGAAACAGAAACAGCGTACAGTATTGAAGCCCCTATAAAGTCAATAGGAAAACTTAAACTTTCATTGGTGTCTGTCATTATTTCCCGTACTGCTTTCGGGAATACCTCAACGGGAAAGGGGTTTTGCTTTGCTTCAACTTCTTTTTGTATTTCCTGAACGTGGTTTAAAAGCGTTTCGGGTTGCTGCAAGTCCTCAAACTGTGGGTTTATCTTTATTGCTTTCATATTCAGAAAAGATTTAATTGGTTATTAAATGGGGCTTGTTCGGGGTTAGTGGTTAAATACCACGCTTTGAAGCCTGTTTGTTTACATAGCTTCTTTTCAATTTCCCAAAGTCGCCCTGCCTTTTCTAAATCACGTTTATACCTGCAAATATTCTTTTGAGGTATTCCAGTTGCAGCCGAAACCATTGAAGCTGTGGCAATATGTTCCTGTAAATACTGAAAGATGGTTTTTAGTTGGCTTTTAAAGTCCGTATCTTTACCCTGTCTTTTATGCAAAGGGTTGTTGTTAGTGCTTTCCATTACTTCAACCCTTTTTTATTGTTCGACAAATACACTTCTGCTTCCTGTTCAATTTCAGCGTTTGACTTTTTACGCCCCTCTTTGAGGTACTCCATAAGCTCGGCACTGGAAAAGTACAGGCGTTTACTTCGTTTCATTACTGGTAATTCGCCCTTACTTACCTTGCTGTAAATGGTGGGAACTGTGAGGTTTAAAAATTGTGCTGCTTCCTGAACAGTTAAAAGCTGTTCAGGTGTTTCGGTGGGTTCAACCTGTTTAGGTTGTTGTTTAAGGTCAAGTATTAAGTTTTCAATACTGGTTAACCTTGCTTCAATTGTTTCAAATGGATTATTCATTTTACTACATTTTTAAATTATCAATGCAGCAAATGAACAGGTCAAAAAATACCCCTATCAATACCCTGAGATACTTAGGGGGTCAATTGGGGTTAAGTTTTTTATAATTTTTCGCTTTCTGATTCTCTATGTAGGGTTAAATGACTTTTATAAGGTAGCCAATCCAACATACAAATACGTTCCTTTTTAGTTGGTTCGCCCTTATCTTTTGTCAAAATATCGTGTACTGTTGAACTATTGAAGTTCCGCACCTCTTTTATATTTCCCTTTTGGAATTGATAGCTAAAATTTAAACATATCCAGTTTTCAATTTCTTTAGGTGTGTTTAAAAGAAAACCATTGTATTTAAGCCTTTTAAACAGTTCAACAAACTTGTTTTGATTATGCGGAAATAACAGCTTTTTATTTAGTTGTTCGCCCTGCAATACCTTTAACAATTCAGCTTCGTTATTGGTAAAAAAGCCTTTTAACTCATTAAAAAGTTTATCAATTATTTCGGTGTTATTGAAAGTAATTAGTTTGTCTGTTATTTCAGGTTTTTGTTTTGTTATCGGTTGAGGTGGCAACGCTTTAAAATATTCCTGAAACAAAGGGGCAAACAAATTATTATTTGAAAATACAATACTCCAGGCTCTATAAAAATTCCCTTGCAGTTCCCCGTTTTCATAAGCTTCCACTATTTCATTATTTTGATCTGTCGTAAATCCTCTGAGTGATTTGGACCAGCATTCTATAAGAAATAGATCCTTTGTGATGTATTCAAAAATCTTATTCGCATAATCTTTCTGATCTGCAAACATAGTTAGAAACGGCTTTATTTTCTTGTTTTCAAATTCATTAAACCCATATTTAAATCCTTTGGCATATTCTTTATAATAGGGTATTAAATCAGTGAAGTATTTTATTTCTTTTCCTTCAATTCTATAAGGTTTTATGGCATGTAAAATTCGAGAGAGTTTCCATGTGAAATCAGAACGGAGGTAATAAGCACCCGCAATAATAATTGAATATGGATTTAATGCAGATTCTTTGTTACCAACAAATCCAGATTCTTTCATTTTCTGAAATTCGCTATCAGATAATAAATTGCTTGTAGGCAGATGGTAATGTTTATAAATATTTTTGTCAATCTTGAAATTTCTTAGCAAATAATCATGTGTTAATTCTTCAGGTACAATTTCTGTATGGTCTGTTGTGTCTAACGCCCAATGTATAGTACCGTAATGGTACCGTAAATGATCAATAAATTTATTATTAATTTCTTGTTTACTCATTGTCCTTTATGCTATAATGGTTTATAAATCCAATTTAATATTGTCGGCTGCTTTGCGTTTGGCTTCGTCCACAATCTTAGCGTAAACCTGTGTTGTTTTCAGGTCTTTATGTCCTAACATTTTTGAAACGGTATAAATATCTGTTCCGTTAAATAGTTGCAGAGTGGCGAATGTATGCCGGAAACAATGGAAAGTTATATCTTTTGTTATTCCGGCTGCTCCAATCCAATGAAACAGGTGTTTATTTGCATAAGCCGAATATTTAAGCCCCTCAAATACTTTTTTATCCTGTGGCATATCCTTTGGATTTTCCTTACCTTCGGTAAAGCTGTACGCCTGTTCTGATATTGGTAATACCTCAACGCCTTTGGTTTTTTGTTGGTCGAAGTTTAAAAAGTAGCCCTGACCTTCAATGTAAACCAGTTCACGCCAAACCATTTTACTAATATCACTAAAACGAAGCCCCGTTAATGCCGAAAACAAGGCTGCACGTTTCAATAAATTATCATTGCACGGGGTTTTAACCAGTTTATTCAATTCATCAAGGGTTAAATATTCCCTTCGTGTTTCGGCTGCTTTAATCGGTTGTACTTTACTGTTGAGGTCGGTTTGTAATATACCGTCTTTATACGCTTGTTTCAATGCTGCTTTTACTTTGTTGAAATACGAAACAGCGGAATTAACGGATAGGGTTGTTTTGTTGCTCCGGTTGCTTTTGGTGGTTAACAGATATTCTTTGAAGTCCTCTAAAAAACGTTCATTAAGGTCGGCAAACTTTATTTTTCCATTGGTAAAATTTTCAAGGTAATTTAGGCACGAAACCCAGTTATCATGGTTTGAGTCTTTGCGTTTATCTGCTAACGTTCTGAAATATTCAATAAAATTAAGTTCGCCTAGCTCCTTTCTTTGTAGCTGCTTTTTTTCGTATTCGCTGTAAATTTCGGGCTTATTCAAAAAGTTTTCCCTTTTCTGCCTTATGCTTTCTGCAATTTTTAGGGTTTCGTTATTATGCAGTTTATCAATAGGGGTTAATGGTTTAACCTCTTTAAGCAGGGTTTTAAGGCTGTCGGTGTTTGTGCCTTTCCTAAGTTTATTTTCAATTTCCTTTTTTACTTCGCTCTTATCAATCAATAAATAAAGCCCTAAAAATTCCCTTCTGGTGGGTTCGCCTGTTGTGGGGTGGGGTATTGGTGGGTAAAAATCAAGGTACAGGCTTTTACGTCCTTTACTAATTTTCTTTTGCCTTAATGTTACTTTGGTCGCCATTGTCTTTTATGCTTTTGATTATGCTATGTAAATAATTTATCCAGTTCTGTACGTTTAACCCGTGTAATCCTTTGTCCCAGATTAACAGCTTTGATATTCCCGTTTCCAATATAATAGTATACGGATCGAACAGAGCAATTTAGTAAAATTGCAGTTTCTTTAACGGTCAAAAACTCCTTTACTTTAATATCTTCAATGGTATTATACTTTACTTTCCTGGTTTCGGTATTTGATCGCTTTAGCTTTTCATTTCGTTTCCGGGCTTTATAGGATCTTTTTGCGCAATTGTCAGAGCAAAACCGTGTAACTGTGGTTCGGGCTGTAAATTCATTCCCACAATATTCACAAATTCTTTGTACCTCAATATTACTACTCATTTTATGTCCTTTAATGTATTCAAGTTTATTTAAGTGCAATTAAGTGCAGAAATAAAAGGGATTTTAACCCATTTTTTGTACCTCAATTGAATAAGGTACAGTAAAGGTACAAATTTGTACCTATTAAACAATAAACATAACAAAATAAATATTAACTTAGGTGTATTAAAAAAGCCTTAATAACAAGGATTAATAATGGTTTTTAATATGTTTTCTGATTGTTTGTTTTGTGGGGGTTACTTCCCAATACAAAAATTCCTGAAAATATTCCCCAGCACCTCATCGGTTGTAATTTCTCCTGTAATCTCGCCGAGGTAGTGTAGCGCTTCGCGGATATCCTGGGAGAGGAGGTCGGTGGTGAGTTGTTCTTTTATGCCGGTGTTAACTCTTTCGATGGCTTTGTGGGCGTTGGCGAGGGCTTCGTAGTGGCGAAGGTTGGAGATTACGGTACCGGTGCTGCCGAAGTCTTTTAAATGAGCGGCGTTGAGCAGGGCAGTGGTGAGAGTGTCGAGGTTCTTGCCGGTTTCGGCTGAGAGGTATATGGTTGGATAGGTTTTTAGAGCTCCCGTAAGTTCTTTTAGCTGTGAGCTATCGGCAAGATCTGTTTTGTTGACGATTAGCAGGAATTCTTTGTCCTGACCATCAATCTGCTTTTCTATTTCTTCGGCGGCTTTCCTTATGTTCTCAGCTTTGTCGGCGGCTTCTGCCAGAAGAAGTACCACAGAAGCATTTTCAATTTTCTGGTAGGTCTTTCGGATACCCAGGTTTTCGATCACATCGGCCGTTTCCCGGATGCCCGCTGTATCTATGAAACGAAACATGATGCCTTCAATGACTATCGTATCTTCAATGGCATCGCGGGTGGTGCCTTCGATTTCGGAGACTATGGCTTTTTCTTCTTTTAATAGGGCATTCAGAAGAGTGGATTTTCCTACATTGGGTTTTCCAACTATTGCAACCGGAACGCCGTTTTTCAGTACATTACCCATCCTGAAGGAATCTTTGAGTGTACCGGTATATTCCAGGAGATTATTAACAAGCGCTTGCAGCTTATCCCTGTTGGCAAACTCCACATTTTCCTCACTGAAATCCAGTTCCAGTTCAATCAGCGAAACAAAGTTCAGCAACTCACTCCTCATCCTTCTCAGCTCATGGGAGAATCCACCGCGCATCTGGTTCATAGCAATACGGTGTGAAGATTCCGATTCTGAAGCAATCACATCGGCTACTGCCTCTGCCTGTGACAGGTCCATCTTGCCATTCAAAAAAGCCCTCTGGGTGAATTCTCCGGGTCTGGCCATACGGCAACCTTCCGACACCAGCAGCTCCAGGATCTTTTTCTGGATGTATTCCGATCCGTGACAACTGATCTCTATCATATCCTCACCTGTGTAGGAGCGGGGAGCACGGAAAAGACTTAAAATCACTTCATCCACAATTATTTCCCCATCCATAATATTACAAAAATGGGTGGTATTAGCTTCCTGCTCTTCAATCTTTTTATCCGAAGAAGGGAAACGCACAAGCCTGGCCATTATTTCATAGCTCTTATCGCCGCTCAGCCTGAGAATGCCCAGGGCACCACCCGGCGGGGTAGCAGGTGCACATATGGTATCGGAGAAATTCATGGGGCAAAGGTAGGGAAAGAAGTTGGGAGTGCCTAGAGTTGGGGGTGCCTAAAGTTGGGAGAGGGAGAGATATGTCGTAAAAATAACTGTGGCGGGCGGGATCGGACCAATACAATTTGTCTCAGGAAGTAATAATTCATTGTAGAGAAAATACATGAATTTTCTCTACGAATGATTGTTTACATAGTCAACAACAGTCTCTACAAGCAGATTTCCCTCACCGTTTTTATCAAAAAAGCCATCAGCGCCATTTCGCAGACATGGTGTTCGCATTGCACTGTTTACGGAAAAGATATACACCAGAATGCTGCTATTAATTTCTTTAACGCTTTTAAGAATATCAAAACCATTACCATCCTTCAGTTGAAGATCGAGGATGATAATATCAGGTTCATTTTTCTTAAGATATGCAATTCCCTCATTGTAACTGTCGGACCAATTTATATAACGGTTTTTCATTTTTAATCTGGATAGAATCCAGCATGCAATTTCCAAGTGATCTTCAATAATCAGTATTTCCCATTTTTCTTTCATTTAAATATCTCTTATGAACCTTTAGGAAAGAGATTCTATTTTTCTCTAAGATACTTTCTTATTTTCTGCATCAAAGCATCCTGCTCTAAAGGTCTGTTTAAGAATTCTATATTTTCATTCTTTTTCCATTCATTGCTAAAACCGTTGAGCCTCCTTTCACCATAAGCAATAACCGGAAGTTTACTTGTAAAAAAATGCATGATCTCATCAATCCTTTCATTGCCAATTATCATTTCACAATTGATAATGACCAGTTTGATCTTTTTATTTCGAGAAGTTTTTTTAACTGCTTCTTCAACACTGCCGGCATGAATAGTATTAAGAAGCTCATTGGAGATCAATGATTTAATCCTTTTATAATCATCGCTGCTGTTTTCAGCGATGAGGATGGTCCTGTCAGTTTTCAACTTATGTGCAGGTTTTTCTTGTTGATCTCTAATAATTTGAACATTGGAAGAGCATGGGATTGAGAAATAAAAGCAGGATCCTTTGCCGGGAGTTGATTCCAACCATATAGAGCCTCCAAGCTTATGCAAAAGCTTTTTCACAATGGCCAGTCCGAGTCCATTACCTTCATTGATAGCATTTGCCAGACCCTGTCCCTGTCGGAAGGGTTTAAAAATTTCCTTTTGGTTTTTATCACTGATCCCAATACCGGTATCTTTCACCGAAAAGCTTATAAAATCCTTATCCGGAAGAACATCAAGAATTACAAAACCCTTTTCGGTATATTTAAAAGCATTATCAAGCAGGTATTTGAGAATCTGAAAAAGTCTGGACATATCTGTTTCCAGATAAATTTCCTCTTCATTTTTCTCAAGATTGTTAACGAAGATTACATTTTCAGAAGTCTCTTTCAGACCGTAGTTTTTAATAAAATTATCCAGTTCGGCATTCAGGTTAAACTTTCCAATTTCTATGGTAGATACACCGGAGTCGAGTTTTGACATTTCAACGATCTTGTCAATCGTATGCATAAGCCGGTTCCCGCTTTTTTTGATTATCTCCAGGAACTTCTTCCTCTGGTCTATTGAAAGATTTTCTTTTTCGAGAAGATTTGCAAAACCCAGCAATCCATTCATGGGGGTTCTTATTTCATGGCTCATATTTTCGAGAAATGCTGTTTTTAAGCGTTCAGATTCTTCAGCTTTCTCTTTTGCCCGAATAAGTTCTTTCTCCATTTTTTTTCTTACCGTAATATCATCAACTGTAGCCAGATATAGGGGTTTGCCATGTTTTTGCACATGAGATGTGGAAATCAATATTGTTCTTCTTTGAACTTTCCCATCATTCAGATAACTCAGGCTTATCTCTTTCTTGTTAATTTCTTCATTATCGTGAATGGTTCTCTCAAATACCTCTCTTAATATACATTCTGCACAGGATCTATTCGGGCTTCTCACCGTTTTAATCATTGTCTCTTCTACACAGTTCAGAACTTCACAAAGGTTTTGGCCAATAATTTCTGATTCCGAAAGTTTAAAGGCAATTAAACCTTTATTATTTATTCTGATTATTCTTTGTTCTGAATCAAGAAGGGCAACTATAGAAGGTACATTGTCGAATATTGCTTTTAATTCAGATTCATTTCCCAGAGCAGTATTACGGGCCATTAAAATCTCTTCCTCATAGTTGCTTAAAGTCACCTGATTATGTTGTGAGCTTAAGAAAAAATACAGAATTATTTTATGGTTTATATCTTCAATTTTACACTCTTGCTCTTTCTTTAAAACAGGTATTAATTTTCCATTTTTGTGCCGTAAATTGCAGATTTCAAGCTCTTCTCCAAATACGGAATCAAAATCTGTATCTTTCTCCTGTTCAAAATGAACTTCTGTCATTCCGAATAACTCATAATTTTGATATCCGGTAAGTTTACAAAACTCTTTATTGAAAAAGATTGGCATATCATGGTCATCGAGCAGAATTGCTGCAGTGGGCAATTCACTAATTTTTTTATGTATGGTGGAAATTGATTTCTTATTTCCTTCAGTTTTCATTTTTAATTTCCCCTCTGTCCGAGTTCATGGATTGATTTAAAATGCAATCGCAAAACTAGCTTGATGTGATTTTAATTTCAATAAGGAAATTCCTTAAAATGAGGAGGGGAATTTTTATTTTATTAGACCTTCGAGGTTTTAAAAACCTCGAAGGTCTAATCAATTATCCAGCGTAGTCAACCCCGACCTGATCGCATATTTTGTAAGCTCCGGAAGGGTGTAAAGCTCGAGTTTATCCATGATGTTTTTCCGATGGGCATCCACCGTTTTTCGACTGAGAAACAATTTTTCAGCGATTTCCCGGGATGAATTCCCTTCTGCAATCAATTGCAGGATCTCTCTTTCCCTTCCGGAGAGCTCCGGTTTTTCCTTTAAATTGTCATCCTGAAGAAACTCATCAATAATTAAATTGGAAACTTCCTGACAGATGTATTTCTGTCCGGCTATGACTGTTTTGATGGCATTGATCAATTCAGATGATTCCACATCTTTTTGGAGATATCCTGAAGCTCCGGCTCTTAACATTCCCGAAACAAATTGCCGGTCGGTATACATGGACAGAGCGATTACTCGGATTTTAGAATTTTCTTTTCTTATGGTCCTGGTGGCTTCAATCCCATTTAATCCCGGCATACTCACATCCATAATTACCACCCGGGGGGCATACTTTTTACACATTTTTATAGCCTCCCGGCCCTCCGTGGCCTCCGCTACAACCCTGAAGCCTGAGTTCTTCTCGATAATCGTGCGTATACCTTCGCGAATTAAACGATGATCATCAGCAAGAATGATGGTAACTTCTTCTTTTTTAATCATGAAGTTGATTTATTTATTAAAGGTATAAAAATCTCTGAACGGCATCCTTTACCAGGTGCAGAATCTATTGAGAATGACCCGGAAAGATTTTTTATACGTTCCTTTACTGCGAAAATCCCGAATCCTGTTCTTTTGTTCTTATCCGACAATATTGATAGATTGAAACCTTTACCGTCATCTTCCAGCACTATATCAAGGCCCTCGCCAGATTTATAAAAGTATATCGATATTTTGTCTGCATTTGCATGTTTCACCGAATTATACATCAACTCCTGTATTATCCTGAATAATAAAATAAGTTCGGAATCCGGTAACTTTATTTTATCGAATTCAGAATGGAAACTGGTACGTATTTTATTTTCAGAGGCGATTTTTTCCGTTAGCCAATGCATCGTTTCTATAATACCAAGCTCATATAAAATTGGTGGACTCAGATCATAGGTGATTTTCCGGGAATTATTCAGCGCTTCTGTTATCAGTTTATAAATGATTTCTATCTGTGCTTTAAAATGACCATTTTTTGATCCTGGCAACATTTCCTTTAATTTCATCTTTGATACCACAAGGGATTGACTTAAATGGTCATGAATATTTGATGCGATTTCCTTTCTTTGCTTCTCTTCACTTAAAGAAAGTTCAATGGTCAGTTGTTTAAGCGAATCCTGGTATTCCTCAAGTTGTCTTTCTGCATTTTTTATTGCCGTGATATCCCTTACCACACTTACTACTCCCTGGCGCCATCCTTTTTTATCCTGAATGGCAGTAACCGTGTTTTCTGTTTCAAACACCTCCCCATTTTTGCGTTTCATTTTATATTCGGTCTGGAAAATTCCTCCCTGATTCAGCTCGGGATCAGATTGTTCTGCAAACTTTTTATACATTTCACTATTAACATGAAGATCGGCGGTATTCATGCCTATTAGTTCTTTCCTTTTATAGTCGAATAGTTCTGCAGCCACTTCATTTGCCAGCATTATGGATCGGTTTTTCGGGTTAATTACAAAAACTGCTTCATTAAGGTTGTTAATGGTTTTTTCAAGCAAATTTTTGGTGTCTGCCAGCTCCTTTTCTGCAAGCGTTTGTCGCGTAATGTCCCGTCCGATTCCGAAAACAAGGTTTTCCTCATTTAAGGGTATTACATTCCATGAAAGATAACAATAACCGTCTCCTTTCTTTTTAAACCTGTGAACAAAAGATAAACTGGCTTCTCCTTTTATTAAAAGCTCATTTCTTTTTTGCGATCGCTCAACATCTTCGGGATGAATAAAATCAATCCAGGGATTGGTCATTAATTCCTCATCCGTCCACCCCAGTTTACGACCCCAGGCAGGATTGAGCTTAGTTATATAACCATCATAATTAACGGTGGCAATTAGTTCTTCTGAGTTGTTGAAAATTAAATTCAGGTCTCTTTGGACTTTCGACTCTTCCTCTTTTAAATGGCTTAGTCTTTGTTTCTGGTCTCTAAGTTGTTTTATGTAATTTTGTTTTTGGCTTATCTCATTAAAAACCAGGTAAAATATTAAAAAGGTGGTAAAAAGAATGAAAATGGCTCCCTTAAGGGATTGAAGTTGATGGAGCTTTTCTGTGTCAGCAGTATCCTTTACAAATTGCATGACCACCCAATCAGAGAAAAGAACATATAATATCCCCAGTGTCATAAAAACAGCAGCAATCTTTATGGCAGGAAAGAAGCTGTTTTCCTTATTTTTTTCCATGGTTTAGAATTTAGCACCTGGTCCTCATTAAAAAATGTAGCTCGTAAAGATTCCTAATCAAGGATGTTTTGCATGATAAAATAAGGTTTCCCTTACGTTAAGAGAACCAAACAGCTAAGCTTTAGTTCAATTACCAAAGGGGATAAATAAACTCCTGATCTGTGCTAACCACTTCCCTTTGCAAATATTCAATTATTAAATTACTTTTGGACTTATTTTAAAATCAGAAAAAATGAGTGTTTTGTTAAACAAAGAAAATAAAGTTATTGTCCAGGGATATACTGGTAGCGAAGGTTCCTTTCATGCCCAGCAAATGATGGATTACGGCACCGATGTTGTTGGTGGAGTAACCCCGGGTAAAGGAGGAACAGAACATCTCGGGAAACCCGTATTTAATACTGTCAGTGAAGCAGTTGAAAAGGCAGGAGCTGACACATCGGTTATATTTGTCCCTCCTGCTTTTGCTGCCGATGCAATTATGGAAGCTGCCAGCGCCGGGATCAAACTAATCGTATGTATTACAGAAGGGATCCCTGTTTCCGATATGGTAAAAGTAAAAGAATACCTTTGCGATAAAGACACTCATCTTATAGGTCCGAATTGTCCCGGTATTATCACTCCTGGTGAAGCAAAAGTGGGTATTATGCCCGGGTTTATTCATAAGAAGGGTGTTGTTGGTATTGTTTCCCGTTCAGGAACCCTTACCTACGAGGCTGTTGACCAGGTTACCAAAGAAGGGCTAGGGCAATCTACCTGCATAGGTATAGGAGGTGATCCAATAGTGGGAACAACTACTCTGGATGCAATCAAGCTCCTTATGGAAGATGATCAGACCAAAGGCATTATTATGATCGGGGAGATCGGCGGAAATATGGAGGCTGATGCTGCTAACTGGATCAAAGAAAACGGAACCAAACCTGTTGTAGGGTTCATTGCAGGTCAAACCGCACCGAAAGGTCGAAGAATGGGGCATGCCGGGGCTATCATAGGCGGAAAAGGAGATACTGCCGCAGCAAAAATGGAAATAATGAGGGAATGCGGCATTGAAGTGGTTGAGTCTCCAGCCGGTATTGGGAAAACAATTGCATCTCTCATCAAATAGCAAGAGGAAGATAATACATCTTTATTTGCATCAGATTCACAATAAAATATTTAACTATTGTTCTTAATTGAGTGAACAATTAGTCCGCTACAATTGTAAGAAAACATTCCTTAATATTATTTCTAAGTACGAAATCCAGTTCTTAAAAAACAGTGAACATCAGACAAAATATCAAAAGAGCAGCTACTATTATCAAAAAATCAAAGCATTGCACTGCTTTCACCGGAGCGGGAATATCTGTGGAAAGTGGGATACCCCCGTTCAGGGGGCCTGACGGCATATGGGCAAAATATGATCCCACTGTTCTGGAGATCGATTATTTCCATCAACATCCTAAAGAAAGCTGGGAAGCCATTCGGGATATATTTTATAACCATTTTCATAAAGCAGCCCCTAATTCTGCACACATAGCGGTTGCCAGATTGGAGCAAGAAGGTATAATTAAAGCAATCATCACCCAGAACATTGACAATCTACACCAGGAGGCAGGCAGTGAGGTTGTCTGGGAGTATCACGGCAATTACAAACGGCTGGTATGCCCGAAATGTGGAGATTTTACGGAAGCATCTCCCTCAATTCTGGAAGAAATACCGCCCCGATGTGAAAAAGATCAGACTGTGCTGAAGCCTGACTTTATTTTTTTTGGTGAGCCCATCCCACAAAAGGCGAATGAGGCTTCCTATCATGAGGCATCGGTTGCAGATGTTTTTATCCTTGTAGGCACTACCGGGGAGGTCATGCCCGCCAATTTGATCCCACGCATGGCCAAGCAAAACGGAGCCACTATCATTGAAATCAATCCGGAACCCTCAGCCTACACCTATGAGGTTAGCGATATATTTTTGAAGGGAAGGGCAGGGGAGGTGTTGCCGGAGTTGGTCGAAGAGGTGATCGGTAATCGGTAATCAGTTGCGCCGTGCTAATAGTCGATAGTGGTGGGTTTTTTCGTCATTGCCTCTTCTAATAGTCAGTGGAAAATGCATGTCATTCCGAACTTCGGTTACTGAACGGCGGTTACTGAGCGACAGTCGAAGTAAGTCGAAGTAGTGAGTAATCTCTCAATCCGGAGGATTGGTATTTCTGTCTGCAGATTTATTTAGGCGCTTACTTCTAATATTCATGTTTTTTTTGCCAGAATATTTTGAAGCACCTTCTCTAGGATAATCCCTATAGGAGCTACAGGGGCATGAAAAATATTTCAACTTTAAAAATTTGTTTGGTTCTGGCTTGTCCAGGTTAGGGTTTACACATTATTTAGGCAAGAGCCGAAAAGGAAAACTTGTTTTAAAACGTAAAACCAGTAAAAAGAAGTTCAAGCAAGCACTATCAGGCATGGAAGACTTCATCAAAAGCAATCGGCACAGACGTATCAAAGATCTCATTTCTGAGGTTAATGTAAAGCTACGCAGGTGTATCCTCCATAGTTCGCTGAAGTCACTTCGGTCGCTTCGAACGCTTAACTCGCTTCAATCGCCCAGTCTCTATAACTAAGTTTCCTTCAAGCCCGATATATAGCCTCCATGGTCCATCGTCCATGGTCCACCCCATGTTGCATATTTCAAGAAACTTTCCAATATTTGCACCAAACAAAATAAAAAAAATATGAGCTTATTAAAGGGTAAAACTGCTATAATTACCGGTGCTGCAAGGGGTATCGGTCGTCAAATTGCCGTTTCCATGGCGAAAGAAGGTGCAAATATCGCCTTCACCGATCTTAACATGGATGAAAACATGGAATCACTGGAAAAGGAGTTGTCCGAATTCGGTGTGAGTGCAAAAGGCTATGCATCAGATGCCAGCGATTTTGATCAAACTCAGCAAGTAGTTGAAGATATTCAAAAGGAGTTTGGAAGCATTGATGTTCTTGTGAACAATGCAGGAATAACCCGCGATACACTTTTAATGAGAATGGATGAGGAAACCTGGGATATGGTAATCAAGGTAAATCTGAAATCTGTTTTTAATTTCACCAAAGGGGTACAACGATATATGCTTAAACAAAGATCCGGGTCGATTATAAATATGAGTTCGGTTGTTGGTGTATCCGGTAACGCAGGACAGACCAATTATTCAGCCTCCAAGGCAGGTATTATTGGATTTACCAAGTCTACCGCAAAAGAACTGGGTGCAAGAGGAGTAAGAAGCAATGCGATTGCTCCGGGATTTATCATCACCGATATGACAGCCAGGCTTTCCGAGGAAGTGAAAGAACAGTGGATCAATGGCATCCCTCTCAAGAGGGGAGGCACCCCGGAAGATGTTGCCAATGTTTGCATTTTCCTGGCTTCCGATCTTTCTTCCTATGTGAATGGCCAGGTGATAAATGTATGTGGCGGAATGAACACATAATATGATTTATTGTTGACTGAAAAATAGCCACTTTTTATTATCTTCGGCTCAGTTTCAGATCAACATGAAAACCTATATAAAAAAAGTATTTAATTTTCTTTTCCCGGTACTTCTGTTAAGCTCCTGTGTACCGGGGAAAGAAATTGTATTTGATTCCCTGTCACCTGCGCCTTATACTCTGCCTGATAATACCGAAAAGGTTGTTGTGCTCAATTCAAGCTATACCCCGGAATATGACACCCTCGATTTCAATGTGTTAAGAAATCTGGAAGAAGATGAGCAGTTTATCATTGACACCTTAATCATTAATAACATCTTCAATGGTTTCTTTTTTGTGGCTGACCAATCGCCTCTCCCGGGTCTGGAAAACTCTGTATATGTAGAAGAAAGAAGTGAAGATACCACCTATTTTCTGAAACCTTTATCAAATCAAAGCATACGCTTTTTGCTAAGGGAGTTTCGGGCTGATGTGGTTGTTTCCCTTGAATATTACGGGATGAATTATGATTATTATCATCAATCACCGATTTTAAATGACCTTGATTATTTAGAACACCAGGCCTTTCTTAGCCTTGACCGTGCGTTATTATGGAGAATATACTCCGACACCGGTATGATGAAAGAAGTGAACATGAGGGATACATTATACTGGCGAGGATTCGGTTATAACCAGGATGATGCAATGGAAGATCTGCCGGACCTCACCCAGGTCATTAAAGAAAGTTTCTGGTTTGCCGGTGAGATATTTGCCAGTAAATTATCTCCTACCTGGGAAGAAACCCAGAGAAGTTATTTCTGGCTGACCGATCGTGGAATAGATCAGTCACTTGAACCTTCATATTTGCGTGAAATTGTCTCGGAACGCACTGGACTTAAAGCCTATAAAGCTTATTTTAATCTGTCTATATATCATGAAAGACAGGGAGAGGTAAACGAAGCCCTGAAATACATGAATAAAGCTCTTGAAATACGTCCCGGTGCAGCCCTGGCCAAGTTTTACAGGAAAAAATTACTGGAAAAAGTAAAAGAATTTGAAAAGTTAAAGGAACAGATGGATTAATCTTAATTGGTTCCAAAATTTAGTATAATGTTAATAATCAGAACTTATGTATAATACAGTTTTTTATATCATAATTGCTATATTGATTGCCGGATTTATCTTAGAACGCTGGCTGGATTATCTCAATTTAAAAAATACCCGGGATGAATTGCCGCCTGAGCTCAAAGATGTCTATGAAAAGGAACGATACAAAGAAGCCCAAGCCTATAAACGCACCAATACGCGTTTTTCATTTCTGACCAGTTCCTTCAATCTTGTGCTAATCTTATTGATGTTTTTCCTTGGAGGATTTGCCTTTGTAAATGATATAGCCTATAGTGTCAGTGATAACTATATCGTGGTTGCCCTGGTATTTTTCGGGATCCTGATGCTTGCTTCCGATCTGCTGAACACTCCCTTTGATATTTACGATACTTTTGTGATCGAAGAGAAATTCGGATTCAATAAAACCGCTCCTAAAACATATGTTCTCGATAAAATAAAAGGATGGTTGCTTGGAGCTATAATTGGAGGAGGGATTTTTGCTCTCATTATCTGGTTTTACCAGTTAACGGGAAAAAACTTCTGGATATGGGCATGGATCCTGGCTTCGGCATTCATGATCTTTATGACCATGTTTTATTCCAATCTTATTGTTCCACTTTTTAACAAGCAGACTCCGCTTGAAGAAGGAGAACTCAGAACAGCCATTGAGAATTTTGCAGAGAAAGCCGGATTTACCCTCACAAATATTTATGTTATTGATGGATCAAAAAGATCAACCAAGGCAAATGCTTATTTTTCTGGTCTGGGCAATAAAAAGAGGATCGTACTTTTCGATACCTTGATTGATGATCTTTCCACTGAAGAAATTGTTGCTGTTCTGGCGCATGAGATTGGTCATTTTAAAAAGAAACATACACTTACCGGAACCATCATTTCTATTGCTCAAACCGGTTTGACCCTGTTCTTATTTTCATTATTCCTTAATAATCCTGCTCTGTCTCAGGCCCTGGGTGTAACCGTACCAAATTTTCATCTGTCTTTGATAGCATTTGGCATCCTTTACACTCCGATAACCATTATCCTGGGATTGTTTGTTAATCTGTTCAGCCGTAAAAATGAATATGAAGCCGACCGCTTTGCTGCCCGGAAATATTCTGCAGAGCCATTGATTAAAGCCCTGAAAAAACTGAGCAGCAAGAACCTCAGCAATCTGACCCCGCATCCGCTTTACGTGGTATTTCATTATTCCCATCCACCGCTCCTTCAGAGGGTGAGGGCTTTGAAATCAGCGTAAATTTGTATCGGGTCAATATAAGGATAAGATGAGGGTGTCTAAAAAGTCAACCTCATCGGTTCGACCTGGCAATTTTGGTTCAAATTACCGTTTTACTTACTCACTACCTCAGGAAGGGGCTCCCCTTCAGGAACAAACTCCATAGAAACGGAATTGACACAATGGCGGGTGTTTTTTGGAGTGAACCCTTCTCCGATAAAAACATGTCCGAGGTGTCCGCCACAATTGGAACAGGTAATTTCTGTCCTTATGCCATCTGCATCCAGGGTTCTGGTTACAGCACCATCAATCTCATCATCAAAGCTCGGCCATCCACATTTAGAATCAAACTTGTCGGCTGATTCGTAAAGCGGAGCATTGCATCTTTTACAGATGTATGTTCCTTTTTCTTTATGATCGGTGTATTCTCCTGACCATGGACGTTCTGTTCCCTTCTCTATGATCACATATTCTTCAAAATCTGTGAGTTTATTGAATTTATATGTCATTTCTTCTGTTTTTTTTAGGTTTTCTGATTCTGTTTTCTTCTCCACTTTGCTTTTTTGCTCTTCCGATTGACATCCGCCAAATTGAACTCCTGCAAGGAAAAGCAAAAATATCATTACACTTTGTTTCATAACAGACAGGTTTTTCTTTATAACAAAAATAACGGTCTTTTGATCAATAAAATTATAGCCGCAGGGGAAGGCTACTTTTGCGGAACATTATGAGGTTGCATTTGTTGTTTGGAAATAATAAGGGAAAACTCATCAAATAGTAAATGTATTTTAAACATGTCAAAAGAAATAAATATAAACATAATCAGATCATTGTTCATCCTTATGCTGGGAATTTTTGTGCCGACAAATATAAAATCTTTATCAGCACAGGATCCATTAAGGGATTCCATTTCAAACGCATTGTCAATTGAGGATTCTTCAGAAATAGTAAGCCCCCCATATATTTACCTTGATTGTAATCAGTGCGATTATGATTATATCAGGAATGAACTGGCATTTGTTAATTATGTCCGCGATCCTGAAATGGCAGATGTTCATGTCTTTGTAACAGATGAAAATATTGTGGGTGGAGGAAAGGAATTGCAGTTTTCATTTATTGGCCGGAAAAATTTCCAGGGAACGAAATATACCATGGAACATACCTTAAGCAGGGATTTAACCCAGACTGAGGAGCGGCAAGCCCTCACCCGCTTTCTCACCATGGGATTCGCTGTTTATATGCTGCAAACCCCTTTAGCCGATCATTTTGCTATAATCTATGAGGGTGAAGATGTCAAAATTGAAAAACAGGCCGGAAAAGATCCATGGAATTACTGGGTCTTTCAGGCATATGTTGGCAGTATTGAAATGGAACTTGAATCCAATCAAAGTGTATTTGATTCCCGATGGGGCTTTTTTGCAGACCGGATAACAGAAGAATGGAAATTCAGGATCAGGCCGTATTTTAATTATGACCGGATCAGAATACAAACATCTCAAAGCGAAGAACCGGTTATCAGCAGGCAACGTCGACACGGCCTTGACACTTATGCAATTATGAGTATCAGTGATCATTGGTCGGCCGGATTATTTGCCGACTACCGAACGTTTAATGGGGAAAATCTCAGGCATGAAGTTATAGTAAGCCCCGGCATCGAATATAGTTTGTTTCCCTATGAAACTGCAACCAGAAGAGCCATCACTATGACCTATCAGTTTGGTTATGTTTATAATGACTACTTCAGGGAAACCATCTTCGGCAAAACAGAAGAAGGACTTTTAAATCATCAGTTAAAAGGAGAAGTAAGTATAAATCAACCCTGGGGACAAATCGAAACGGGACTTCTGGGATCTCAATATTTGCATGATCTATCACGGTTAAGGGTAGAATTTTTTGGTCAGACATCGATAAGATTATTCAAAGGTTTCTTCTTAAGCTTCCAGGCTGAGTACGATGTTGTCAGGGATCAGATTTCCTTGCCCAAAGGGGAAGCTTCACTGGAAGAGATTTTGCTGAAACAACGTGAATTGGCCACCGATTTTTCTTTTTCCAGTTCGATCGCTATTACCTATACCTTTGGATCAAAATACGCAAATATTGTTAATACGCGTTTTTAATTGCGGAAGTCATTTGGAGTAGACAAAGTCTCGAGCTATTAAAATGTTCACACCGTCTATATAAAAAACAACACTACTCCTGCCACACCCATGACGGCACCGATCATTTCACGGGGACTTATTTTGTGTTTAAAAAAAATAATGGAGGGCGGTATGATCAGAATAGGTACCATGGCCATTATAGTGGAGGCAATACCTGTTTGTGTATGCTTCACTGCAATAAGAGAAAATGATACGCCCAGAAAAGGCCCGAAAAAAGCACCAATAGTAATGCTTCGCATGCCCCTTCCGTGTCTCAATGCCCTGTGGATGTTATGCCAGCGACCGCTGATGCTGATAACGAGACTGAATCCAATGATAGCTGCAATGATACGAATCTGGGTGGATGCAAAAGGATCATAATCTCCCATGCCGAGTTTTGAAAAAACAATTCCAAGGCCCTGGCCAACAGCACCAATGAAAGCAAATAAGATCCCTTTCAGAGGTTTATCGAGCGTAAATTTCTCTCCTCTCTTTTTGCGTCCAAATATAGTGAGACCAATGCCGGCAAGAGTCACAAACATCCCAATCAGTGATTTGGCTTCCATTTTCTCTCCCAAAATAAGAAATCCGAAGATAGCAGCGGTTGGGGGAGCGAGGGTCATAATCAGCATAGCAAACCACGAACCCACAAGAGGGTAGGAGGCAAACAGGAAAAGATCTCCGATCACAAAACCGATCAGGCCTGAAATGCTTAACCATATCCAACTGTAGAGAGAAGCATCCAGGGGAAGTATTGCAGAACGGGTAAAAAAAGTCAGAATGGATAAAAACATTAATCCCATCACCAGCCGGATAATATTCACTGCTATTGAACCTACCTTGATAGTGGCAGATTCAAATGCCAGTCCGGTAACTGTCCAGAATACAGCAACAAGTAAAGCAGCAAATTCCCCAAGGTGTGTCGAAAACATGGGCGCAAATATAGCAAAACCGGAAGTTTTTCCTCCTGATTTTTTATGCACAGCTAATATTTTAATCTATTTTTGCAGCATGGAAGCAGTAATAATAACAATTGGAGATGAAATATTAATAGGACAGGTGATTGACACCAATGCTTCATGGATAGCCGAGCATCTCAATATCAGCGGCATTGAAGTAACAGAGAAGCGTACAGTTTCCGATAAGGATCCTGTCATCCGGAAAGCGCTTTCCGATTATGAAGGAAAAACAGACCTGGTCATTCTAACAGGAGGCTTAGGTCCTACCCGTGACGACATTACAAAAAACAGCCTGAACAAATATTTTGAAGGCAATCTGGTTGAAAATACAGAAGTGCTTGATCATATATATAAACTTTTCAGTAGAAGAGGATTTAAGGTATCAGAGCTGAACCGGAAGCAGGCTATTATTCCGGACAATTGCATTCCCCTGAAAAACTCTTCAGGAACCGCACCGGGCATGTGGTTTGAAAGATCCGGCACCATATTTATATCCCTTCCCGGGGTTCCCTATGAGATGAAAGGACTGATGACGGAGGAGGTACTCCCAAAACTTGGAGCGAAAATGAATGGGAATATTATCCTGCACAGAACCTTAATGACACAGGGTATTCCCGAATCTTTCCTTGCTGCGAAAATTAAGGACTGGGAATATTCTCTGCCGGAAAATCTAAAGCTGGCATATCTTCCCAGGCCCGGAATTGTCCGATTACGATTAACTGCCATTGGGAAGAGCAGGGATGAGCTCAATAAACTGCTTGAAAATGAAATATCCAAACTGCAGGAGCTTCTTCCGGAAGACATATTTGCTTATGAGGATATTTCCCTTGAAAGTGTCCTCGGAGAATTATTTCATAAATATGCCTACACACTTTCCACTGCTGAAAGCTGCACAGGTGGGAGAATTGCGAACCTGATCACCTCGGTTCCCGGCAGTTCGGCATATTTTAAAGGTTCAATCGTTGCTTATTCTAACCAGGTGAAACAGGAATTTCTGGATATTCCTGAGGATATTATAAAAAATTACGGAGCCGTAAGCCAGGAAGTTGTGGAGCTTATGGCAAACAATGCCAGGAAAAAATTCAATACCACATATTCCATTGCCGTCAGTGGCATAGCCGGACCATCGGGAGGAACGGAAGAAAAACCTGTAGGCACCACCTGGATATGCGTTTCTTCGAAGAAAAAAAGCATTTCAAGATCCTATAAATTTGGCGATCACAGGGGCAGGAATATTGAAATCAGTTCAATAACTGCTCTTAATTTGCTGAGAAAGATGATTTTGGACTATGATTTGAAATAAATCAGGGTCATTGAAAAAAATGCAAATATCATTTGATTATTTGAAAGAAAATGCCGTAATTTGCGTTCTGTTTGAAAAAAACCGAAAATTTTACGAAAAATGTCAAGAGTTTGCCAGATAACCGGGAAGAAGATGTACGTTGGAAACAATGTTTCTCACTCCAAGAAAAGGACAAAAAGAAGGTTTTATCCTAATCTTTTTGACAAGAAATATTATCTCCCGGAAGAGGACAGGTGGATCACCCTGAGGGTATCAGCCAAGGGAATTCGCATTATCAATAAAAAAGGTCTTAATAACGCGCTTAAAGATGCGAAATCTAAAGGCATTATTAAGAGTTACTAATAAATAAATATTCAGGAAATGGCTAAAAAAGGTAAAGGAAACAGGGTACAGGTAATTCTTGAATGCACAGAGCATAAAGACAGTGGAATGCCCGGAACTTCCCGTTACATTACCACGAAAAACAGAAAGAATACCACTGAAAGACTTGAGTTAAAGAAGTATAACCCGATTCTCCGTAAGGTGACTGTTCACAAGGAGATCAAATAAATTATACAGATATGGCAAAGAAAGTAGTTGCAACCTTACAGACAGGAAAAACCAAAAACTTCGTCAAGTGCATTAAGATGGTTAAACCAGAAGAATCAGATTCTTATGCCTTTGAGGAAGAAATGGTGAATGTTGAACATATCAAGGATTTTTTCAACAAATAGATCCTTGCACATATAAGTTATTTATAAAGCTTTTCTGTACAGGGAAAGCTTTTTTTGTATTTTTATTTCTCAAATAAATCAGAATGGGAATTTTTAACCGGCAAAAAAAAGAGAACCTTGATAAAGGTCTTGAAAAAACCAAGGAAAGTGTTTTCAAAAAGCTTTCCAGAGCCGTTGTGGGTAAAACCCAGGTAGATGATGAAGTTCTTGATAACCTTGAGGAAGTCCTGGTAACTTCCGATGTTGGCGTGGATACTACACTGAAGATCATTGAAAGATTAGAAGAAAGAGTATCCAGGGACAGGTATTTAAATACCAGTGAACTGAATATGATCCTGAAACAGGAAATTGCTTCTCTTTTAAAGGAGAATGAAACCGGGCTGGTTAAAAGTTTTGATGAGATCCCGGATAAAAAACCCTATGTAATTATGGTGGTGGGTGTTAATGGAGTCGGGAAAACCACAACCATCGGCAAGCTGGCCTATCATTTCAAAAAAGCAGGAAAAAAAGTCATTTTAGGCGCTGCAGATACTTACAGGGCTGCTGCAGTTGATCAGTTAACCATATGGGCAGAAAGAACCCAGGTAGAACTCATTAAACAAAAAATGGGTTCGGATCCCGCCTCTGTTGCATTCGACACTCTTTCCTCAGCTATATCAAGAGATGCGGATGTAGTTATCATTGACACTGCCGGGCGTTTGCACAACAAGGTCAACCTTATGAACGAGCTTTCAAAGATTAAAAAAGTTATGAAGAAAGTTATCGAGGATGCACCTCACGAAATCCTGCTGATTTTGGATGGATCAACCGGTCAGAATGCTTTTGAACAGGCAAAGCAATTCACCAGAGCAACCGAAGTAAATGCCCTGGCACTTACAAAACTTGACGGCACAGCCAAAGGAGGCGTGGTTATCGGAATTTCTGATCAGTTTAAAATTCCCGTTAAGTATATTGGTATTGGTGAGAAAATGGAAGATCTGCAGATTTTCAACAAAGAAGAATTTGTTGACACACTTTTCTCCAAAGAATAAAATAGCTGTATTTCATATTCTTTTGAAATACTGATGCAAATATCAATTTTTCTCTATATTTCAATTTCCGAATCCTTAAGAAATATGAATCCTATTCACCAACCCCTAATCCCCAATCCCTAATCCCCAACCCCTAATCCCCAACCCCATGACCATCAATCTCATAACCCTCGGATGTTCAAAAAACCTGGTAGATTCCGAAAAACTTCTTTACCAGTTAAGAAAAAGCGGTCATGAAGTATATCATAATGCAGAAACCTATGCCGATGGCATCATTATAAATACCTGTGGATTTATTCTTGATGCTAAAACCGAATCCATAGAGACCATTCTTGAATATATCCGGGCTAAGAAAGAGGGGTTCATTGAAAAAATTGTGGTAATGGGTTGCTTATCTGAAAGATACCGGGAGTCATTAGAGACAGAGATTCCTGAAGTTGATGCTTTTTTCGGTGTAAATGAGTTCCGGGAAATAACTGAATTCTTTAGGGGCAAATATTATGAAGGACAGCTTTTCAGAAGGATTGTCTCAACACCTTCACACTACGCATATCTTAAAATTTCTGAAGGATGTAACCGTAAATGCACTTTTTGCGCAATTCCGTCCATAAGAGGGAAGCAGGTTTCTTTACCCATTGATCAGCTATTGAAGGAAGCCCAAGAACTTGCCGCCGGCGGGGCAAAAGAGCTTATTCTTATTGCGCAGGAATTAAGCAATTACGGATTGGATATTTACAAGAAAAAAGCCCTCCCTGAACTGCTTGAGGAGCTGGTTAAGATTGACTCATTCCAGTGGATACGCTTGCATTATATTTATCCCGACAATTTCCCCACGGATGAGATCATAGAATTGATGGTCAAATATCCAAAGATTTGCAAATACCTTGATATACCAATCCAGCATGGAAGTGACAGTGTACTTCAAAGAATGAAAAGAGGCCACAGCCGGAAGGATGTAGAGCAGATCATTGCCAGATTCAGGGAAGCCATTCCTGAAATATCCGTCAGAACCACTGTTATAACAGGATTTCCGGGGGAGACACAGCAGGAGTACCAGGAGCTTAAGGATTTCGTGAAAAAGATACAGTTTGATCGCCTCGGAGTATTTCCTTATTCCCATGAAGAAGGCACTTCCGCCTATGAAATGGAAGATGATGTGCCTGACAGGATAAAAAATGAGAGAATGGATGAGATCATGCAAATTCAGGAAAAAATATCCCTTCAACATAATATTGATAAGGTAGGTAAAAACTTTAAAGTCGTTATAGACAGAAAAGAAGGAGAATTTTATGTAGGAAGAACAGAATTCGACTCACCAGAAGTGGATACTGAGGTGCTTATACCTGCGGAAGGAGAGGAGCTTCGCAAGGGGGCGTTTTATGAAGTGGAAATATTTGATGCCATTGAATTTGATCTGTATGGGAGAGTGGGATAGGAGAATGTTCAATGAATCCCTGTTTCCAGGAGCGATAGCGTACTGGAAACAGATGGATGAATTGAATCCCGAGCGACAGTCGAGGGATCTGCAAGGCAGGGAGGAGAATGTGGTGGGAGAATGAGGTAGGATGATGAGGTAAAGATAATGTGGTAGGAGAATGTGGTAAAGACTCCATGCACAAAAAAAACCCCTTTACACGGAGTAAAAGGGATTTTTAATATTAGTTTTATTCAAAGAGCTTACTCTTTCTCTGAATCAACACTCTTCTTTTTGGATTTTTGAATCCGGATCTTGATATTCTCTTTCTTGGAATCCAGTCCTGCTGAAAGGGTATCACCTTCACTTATGGAAGATTTAATGATAGCCTCTGCCATGGGGTCTTCCAGGTATTTCTGGATAGCCCGCTTGAGTGGTCTGGCTCCGAATTGAATATCATAACCTTTTTCAATGATGAAGTCCTTGGCTTCATTGGTAAGTTTCACTTTATAACCAAGACCATCAATCCTTTTATACAATCCTTTCAATTCGATATCAATGATCTTATAGATATCTTCTCTTGAAAGGGTATTGAACAATACCACATCATCAATACGGTTCAGGAATTCAGGGGCAAAGGCTCTCTTGAGTGCCTTTTCGATAACACCTTTGGTATGTTCATTAACCGTTTGCTGACGAGCTTTGGTATTAAATCCTACGCCGGTACCAAAATCCTTTAATTGTCTGGTACCGATATTCGAGGTCATGATCACGATGGTATTCCTGAAATCAACTTTTCTTCCAAGGCTATCGGTAAGCTGACCTTCATCCATTACCTGGAGAAGGATATGATAAACATCGGGATGAGCCTTTTCGATTTCATCAAGCAGTACCACGGAATAAGGCTTTCTCCGAACTTTTTCTGTAAGCTGTCCGCCTTCTTCATAACCGATATATCCCGGAGGTGCACCTACGAGTCTTGACACGGAGAATTTCTCCATATATTCGCTCATGTCTATTCTCACGAGATTATCAACCGTATCAAACAGATACTGGGCTAACACCTTGGCAAGCTGGGTTTTTCCAACTCCTGTGGGGCCCAGGAAAATGAAAGTACCTATCGGTTTATTCGGATCTTTAAGCCCTGCACGGTTTCTCTGGATGGATCGAACGACTTTTTGAATCGCCTCCTCCTGTCCAACCACACGTGTTTTCAATTCATTGCCCATATTTAGCAGTCGTGTGCCTTCTGCCTGCGCAATACGCTGTACAGGAACACCTGTCATCATGGCAACCACTTCTGCCACTTTATCTTCATCTACTGTTTCGCGGTTCTGGGCAAGTTCTCTTTCCCATTTTATTTTTTCCTGGTCAAGTCGCTCAAGCATTTCCTTTTCACGATCACGGAAACTTGCTGCTCTTTCAAAATTCTGATTCTTCACTGCCTTGATTTTTTCCTTTTTTGTTTCTTCTATTTCATTTTCAAGGCTAACGATATTGTCCGGAACAACAATATTGGAGATATGTACGCGTGAACCTGCTTCATCAAGCGCATCGATTGCTTTGTCTGGCAAATGACGGTCTGAAATATAGCGTTGTGTAAGACTGACACAGGCTTCCAAAGCTTCTTTTGTATAATTTACATTGTGGTGTTCTTCATATCTTTCTTTGATATTATTGAGGATTTCGGTGGTTTCATCAGGACTGGTAGGTTCTACCATAACTTTTTGAAAACGACGTTCCAGTGCCCCGTCTTTTTCAATATGCTGACGATATTCATCAAGGGTGGTTGCACCAATACATTGGATATCACCTCTTGCCAGAGCAGGCTTGAGCATATTGGCTGCATCGAGCGAGCCTGTAGCTCCTCCGGCACCTACAATGGTGTGTATTTCATCAATAAAAAGAATGATATTATTGTTTTTAGCCAGTTCGTTTAGGATAGCTTTCATTCTTTCTTCAAACTGACCACGGTATTTGGTACCTGCAACAATTGAAGCAAGATCGAGGGTAACAACCCGTTTATCGAAAAGCACCCTGGAAACTTTCCTCTGAATGATTCTCATGGCAAGGCCTTCAGCGATAGCAGATTTACCAACCCCGGGTTCTCCTATAAGGATAGGATTATTTTTCTTTCTGCGACTGAGGATCTGTGCCAGCCGTTCAATTTCTGTTTCTCTTCCCACAATGGGGTCAAGCCTGTCTTCCTCTGCAGCTTTGGTAAGATCGATACCAAAATTGTCCAGTACAGGTGTGTCAGAGGTCTTGCTGGAGGCTCCTGAACCTCCGCCTGGTTTGCCTGTTCCAAAAGGACCTTTGGCTTCATCATCTTCATCACCGGGAAAATCAGCCTTGTCTTCAAAGGTCTCATTTTCAAGCTCCTTCCGAACATTTTCATAGAAGATATTATTCTCATTCAGAACCTGTGTAGCTTGATTATTCTCATCCTTCAAAATACCGAGAAGGAGATGACCGGTATCGATCATTGTATCTTTAAGAGCCCTTGCTTCCAGGTAGACAAGTTTAAGCACTCTTTCGGTATTTTTATATAGAGGGAGATTATCAGTATCTGTTATGCTTGATATTTCATCTTTCTTGATGCTGTCTTCTATTGATTTTCGAAGATCATAAAGCTCAGCGCCGAGCATCAGAAGGATGTCTATCGCAACGCCTTCTCCATCACGCAACATCCCAAGAAACAGGTGTTCCACCGCAAGATGATTATTTCCTAATCTTATGGCTTCCTCCTTACTGTAACTTAAAACATCTTTTATTCTTTGCGAAAATTTTGCATCCATATTATCTATTCCTATTATTATTTTCAAATTACTTAATTTAACTTCAAATATAGTAATAAAACAATAACCATTTATAAACAGTTCAATGTTGAAAATTCATGTGTCATAATGTCTGTTTTACACAATAAATGATTATTTTCGTAAGTCTTTTATACAGGACAAATTTTAGACCAAAATTAATAAAAAAAACAGTATAATTTTGATGATAATATGGCAGAAGGAGAGAAGATATTAAAAATTCACATTGAAGAAGAAATGAAATCTGCTTACATCGATTATTCGATGTCAGTGATTGTTTCAAGAGCATTGCCCGATGTGCGTGATGGGCTGAAACCTGTTCATCGCAGGGTATTGTATGGCATGCAGGATCTGGGGTTGTATGCAAATCGCGGATATAAAAAATCGGCAAGAATTGTGGGAGAGGTTCTGGGTAAATATCACCCACATGGAGACAGTTCAGTTTATGACACCATGGTAAGAATGGCCCAGATTTGGTCATTACGTTATCCACTCGTAAACGGACAGGGTAATTTTGGCTCCATTGATGGTGACAGTCCGGCAGCTATGCGTTATACAGAAGCCAAGCTGGAAAAGATCGCAGAGGAAACCATGGCTGATCTTGACAAAGATACAGTGGACTTTAACCTGAATTTTGATGATACACTTGAGGAACCTTCTGTATTACCCACCAAGATTCCTTTGCTGCTTGTAAACGGTGCAAGTGGAATTGCTGTAGGTATGGCTACCAACATGCCGCCTCATAATCTTAAAGACAGCATTAATGCAATAATTGCATATATTGACAATAAAGAAGTGAGCATAGAAGAACTCACTGAAATTATCAAAGCTCCCGACTTTCCAACCGGAGGTATTATCTACGGATACCAGGGGGTTAAGGAGGCCTATGAAACCGGTAGGGGAAGAGTGGTAATGCGGGCAAAAACCGATATTGAAGTTTCCCCGACAGGGAGAGAAACAATTATTGTTTCTGAAATCCCATATCTTGTTAATAAGGCAGAATTGATACGGAAAATTGCCGATCTTGTAAATGAGAAGAAAATTGAAGGAATTTCATATGTAAATGATGAATCGGACAGGCAAGGAATGAGGATTGTCGTCATTTGCAAAAAAGATGCAATGGCAAATGTCGTTCTAAATCAATTACTTAAATACACTCAATTACAGACTGCATTTAACGTAAACAATATTGCTCTTGTTAAAGGGAGACCGAGGACTCTCAACCTGAAACAAATCATTCAACACTTTGTAAATCATCGCCACGATATTGTGGTGCGGCGTACACGTTACGAACTGGATCAGGCAGAAAAAAGAGCGCATATTCTTGAAGGACTGCTGATAGCGCTGGATAACCTGGATGCCGTAATCACTCTTATCAGGGAGTCAAAGACAGTTGAAGAAGCAAGAACCGGTTTAATGTCAAACTTTGAACTGACCGAAGTACAGGCCAGGGCTATTCTCGATCTGAGATTACAGAAACTCACTGGACTGGAAAGGGAAAAGATCAAAGAAGAATATGAAGAGTTACTCAAGCAGATTGAATATCTGAGAAAAGTACTTGCTGAAGAAAGCCTGAGAATGGAGATCATTAAGGATGAACTCATTGAAATACGAGATAAATACGGTGACGAGAGAAGAACGGAAATTGTACCCAATGCTGAAGAGTTCAATCCTGAAGATTTTTACGCTGATGATGATATGGTTATAACCATTTCAAACCTTGGGTATATAAAACGTACACCCCTCACGGAATTCCGCACCCAGGGAAGGGGAGGAATAGGTTCGAGGGCCGGAAGCACAAGAGATGAAGATTTCCTCGCCCATTTGTTCAGCGCAACCATGCATAACACCCTGTTATTCTTTACCTCCAAGGGAAAATGTTTCTGGTTGAAGGTTTATGAGATTCCGGAAGGCACAAGACAATCGAAAGGAAGGGCTATCCAGAACCTGATTAATATAGAACCAGATGATCAGATTATGGCATTCCTGAATGTCCAGAGTCTCAAAGATGAAGAATATATTAAGAATAATTTCATTGTACTGGCTACCGAGAAAGGGATAATAAAGAAAACCAGCCTGGAAGCATATTCACGTCCAAGACAGAACGGGATTAATGCCATCAATATTAAAGAAGGAGATTCCTTGCTTGAAGCAATGCTGACAAATGGAAACCATGAAATACTTATTGCGGTCAGATCCGGTAAAGCTATTCGCTTCCATGAAAGCAAAGTCAGGGCTATAGGAAGGACTGCTTCCGGTGTTAAAGGAGTAACTTTCTCCGAACCAGATGATAAAGTAATTGGAGTAATATCTATGGAAGACCAGGAAAACGATGTACTGGTTGTCTCCGAGAAGGGCTACGGAAAACGCTCATCTATAGAAGATTACAGGGTTACCAACAGAGGTGGAAAAGGAGTAAAAACCATTAACATTACAGAAAAGACCGGTAAACTGATCGGAATCAAATCTGTAACGGATGAGTCTGATCTGATGATAATAACCAGAAATGGTATCGTAATCCGGTTATCGGTGTCTGAAATGCGTGTAATGGGAAGAGCCACACAGGGAGTGAGACTCATTAACCTCAGAAACGGAGATAAAATAGCGGCCATTGCTAAAGTACCTTCTGCTATTGAAGAAAGTCGTGAACTTTCTGAAAACGATGGAGAAAATGGCGAAGAAACACCTCCGGAAGAATAAAAAAAAATGATAGATAAGGATTTTGGTATCTTTTTTGAACAAGAAAGAGAAAAATCTTATTTTTGGCGAATAAACACAAAACAATTTATAATGAAACGTTTTTTAATTATTATTTTGATACTTAGCGGCTTTCTAAACATGAAAGCCCAGGACGTTGTACTCCTGAATTACAATACTCTTGAAAGAAAATATGAAAAGAGTAATGAAAAAATACAACATGATAGAAAAAAATTAAAGGATAAAACCTGGTTAAAACGTGGAATCATCCTGCAGGACATCTATAAATTAGGACTTGAGTATATTGGTGAAGGTACCAGCCTGACAGAATTCCAGCTTTATTACGATGAGCCTATAAATACCGTAACCAAGCAGGAAAATGGCAATGAGGTGAAAATCCTTGAATATGAGAATATGGATTATTACTTTGTAAACAATGCCTTGCAAAGATGGAAGAGAAAAAAGATCGTAACAGAGAATCCTTTGGATAAGGCTTATGAAGCCTATCAAAAAACGCTTGAGCTTGATGAAAAGGGGAGGCGTACCGATGATGTTGAAGAACAACTGCGAGAATTAAAGCAGCAATATATTCAATCGGGTATTAATTCTTATTACAATAGAAACATGCAGGATGCACTTGATGATTTTGAAATGGTACTCAATATTAATGAAATGGATATGTTTGAGGGTGTTGAAGATACCATTATGGTGCAATATTCCGGTATTATCGCCAGGGATCTTGGTAATTATAAGAAAGCAGCCGAGTATTATACCCAGCTCGCAAATATGAATTACGGAGGTCCATCTGTATATCTCAACGTAAAGAATGATTACCTGCAGCTTGGAGATTCAGCTATGGCTATTGAGATTATGGAACAAGCCTTCAACAAATATCAGGATTCAGTTAATGTAGTAGCTAATCTTGTTGATCTTTATATTAAAACCGGAAATATTGAGCAAGGACTTGAGAAGATTAATCAAGCCATACTCGATAGTCCTGATAAAGGAGAATTATACTACTGGAAGGGAAGACTTCTTCTCAACAGTGAGGCGGAAGATCGAATTGATCAGGCCCTGGAAGTCTATGAGAAAGCTGTTGATAAGAATCCGGATCTATATTATGTATATTATGATATAGGATTCATATATTTTCTGCAGGGACAGGATATATTCTCACAGGCAGGTCTTGAGCAGAATTCTGAAAGAAGAAAAGAGATCAATGAGATTGCCAGAGAAAAATATGAACAAGCCTTACCAATGCTTGAAAAATCACTTGAGTATAATGATGAAAATATGGACATTAAGAGAGAAACCCTTGATGTTTTAAAAAGAATCTATTACAAGCTTGGTATGACTGAAAAATATGATGAGGTAACAAAACAACTGAATAATCTTTAATACCATAAGAAGGGGGAGTAAATAATTACTCCTCCTTTATTAATATTTTATTACTTAACATAATATTAATTATAGGACAAATTATATTTAATGATTTATTCACACTGTCATATTTATTATTCTAAAAACTAATATTTGAAATTTAAATCATATAACTCATTAGTATCTTTCCACACTCGACTCTATTGACAGACATTCATTATACAATTACCCGGATGTTTTCAATTAAAGACTGAAAGAAAGATTGCATTAGAATTGCATATTTGGTTTCAAACTGTATATTCGTCCGAAATATATAATTTTAACTCAAATTGAGCGATTCCGAGGTATTCAGCTTTTCTTAACAATTTGAATGTAAAATGTCTGAATTCGGACAAAGCTGTATCAAATACGGACAGTATATTTTTTTCTTTAAACCGCATATAGACACATAAAATACTGAATATCTGAATATTTACGATTATGGTATTATTTATGTTAAACAGTTCTATAAATAAAACATTAAACTATCACACCATGGTAATAGATCTCAAAGCAAATGAAATGGTTGTTAAAGCTGCAGACAGTCATCATTTAACCGGCCGGGAAAAAATAAACGGCAAATTCATCGTAACAAATCAACGTATTTATTTCATCAGCAAAGAAAACCGGCATGATTCTCATAACCGGGAGATTCTTCCGGAACATATACGGGAGATAATTTATATTAAAGGTGAAAAATTATTCTCAAAAGGTTTAAATGTTGTTACACACGAAGGAAACAATCTTAAGTTTATCATGAAAAAGAGAAATGAATTTGGAGAGTTGATCAATAGAATGTATTAATCTGTTTTACAGTTTCTTCTTTTCACTCTTAAGTGATAACATACATTATGGATGTCTTTCCTGTTTAAACCGGTATCGGACAGATCAAGATATTCAATATTTTTCATTCTTTTCAGGTATTCCAGGTCCTCCCTGCCTATTTTTGTATTGCTCAGGTCCAGCCACCTTATATTTGTATCGGTCAGATACTTAATTGAAGATACTTCTGTGTTTGAAAGATCTAATCTTTCAATATTTTTATGCCCTTTGAAAATGAGATCCAGTGAAAAGTTTGTATTGCTAAGATCCAGTTCTGAAATATTCAAGAATTGTCTTGTTCTGAATTCCAAAGGTTCATCCGTAAAAGCCAGTTTGTTATCGATAATATCAAGATTTTTATCCACTACCTCGTTAGAGTACTGGGGATACGCATTCAAAACAAAATACGGAATCGCATCATAACTTCGAATGGCTGTTTTGAGCTGGTCCAAAATATCACCGTATTGAAGAGAAATATCTTTTAATTTTTTTCCATCACTGTTTTCTGGGATTTCATTATCATCATAACCTGCAATAATATCAAGAACAGAAAGAAAATTCATCTCCGGATTCAGGGTGGTGACCATAATATCGGCCATCCTTTGCATATCTTTTAAATGATTGTAGAAAGTTAAACTTCCGAATTCTGTATTTATTTTTTCATTAATTTTCCGGATTTCATCAAGCGTTTTTTGATTATAATTTAAAATATCTCTCTCCATTTCCTGTAACACTATCCGGTGAACCCGGGGTTTTAATCTTAACATCCCGGATTCAATTCGTCTGATTTCATCTTGAATATTTTTGATATTTTCATTCATAACAATTCTCCTGTCCTGGTAAGATGAATAATAATCCTTGTACATAATCATATAATCATCATATTCACTTTGCTCTGTGTTTTTTATTTCCTTCCTGTCCTCAAGAACTTCATGATATTTTGACATATATTTTTCCGCCAGGCTTATTTGCTTTTGATAATCAGCATAATGAATTTCACATTCGCACTGTTCTTTGCATTCCTTACGGCATTTTTCATACTCATTAATAGTTGCTTCAGCTTTTTTCTGCAAAGAATTGATCTTCTGCACATATTTTATCAGTTCATCATTGATAGTTTTTATCTTCTCTTTCTCGTTAATTACTCTGCTATTGTAATAATCACTCAAAATATCTGATTGACTGGTATTCCAATTGTTAAATTCTAGAATGGTAAAAACAATTTCATTCTGTAATTCCTCTTTTTCTAATTCAAGGTTTCTGAAAGCACTGATTTCTTTCCGATTTCGCCTGTCTCCATTGTCTATTAAGTAAAGTAATTTATCATGAAAAGCTGTTTCACAATCTTTATAAATCGCTATTTCATTATTAAGCCGGATTTCTAATTGATTCCTCAGATGTATCAAAGAATCATAGGGCTGAATAATAAGATCCGCCCTGGAGGATAAAGAATGAAACTCCTGTCTGATGGACTCAATACTGGTAGAAAATTGCCCGTTTGAGACAAAAAACAGCATGATAAAATTAGTCAAAACAGTAATTTTTTTCATAATAGGTAATATATTACGTATATGGATAAATTCATTGTATTTCTGTCACAATTTTGGTAATCCCCTGTTTTAGATAATCAAGTTCCTTATCATTCATCCTGCTGAAAAAATGATCAATGAATTGCTTCTGCCAGAGTAAATTGTCTTCTCCTTCCATAAATTTCCTATGCTTTCCAGTAAGTGCTATTCTGTATATTCTATGGTCTACCGGATCATTGGCAAGTAATAAAAAGCCCTTCTTCTGAAGCTCTAGCGCAATCCTTTTTGTATTTTGCCTGGAAGTTCCAAATTTCTCTGCTGCCTCCGTAATAGTAGGCAAATGATCCTTGAATTCTTCCTGTATCATAAGCAAAAGCATCCATTGCCGTATGGTTAAGCCGATCTTTTCTTCCACAATGCGGTCAGCCTGCCCCTGCCACTTCTGGGCAATCAGGATAATGCTTTCGAATATGTAAAATTTATCATTCAAAATTATAATAGGTAATATATTACGTAAATTAATAATATAATTTTTATATATCCAAGAAAAATCCGGAAAAATTAGCACTTTTTGGTAAAAGCTATTGGAATGGCCTGAATTTCTGACGAAATCCAGCATAGTATAGATGTCATTAACGATTTATGGCCCCGTATCCCAGGGATGGGGTCTCGGGATAACAGATCTTAGAGAAGAAATGGAATGCTGAGGCGATTAAATTCTTTCATCCAGTTCAAGCCATCTTAAAGATTTCTCGTCCAACAGTTCTATGATCTCCCCTATCCTTTTGGAAGCCTCCTGTAATTTCTGGAAATCATCTGATCCGGAATTCATAAGATTTTCAAGTTCTATTTTTTCTTCTTCAAGCACTTCTATCTCCTTGCCAAGTTGCTCATATTCTGTTTTCTCCTTGAAGCTAAGTTTTTGATTTCCATCAACTCCGGTATTAGTTGGTTTTGGTGACCGGGATTTTTCTTGTTTTAACTTTGTTTTTTTCGTCGATTCTTCAATTTTCTTTTCATCCCTGTATCGCTGATATGAGCCATAGAAATCTCTTATTTCTCCTTTCCCTTTAAAAATAAAAAGATGCTCGGTAAGCTTATCCAGGAAGAAGCGATCGTGAGATACAATGACAAGACAACCCTTAAATTCAGAAAGAAATTGCTCAAAAATATTCAGGGTTATGAGATCCAGATCGTTGGTGGGCTCATCAAGGATAAGAAAATTCGGATTTTTGATGAGTACTGTCAGGAGATAAAGTCTTCGTTTTTCTCCACCGCTGAGTTTGGCAATTTTTGAATGCTGCATTTCCGGAGAAAAAAGGAATAGCTGTAAAAACTGGGATGCACTGAGGACTGAACCGGATCCGGTCGGGATAACTTCAGCAATCTCTTTCACTGCATCAATTACCCGTTTATCTTCATTAAACCGGATTCCTTCCTGCCGGTAATATCCGATGTTCACTGTTTGTCCATACTCGATAACCCCCTTGTCAGGTTTAAGAGATCCTGCAATTAAATTCAAAAAACTTGTCTTGCCGGTACCGTTTTTCCCAATGATCCCGATCCTCTCTCCTTTCCTGAATTTATATGAGAAATGATCAATGATCAGAAAATCATCCATCCTTTTTGTCACATTATGGATATCGATGATTTTGGATCCCAGTCTGCTCATATTCACATCAAGCTGAAGGCTACTGTTTTCCATTTTTGAGCTGGCTTTTTTTTGTACTTCATTGAATTTATCAATCCGGCTTTTGGATTTGGATCCCCTGGCTTTAGGCATTCTTCGGATCCAATCCAGCTCATTTCTCACATACCGGGCAGCTTTTTTAATTTCCCTGGCTTCAATCTCCTCTCTTTCGGATTTTTTTTGCAGGTAGTATTCATAGTTACCTTCATACCGGTATAAATTCTGTTCACTCAATTCAAAAATATGAGTGCAAATACGATCCAGAAAATATCGATCATGTGTTACCATTAAAAAAGTAATTTCCGGACGCGAAAGATATTCCTCCAGCCACTCAATCATTTCTATATCAAGGTGATTCGTAGGCTCATCAAGCAAAAGTATATCAGGGTCATCCAGAAGGACGAGGGCGAGAGCAAGTCTCTTTTTCTGACCTCCGGAGAGCTCAAAGATCTTTTGATCAAGATCCCGGATGACAAAACGGTCGAGCATCTCTTTTAATCTTCTCTCATAATCCCAGACACCGTTTAGATCCATTTTAGTTGTGATTTCTGAAAGCTTTGCCTCCGATTCCGGTGTATTCTTCTCTGACTGCAGTTTTAATATATTCTCATATTCATTTTTGATGGAAAGAATATGTGTACTATGTGTCCTGATTAAATCCCTGATGCTTGTATTTTCCTCTAATTTCGGTTCCTGACTCAAATATGAAAGGCGAACATTATCACTTATTATCACTTCGCCCTCATCGGGTACATCTTCTTTTGCAAGAATATTCAGCAGGCTGGTTTTACCCGTTCCGTTGGCAGCTATCAATGCTGCTTTATCTCCTTTACTTATTGCAATATTAAGTGAAGAGAAAAGAACTCTTTCTCCAAAATTTTTTTCAATATTTTCGGCAGAGAGATAAATCATAGCTTAACCTGTGTCAGCATAAGGTTAGATTGAGATCTTTCTCATTCGAATATTCTCGGGAGTTATTTCAAGGTATTCATCATCTTTGATATATTCCATGGCTTCCTCGAGAGAAAATTCCACTTTCGGAGCTATTTTTGCAGCCTCATCTGATCCTGCAGCTCGAATATTGGTAAGTTTTTTTGCCTTGGTAATATTAACTTCAAGATCTCCTTCCCTGTTATTTTCTCCTATTACCTGGCCCTTATAAACTTTTTCACCCGGATCGATAAAAAATTTACCCCTGTCCTGTAGTCTATTCAGGGAAAAAGCCAGAGCCTGGCCGGTTTCTGAAGAAACTATGGATCCGTTTTGCCTGTCTTTTATGCTTTCTCTGGCCTGGGCATATTCACTGAACCTGTGATTCATAACTGCTTCTCCGGCAGTAAGGGTAAGTAAAATATTTCTGAGCCCTATAAGACCCCGTGAAGGTATGTAGAATTCCAGATGAATCAGATCACCCCTTGGTTCCATGATCAGCATCTCACCTTTTCTTCTTGTTGCATGTTCAATAACCTTTCCGGAATGTTCTTCCGGCACCTCTACAACAAGTGTTTCAAAAGGCTCACATTTTATCCCTTCTATTTCTTTCATTATTACCTTTGGCTTACCAACCTGAAGCTCATAACCTTCCCTTCTCATGGTCTCAAGGAGAATTGAAAGATGAAGAACTCCTCTTCCGTGTACATTAAACCGGTCTTCCGAAGAGGTTTCTTCTACGCGAAGGGCAAGATTCTTTTCTGTTTCTTTTATCAATCTGTCTCTCAAATGCCTCGAAGTGACATATTTACCTTCCTGTCCGAAAAACGGTGAGTTATTGATGAGAAAAAGCATACTCATGGTAGGTTCGTCAATAGATATTCTTGGCAAAGCTTCAGGTGATTCTAGATCGGCCAGAGTATCTCCGATCTCAAAATCATCAAGCCCGACAATTGCACAAATATCTCCACTTCTTACATGATTTACTTTTTCTCTTGCCAATCCTTCAAATACATGTAGCTCTTTAATCTTTACCCTTGTTTTTTGGCCGGCTTTTCGGCAGAGTGTGTATTCCCTGCCATCATAAAGATCACCCCTGAACACTCTTCCGATGGCAATTCTCCCTACAAAACTGGAATAATCGAGGGATGCAATTTGCATTTGAGGAGTACCTTCATGATAAGGTGCTTCCGGAATTTCTTCAATTATAGCTTCAAGCAGGGGTATAACATTATCACCGGGCTTTTTCCAGTCGGTGCTCATCCATCCCTGCTTGGCAGAACCAAAAACCGTATAAAAATCCAACTGCTCTTCCGAGGCGTCAAGATTGTACATTAATTCAAATACATCCTGTTGAGCATCATCCGGCCGGCAGTTCTCTTTATCTACTTTATTTATCACCACAATGGGCTTAAGTCCCAGTTCAATAGCTTTCCCGAGAACAAACCGGGTCTGGGGCATGGGACCTTCAAAAGCATCTACAAGCAAAAGAACTCCGTCGGCCATCTTCAGTACTCTCTCCACTTCACCGCCAAAATCGGCATGGCCGGGAGTGTCAATGAGGTTTATCTTAATACCTTTATATCTTACGGAAACATTTTTTGAAAGAATAGTTATTCCTCTTTCCCGTTCAAGATCATTACTATCGAGTATAAGCTCCGGGTTTTCTTTACGTGTATCCATTGCTTTACACTCATATATGATTTTATCAACCAGGGTTGTTTTTCCATGATCAACGTGTGCTATTATTGCGATGTTTCTAATTGTTTTCATTCATATGATTTTGAGGGCGCAAAAATAGTTAAAAAAGACCGAATAATATCCTTTTCGGAAATTAAATACCAGCCCTAAATGATTATTTATTCAGCTCGTTTTGATAGTAATACCAGGATATATCGGCATAGTTATACTTCTTTTTATCATTCAATCTACCCCAGGGAAAGAATTTTTTTTCCATGTACACTTCGATATCTCTTCCGGATGCCAGAAAGTTGTAATTATATGCAGTACTTAAGAACCTCAAGCGGTATTTTTGACTTTCATCTTCTAAATAACCGTGATTTTTATCCATATAGGATTGAAAAGCAAATATATAATGTAGTTGTGAATCAAATGATTTTAAACGCTCCAGTCTTTCGGCTCTTTCCTTTACCGGATCTGTGGTACTGTATTCAAAGAGATCCTTGAATTTATTCAAATAATCTTTTTTTATTACCTGCTCTTCAATTTTTTCTGCAAAAGAGGGTTTGATCTGCAAAGGTCCAATAGAAAAATCGGCCATCCCTGTATTTACATAAACAACTTCCAGTGTATTTTTCTCGATAAGATCTCTGATCAGGTTATATCTTATTAACTCAGGAAAAACGATCGCCCGTGTCATGGCAGCATCCTGACGATAAACATCAGACAAAGAATCGATCAAAACCTCCTTTTCTTCAAGTATATTAACTGCCTCTACATAATCTTCAGCAAAAATTGCCTTAAAATCCTCGGAATATCCATTCAGAAGATTTGTAAATAGTAAGAAAAATATCATTTCACAGGCTTTTTGTCTTTTAACACTGAGAAGTATCTTTTTGTTTCTCTTATTGCAGGGGATAAATACCGCAGGGGTTTCAATCTTGAATAGATGAAAAAATAACTCCCCCCCCCCAAGAAAAAGTAGGATTAATTGCGGAGTTCCCATAAAAAATTGCTGAAACGGATGAGTGCCTCTCCGACCGGGCCATGTTCCATAAAAGAAAATTTCACGTAAAGCCAGAAAAAATCCAGAGAATACCATTCACCTTAATTCATCATCTAAGTCCTTAGCTATAGAAAAATATTTATGAACTTAACGGATGCTCTAACGCTGCATTTCTTTGATCTTTGAACTGAAATCCTTCCTCATTTTTCTGAGCTTGGGTTCAATCACCACACTGCAATAGCCCTGATCCGGATTTTTTTCAAAATAATCCTGATGATAATCTTCAGCTACATAAAAATTCTGAAGTTCTTCTACACTGGTAACAATGGGGTCTTTAAAATACCCGGAGGTATTTAGCTGATCGATTTTTATTTCAGCCAGGCGTTTCTGTTCATCATTGTGATAAAAAATAACAGACCGGTATTGTGTTCCTACATCTGCACCTTGACGGTTAAGGGTGGTAGGATCATGGGTTTTAAAAAAAATTTCCAGCAATTCTGAATAGGATATTATTTCAGGATAATAAGTGATTTGCACTACTTCTGCATGGCCGGTACTACCGGTGGTAACTTCCCGGTAAGATGGGTTAATGACATCTCCCCCTGAATATCCCGATACCACTTCATTTACTCCTTTTACTTCTTCAAATATTGCTTCTGTACACCAGAAACAACCTCCTCCGAAAGTTGCGCGTTCTTCCTTCATACCACTTTCATTTAAGTTTAACTGCGCATTGGCAGTAATTGCAATAATTAATAATCCTAATATTGTTTGAATCTTCATCATATCAATAAAACAGTTTTTCAGTGGAATTGTTGGGCTTTATAAAAGGAAAGTTTAGTTTGTATAGGGTGAAACTACTCCGAAAAGAGAAAAAGTTGTTCAATCAAATAAATTATAAATTAAAAGGATGATCATTTAGAGCTATTTTACTTATTTTTATAATATATTGTATAACAATTATTTAAAACATGTTTTGTATTACATGTCTGCACCTTGACCGTTCTGTTAATACTTCATAAATTTGTTAATATGAAGATAGTTCATGAAGCAAAATACTATGAAAAACTCAACGGGAAAGTGAAATGCTTTCTTTGTCCCCATAATTGCAAAATTTCAGATGGAGATTATGGTATATGCCGTGTAAGAAAAAATGAGAAGGGTAAATTGATTGCGGAAGTATATGGGAAATTGATAGCCAAACATACAGATCCCATTGAGAAAAAACCGCTTTATCATTTTTATCCGGGGAAGGATATTCTTTCTGTAGGAACTGTAGGTTGTAATTTAAAATGTTTTTTTTGTCAGAATTGCGATATTTCACAGGCAGGGGCTGAACAGTATGACCATATTTCAGAAACCTCCCCCGACGAACTAATCAAATTTGCATCAATAGAAGAGAATAATGTTGGGATAGCTTATACCTATAATGAACCTTCAATCAATTTTGAATATATTGTAGATACTGCAACAGAGGCAAGAAAGAAGAATCTGAGAAATGTTATGGTCTCCAATGGTTTTATTTCAATGAAGCCTCTCAAGGAATTAATCCCGCTCATCGATGCTTTTAATATCGACTTAAAAGCTTTTTCAAATGAATTTTACCGTAAGTACACAAAATCTGAGATTTTAAATGTGAAGGAAAGTCTGATTGAGATCGGTCAGTCTCCCAGTCACCTGGAAATAACCTTCCTGGTAATTCCGGGGCTAAATGATGATGAAGATGAATTCAAGGAAATGGTAACATGGATCCATTCAAACTTCGGAGAAGCACAGGTATTGCATTTATCACGATATTTTCCCGGTTATCGGTCTGACATTCCTCCCACACCTGTCTCAACCCTGAGATCCTTCAGGCAGATTGCCTTGCAAAAGTTGAATCACGTATTCCTTGGAAATGTTGCAGAACCCGAGGCACAAAATACATATTGTCCTGACTGTGGAAAACTGGTTATAAATAGAGGATACAGAGTGAATGTTAATCTTAACAATCATGGCGAATGTCCTGACTGCAAAAGAAAAATTCTAAATTATTATTAGATGAACAATGAAGTTAAAAAACGAAAGGCCTGGGTTGCCGGCAAATTCTATCCCGGTTCAGAAAAAGAAATCAATGAACTGATTGGAACAATTATCAGGAAAGAAGAAGAGCATATAGATTTTGATCCGGCAGATAAAAAAATCATTGGAGCAATACTACCCCATGCCGGTCATGTATATTCAGGATACCAAACGGTTCATTTTTTTGAAGCACTTCAAAAAAGTCAACAGGAAATTGAAAGTTTTCTGATCCTCCATCCTTTTCACAGAGGTGGCATAAAGGACTATGCCAGCGATGAAAATGATGCCTGGAATACTCCTCTTGGTGACATCCGGCTAGACATAGAATTCATTAAAGAGATGGATATCTTTACCTCATCCGACATGCACAAATGGGAACATTCGGCAGAAGTTATTGTACCATTTATTCAACATTATAATTTCGGGGATAAGAGTCTGATCCCTATTGGCATCAGTTGGCAGCATCCCGAAGGAGCTAAAGAAATTGCTCATAAAATTTTTTCAACAAATAAAGAACTGAACAGGAAGTTATGTATTCTCGCTTCCTCTGATTTTTCTCACTTTGTTGATCCAGAGGAAGGAGAGATTCAGGATCAGAAAGCAATTGATAAAATTATGGAGCTTGATCCGGAAGGTTTATATCATACGGTTATAGATAATAATATAAGTGTATGTGGTTATGGCCCCATAATGGCTTTGATCTATTATTGCCGCTTTCTGGATGAAAACGTCAAAGTTCATATCCTTGCCAGGGGGCATTCAGGTCAGGTCTCGCCAGGTAAAGATGTTGTAGATTATATATCAATGATATTTTATATTTAAATTATCAGCTATGAACAACCCGGAAAATATGCCTTCATTTTCAAATCGCGAAAAAAGATTGATGCTGAAAATTGCGCGCGATACTCTTTTTCATTACCTGAATACCCGCAAAACCCTTGATTATGATCCAGGCATTCTTCCTGATTCACTTATGCAAAATTACGGTATATTTGTAAGTTTGCATAAAGGCAGGGCCTTGAGGGGATGTATCGGAATAATGGATTCGGAAGAACCTTTATACAAACTAATTCAGCGTCAGGTAATTGCTGCTGGCGCCAGCGACCCGCGTTTTCCCGCAGTAAAGTTTAGCGAACTCCCACAATTATGTATTGAAATTTCTATCCTGGGAAAGATGAAAAAAATTAGCGGTATTGATGATATTCAGCTCGGAAAACATGGTATATATTTAAAATACAACAACTTAAGCGGAACAATGCTTCCCCAGGTAGCCGGTTCTGCCGGATGGACAGTGGAGGAGTTTCTGGGCTATTGTTCCAGGGATAAGGCGGGACTGGGTTGGGAAGGCTGGAAAACAGCTGATATTTACATTTATTCGGCAGAAGTGTTTTCAGAAGAATTGCCTTGATTGATTAGCTATATTCTTTAAGAAGATCAGCAACGATATTTCTGAATTCCTCATTTAAATCAACTTCGGGAAAAGGTTTTTCTGCTTTCCTGTACCAGTATTCAGCATTTTCTTCATCTCCTTCTTTTCTGTGAAGATAAGCATGAACCCAGGCAGCATCTTTTCCGGGAAAATGCTGTACCATTTTATGAGCGGTATCCCAATAATTCTTTCTCTCCCACCACAAAGCTTTCAAGGCCACCGGAAAATCTTCAGGTGGAGCTCCCATGTCAAGAGTATGATTAAAAGATGTGTAATCCATTTTACATTTTTTATAAAGATACCTTTTTTCTCTGTATTTTGAAATAACTTGTAAACATCAGTTAGACTTTTTTAACATTTTTTGAGGAATTTTTTAATAAAATATTTGGATCTACGAAGAACTTCGTATACATTTGTCTACGAAAGTTTTCGTAATAGATGATAAAATGAATAAAGTTCAGCAACAACCCACTGATTCAGAACTGGAAATTCTCAAAATATTGTGGAAATACGGGCCTTCCACGGTAAGATTTATAAATGAGGAATTAAATAAATTAAGAGTTGTAGGGTATACTACTACCTTAAAAACCATGCAGATAATGCATGAAAAAAAGCTATTATCAAGAGATGAAAAAGGAAAATCTCATATTTATTCAGCATTAATTGAGGAAAATGCAATTCAAAATCGTCTTATCAATAAGATTCTTGACAGCGCATTTGGAGGATCAGCTTCAAAGTTGATCATGCAAACACTTGGAAACCACAAAACTTCCAGGAAGGAAATTGAAGAAATACGGAATTTACTTGATAAGCTGGATAACAAGAAATAATTGGACATGACAAACATTGTAATATATTCCACAGGAATGGCTTTATTACATTCTCTATGGCAAATAGTCATTATATACCTGGTTATGAGAATGCTTCTTAAGCTTTTCCGGAACGCTTCTTCACTATTGAGGTACAGAATATCCCTGGGAGCCATGGTTACCGTATTATTGATGGGGCTAATTACTTTTGGGATATATTATTATAATGAAAAAGAAAGTGTTGAATACATTACCGGGATTATTGCAGATATAAGACAGAGAGGTTACAGCTTCAATGAAATTTTGAATTCCACCACCACAGAAGTTCAGAAGGGAGCTGCCCGCAATTATCTTCCATATCTTGTATTTCTCTATTTTGGCGGGGTTATTTTCATGTCATTAAGATTGATTTTTTCTATTCTCTATTTAAGAAAATATAAAACCAGGGGCTTAAAGAAACCGGACTTGAATCTGCAAAACTGTTTTTCAGGATTGCTAAAGAGATTTTACATTAAGAGGAATGCCCGCCTGGTTGAATCATTTTTGGTCAAAACGCCCATGGTTATTGGCTATCTTAAACCCATGGTCGTAGTGCCGGTCGGAATATTCACACAACTTCCATTCAACCAGATAGAAGCTATCCTGGCCCATGAACTTGCACACATAAAACGTAATGATTTTCTAATAAATATAATACAATCAGTTGTTGAGCTTTTATTCTTTTATCATCCTGTTATCTACCAGATCTCTAAACACATACGTGAAGAAAGGGAAAACTGTTGTGACGACATTGCGCTGTCACATTGTTCAGATTCTTCCCAGTATGTGAAAGCCCTTGCTCAGATAGAAGGCATTTTGCCCGTTAGCCCTCGTCAAGCTGTGGCTTTTGTAAAACAAAAACATAATTTATTTAACAGAATGAAAAGAATTTTAAATCCAAAAACCATGAAAACAAAACTATCAGACAGGATAATTGCCGGAATAATTATTATAGCCGGTTTTTCTATCCTGATGTTAACCGGAGCAGCAGCACTTCACAATATTTCAGGAGAACACAGCGAACCCCTGGAGAATAGCACTAATTCAATACCGCAGATAAACTATTCCAAAGCATCCAATCCGCAGGATACTATTATTAGCTATGATGATGACAGGATCATTACATACAGGAAAAATAAAAATGGAGAAAAAGAGAAGATTGAAATGAAATTTGAAAATGAGAAACTCGCTGAATTAATAATTGATGGAGAAACCATTCCCGGCAAAGATCATAAGAAATACAAATCCCTTGTAAATGAAATCAGGCAGGAGGTTGCCAGGGCATCAAAAGAGGTTGAAAAAGCAGAAAGGGAACTGGAAAAAATTGATGAAGAAGAAATAGAAAGGGAAATAGAAGTTGCATTAAGAGAAGCAAAATCAATTGACCAGGAAGAAATTGAAAAGGAACTGGAAAAAGCCAGGAAGGAGATTGAAAGAATTGATGAAGAGGAAATACGCAGAGAAGTTGAACTGGCGTTGAAAGAGGCCAAGAGAGCAATGGAAGAAGCCCGGGTAGAAATAAACATGGATAATATAAGCAGAGAAGTTGAAAAGGCACTTAAGTCAATTGACTGGGAAGAAATTCAAAGGGCTGTTGAGGAAGCCCTGGAGGAAGCTGAATTAAGTGAAAAGGAAGTGGAAGAAATCATGAAAGAAATTGATGAAGCCATGACAGAAGCCGACTGGGAAGAGATCCATGAATCAGTTCATATTGGAATGGAGGCGGCCAGAATGAGTCTTGATGTTATTCCATGGGATATTATTGGCCAGAGCATCGATATGTCATTGAATATCACAGAAGATGTACTTCAGAGCATTGCCCTTGAAATGGAGAGATCTTTTGAAGAACTTGATCGCGTTGAGCAGAAAGATGTCAAAGCGGAAATTCAGGAAGCCGGAAAGCAGGTAAAAGAAGAAAAAGAAAAGCTTGATGAGATTGACGAGAAAATGGAAAAAGCACTCGAAGAGCTTGAGGAAAAATAGAAGTTCATGTGTTCCAGCTATTACCGGAAAACATTCATAAAACCGCCTCAATCGTCCATTTTGAGGCGGTTTTTTATTCTTCAAGTATATCATTCACCCAGCTCATTCCTGCCATCACGTTAGGGAAACCAATGGTATTAGTCAGGATCATGACTGTATGACGGATTTCCTCAGGACTGGCTCCTTCATCCAGCGCTCTTTTGGTATGCGAATGTACAGCCCCTTCAGAACGACAGGCTATGGAGGCAGCAAGTTGAATGAGATGAGCCGTTTTTACATCAAGCGGACCGGCATTTTTTGCCGTTTTGCCTAAATTCTCAACGGCTTCAATATAATCCGGATGAAATTTCTTAACTGTTTCGTAATGTTTGGCTATTTTTTTTGTCATAACGATTTGAATTATTTTATAAAGTTCTGAAATCTCGATGATATATCAAATTACTAAAGTTTAGAATTAAATTAAACATTACTATCAATCCTCTTGTTAAGCTTTAAAATCAAATTATGGCATCCAATATAAATCATCTTGCTGAAGAAACCAGTCCTTATCTGAAACAGCATGCAAATAATCCGGTTAACTGGTATCCATGGAGCCTTGAAGCTCTAAAAAAAGCAAAGGATGAAGATAAGCTTATATTCATAAGCATAGGCTATTCCGCCTGTCATTGGTGCCATGTAATGGAACGGGAATCTTTCACCAATAAAGAAATTGCTGATATTTTAAATGAAAATTACGTAAGTATAAAAATTGACCGGGAAGAACGTCCCGATCTGGACCAGACATATATGTCCGCTGTTCAATTAATGTCAGGAGGTGGCGGATGGCCTTTGAGCTGCTTTGCCACCCCTGAAGGTAAACCGTTTTATGGAGGCACCTATTACAATCCGGAACAATTCAGAGAAATCATTCTTCAATTGAAGGACATATGGCTGAATAACAAGGCAAAAATAAACGAACATGCAGAAGGCTTGTGTGAAGGTATCCGGAATTCCGAACTGGTAAAGGAAAAAAACCTGAATGAAGGGCTGGGTGATCCTGATGCATTATTCCGGCAACTCGCCGGTGAATTTGATACGGAATATGGTGGACTTAACAGGGTCCCGAAGTTTCCTATGCCTTCTGTTTTCCAGTTTTTATTTCATTACCATCACCATAGTGGGAACAAAATTGCCTTAGCCCAGGCTTTGAAAACAACAGATGTAATTATCAACGGTGGGATTTACGACCAGATTGGAGGAGGAATTGCCAGGTACTCAACTGACAAATTCTGGCATGTTCCTCATTTTGAGAAGATGCTATATGATAATGCTCAATTTATCAGTCTCCTTTCCAATGCTTTCATGCTGACAAAAAAATCAATTTATTCTGAAAAAATTGAAGAAACAATACAGTTCCTGGAGCGTGAACTTTATAATAATGAAGGAGGTTTTTACTCGTCTCTGGATGCGGATAGTGAGGGAGAAGAAGGAAAATATTATGTATGGACACAACAGGAAATCGCCTCGGTATGTGGTGATGATAAAGAACTTGCTTTTGAATATTATGGAATTAGCCCGGAAGGAAACTGGGAGGACAATAAAAATATCCTGACTTTAGATAAAAATATCGAAGAACTTTCTCAAAAATTCAATATGGATACTGCAAAGGTTGAGGATAAGCTAAAAAAGATAAAACAAGAATTGTTAGATAGACGAAGTAAAAGAATAAAGCCGGGATTGGATGATAAGGTCCTCTCCTCGTGGAATGCACTGATGGCAAAAGCTTTTGCTGATGCATGGCATGCTACAGGAAACCACGAATACAAAGAAAAGGCCATCAGAACGGGGAGATATATTGTAAACAATTTAATGGATGACAATCATCGCCTTTTCAGATCTTCTGAAAGAAAAATAAATGGCTTTCTGGATGATTATGCTTTTACCTGCGAAGCCCTTATTGCTCTTTACCAGATTAGTTTTGATGAAAGCTGGCTCGATATTTTGAGATCTGTTATTTCGATAGTTATGAAAGACTTCTACGATGAAGAGACAGCTATGTTCTATTATTCATATGAAGGAGAAGAGAATCCTGTTACCCGCCAGCATGAATATACCGATAACGTTATTCCTGCTTCCAATTCTGTAATGGCAAAAGTTCTAATGCATGCATCTGTTTACCTCGACAATCCGGATTATCTGAAGATCTCCCGGCAAATGCTCTTAAATGTGCAACCATTCATATCTCGCTCACCCTCATTCTTTACGAATTGGTTAAGTTTATTAACTTCATTTCAATCTTCCTTTTCAGAAATCGTCATTTCCGGAAAGGAATATATGAAACGCCGGGAGGAATTTTGTGGAAATTATCTGCCCGACCTCTTGTTTGCAGGAGCGGAGAAAGAATCGGGATTAAGCCTTTTTACCGGTCGTCTTGGGCATGAGGATACAAAAATTTATGTCTGCCGGAACAGGACATGCAAAGTGCCTGTTAAGAGTGTAAAAGAAGCACTCTCACAATTGAATGAAAAAATCTGAGTTAATCCACCTTCGCTTTCCGCTTCGGCAGACAAGAAAGAATGACTTAATTCTTGCTATTTACTGATCTTCTTTTTCTTTTACAAGATATACATTCCTGAATTCCAGGGGAGCACCCTCACTCTGCAGGGCTATATGTCCTTCCGTATAATTGGTGCCTGTGGCTATATTTTGTAATACTCCATTTACATAAATACTCACCGAATCATTATTGACCCTTATGTCATACTGATTCCACTCTCCTGCAGGCTTTTCACTTACTTCATCTATTTTTGCAACAGCCCAATTTTCCTTATCCAGGTGTTCGTTGAAATCAAAGCCCGGGAAACATACAAAATCTCCTGCTTTCTGGTTCATAAGCTGACATTCCAGGCAAACCGGCCAGATATCATCATTCTGGATATGAAGGAAAACACCGCTGTTTCCGGGTTCATCTACCCATCTCCACTCGGTAAAAAGATTATAATCTGAATACCGCTCTTTTGTGCGAATATATCCAAAAGGATCCCCGGTAGTGGCAATAACCCCGTCTCTGACAAAAAAAGTATTTTCCGGTGAAGCCAGGGAATCTTCAAGAACAACTACCCAGTTATCAAGATCTTCACCGTTAAACAGGTAAATTGTATCCTGTGCAATAGTTTCACTATCTGCATTGTTTCTCTCGGTCATTATTGAGATGACCATGACGACCGCAATGATTGCGAGAACGATCAAAATTCTAGAAATGCTCTTTTTTCTTGTGTTATTCATAGTATTTGTTTTTAAGTTTTTTCTAAAGTAAAAGTGAATTAAACAGCAATTTATAAGTTACATGTGTTGAGGACCTGAACTGGGGATTAAAACCCATAAGTACCATTTGGCCTTCACCTTTTTTCATCCAGAGTAAAATCGGCTTGTTCTCCAACAATTCCTGATTTTCACAATATCCACTCATCAAAATCTCCTCCTCAGGAATGGTACCAAGCACACGCCTGTTCATATCAAAATTCGGCACAGAGGTTCTGAAAAGAGGTCTTCCTCTGTAAAATATGCCGCATTCCTCTGGCATTCCCCTGGTAATTGGATGGTCTGAAGTTACTTTCATTCTGATAAGAGAGCCGGGACAATAAAGCCCTTTCTTCCTTAAATCTTCTGAAATATCCCTGAAAGGTAGTTGAAATTCTTCTTTTTCCTCTTCAGACACTTCAATTGTCTGCAATCCTTCAAACAGGGCAGTTGATTGTCCCCATGATATAATATTTCCGCCCTCATTGATGTATTTCATGAGTCTTTTAAGTCCTTCTTTCTCCATTCCCTTTGCATATTCTGGAGCATAAGAAGTAACATAATAAGAACTTCCGGATTTATACTTTCCTTCCATTAAAACAGATTTGTTTTCATCGGGAAAAATGATGACATCGTATTTTGAGAGATCAACCGATTTAAAATCTGCCGGTCTGAGCACATCGAAAGGAATATGATAACTATCAAGTACAAACCGGGTCCATCCGGCATCCATGTCATGAAACCAGCTTTCAACAAGGGCTATCTCAGAAACAGTAAATTCCTGCAGTTCAAGATCTTCATTTGTTTCCAGGGGAGAAACCGCACATTCATCCAGAACCGCCCTCATTTTTTGATTTTGCTTGTTTTCGAGGACAAAACTACCTTTCTGACATTCTATTCCATCAAGCATTACCGCTTTACTTAAGGTAAACACTTTTATGTTTTTTGATGATGCGTGAAAGGCTGCCTGGTAACTATCGTTGAGATTCAATGGGAATACAAGATATTCACTATCACCAGGCGCTTCAAAGAGACGAAATTTCTCTTTCACGGGAATCAGATGCTCATCTATCTCTTTAATATATTGATTCAACTCAAAAGATTTAACTCCATTATGCAGTGGTAATGACCAGGTGGTGATATCATAAGGTTTAATAATCTCTCCACCGGGAGTGTAATGCCTGACAGGATAATCCTGTTTTTCCATTACCTCCTTTACAAAGGCCCGGTAAGGTTGGGAAAGTGGAATAACAATATCCCCTTTTGAAAAATGCATATTATCTTCTCTTACATCCGAATTGAGAGTATAAACATTTATTCCGTGTTCCATAAGAAGGTTAACTAGGTCTGCCAGCTCGCTTTGATCGTGCTGTTTGCGTGGCATAACATAGTGATATGGAGCGGAAGTTTTCCCAAGCTCTACCTGTTTTTTACAGAGATCATTTCTAAATTTCAGAATATCTTCCCTGTGGGTACCGGCAGTTTTAAGAATAGATTCTACTGAAACCAATTCATATTCCACAATATCTTTCAGTCTCCACCATCCTCCCGGCCAGGGATCGGGCATATTGATGCTTTTTTTATACTCAGACAGGCCTTTTCCCCTTACCGATAATTCTGTAGGCTCAATAAAAACGGGAGTGGCATATTTTACACTGGCACATTCGGTGAGGAAGCCTATGACATTCTTCCAGATACAGGTTTCGGTAGAGCCCGGCCAGTAATCGTCGAAGAGGTAGTGTTGAGATACTCCGGTGAGGTCTTCGCCGGTCAAATCCTTCATTAAACCGGCACCAAAAATACCTGTCCAGTTCCATATTCCTTCATCAACATTGATGGCTATGGGATCATGATTGGGAGGAACAAAATACCGGGTACCTGTTGAACCCATCTGATGTTTTTCCACAAACACCTGGGGATACCATGTATTGTTGTATATGTCGGCAATTACTTTTGTATCTTTTTGTGAAAGGATTACAAAATCACGATTATTATCATGTCCCACATATTTATGATAAACACCCGGCAGGGAGGCTCCTTCATATTTGGTTCCTTTTGTTTTCTGATAATAATCAACCACCATATTCATACCATCCGGGTTATGATTGGGTATCATCATATAAACCACCTGATCGAGCCAGGCTTTTTTAACAGGATCTTCTGTGGTACATAGTTCGTATGCTGTAAGAGGAGCAGATTGTGCAGGACCCACTTCACCGGAATGCATGGATAGTGTGGCCATTACAAATACCCTTCCTTCGTCAATCATCTTACTCTGTTCTTCTCGCTGAAGATCAGCATTTATGGCCAATTGCTCATTGATTTCTCTTAATCTATCCAGGTTTTGAATATTTTGAGGAGAGGATATAAAAGCTATGTACATGGGTTTTCCCATAGGAGACTCTCCGACTTTACGTATTTCCATGCGTTCGGAGCCCTGATCAACGATCTCGAGATAGTCTATCAATTTTTCATAATTAAAAAGATTTCTGTCACTTCCGGGTACAAACCCGAAAAATTTTTCAGGTGGCGGAATTATATCCTGCGCTGGGAGTGCAATATTTATTATTAAAAGGAAAAGAAAAATGAAAAAGATAGATTTTTGTTGCATAGTTTAGTTTTTTCGGAAAAATAATAAAATTATTTCACCCACTCGTAAGAAGGTTCAAATTTAATGGATTTCTCATTTAAAATAGAGTCTATACCGAGAAGTGATTAGTATGACATTTCGGCTTTAACACTCCCCGGTGAGCCTTTATTTATACCATTTGGTTTTTTCTTACACATTTTCGAAGTGGTTTCAAATAGAGAATATAAATTTTCTCATTAATCTGATAATAATCAAGTTCATTAACTCTTATGAAAGCAGATCATTATTATATGTATTTTTTGCGGTATTTATTTTTCAAATATTTTCCTGAATTTTAATATATGCTTTGTATATTAGCCGCTCAAATTCTAATTCATACCTAAAATGGCTCAACAAATAGAAAAGAAACACAATTTTTCACTGGTTATTGTAATTGCCGCCGTGGCTTCCACCGGCGGTTTATTATTTGGTTTTGACACCGGGGTTATTTCCGGAGCCCTGCCCTTTCTTAAGCAAAGCTGGGGACTCTCAACAAGTCAGGAAGAATGGATAACAACATCCGTTCTTATTGGCGCTTTGCTGGGAGCAATTTCTTCCGGACGTATCACTGATATTTTTGGGAGAAAGAAAGTTATTCTGGTCACAGCAGTTATCTTTGCTGCTGGTTCTATTCTCACAGGTGCAGCTCCCACTCCGGTATTCCTCGCTTTTGCCCGGATAGTTATCGGGATTGCAATTGGTATTTCTTCCTTTACCGTACCTCTCTACATTTCAGAGATATCACCCACCAAAATCAGGGGAGCGATGGTATCATCCTTTCAGCTCATGATAACGATCGGGATCCTGGCATCCTATTTTTCGGACCTTGCCCTGGCTGACGAGTCCAATCCCTTTTCATGGAGATGGATGTTTTATGTAGGGGTTTTCCCTGCAATCGTTTTATTCATAGGAATGTTATTCCTTCCGGAAACCCCTCGATTCTTATTTGGAAAAGGCAAAGACGAAAAAGGACGTAAGATTCTTACGAAGGTAGAAGATCCGGCACTTGTTGATACAGCAATAAAAAGAATCAAAGACGATATAGAAAGAGATAAAAAAGCTGCCACCAACTGGACTGAGATATTTAAACCATGGTTAAGAACGGCTCTGTTCATTGCCGTAGGTATTATGTTTATTCAGCAATTCGTTGGTATTAACACAATCATATATTATGCGCCGAGAGTATTTATCATTGCAGGTTTTGAAGGACCAAGGGCAGCCATTGCAGCAACCATCAGTGTTGGTGTTGTGAATGTTCTTTCCACTGTTCTTTCTATGTTCCTCATTGATAAGATAGGACGAAGAAAATTGTATTTTATCGGACTCACCGGGATGGCAATATCGCTTGCCGCACTGGGTACTTTTTTCCTGTTAAAAGACACCCTCGGTCCATCAATGAAATATATCTCAGTAGGTACTGTTCTTATTTACATCATTTTCTTTGCGATCAGTCTTGGCCCGTTAGGTTGGCTCATGATCTCAGAGATTTTCCCGCTAAAAGTAAGAGGTCTTGGAATGAGTATTGGTGCTTTTTCCAACTGGTTATTCAACGCTATTGTTGCCTTTACATTCCTTAAAATTGCATGGATATTTACACCCGAAGGAATGGAAATCGCCAATAAGGCATCAGGTGAAGCCGATCCAAATCCTGCCGGCTCTTTCTATCTTTATTCGGTAATAGCCGTCATCGGTATACTTTGGGGAATGAAATATATTCCGGAGACCAAAGGAAAAACTTTGGAGGAAATTGAAGACCATTGGAGAGAAGGCAAAGCTCCGAATGAGCTATAGAAATAAGCCACTCAAGTAAAATAAAACCGTCTCATATTAATAAGAGACGGTTTTTTTTATTCTGCGATGTTAAAAAAGAGATAAAAGGCAAGAAAATCGTAAGGATTTTTAAAATCATCCGACATATTTATAGTAGAAATTTAAAGAATATATCATGATTAAAATATGTCCGGTTTCTTTCAAACTGATAAATGAAAATCTCAGTCGCCTGAATGCGGTCTTCACGGCAATCATGTCTGTTTTCTATATTCTTACCGCATCTCCTGTCTTTTTGTTAGTTATAGCAGTTGATTTCGTGCTTCGGAATATATTTGAAGGAAGGTTTAATCCGATAATCCGTTTCAATAGATATGTCATCCAGGCTATTCATATTCGCCAGCATATGATAAATGCGGGACCAAAAATTTTCGCAGCAAGGGTCGGATTGGTATTGAGCTTACTTGGGACAATACTACTCTATACAGGCAATACCACATTTTCAATTACAGTGGCAGGAATCCTTGCTTTTTTCTCCTTTATGGAAGCTGCTTTTAATTTTTGCGTGGCCTGTAAGCTGTATCCTTATGTTTTACCTTTGAACAAATTTTTTGAATGAGAGCTTTTCCTATGAATTATCAGATGCCCGGATGTGCAAGTTGCATACCGTTTACCGTTTAGGTTGAACACTGCCGATTAAAGATAGATACCCGGATATGGGAATCCGATGCTAAGAGACTGTCAACTATTTCCTAAACTCCATCACCAGCCTAATCATAGCCATAATATTTTCTCTCGATTCTTCATCAAAGTCATCAGGTTTTATTGCCTTATTCTGACAATGGAGTGCGAAGGATGTAGCCAGTTCATTTCTGTTCAGATCATGAATTCTCAGGTATTCCAGGTTTTCTTCAGTGATTCCGGTACGTTTTTTAAGAATATGTTTTTTAAAGTCGATGGTTGAGAAAAGATTCTCAAAACCCTCAAAATGTTCCATGATCCGGATCTGTTTTTTCAGTTTTTCTTCACTTGTTTGAAACAGACCCTTTCTGATAACATTAACCACCTTATGAGTTTCCGGATTGTCACTGAGCAGAACTCCAAATTTCAGTTTCCATCCGGTCATGAGATTGACCAGCATAGGAACTGAGGAAATATCGGTTGAAGGAAGAAAATACACTTTTTCAGCGGGAGCAAAGATGTCGAAAAGGGTTTTCAAATAATAAAAAGCTGTTGTGTCTTCAACTATAACATTATTTCTCTCCTGTATAAAATTACTTTCACTGATCTGAGAACCAAGTAAAGTATAAATTGGCGACAGTGTATCGCCGGATACATTATCCAAAGATTGTGCATCATATACTCTTGTTTCAGATCGGTCGTCATATTCATCAGCACGTTGGACTGCAAGGACCCTGTATATTTTGTCTGTGTTAACAAGGTGCGGTGAGTGAGTGGAATAAAGAATTTGTATATTTTCTTTCAAATCTTCAAAAACTTTCAGGACATCTTCCTGTGCTCTTGCATGTAAGCTAAGTCCCGGCTCATCAATTAGCAGCACTTTGCCTTTGGCATTGCTTTCGAGAGCTGTAGCTTTAAGCTCAAGGAAAAATGAGAGGAACCAGCGCACTCCTCTGCTTCGCTGCTTGGGGTAGAGTCTTTCATGTTCATCCTTGATCCAAAACTCAAGGTAAGGTTTACCCTTTTTATCAGGATGATTGAAATCGTAATGCTCTAATTCGAAATTGAGGCGGATTTTATTGTTCCTTCCCAGCCTTTGTCGCCAGTATCCCTGAAAATGGAGTGTAATTTCTCCATTAAGGTTTTCTATTTTTTGTTTGAGTATTCTGTTATTGGATTCTTTAAAAAAGCTGGCATCAAGTCCTGAAACGATGAGAAAATTGCGTGCAGCATTAAACCCTTCTACATTTGTATTGAGATTTAAGATATCTTCCAGGTCGATTCTGTTGGGAAGTAAACTGCTAAAATCTTCAAATAGTTTTACATCCGGAAGATCTTTAGCAATATAATCGGCAATTTGATGCAGAGAAAGTTCATTTTCAGTACTTTCCACTTTTTCCCAGGCTTTAGCTTCCATGTTGGAAACTTTGGTCATGCTGTTCAGGGAAATTTGAAATAATTCCCTCGAAAACAGATAACTAGAATGCAACTGATCTTTTTCTTCCTCAAGGAGTTTTAGGGCACTTTGTTCTTTTCTTATTTCCTGTTTCAGTGATTGCGCTGTTTTTTCATTATCGGTAAAAAGCAGTTTTTCTTCAAGATCTGTAATGATCCGATTTTTGTCCTTGATCTTCAAAACATGATCTTCAACGATTGTTTTTGCATTCAGGAATTTTTCTGCATATTCAGATCTTTGAATAAGGTTATTGAGTCCTTCTGATTTTTTCTGAAACTCTGCATCAGATTTTTCATAAAGCATCCGGATTTTAGCTTCTTCTTTTTTAAGATCTGTTAATTCTTCATTTGCAGTTTGTTTTTTCTTTTCATTCCGGGTTTTCTGGATTATTCTTTCCAGCTTATCAATTTTTGATTCGATAAACGATAGCTCTGTTGTCTGGTCTGTGCGGTTTCTCTCTTCTTTACTGATCTCTTCTACCAGATTAGATGTATTTTCGAGTATCTCAGAAGCCTTGCTTACAAGCTCTACTGTGAGCATTTTCTCTTTTTCATCTCGTTGATTATACTCATTCAGTATTTCATCATCTCCAATAAAAAGTTCTGAATTGCTCTTGTTATCCCACTTTCGGTTAAGGGTGACTTTTTGATTTTTCCTTATATTTGCAGAGATCTGGGCAGGCATGTTTTCCATGGATGAAAATCGCTGTACCTCTTCTTTGCCGAGTTTGAATTCACAGGATACCATCGGCAAACTTAAATCGGATCTGAGAATATCTTCTGAGATGGATCTGTTCGAGAAACTGAATAATGCTTCAAGTATCGAGGTTTTCCCTGATTCATTCTGTCCGATCAGTGAAGTAATATTATCACTTGCAAGTGTGATCCATTTTGTATCTACAATGGATCTGTAATTTTTGATTCGAAATGCTGATAGTTTCATATTTTAAAAGAATCAAGTCCAATACCCAAAACAAGAATATCATCGATCTGACGGTTATTCCCTTTCCAATCATCCAGTTTATCTACCAGTATTTCTACCTGTTTGCCTATTTTTTTGTCATGTACTGATCTGATGATTTCGCGAAAACCTTTCATTTTTAGCTTTTTATAATCTTCTCCCCCGAACTGGTCAGAATATCCGTCAGAAAAAATATAGAAAGAATCTATTTCATCGAGATTCAGCTCATGCTTCGTAAAAGACTCTTCCTCCAGAGGACTTACCCCTATGGGCATTCTATCTCCCTTAATTTCTATCATTTCTCCATTTTTAAAAAAGAAAATAGGATTATTGGCCCCGGAAAACTCTATAACCCGGGCCTCTGTATCTATTACGCACAATGCCATATCGATTCCATCCTTCTGCTCCCCTGCCATTCCGGTTTGATGCAAAGCTTTCATTACATATTCCCTCAACTGGTTGAGTATTTTATTGGCAGCAGGAATGCAATAAGAGGTTATCTGATTTAAAAAGTTAATCCCCATAATGCTCATAAAAGCTCCTGGAACTCCATGTCCTGTGCAATCGGCAGCCGTTACCGCAATCCTGTTCTGTACTTTGGTGATCCAATAAAAATCACCACTTACCACATCTCGTGGTAAATTGAGAATAAAGCTGTCAGGCAACAAACGTTTAAAATAATCTGCATCCGGTAGTAGGGCTGCCTGGATGTTACTGGCATACCTGATACTATCTGCAATTTCCTTTTCACTAAGATGTGAATGCATATTACTTATTACGTATGCTTTTATTTAATATTATAATCAGGATATACGAAATTTCCGCATTAGTGATTCAAAAAGCACGGTATTTTTTGATTTCCGGTTTGATTGAATATAAATTTATCTTTTATTATACATGAAAATTTCTCCATATGTAAAAAAATGCTAATCATTCATTTAGCTTAATTACAGCATTTTAACCCCCAAAAGTATGAGTAATACTCATTCATTCTTTTTTTTTGGCAGAGATTTTGATTTGTATTAGGTAAGAACCTCATAAATCTCAAAATCATGAAACGATTAAGCATAATAACAGCGATATTGTTCCTGGCATTCGCGCTGAATGCTCAGAGCAACAGGAGCAGGTCAGAAAGGGCACGGAGTTCTGAACCTGAAAGAAAAGAAAGGGTAACTCGCAGCAGCAATTCAAACCGCTCCGAACGATCAAAAGCCTCACAATCTAACAAATCAAGCAGAAAGAGAGATGCAAATGTAAATTCTTCATCACGTTCTCGTTCTGAAAGGAACAATAGAGAAGTGACTCCGAGGAATCGTAATAACAGCAGGCAGGTAACTCCCAGAGATCGTAATTCCAACAGACAGGCAAATCCAAGGACCCCTTCTCGCCAATATGATAGTCAGGAAAGAAGAAGTCAGAATAGATCTGATGTCAGAGTGGATAAAAATCCCCGTTATCAGAACCGCGAATCAGGAAACACCCGCCGCCGTCCGGAACATTACAATCCTTCACGGAATGAACGGGTAGAGAAAGCAAAAAGAAATGAGAATCGTGACAGAACCTACAGGCCCAAAACAGGTCATAGATATGAAGCTAAAAGGAGGTCATATACATACAGACCTGAGCGCCGTGTTGTTCGTCCTGCTCCAAAAGTACATTACTCACATAAACCAATTGAATACAGAAGGAAGCATTACATTTACAGGGTTCCGCCAAGGAGAACAATTGTCTGGAATCATAGTATGTACAGGGAATATGTTTACCTTTATCCTGAGTTTAAGCTCTGGTATTACCCAATAGGTTATCGTATTCCAACAATTTCAGCCTATGATGCAGGAAGATATATCGGAGATGTGGCCAGAGTTTATGGTGAAATATACGATGTGTGGTATTCATCCAGAACAAGAGAGTATTATCTTTACATCGGTGGTCCATATCCTTACCAGGACTTTACAGTGGTTTTAGATAGAAATGATGCCAGGAGATTCAGTTGGTGGCCTGAGAGATTCTTTACCAGTCGACATATTGAAGCTACAGGCTTAATAAGCATCTTTGAAGGAAAACCTGAAATGTTTCTCAAGAAAAGGAGTCAATTGAGGGTTTACTAGCCACCTTCTTTATAGCAGAAGGGTAGCTTTAAAATTTTATATAAAAAAACAATCCCTGAGGATTTCGAAAACCTTCAGGGGTTGTTTTTTTATAATTCACAATATATCCCATCATCCGTTAGATTCTTGCATGGATATCTCCAGGTTAGATTCTCCTCTTCTATTAATTTATCAGTAACATCAGGCCCCCATGTACCTGCAGGATAACCATAAAGTGGAATATCGTCATTATTCTCCCATACTTTTAAAACCGGATCAAGGAAATTCCATGTAATCTCTACTTCCTCAGCTCTTGAATATAGAGTTGAATCATTCAACATGCAATCAAGCAAGAGCCTTTCATAAGCTTCCGGTAATTTTTTATCAGAAAGAGAGGAATAAAGAAAGTCCATATTAACAGTTTGGACAGCAAAACCGGCACCGGGGACCTTCATCCCAAATTTCATCAGCAATCCTTCATTGGGTTGAATACGGATGATTAACTGGTTCAGATCATTTGGAAAACCATCGCTTCTGCAAAATATATGGTGAGGAGTATCTTTAAAGTGGATTACGATCTCTGTAACCCTTGTTGGCAATCTTTTACCCGTTCGTATATAAAAAGGCACCCCATTCCATCTCCAGTTATCAATATAGAATTTTAAGGCAGCAAAAGTTTCCGTTTTAGAGTCATGATCTACTCCATTTTCCTCCCGGTAGGATCTTACTTTTTTACCTTTCACCATGCTTTCAAGATATTGGCCCCGTATGGCCTGCGAATGAATGTCTTCTTCCTTCAAGGGTCTTAGAGATTTAAACAACTTGATAATCTCGCCTCTAATTGACTCCGAATCTGCATTAACAGGCGGTTCCATGGCTACAAGACCAACAAGCTGAAGCAAATGATTCTGCACCATATCGCGAAGTGACCCGGATCTATCATAATATCCTCCCCGATCTTCAACTCCAATTGATTCCGAACTTGTGATCTCTACATGATTGATAAAATTACGGTTCCAGATAGGTTCATAAATAGTGTTTGAAAACCTGGTTACCATGATATTTTGAACAGTTTCCTTTCCAAGATAATGATCAATCCGGTAAATTTGATTTTCATTGAAATAAGTTAACAGATGCCTGTTTAGCTTTTTAGCAGTTTCAAAATTATTCCCAAACGGTTTTTCGATGATAAGTTTGACCCCTTTGCCATTAAGTCCATTATCAGCAAGATTCCTCGTAATTGATTCATACAGTTGAGGTGGTGTTGCAAGGTAGAAAAGAATATTTTCGTTTGTGAAGGATTTTTCTCGCATACCTTCAAGATACTCCTTAAGACTCTGAAAATCTGAGCTATTATTATAATCAAGCGACCGGTAAAACAAAGATCTCAGAAAAACATCGTCTACAGAATTTGCATCTGTATATTTTTCAAGTGCCGTTTTCATTTTTTGACGGAAAACCTCACTTTTCATTTTTGTTCTTCCCAGGCCCAGTATATTATAGTTATCGGGCAATAAACTTTGTTCTTTCAAACGATAAAGAGCCGGTATAAGTTTGCGAAAAGTAAGGTCTCCTGAAGCTCCGAAAATGACAATGGTGTGTGATTCAGGCTTATTCATTGAAAAGGGGGATTTATGTCAGTTTAATAAATATATTTCAAGTTTATCAATAATATCCATGAAGTTTTTTCTGTGTATGAAAGGAATTAAATAACCTTTCCAGCGTTCAAAGGGATACTGTAAGGAATCAATACGTAGATATGCTGTTAGTTCTGTCCCCTCATTATCTTCATTTAATACAAATCCTGCATTGAGAGAATCTCTCATTGTATCAAAAATTATGAGATAGCTAATTTCACTGTATTCAATTTTTTCTTGTATTTCAATATGTACTTGTTGATTGGAAAAAACCTCTTTAGCAATGCTTTCCAAAATTGTTGTATCTTCAATAATTGAGAAGACAGCTACAGGATCGGTTTTTATTATGCGTGTTTCTGTAAAATATTGTTTATCAGGCAACAAAAAAGCTCCTCCCAGAAAGATAATTGAAAATAACAATAGGATAACCAGGATAATTCTAAAAACTTTCATCTGTTAAAAGGTGCTAAAAGAAAGTTGATTTATTTAAAGCAACAAAAATTCTGAAGGTTTGTTTAATCAGAATATTCCATCTTCGCCTGCAGGTTTTTCTTTAGGCACAACTGCACTGGAGCGTGAAACAGAATAAGCTGTAAAAAATCCCAGAGCTCCATTACTGACATTAGAAGCTATGTTTGCCGGGGGACCACTGAATAAGGGATTTTGCCCGAAGGATTCACTTTGAGCCTGGAAAAGAAAATTATAATACTCTTCTGTAATTCCATTTGCCTCAAATGTTACAATATCTCCTGCTTTCAGTCTCTCATCTTCTTTTGAATCCAATAAAAACTGTGAGGTAATGCCATAAGTATAATTACCATCAAACAGATCATCATTCTGGATGACATATTCATTCAGGGTATCCGTTACAAGTAGCCCGTTAACCAGAGTTTTAAATATATAATAGTTTTTTTCATCTGCTGGATCATAGGTCCAAACCTGAATTTCCCAGCCTGAAAAAAAGCTATTTGATGAATACATCAGGGTAATAGAATCAATTTCATTCACATGCGGAAGATAAGAAGAAGCAGAATAAGATTCAGTTTCACCATTCTCATCAACATCTGTTCCTTCAATGGTTAAAGTATATGTTTCTCCGGGAATACCGTAAAAATCGGGGGCGGTTTCATAAATACCGGGTAAATTGGGATTTTCGTTAAGTAAGAATGAAGTATCAGAGTATGACAATTCAACTATGGCATTACTTACCTTTTCTGCTGGCTGGTTAAAAAAGTAATCCGCAGATTTTTTTAGTTCGATTTTATGTGTGGTGGTATCTGTGGTAATTGATCCAAAAACCACCAGCCTTGTAAATGTTGAGTCTAATTCAACCTCCACAATCTCTGTGCATGAAGATAAAATTAAAGCAAACAATATGATGGTATATAATTTCTTCATTCTAAAATTTAAAATTATAAGTAATTGCAGGTATTATAGAAAACAGATAGGTTTTCTCGGCATATGTCTGGTTTGGGTTTTCAGAGTCCTGAACAAAATTGATTGCCCAGGTATTTTTCCTTGCATAAACATTATAGAAAGAGAGATTCCATTCACTAACCCATCTTCTTCCTGGTTTCTTTATTTTATAATTAAGTGATAAGTCAAGTCTGTGGTAATTATCGAATCTATATTCATTACGTCTGGAATAAACGGGCAGAACTTTGCCCAGAATTTCATACCGTCCGGTTGGAAAAGTATAAGGCAATCCGGAAGAGAATACCCAGTTTGTTCCGACAGACCAGGCATTGTTTATACGATAATTCAGAACGACAGCAATATCATGCGGTTTATCATAGGGGGCATCATAGGGTTTACCATTATTGATTTCTTCGATTTGGCGTCGGGTTTTGGACAAAGTATAACTAATCCACCCACTAATCTTCTTCTCATTTAAACGCACGAGAAACTCAAGGCCATATGACCATGAATCGCCGGTCCTTACTTCTCCTTCAAGCTGGGGGTTCAGCAACAATTGAGCATGATCACGAAAATCAATGGTATTCTGCATGTTTTTATAATAAGCTTCAACAGAAGTTTCAATAGTATGATCCCTGAAGTTTCTGAAAAAACCGAGGGAAAATTGATCGGCGATTTGCGGTTCCACATTGGGACTGGCAGAAAACCAGATATCAAGAGGAGTTCCTGCTGTACTGTTCTTTGCAAGCTGCAGGTACTGACGTGTTCTTGAATAAGAAGCTTTAAGTGAATTATTATCATCTATGGTGAAATTAACGCCCAGTCGTGGTTCCAATCCAAAATAATTATTGTAGATCTCTCCTCGCTCATATATGGTAGAGTCGATGACATCATAGTTCTGACTGAAATTATAGACTGTGCCTTCACCAATATTCTGGAATCCAGAAAAACGCAAGCCATATTTTACAGACCAGTGTTGACCGATCTTTTCTTCTCCCATAACATATACTCCGTGCTCCAGGGCGTAATTTTCCGGCACCTTGAACTCATTAAATATGGTCTCTTCTCCTGTTCCTTTTGCTATACCCGGATTAAAAATATGATAAGTAGAAGACATACCGAAATAAAACGTTGAAAGCGGATTGGCATAATAGGTAAAATCGGCCTTAAAACCATAATTAATCAAATCGGAATTCCATACAAAGGAATTAGGCTGATCTTCTGGAGTTCCCAGTTCATAATCATATGCAGAATAAACCAAACTGAAATTACTGAAAAGTTTTTTCGAAAAAAGATGATTCCAGCGAAAGGAAAACGTTCTGTTTCCAAACTTCATGCCGGCGAATTGATTGGCAAAAACATCTCTTCCGAAATAACCGGAAAGAAATATCCGGTTGTTGTCATTGATAATATGATTGAACTTAGCGTTAAAATCGTAAAAATATAATTCACTTTCCCTGACTTCCTGGGTCTTGGCAAGAGGAAGAAATAAATCCGCATAAGTTCTTCTTCCGGCAAGTAAAAATGAGGTCTTATCCTTGATTATCGGCCCTTCAAGAGTAAGACGGCTGGATATGGTTCCTACCCCACCCGAGCTTGAGAATTGCCTGAGGTTCCCGTCTTTCATTCTCACATCGAGGAGTGAGGACAACCTGCCACCATAACGTGCAGGAATATCTCCTTTATAAAGCTTAACATCTTTTACCGCATCATTATTAAAAACCGAGAAAAAACCCAGGAGATGAGAAGCATTATATACAGTAGCTTCATCCAGCAGGATCAGGTTTTGATCAGTACCACCTCCTCTGACACTGAATCCTGAAGATCCTTCTGAAGCAGATTGCACACCCGGAAGAAGCTGAATTGCTTTAATCACATCCACCTCTCCCATAAAGGCAGGTATCTGGCGTATGGATTCGATGGGAAGTTTTGCCGTACCCATTTCCAGACTGGTTATGTTAACGTTCTTTTTCTCTGCACTTACCACCACTTCTTCCAATTCAGCAACCGATTTTTCCAGCTCAATATTTTTGACCAGATCCTGATCAATTGTCAAGGTGAATTCCTTACTTTTGTAACCAACATATGAATACCCAATGGTATATGTGCCTTCTCCAAGGGTTATGGAATAAAAACCATAAGCATTGGATACAGTTCCGTCCCCAATTTCCCTGACATAAACCGTTGCCCCGATTAATTCTTCACCCGTTTCTGCAGCTCTGACGTGACCTGATATGGTATAGGATATTTCCGGCACTTCATTGCCGTGAATTACTGTAAATAACAATGAGTGAAACAATATAATTAGGAATACAAACTTTTTCATAAATAATCAAATAAGGACAGGGAAAAACTGGTAACTGTCAGACAAATATCAGACCAGCTTTGTTTAAGATAATGTAATAAATATAAGATTAAATAAAAAGGGATCAAACACGGGCTGTACAAAAAACATAATATATGATTTCATTCTGAAAAGTTAATTATCCACAACCGTCTGCGAACCATCACCATACGCCTGCAATAGCGTCTAACTTCAGCCTCCAAAGGCTTGCCGACGGCACAGCGCAGAGATTGTGCCTCCGCTAGAGTTTTTCCTGGCGAAGGACTTAGCGACAAGTGGTCTAAGCTCACGACAAACGTCTTAGCTCAGACCTATACTAATGGCCTTCAGTGACCGAATCAGAAGGCAAGAACATCGGTGGACAGTCATCCTGTTTATTGAGGGAGGTTAAAACATTTCGCCTTCTCCTTCCATTCCCATTCCAGAGTCCATATTTCCCTGACCTCTTTTCTGGCGGTAATTATTTATTTTATAACTGAGTGATAGCATTACAACTCTGGGTTCCCTTGTAAATTCGACATAAGATTTAAATCCAGGTCCATAAGAGGTGAATTCATGTTTCATTGTTCCGAGAATATCTCTTATCTGTAAAGTTGCCGAGAGCTTACGGTCGAAGAAATCATGTCTGACCGCTGCACTGGTAAAGAAAAAGGCTTCTCTTTTGCCCTGTGCTGTCACAGAAGGGCCCAAATACATTCCCATAAGCTGTAAACGGGTTTTAGAACTAATGTTAAATGTTGAATTCAAACGAAGCTGCCAGTTATTACTACGTGTATCTATTTGATTGCCATTAATTTCACCCTCAATCCAGTAACGGTATAGTGAAGTACTGGCATTTAGTGTTAACCATTTTAAACTTGAGTAATTCACCATTAATTCTCCTCCGAGAGAATGATCCTTACTAATATTGTCAAAAGTCATGAGGGTGATTCTTCTATCTATATCATAAACATCCTGTATTCGTTCAATTTTATTCACTGTGTTTTTATAAAAACCCTCAAAAGCGATGAAGGAAGGTCCAAAGGCTTTCTGATACCCGATCTCAAAAGAATTCATGTATTCTGGCTCAAGGCCTGGATCACCCTTACGCAGGGTGGTTGAATTCATATAAGTCAGAAATGGTTCAAGATACCAGCCTCTTGGCCTGTTGATCCGGCGACTATATGAAGCCATGATTTGATGTTCATTTTTAAATGATCTTGACAAATGAAGGGTAGGAAAAAAATCAAAACGATTGATGGCTAACTGTTCGTCCGATTCCGCATTCAATATCCTTCGATCCGTATATTCACCCCTTAATCCCAACTGATACTGATAATTTCCCAGTTTATTGCCATAAGTTAAGTAAAGGGCCTGTATGTTTCTGAAAAAATCATTTGAACTCGAAAGATTGTCAATGATGCCCCACTCATTCAGATCGGGATCCCAATTTTCAAACAAATAATTTTCAACTTCATCATCTATCCTGGACTGGTAACCGGCTTCAAGTTTACCATTTTCACCAATAGGACGAGTGTAATCTACCTGTGCACGCAACTCGAATTCGTCTCCAACTTCTCCTGTCCGTATTCTTTTCGGCACAAGACTTTCATCAACCTCAAAATCGGAATTTGCAGGATATTCTATCTGGCTGTCTGAGTCTTCACCTTTGTGACTGGAAAAAGATACGTAGGAAGTTAGTTCATGCCCTGAATTATCAAACTTTTTGGTATAGTTGAGATTCAGGTTATAGTAATCTCCTCCGTGAGAGCTAATATTATCTGAGATTAAATAATCATTATAACTAAGACTTTCGTCATACAATCGCTGTTTTTGAGTACCTCCTGAAGAGAATTTATGGCTGCCTGCTTCTGCTGAAAAACCCAGTATGCTGCTTTCATTAAAACTATAATCAAATCCAGCTTTGAGTTCCTTTCCTGTACGGATTCTATTGCGGCTTCCATCGAGTTCGTCGTAGTGTATTGTATCCCCTTTTCCAAATTCTTTCAGGTAATACATTTCACCCCTGTATGTTTCATCTCTAAGGCTACCGCCCATATAGGCACTGAATTGGTCGTTCCGGTAGTTTATTAAAAAATCACCTGAATATTTATCACCGGTTCCTACCTTGGCATTGATAATGCCAGAAAAACCCTTCAAGGCATTCTTTTTAGATACTATATTAATAATACCGGCCATTCCGTCCGGATCATATTTTGCTGAAGGATTGGTAATTATCTCAATATTCCGGATGGCACTTGCAGGTATTTGCTGCAGTGCATCATTCCCCGATAGCGGTGTAGGTTTACCGTCGATAAGGACTGTAAAGTTTTCACTTCCTCTTACACTCACATTTCCATCAATATCGACAGAAACAGATGGTGTATTTCGGAGAACATCGGCTGCAGTTCCAGTGGCGGCATTTATATCCTGTCCAACATTAATAACCTTCCGGTCTATTTTATATTGAACATGCGACTGATCAGCAATGATTTCAACTTCATCCAATTGCTGAACTGAAGGTTTAAGAGGTATTTTTCCGGCATCGGGTTTTTTTTGACGAGGACTAATAAGTATATCATCTATATAAGTCTTATCATATCCCATGAAGTTTGCTATGAGGTAAAATTTACCATAGGGAAGCTCCGTCATAGTAAAAGTCCCGTCAGGTCCCGAAATACTTCCTGTTATCAGGCTGGAATCCCTGCTACGGTAAAGAGCGACTGAAGTAAACTCCATTGGTGAATTATCTGATACATCAATTATGGTTCCGGTGAGTTTCCCTTCCTTTGCATTCATCATTGCTGATCTTCTAGCTCCACCTGGTTGAGCAAGGATATTATTTAAGGAAATTAAAAACGTAAAAATTAATAAAATCTGTCTCATGGATGAATATTGGGTTTTTAATTAATACTTATACACCCTCTTAGACACCAATAAAATCAGAAATATTCGAATAAATTGAAAAAATATTGTTAAAAGATCTTAAATTTATTGTAAGATATTGTTATACATCTAATTGCATAAATATATTGCAGAGAAAATTCGTAAATCTTCTCTGCAATGAACATTAATTCTTATTAAGATAAGGGAATAAAGATTCCTTAAAACATTTGGCCCGGTCCTCCCATGTCTCCACCGCCTCTGTTTTCACCGCGGCGTTGATTGAAGTTATTAAGTTTATAACTGAGAGAAAGCATCACCACCTGGGGTTCCCTTGTAAATCGGACAAAACTCTCGAAATTTGGACCATTGGTGGTAAACTCATATTTCATTGTTCCGAATAAATCCCTGACCTGAAGAGTAGCAGAGAGTTTCCTGTCGAAGAGATCCTGACGAAGGGCAAGGCTTGCGTAATAGAAAGCTTCTCTTGTTCCCTGAGCTCTTACTGAAGGTCCATTATAAAACCCTGTCAACTGTAAACGTGTTTTCGAAGTTATATTGAAGGTTGAATTTAATCTGGTGTTCCAGTTATTACTTCTGGCATCTATTTCCTCACCTTCAATTTCCCCTTCTATCCAATACCTGTATATGGTAGCACTCGCATTCAATTCCAGCCATTTTAAACTTGCAATGTTTACCATCAATTCCGATCCCAGGGAATAATCATCTGAAATATTGTCAAAAGTCATCAAAATTACATTGTTTTCTACATCATAGGGTGTTATTATTCTTTCAATTTTATTAACTGTATTTTTAAAATAAGTTTCAAATGCAATGAAAGACTTACCAAAGGCTTTCTGATATCCCACTTCAAAGGAGTTCACATACTCAGGTTCAAGATCAGGATTTCCCCGACGCAAGGTGGTCGAATTCATATAATTTGTAAAAGGCTCCAAATACCAGCCTCTCGGGCGATCGATCCTCCTGCTGTAGGATAACATCAACTGGTGGTTATTCTTAAATCCTCTTGAAATATGCAATGTAGGGAAAATATCAAAACGGTCGATACTGGATTCTTCTCCACCCAGATCACTTACAATTCTTCGATCGGTATACTCTCCACGCAATCCCAGTTGATACTGGAATTGACCGAGTTTATTTCCATAGGTGGAATAAACAGCCTGTATACTCCGGAAAAAATCATTTCCATTGGTATAATCTTCATTCAATGTCCAATCATTAAAATCAGGATCAAATTCTTCGAATAAAAATCGTTCATATTCCTGATCTATCCTGGTTTGATAACCTGCTTCGAGTTTTCCTTCCTCTCCAACCGGACGGGTATAATCTAATTCAAACCTGAACTCCTGTTCATCACCTTCTTCACCGGTGCGTATTCTATCAGGAACCAGGGATTCAATAATTTCATAATCTTCATTTGCCGGATATTCTGTCTGGATGTCTCCATCTTCTCCTATTTCGTTAGAAAAATAAGTCATAGCTATAAGCTCATGTCCTTCTTCTTCAAATTTCCGTGTGTACGAAAGGTTTAAATCAAAATAGTCACGGGAAAAGTCGCTGAAATTATCATTAACATAGTAATTACTATAACTCAATACCTCATCATATTCCCGCATTTTTTGAACTCCTCCGAAACCAAAATTTGAATTTCCTGTTTCTGCAGAGAATGAAAGTGTATTTTTATCATTGATGGTGTAATCAAATCCACCTTTAAATTCATACCCACCCCTTTTTCTGTTTCTTGTTCCATCAATAATAACAAAATCAGAAGTATCGGCAAGAAATTCCCTTTCTGAATATACAGTGCCTACATAATTCCTGTCACTGTAATTCAATCCTCCGAAAATATTAAATTTATCAGTTCTGTAATTCAGGAGGAAATCTGCGGAGTATTTATCATTGGTACCCAGGGTTGCATTAAAAATACCGGATAATCCGCGCAGGGCATTTTTTTTGGAGACAATGTTAATGATACCTGCCATCCCATCCGGGTCATACTTGGCAGAAGGATTTGTAATGATCTCTATATTACGTATGGCACTTGCAGGTATTTGTTGCAGGGCATCGCTACCTGATAAGGAAGTAGGTTTACCATCGATCAGAACGGTAAAATTTTCACTGCCTCTTAATGATACATTACCTTCTATATCTACGGTTACTGAAGGTGTATTTTGGAGAACATCTGCGGCTGTTCCTGTGGATGCGTTAATATCCTGACTGACATTGATAACTTTTCGGTCAATTTTATATTCTACATGAGCCTGATCGGCAATTATTTCAACTTCTTCCAGTTGCTGAGCAGATTCCCTCATTTCAAGTTCACCCAGATCAACCGTTCTTTCACCAGGTTCGATAATAATATTTTCAATAGTCTTTTTCTCATATCCCATGAAATTTGCGATCAGGTAATATTTCCCAAAGGGAAGACCATTTAACCGGAAACTTCCTTCTGGTCCGGTTATGCTCCCATCAACCAGGCTTGAATCAGCGGCACTGAAAACCGCTACAGAGGTGAATTCGAGAGGTTCATTGTTCCCAAGATCTACTACCTTGCCGGTAAGCACTCCCTGTTTAATTATAGGATTTTCTTCCTGAACATCTGAGGGCTGTGCGAAAGATATATATTGATTTAAGATTAAAAGAACGATTGCAGATAACGTAGTTGTGATTCTCATATTTTCCTTTGTTTAATTATTTTGTTTAATTGTTAAACAAACCCTTCTTAGAAACTAAGACAAAGGATAAGAGAAATTGTTCTGAAAAGGAATTGATCAGGAGTAGAATTCTTATAAAATAGTGAAATAATAAGCTATTTTCAAAATAACAAAAAAAGCTAAATACTGATTTACAGGTATTTAAGGAATATATATATAATTATTTACAAATAAGGCAATTGCAATCCCGAATTTACCTCAATGAATCCAAAACATACCACTTTTCCGAAATTCAGAGAAAAAGAGGTTTTAAACAATCTGGCTCAGGGCATCCACATAGGCTTCAACAGAGGCAGTGATTATATCGGTGGAAGCTGAAAATCCGTAATACACAACCCCTTTGTTTTCTACCTGGACGTGAACCTTACCCAGGTCATCGCTTCCCCTGGTAATTGCCTGTATAAGGAATTCTTCAAGTTTGGCTCTACGTTTAACGATTTGTTTTACTGCGGAGAATGACGCATCAATGGGGCCATTTCCTTCAGTGGTAGCCGTAAATGTTTCACCATTCATCTCAAGTGTAACGGTAGCTACAGGAATACTGTCCAGTCCACTGACAACCTGTAATCTTTTGAGATGTATTCTTTTTTTATCTTCTGCGGCCTCTTTCCCGGCAAGTATTTTAAGATCTTCATCGGTAAGATCTTTTTTCTTGTCTGCAAGTTCCAGGAATTTTTCATAAACATGATCGAGATGTTCTTTATCGAATTTATACCCCAGTTTTTCAAGTCTGTGCTTGAGTGCAGCTCTACCGCTACGTGCAGTCAATACAATCGATGATTCATTTATTCCCACACTTCGTGGATTAATGATCTCATAATTTTCCCTTCTTTTCAATACTCCGTCCTGATGGATCCCGGAAGAATGTGCAAATGCATTTCTTCCTACAATAGCTTTATTAGGTTGTATGGGCATCCGCATCAAACTGGAAACCATGCGACTCGTCTTATAGATCCGTTTTGGATTGATACCTGTAGTAAGATTCAGGTGTTTTCTGCTTTTCAATATCATCACTACCTCTTCAAGAGAGGTATTCCCTGCTCTTTCTCCAATGCCATTCATGGTAACCTCTACCTGGCGGGCACCATTCAACACTCCACTGATGGTATTTGCTGTTGCCATCCCGAGATCGTTATGACAGTGCGTTGAAATTATGGCCTTGTCAATGTTTTTAACGTTTTCTTTCAAGTACCGGATCTTCTTTCCAAATTCATCCGGAAGTGTATAACCGGTAGTATCGGGAATATTAACCACAGTTGCACCGGCATCAATAACTGCTTCGATTACCCTGGCGAGATATTTATTCTCTGTTCTCCCGGCATCTTCGGCATAAAACTCTACCTCTTCCACAAATGACTTTGCGTATTTGACGGCTTCCACTCCCCTTTCAAGGATGGTATCAGGATCGGAGTTCAGCTTATGATGTATATGGTAATAAGAAGTTCCTATTCCTGTATGTATCCGGCCGCGTTTGGCAAATTTCAAGGATTCCGCAGCAACTTCAATATCCTTCCTGACAGCGCGCGTTAAAGCACATATCACCGGCTCACTTACAGCCTTTGAAATTTCAATAACAGAATTGAAATCCCCGGGACTGGAGATAGGAAATCCGGCTTCGATAATATCAACACCCAGTTGCTCGAGAGCTTTTGCTACTTCAATTTTTTCAATGGTATTGAGCTGACAACCGGGTACCTGTTCACCGTCTCTCAACGTTGTGTCGAAAACATAAACCTTTTCCTTCGCCATGGTATTTTAATTTATAAAAAATTATCGGAAAGTGGTACGTTACACGATCCGATAATTGATTGATTCGAAAATACAAAAATGCTAAATTAAATTAAAAAAGCGAGTATATCATTAGAATTTTTTAATGCAAATATCATTTTTGATAAAATTTATAAGCTATAAGTGTTCTTGAGGAACAAATTATTTTGAAAAAGATGTATGTTTTTTAATATATTCGAAATTCCATTCGAAATTCCTGAAAAAAGCGTCTCTGTCTATTGAGTTTTTATTCTCGACACAAAAACCATTCTGTAAAAACAGAAAGGGATCCGCGAAATTTAATTGCAAGGAATGAGAATAATAATTTTAACCTGTGAACTTAACGATAGCTATCTCATGAACAGCCAAAGGCTGTGGGTAATCTGTGGCAATATATCTTATTAATCAAGTGCGAAACTTTAGTAATTTATAACTTTATTCAGTGTGAATTTCCACATTATTGAAAAATGAAGGAAATGTAAACCAGAAACCATTTATAAATGTAATTTTTTTGAGTTTCTTTCCCTTATTTGAGCCGCTTATTGCGTTGCCAAATATATCCCATTCACTTCCTGATTCATCTTTGAAAAGAACCGGCAGTTTATTTTCAACAATATTTAGTTTCAGCTTATCACCATTCATTGTATTTTCTCTAAAGGCCACCAGGAAATCTCTATTGATCCCTGCCACTATATAATCCATTTCCAAAAACTCATCCCTGATGAATACATATTCTCCGGCATTTTGATTATAGCGGTAAATTTTTGCATTATCTTTATCGCCCACCACTGCAAACACTCTTTCTTTTTGAGGTAAACGATTATCTTCGACAGAGACGGGGAAAAGAAGATAATCATTATTAGTTTTATATTCACCATAAGGATAGCTGCCATAGGGTCTTGAATAATTTTCAGGTGGAATTACTGTTTGTTCATCAGGATAAAGCTCCTTCCAGGTTTCCCACTTCATTTCAATCATTGGATAAATTTCAGGGGATTGACCTGAAAGTTCCCCTTTGACTGACATCAAGCTCATCTGTGACCAGTAAGAATCTGTCCAACGGTCATAAAGTATCAGGTTGGTATTATACAATAGACCTGAAACGCCAAAGCTTGTTTTCTCACCGTTCAATATTCTGTTCCAGGCCATTCCTGTTCCGGTTAAAGGACAATAATTTACCGCATATGCCTTATCCGATATCTGATCATTGGCTATTTCATGCCAATCGAGAACGGGATGAGGGTATGCTTTTTTATTCCCCGCAAAATCAACAGCGAGAATGAGATCACTGTCTTCCAGATAATCATGTTCAGAATCAGTTGAAGGACCGGAAAGTGGATTTTCAAGAGCCGGGATTCCATCTTTACCCGGTCCTCCGTCGAATATTTCATCAGAAGGTATTAACCACTCCCCCTTGTCATTATTGCCAGGATTTTGTACATCATCCTGATTTGTTTCTTTTTCACATGAAGTGAAAATCATTATTAACAGAACTATCATAAAATTTTTCATATTTTTTTCCCATTAAATGTTCAAAAACTTATTTCTACTATTTTGAAAACTGAAATATATTCCCGCATTGAACCTGTATGAAGTTGTCAGTTGCACACCGGCACTCCACCTGAACAACAGGTTTGACAGGAAACCCTTAATAGAGTGAATAGAAGTAAGATTAATATAAAAGAAAAAGCTTTCATACCCTTTAAGTCGAAAAGGATAAGAAAGCTTTACTTATAAAATTCAATTTAACGATTGATTAACATTCTGAAGTGAAGCTAAGATTATGGCTTCGGTAAATAGTTAATCGAAATCCTTTTTAATTTGTTCAACCCAGTTATGGACTCTTTCTTTGTTTTTTGATCCCTGGTTTTCGTAATCAATAGCTAATCCCATGAACTGATCTCCATCCACTCCCCTGCTCGATTCAAATTCGTATCCTTCAGTTGAAGTATACCCGACAATTTTTGCACCACGATCCTTCAATAATTCCGAAAGGATTCCAATGGCATCAACGAAATTTTCCGGATATTTTTTCTGATCGCCCAGGCCAAATATTGCAACATTTTTTCCAGAAAGATCAAGTTCTTCCAATTCGGGAACAAATTCATCCCAGTAATTGGGCAGCTCCCCATCAAACCAGGTAGGGGCTCCTAATATCAGGTTATCATAAGCCTGGAATTTTTCTCCGTTTATTTCTTCAGCATTAACCATTTCAACGGATTCTTCTCCGAATTCTTCTTTAATCTTTTCTGCGATTTTCGCCGATTTTGTAGCATTGAAACTATAAATGATTGCTGTTTTTTTCATTTTTCTTGTGGATTTCTGATTTTATTGATAGGATGGATCTAATATTTCATCAATTCGAGTGCTGATTTATAAATTTTATCAACATTTGGTAAAATGGCTGCTTCGAGAATCCGGTTAAAACCTACCGGTGTAAATTCTGAACCTACTCTTTTTACAGGTCCGTCAAGATATTCAAATGCTTTTTCATTGATCAGGGACACCACTTCCCCGCCAAAACCTGCAAATACTTTATCTTCATGAACCACCAATACTTTTCCCGTTTTCCTTGCTGATTTAAGGATAGCTTCTTCATCAAGCGGGCTCAGTGATCTCAGGTCCAGTACATCCGATGATATATTCTCTTCCTTTTCCAGCTTATCAGCAACATCAAGGCACATATGGCTGGTATTTCCGTAGGTAATCAATGAAATATCATTACCTTCTCTTCTCAAACGTGCTTTTCCAAAAGGAACTTCAAAATCATCTGGTATAGGAGTTGCTGCTTTGGGAGCATTATACAATGCTTTAGGTTCCAGAAACATGGTAACTCCTCTTGAACGCATGGAGGTCCTTAAAAGTCCGGCAGCATCATCGGCAAAGGAAGGATAAACCACTCTTATGCCCGGTAAAGTAGTCAATGCTCCCTCAATGGTTTGAGAGTGGTACAGTCCTCCTCCTATATAACCACCTGAGGCAAGTCTGATGGTAATATTCGGAGAAAACTTTCCATTGGAACGCCAGTAATCATGAGAAGTATCTACAAGTTGTTCCATTGCAGGCCAGAAATAGTCGGCAAACTCAGCACCTTCAACTACAACTCTGATCTTATCATTAAATCTGCTCATACCATTGGCAGTACCAACAATGAAATCCTCGGCAATGGGAGCATTAAACACCCTGTCTTTACCAAATTCCTGTTGCATACCTTTTGAAACATTAAAAATGCCCCCTTTATCTTTATGGGCGATATCCTGTCCCCAGAGGAAAGTATCAGGATTATGTCTGAATTCAGCCTTAAGGGTTTCATTCAAGCCCTCAATAAGTTTTTTCTTATCTGAATCATCGCTATGAATACCTTCAGGATATTTTTCTGCTTTGTAAGGTTCGGGAATAACAAAGTCATAAATGGATTCAGGGGCAGGATCTGCTGCTTTTATGGCAGCTTTATGTGCTTTTTTTACTATTTCCTTTGCTTCTTCTTCAATGGTCTCAATTTCTTCTTCAGTGAGACGTTCATACCGGATCAACATTCTTCTGAATTTCGCCAGGGGATCGTATTTCTGAACATAGTTAATCTCATAATCGTCACGATATAATTCATGACGATCGGAGTTAGAATGAGAGTGAATTCTCACACAATTGGCCTGAACGATAGCGGGCATCTCATTTTGCTCAATAAATTCCTTTGCTTCGGTCATGGTATTCATTGAATCAAATACATCTTTTCCGTTACAATGGAAAATTTTGAGATTTTTAAAACCGGTAAAATTATTTGCCACTTTCCGGTTTGCTGTCTGATCTTCTTTGGGAACTGATATGCCATATCCATTATCCTGGATAACAAATAAAACCGGAAGTCTTTCGGTAGAAGCACCGTTAATAGCCTCATAAACATACCCTTCCGATATAGATGATTCACCCTGTGAAGTAATGGAAATACCCTTAACCCCATATTTTTTGATTGCACGTCCAACTCCTGTAGCATGCTGGGCATGGTTCCCGGTACAACTAGATGTGTTGTGTATATTCCATTCAGGTTTTGCGAGGTGATTCGACATATGCCGGCCTCCACTGGATGGATCATCAGCCTTTGAAATACCATTAAGGATTATTTCTTCTGCTGTTAAGCCTGCAGAATGAGCTGTAAGCATATCCCTGTAGTAAGGAAAGAGATGATCATGCTCTTTATCAAAAACCTGTCCTATGGCAAGTTGAATGCCATCGTGGCCGGCGTAAGGTGCATGATAAGACCAGCCAATGGCCTGTTTCAGGTAATTGGGGGCCCTGTCATCAAGTGCCCTGCCTACCACCATTAGCCTGAACCAATTTTTAAGTGTCTCTTTATCTGTTTTTTTTATGTGATATTTACTTTCTTTCGCCATTTTTATAAGCCTTTTAAAAAATATAAGTTAAACAGTTCTGTTACTATCAAATTCTTCAATGTAATCTGCAAGTTTCCTGAGATAAGATCCTCCCAGGGCCCCGTCAATGATCCTGTGATCATAAGTAAGAGAAAGGAACATCTTATGTCTGATACCTATCATGTCTCCCTGGGGTGTTTCTACAACCGCGGGTTTCTTTTCAATTGCACCTACCGCAAGAATGGCCACCTGGGGTTGATTGATTATCGGGGTTCCTATGGTATTTTTAAAACTTCCAAAGTTAGTTACTGTAAAGGTTCCTCCCTGGATGTCGTCAGGACTTAGTTTATTATTCCTTGCATCAGTCGCCAGGCGGTTAAGTTCTTTGGTTAAGCCGGCAAGATTATAGTTATCGGCATTCTTAATTACGGGGACAATGAGATTATAGTCGGGAAGAGCCACAGCAATACCAAGATTAATTCTCTTTTTAATGATTATTTTATCACCATCAACCGAAGAATTAATCATTGGAAAATCCTTGACGGCCTTAACAGCTGCTTCAAGAAAAACTGGTAAATATGTTATCTTCACCCCTTCCCTCTTCAGGAAATTATCCTTTATCCTGTTTCTCCAATTGACCACATTTGTCACATCAACCTCAAGCATATTGGTAACGTGAGCAGAGGTCTGTTTGGAATGGATCATATGGTCGGCAATAATCTTGCGCATTCTACCCATTTGCACAATCTCATCTTCACCGGACACAGAAGCTGCAGGTTTTGGTTTTTCTTCAGCCACTGGCCTTTCCATCTGTGAAGCTTTTTCTTCAGAAGCTTCCGGACTTACTTTTTCTTCTTCTGGTTTAGAGGCTGCAGGTTCAGTCTTTCGCTGCTCCAAATAGGCAAGCATATCCTTTTTCTGAACTCTTCCATTAAGACCACTGCCTTCTATTGAATATAATTCATCCTGACTTACTCCTTCTTCAGCGGCAATTTTCCTGACAACCGGAGAATAGAATCGGCCCTCGGCACCGGATTTCAGGAATTTGCTTTCAGGTGTTTCGGGAGGTCCGGTTTTTTCTTCTTTTTCAGGAGTCACTTCATTTCCGGATGTTTTTTCAGCTTTTTCTTCAGCGGGAGTTTCTTCTTTGGCCCCACCTTCACCATCCAGATCAATAATAGCTATTACCGAACCAACAGCTACTGTTTCATCCTGATCGTACATGATTTTTTGAATCACACCCTCAACCGGGGAAGGGATTTCGGAATCCACTTTGTCCGTTGCTATTTCAAGAAGAACATCATCCTCAACTACTTTGTCACCTTCTTTTACAAACCATTTGGTGATGGTTGCTTCTTCAATACTTTCCCCCATTTTGGGCATAACTACTTCAAATTGTGCCATGATTATCGTGTAAATTTTAAAATTGCAAAATTACTAAAAATATGAAGATAAATTTAAATGGTTCTAAATAAACTATTTATCTTAACTAATTTATCAAATTGGATTGTTTTTAACCAATAAATTATAACAAGTCCGAATAAGAAAAGTTTAAGAAATCAGGAGAAGGAAAGATTTTGAAATTAATTCAAAAATGAAAATAATTTAGAATTAATTCATAATGAGCAATTAATAATCATCATCCTCATTCACAAAAGTGACCATCTGAATGACTAATTCTCCAGAAGGAAGGTTTTTAGCGCTCTTATCCGGTTGTTCAAATCCTGTGTTCCATACAAAAATATCTGGGTAACGACTTGATAAAAGGTAAGCATTAAGCGAGAATATCTTTGGACCTAAGGGTGCTATAACAATATTATAAAATAATCTTAGTTCCACGCACTTTTGGGTAATGATTTCATTAATAGCATTTGCATCGGTGAGTGGATAATTAATAAGATTACGAGCATCCATTTTATGGATAAGTTCCTGATTATTATGGAAAATTGCATTGGTATAGCGGTCATCAACAGCCGGATCAGAATACATTAGAATTGCCAGGTCGGGTTGAAGATATTTAATGGCCTGTTCAGCTTTTGACTTTTCAATTCCAAGACCTACAATCAAGGCGGTTGGTTTTGAGGGTGATAAAGCACTGAGTGATAAACCTGGTTCTATTTTTTTTACTGACTTGGCTTTTGTTTGTTCTTCATATTTAACAGGTGAGTAAGAAAAAAATATCTTAATTTCTTTTACATCTGTTTCAACCTCCTGCATCAAATTTATCAGGGCTGAATACCAGGTTTTGGTCATGCAGGAATAATCAATCAGAATTTTCAGAGATTGTTTGTTTGCAGCGGTAAAGAACTCTTTTAAGAAGAACTTTAAGCTATCATCTTCCTCTGCTGAAATTTCTAAAATCTCAAAGCCATTTTCATCAAAATATCTGATATTTTTTTTTCGTATACTATCCTTACTTTTCCCCACGAAAGCAAGAACTATTTTTTTACGCGCATTAATATTTTTATTTTCAGCAAGGTATGTGCATCTTTTCTCAAGTCCTGAAGCTGCAATAAACAAATCAAAATCAACTGATTCCAGCAGCTCTGGACTCTCTTGCTGAGAGCTTAAAAAATCCATACAAATTATCCCCAATTGAGCTTGTAAAAATAATTATAAGGATTAAAAAAGCAAGAGAAAACTGTTTTATAACCTCGGGTTAAGTGCAGGAATTTCCGCAATAGGTGAAGGTTGGGCATTTTCCTTTTCCGTAAATAAATTATAGGCAGGCCATTCTTTAACTCTGTAAGAAGCTGCGAATATTGTTCTGGAAAGTTTATTATGCAATCTCTGGCGTTTATAACCGGAGGAATTCAATAATATTACCCAGTTTAGCCCGTTTTCCATTCTCATCACAAAAGCAAGAGAACCGGAAAGGGTGCCTGTTCTCCACCAGGTACCGTGATTATCTGATCCCCTCCAGCCAAACAATCCTTTACCGGCTTTTTCAGGATCGGTCATCATGTAAATACTTGAGTCAGCTAAAAAATCCGGCATTTTTTCAAAACCATCGATAGCTGTAATGAATTTAATAAGTTCCGGAGCAGAGGCTACCCATCCCCCGGCTGCACCAAGTAGTTCAATATTATTGCCTCCGTAAGATTTTGGAACCATTCTTCCGGAACCATTGAATGCGAGAGTCAATGATGAACCCACCGGTTCATAATAACGAACCTCATTTGGATATTTATCATGATAAAAGCTTTTACCAATATGCATATCATGGATGCCAAGAGGTTTCAACACATTCATAACAACATAATCTTCATAAGGCATACCGGTGACCCTGGAAATAATTTTCCCCAGGATAATATATCCAAGATTAGAGTAGGAATAGGTAGTTCCGGGAGTAAATGATAATGGTTTTTGAAGACTGTACTGAATGATCATGTCCTCCGGGGCAGGCGGATTTTCATCAAATTTTCTGGCAATGTAAAGAGAGTTAAAAACAGGATCTCCCTTATATCTTGACCATCCGGCAGTATGATTCAGGAGATGACGAACCCTTATATCGGCAACACGTTCATCCTTAAACTCCTGAAAGATCTTTTCATCAAGTATGCCTTTTTCTCCAAAAACTTTAGCATTGAGATCAATTTCCCCTTCTTCGCGAAGCTTCATGATCGCTGTAGCTGTAATGAGTTTTGAAACGCTGGCTACTCTGAATAAATGACCGGGCTGCATCTCTTCAGAAGTTTCAGTGTTCGCCAAACCGAATCCTTTGGCGTATACAAGTTTCTCATCTTTAGTTACTGCTACTGATGCTCCTTTAATATTATAGCGTGTTAAGAAGGATTCAATCAGACGATCAATATATTCATCCTGCTCAAAATCAGAATCAGAATTATCAAGGTTCAAGGCAAAAGACATATTATTCGTGTCGACGAGCGAATTTCTCATCGCCCTGTCCGAAAAACTAATTGCAATCTCACCAAAGAAAAAAAGGACTGTAAGTCCAATTGTCAATAGGGTTTTCGACTTCATTCTTTTTTTTATTTATTCTAAATAAACTTCAGCAAAGTTAAAGCATTTTAACGCCAGCTTTAAAACAATATTATCAACCGGTTTTCAACCGTTATGACTGACCTCATATAAAACACAGTTCATCAACATATTATCCTGTAAATTTGTTTAGATTCAAAGCGAATGAAAAATGCTTATTATGTGACTCTTACCTATGAATATCATACATTATTGTAGCAGATTAACACTCTGACGTAAGAAAAATGCCTGTTAGTCAAAAGATAGTTTCAGGGGAGTAGAAAAAGAATTCTTAATGTATAAAAACACAAATGGGAACCACTCTGAACGAATAGCTCCCATTTCATTCTTTAGCAGCGAATAGCCGCTAAACAATGCCAAGTTACGGTTATTTTGGCTGGCGAATTAATGAATAATCCGAAGATTTTTCATCTTCGCCCGAATCTTTCACCGGAAGAACCGGTTATGGATTCTTTCACTTTATCCGCCAGGCGAATTTGGGTCTTACGATCCGCATTCGGCTGACTGGAGAGTCTGTTTTTCTGTTTAAGGAAAAATTTCTTCTCCCGGACAAAGCGTCAACCTTTCAAAGATCCTTCGTGAGAATTTTCTATTTCCGGCTGAAAACGAATCAGAATTGCTCCTAAATTTCGTCTTTTTTTAGCTTCCTGGCATGGCAGGGGGTTCCGTAAAACTCTTACCGTGCAGATCCCCTATCCGAAGATAGTTTCACCTTACTTACCAGAAAGCAGCCTTTTATCGCTCACTTGGTATAACAAATGTAATACGGAGCTCGAACCTGGCCAAAAAAAATCGATCATTTAAATTCACAAGATATGAAGAAAGGTTATTAACAAATTGTCAATAAGACATAAATTAACAGACTGTTTAATATACAGGCATTAGATGGATTTTGTTAGTTGAATAACGTAGTTATTAACAATTAAGGATGGGGTGATGGGTTTAAGGGTTCCGTGCGTGACCGCGGCTAAGGTAGTTTCATCGCTCCGCGATGTTTTTCTTTGAATGAGAATATCTGTTGAGCAAGAGAAAATTTTCAGTAAATTATGCTTTTTCATTCATCCTACGGATTCATATTTTAGTACCTTCCTTCTTCTCTCTCCTTTGAGCTTTGAGCTTCTTTACCTTCCTTCTAATCTTCGTGTTTTTTTTTGACAAAATATTTTGAAGCACCTTCTCTAGGATTATCCCTATAGGCGCAACAGAGGCATGAAAAATATTTCAACTTCAAAAATTTGTTTGATTCTGGCTTGTTCTGGTTAGGGGTAAAAAGACTTTTCGGAGTGGGCTCAGGGTTGAAAGGTTGAAGGGTTGAAGGGTTGAAGATGTTTCTTCCTTTCAGCTTTGAACTTTGAGCTTTCAGCTTCTCCTTTGGAATGCTAAGATGGGACAATTAAGCTTTAAGGTTGAAAATACCCGTAGAAAAAAAAGAAGGTCCGGACAAGTTTAGAAGCATCTGAACAGATGCATGCCTGAAAAAGAACCTAATAACCAAAAAATAACTAAACCTAAAACTACGAGTGGTTTTGCCCGGACCTCTAAATTAATAACACCATACAAATAAAAATGTTGTGCATTATTTCGTTAAAAAAAGGATATTTTGATGCTTAATATAGAAAACGATTAAAAACACAGTATTCATGGTGCTCATAGAAGGTGTTAACTATGAAAAAAAATAAATTTTAAAAAAAAATTAACAAAAAAGAATTTCAAAATCAAAACAACCCCTTTTTATCTTCATAAGAATAAGGCGTGGTGATGTCCGGATTTCCAGGGTCAAAATTGCCGGATATTAACTTTTTATCTATAGTGTGAGCAGTAAGGGATGGATTAGATTCTTTTATTATTTCCTTAAGCTCATTTTTTTCCATACCTGATTCTATCCAATGTTTCTCAAGGTTTTCAGAAAGAATAACCGGCATACGCTTTTTTGTATTATGGATCTTTTCCATAAAGTGATCGGCTTTCTTGGTAAGAATACTTAAGGTTTTAATTATTTCACCGGTATCTTTATTCACCCAGTTTTCACTTAATCCGGCAAAGGCAAAAGGAAGATCATTTTTATTCCTTATATAATAAGGTATCTTCATTTTACCCCTTGTTTGCCATTCATAAAATCCATGAGCAAGCACGAGGCATCTTCGATATTTTATTCCTGCGCGGAAGGCAGGTTTTTCCCAGGCTGTTTCCGATCGGGCATTATATGTTGAATTTCTAATTTTTTTTGCCGTTTCACTGTCTTTTACCCAGGAGGGAATCAAACCCCATTGATATAATTGAATAACATCTTTATTTTCAGAGGAAATAACAGGAAGAAAAGGCTGAGTGAATGCAGTTAAAAAATTTGCCTGCATATACCTGGGGTCTTCGGGCATGGGAACATTAAACCTTTCTGACAATGCCTGACGCGGCAGGTTTATTTCTACAAAATAACACATATTTTTCCTCACTTTACTGCATTAAATATAACAAAAAATTAGTTGATCCTGTGAGCTTATCTAAATGACAGTTTTGTTAAAATCGGGGTTAATTTAAACTAATTTCATATTTAAAACGTTGAAGAATGTAATGACTCCGGTTAACAGCACCAATTTTACCCTTATCTAAAAAAGAATGAAGGAGAATAAATAATATTTCAATGAGTGAAATTAAAAGTAAAATAGCATTTTTTCCATTGAATGTGTGCCTGTTGCCCGGGGAAGATATTCCATTAAGGATATTTGAAACCCGGTATAAACAACTGATCAATGATTGCGAGGAAAAAGGCCAGAATTTTGGAATTCCTTTTGTAATCAAAAATCAAATGCAACCATTTGGCACTGAAGTAAGGCTGAAACAGATCGTTGCCAAGAATTCACAGGGAGAAATGGTTATATTGGTGGAAGGAGTATCCAATTTCGAAATGATAAGTTACAAAGATCCGGACAAAGGAAAATTGTATGCAGCGGGAAAGATCTTAGAATTAAAAAATGACAGGGAAATAAGCGATGATCGTTTGATGGAAATGATAATCAATTATTCAGAAGAATATGACCCTGAATTTTTAAAGAAAATGAAAGGAAATACCATACTTTTAAATGACCTGGCAATCGCCATGAACCTTTCTTCTGCTGATAAATATAAATACATAAGCATGAAGGACCTGGATGACCGGGAAAGATTTTTAAAAGGTCAGATGTCAATACTGGTCATGCTCCGGAAGCAGGAAAGGCTTCTGGATAATGATTACTATCTGAATTAATTCACAATTGATTTACTTTCCCTCTTCCTGATTTTCCGGTGAAATAGCTTTCCGGGACTGCATTTTCAACATGTTCACCTCATATTTCAACTTATTGACGGTTTTTACAAGTTCGTCTCCCGGCAAGACTGGATCAGGAATCTCATTACTAATGTAATGCATAAACTTCCATACCTCACGTATTTCTTTTACATCCACATCATAGGGTTCATATATCGGATTAAGAGAATAAAGGCGTAATTTTCCTTCTTCCTCTATCATATTCTCAACGATCTTAAAAACAATACCTTCATCGATAGTCAGTATTATATAGGCATCTCCACTATGGATATCGTTCCAATCCTGCACATAACGGGCCGTTACCCATGACTTATCGGGTATGGGAAGCATAGAATCTCCATTTAACTGGAAGGTTCGGTATTTGGCGTTTCCGGAAAGAAAAGGCAGGTTAAAGACGGGGAGTTCCCTGATAAATTCCGGATCGGCAAAACCATTGGTATAGCCTGCCCTGGCTTTTTCAGGAACGAGTTCAATATTTTCTTCATTTTCATCGTTCACTGTAGTGGCCAGGACCCTCAGGTTTTTCCCGGTAATAAATACGTCCTGACCATGTTCCAACTGATATAACTGACTTTCTGTAAGAGTGGACAGATCAACTTTCAGCAATGTGTCAATCGCAATTCCAAAATACTTTGAGAACTTCATTAAAGCATCCAGCCCGGGCTCGGCAACTTTATTTTCATATCCGCTGAGTGTAGAGCGTTTCATTTCAAGGGCAACGGCCAGATCGCCCTGGGTTTTCCCCCTTCTCTTCCTCAATAACTTAATGTTTTTACTAAAATTCATAAGCTCAAAATTAGATTATTTCAAATAGAATGATTATATTATAATCGTAAAATTGATTAATTTCTAATCAAAAATAAGATAAAATCATAAATAATCCAAGAAAACAATGAAAAAGAGTTAATTACTTATGATATAAAAAGTAAAAAAATCACGTGGAGGGAGAAATGGAAAGAAGTATAGTGCATATGGATCTGGATACATTTTTTGTATCGGTAGAAAGGCTTTTGAACAGTAAACTCAAAGGGAAACCTGTGGTTATCGGAGGATCGTCGGACAGAGGCGTAGTGGCAAGCTGCAGTTATGAAGCAAGAAAGTATGGTATTCATTCGGCCATGCCTATGAAAATGGCTTTGAATCTCTGTAATGATGTTATTGTCATCAGGGGCGACATGGAATTATATTCAAAATATTCTCGCATGATTACAGACATTATAGCGGAGAGTGCTCCTGTTTATGAAAAAGCTTCGGTAGATGAACATTATCTTGACATTACGGGAATGGATCGTTTTTTCGGGAGTCTGACATGGACACATGAGTTAAGGCAAAAGATCATCAAAGAAACCGGTTTGCCTATATCGGTGGGCTTATCGGTAAATAAGACAATCAGCAAGATTGCAACCGGTGAAGCAAAACCCAACGGGGAAAAAGAGGTGAGTTATTCTTTAATAAAACCTTTTCTGGCCCCTCTTTCCATACGAAAAATTCCCATGATCGGTCAGCAGACTTTTCAGCTTCTGCGTTCCATGGGAATTATCACAATAGGAACACTCAGCCAGATTCCGGTAGAAATGATGGAAAAGCTACTGGGAAAAAACGGGGTGGAAATATGGAGAAGGGCCAATGGAATTGATCATACTCCTGTTGTCAGTTATTCTGAAAGGAAATCGATAAGCACGGAACAAACTTTTGAGAAAGACACCACCGATGTAGAATATCTCAAACAAATCCTGACTTCAATGGTAGAAAAGCTTTCTTATCAGCTACGAAAAAAACAGAAACTGACCTCATGTATAACGGTAAAGATCAGATATTCAAATTTTGACACTCACACCCTTCAAAAACGGATACAATATACTTCTTTTGATCATGTAATCATTCCCATAGCCAAAGAACTCTTTGAACGTCTATATAAACGTCGTATGCTTATCCGTCTTATAGGGGTGCGTTTCAGTCACCTGGTACAGGGTACCCATCAGCTCAACATGTTTGAAGACACTCCCGAGATGGTGAATCTATACCTTGCCATAGACAGGCTCCGTAATCGTTATGGGCAGTATTCGGTAAGGAGAGCGGTAGGAGAATGAGAGTGAGAGTGAGAGTGAGAGTGAGATGAAGGTAAACGATGAACGGTAAATAGAAACAGTAAATGTACCTGAATACACATACATATTACAGTCTTCGTTACGGTACTCTTTCACCGGAGAGACTGGTACAAGAGGCATGCAAAAACAATGTGGAGGCCCTGGCGCTTACTGATATTAACAACAGTACCGGGGTAATTGATTTTGTCAGGCTTTGCAATGAGCATGGAATTTATCCAATGGCCGGGATAGAGTTCCGTGACGGGGACAAATATCTTTATACCGGTCTGACCCGCAATAATCATGGCTTCAGCGAACTGAACGAGTTTCTTTCCTGGCATAATGAAAATAAGGAACCTCTCCCCTTACGTGCCCCACGATTTGAAAATGTCTGGATCATTTATTCCTGGAATAACCATCCGGAAAGACTACGCGACAATGAATTGATAGGGGTACGTGCTTCCGAACTGAACAAGCTCCTCACCTCTCCTTTCCGGAACCGGCAGGAAAAACTGGTGATCTGGCACCCCGTGAGTTTTGCAGGAAAAGAAGACTATATCCTGCATCGTCATTTAAGGGCAGTGGATCATAACACCCTGTTATCAAAACTCAAGCCGGAAAATACCGGTACCGACCGCGAGATAATGCTTCCGGTCGATCTGTTGCTCTGTGCCTATGAAGATTACCCGGGCATTATCCGGAATACAGAAGCCCTGATCCGGGATTGCAGCATAAATTTCGATTACCGGAGCATTAAAAACAAACAGGTTTTTACGACCTCACGCTATGATGACCGCATCTTGCTTGAGAAACTTGCCATGGAAGGCTTACGTTATCGTTATGGCAAGAAAAACAAAGAAGCGGAAAGAAGGGTGAAGCATGAACTGGAAATCATCGACAGGCTGGGTTTTTCCTCCTATTTCTTAATAACATGGGATGTGATACGTTACTCAATGTCATGTGGTTATTATCATGTGGGCCGGGGAAGCGGGGCAAATTCGGTAGTTGCTTATTGTTTGAAAATTACCAATGTGGATCCCATAAAACTGGATCTGTATTTTGAACGTTTTATCAATCCCAAAAGAAGCAGTCCGCCTGATTTCGACATTGATTATTCATGGCAGGAAAGGGATGATGTACTGGATTATATTTTCAAACGTTACGGGAAGCGGCATACAGCTTTTATCGGTACAATATCCACATTCAAAGGCCGGTCAATTTTCCGGGAACTGGGTAAGGTCTATGGTTTACCTCCTTTAGAGATCGACATGCTGGTCAACGATCCATCCAACCCTATGAATAAAGGGGAAATTACCGACAGGATCTATCGCCTGGGGAGCAGGCTTACCGGTTTCCCGAATATGAGAAGCATTCATGCCGGCGGAGTGCTGATCTCCGAAGAACCCATAACGAATTATGTAGCCCTTGACATGCCACCAAAAGGCTTTCCCACCACCCAGTGGGATATGTATGTAGCCGAGGAAATTGGTTATGAAAAACTGGATATCCTGAGTCAGCGTGGAATAGGACATATAGGAGATGCTGCAGATATTATCCTGGATAATCAGAAAATCAGTGTTGATGTACACAGGGTGCAGGATTTCCTGAACGACCCGAAGGTGAAAAAGCAGCTTGAAGAAGGAGAAACCAATGGCTGTTTCTATATAGAAAGTCCGGCCATGCGCGGTTTATTAAAAAAACTTCGCTGCAATGACTATCTGAGCCTGGTGGCTGCCAGCTCTATTATTCGCCCGGGAGTGGCAAAATCGGGCATGATGAAAGAATACATAAAACGTTTTCACAATCCGGACGGATTTGAATATTTACACCCTGTTATGGAGGAACAACTGAAAGAAACCTATGGAGTAATGGTTTACCAGGAAGATGTAATCAAGGTATGTCATCATTTTGCCGGACTGGATCTTGCCGATGCAGATGTGCTACGTCGTGCCATGAGTGGAAAGTACCGGTCCTCAAAAGAATTTGACCGCATAGCAGCCCGGTATAAAACTAATTGCAGGGCACTGGGCTATCCGGATGAACTTAGCGATGAAGTATGGAGGCAGATCAGTTCTTTTGCGGGATATTCTTTTTCCAAGGCTCATTCTGCTTCTTATGCCGTGGAAAGCTTCCAGAGTCTTTACCTGAAAGCTCATTTCCCTCTTGAATTTATGGTTGCTGTGATCAATAATTTTGGCGGATTCTACCGCAGTTGGGTTTACTTTAATGAAGCAAAACGCTACGGGGGAAACATTCTCCTTCCCTGTGTTAATGAAGGTGATTATCTCACTTCCATTAAAGGTCATGATATTTATATAGGCTTTGTACATATTCAAAACCTGGAAAAGAATGTTATTGGACGGATCATTGAAGGGCGAAAAAAAAACGGAAAATATACGAGCCTGGAAAATTTTCTTTCCCGGGTTCCCTTAGGCAAAGAGCAAATGGTGATCCTGATACGGATAAATGCTTTGAGATTTACGGGAAAAACCAAAAAGGAACTTTTGTGGGAAGCCCATATGTACACCGGGAAAACCCGGAAAGAAACCACAGCACTTGAACTATTCGGAATAAAAAAACGTGAATTCCGGTTGCCGGTGCTTGTCGAAAGTGAGATTGAAGATGCATACGATGAGATTGAACTTCTAGGTTTTCCGGTTACACTCAGTTATTTTGATCTTCTCCAGACCAAATTCCGGGGAGAAATCATGGCACGTGATCTTGTTAATAATATTGGCACTGAAGTGAAAATGGTGGGAAATCTCGCTGCTCTTAAAAATGTTTATACGGTGAACAGGGATTATATGCATTTTGGTGCTTTTCTTGACTCTGAGGGTGAATTCTTTGATACTGTTAATTTCCCAAATTCACTCAAAAAATATCCTTTTCGTGGTTACGGGGTATATCTGATCCTCGGAAAGGTAGTAGAAGAGTTCGGTTTTCCGAGTCTTGAAGTAATAAAAATGGCAAAACTCCCGTTTCAGCCCGATCCACGTTATTGAAAATGAACATTTTTTTTTCTTCATAGTTTAGAGGATAGATGGAGTATTGAAATATTATTTATAAACACAAACTCCTTTCCAGATTATGCATGAAAAATTCTTATCTTTCGAATCATGAAATCACAAGCCGCTTATATAATTGTATTAATTATCAGCATTTTCCTTGTCATTTTTGCCATTGAAAATGCCGAACCGGTAGATGTACAATTCTTCAACTACCAGTTTGCCATTTCTCTGTCGCTTTTAATTGTGCTCTCCATTGCCATTGGGACCATCCTGAGCTTCATTTTTTCTTTTTCCGGCTTTCTAAGGATGAAAAACAAGATCAAAAAAAAGAATGGAGAAATAAAAAAACTCAAGCAGGAGTTGGATAAAAAAGAAACAGAGATGGAGATAGAAACAGATACAGAAGAATCCGGGGATGAAGAAAAGGAAACACACAACAATCCCGATGAGGCCGATTCTTCATCGAAAAATCAATAAACCCTTAAGCGAGTACGTTTTTTTACTAATAATGAGCGTTATGCTGTAATATATCGGAAAATTAATAACTGACACTAATACTATCTATTGTGGATAAGTTTTTCGAAGAGATAGCTAAATTTACCCTGTTCACATTTCGAACGATAAGATTCAGTTTTAAAAGACCGTTCGAATTTGGTGAATTTGTAAGGCAATGCTACATTGCCGGAGTAAAAACTCTGGGATTGATCAGTATCACAGCACTTATCATGGGTCTTGTGCTTACACTTCAAACCCGCCCTGTGCTTGCCAATCTTGGAGCAGAATCCATTCTTCCGGGAATGGTCTTCGTCTCAGTACTTCGTGAAATAGGTCCGGTAATCTTTTCTTTGATCTTTGCAGGAAAAGTTGGTTCCGGAATTGGAGCCGAGTTAAGCTCTATGAGGGTTACGGAGCAAATTGATGCCATGGAAGTAAGCGGCACATACCCGATGAAATACCTTGTTAGTACACGGGTGCTGGCTACCACTTTTATCCTGCCGGTTTTGATTGTATATGGTGATTTTGTTGCTTTAATGGGAACCTACTTTGGGATATCCATGAACAGCAGTATTTCACTTCAGCTATTTTTCCGGGATGCCTTCAGCGTTGTCGATTTTATGGATATTATTCCCTCACTTGTCAAAACCTACTTTTTCGGCTTTGCAATAGGAATATTAAGTTGTTACCGTGGATATTATACCAATAAAGGTGCAGAAGGTGTTGGCGCTGCTACAAATTCGGCAGTAGTACTTTCTTCAATTTCAATTTTTATACTTGATCTTCTGGCTGTACAAATAGTTGAAATAATTACCTGAATATGAAGGAAAAAGTTATTGAGATATCGGATTTATCTGTTCAGTTTGATGGTAATGTAATCTTTGATAATTTCGCTATGGAGCTCTACCGGGGTGAAACTCTTGTAATACTTGGCCGCTCCGGAGCCGGAAAATCTGTTTTACTTAAATGCATTACAAATCTGCTTTCCCCGGATTCCGGAAAAGTAACTGTTCTTAACGAGGAAGTTTTGAAGTTAAAAGAAGATCAACTTAATAAACTCAGAAGTCATATGGGTTTCCTTTTTCAAAGCGGGGCCCTTTATGATTCAATGACTCTTTATGAGAATTTACTTTTTCCTCTTAAAAGAAATAAATTCATAAATAAATCCAATATTGAGGAAGTTACTGAAAGAGCCCTTAAAAGTGTAGGATTATCTGAAGCCCGGGATAAAATGCCATCCGAACTGTCGGGAGGAATGAGGAAAAGGGCAGGATTGGCAAGAACGCTGGTTATGGAGCCTGAAATCATCCTTTACGATGAACCAACTACCGGACTTGATCCTTTCACATCAAAAGAGATCAGCGATCTGATTGTTTCAGTTCAGGAAAGTCATAACAATTCAAGTATCGTAGTGACTCATGACATGAAATGTGCTGAAATTGTTTCTGACCGGATTTTGGTAATTGACGAAGGCAAAAATATTGCCGAAGGTACATTTAATGAGCTGAAGAATAACAAAGACGAAAGAGTAGCTCATTTCTTTCAATAATAATTTAAATTAACAAATTGTGGCAACAAAAAGTAAGTATTACATTAGAGTTGGGATCCTGGTAACAGTTTCTATTGCTATTTTTATTATTGCAATAATAGTGGTAGGCCGTGAACAAAATCTCTTTAGAGATACCATGCGTATCACTACGATTTTTCGGGATGTAAAGGGACTTAAAGTCGGAAATGATGTACGTTTTACAGGAATTGAGGTTGGTTCTGTTGTCAATCTTGTTATTATTTCCGATACCACTGTAGAAGTGCAAATGTCTATAGATCAGGATGTTTCTCATTTTATAAAGAAAAATTCTGTAGCTTCCATTGGAAATGAAGGCCTTATGGGAAATAAGATCGTTATCATTCTCCCCGGGACTCCCGATTCTCCCCCTGTTGAACCTGACGACCAGATAAGGTCAATTGAGCCCATTGAAATTGATGATATTATGAAAGAGATCAAAGTTTCTTCTGAAAGGATCAGTGTGGTTTCAGAAAACCTGATTGGTATCACAGATAAAATTAACCGTGGTGATGGAATATTTGGAAAAATATTCACCGATACTACGTTTACCAAAAACCTTGATAAAACCAGCCAGAATATCACAAGGATTACCGCCAATCTTATAGATGTTACACAGAAAATAAACCAGGGTTCCGGTATAATGGGTAAATTATTTACCGACACAGCCTTTTCTGCACAACTGGACTCAACAAATGTCGGATTAAATGAAATTGTAGATAATATTGTAAATATAACCAATACAATAGATCGTGGAGAAGGAATGTTCGGGCGTTTTTTTACCGATACGGCACTCTCACATAACTTATATCTTGCTACCCTTAATTTGCAGGAATCAACTTCCAATTTATATACTTTAACTGAAAAAATGAATCAGGAAGGAAATGCTATTGCAACTCTTGTAGCGGACACCACCTTTGCTGATTCCGTAGATATTTTCATGAAAAGGTTAAATGACGCAGTTATTGAAGTTACGGGTGCTGCTGAATCTATTCAGAGAAGCGGAATTATTCGTTTGTTCTCAAAGGATAAAGAAAAAGATAAGGATAAAAAAGAAAAAGAAGCACGCAAGGAAGAAGAATAAACAGATAATATAATTATTTTAATTTTACTACTTTATAAATTTTTGATTCATTATCAAAGCGTAATTGGATGAAGTAGAGATCCGGTCCAAGGTGATTCAGGCTTATAGATACCTGGTATTGACAGAATATTTTACTTCCTACCCTCACTCCTTTTGAATCATATATATAAATATCAAAAATATCATCCTTTTCTACTGCAATATTCACAATATCTGAAGTTAAGGTAGGCCATATATTCACCCCTTTCGGAAAATCGGGAATTTCCGGATCCACAAATACGTAAACCGGGTTGCTAATATCTGTGCCACAGGTTCCGGTTACCTCGACCTTGTAATTTCCAGTGGCATTTGCATTGATACTCTCCAGCAACAATTCATTATTGTAATCATCGGGTATAGGCACATCATCTTTAAACCAGGTATAATCAAGCTCATGGCCATTCGCTACGACATTGAGGTTAAGGTCACTACCGTTCATTAATGTCAGATCATTCGTCATTGATTGAGAAACAATCTCAGTTGAAGGGAATATACCTACATCAATTGGTTCCGAAACAACTGTACCACATTCACCGATAATTTCGCTGTAGTAAATGGCAGATGTACTCTCATTAGCTTCGGCCATAAGAAAGAAAGATTCTTTACCTGATTTGATCAGATCTCCGTCTTTAAACCAGTTGTATATCAGGTCAGTGCCTTCAGCGAGAATATTCAAATTAAGAGGGGAATCAATACAAATGGAGGTGTCCTGAGATTGAGAAACGACCTGTGTTACAGGGGAGGTTAAGACTCTCTGCCCGGCCCAGTTTGTAAAGCCCTCAGAGGTAAGCGCACGTGCACTGATATATGCCTCTCCGGTAAAATCGCTATTCCAGTCAACATCAGCCACACTTCCATTACTTGTTAGTATTCCAGCTTTTGAAGGTTCGATTTTCCATTCATAAGAAATCGCATTTTGCAGAGTGTCGGAAACATATTGTCGGGTTGACGGCTCCAAAACGGTATTCTCACAACGAAAATCATCTCCCACAGGCCGCACGGTCCTGAATTCATCCTGCCCAATACCGGTATTTTTCCTTAGCCAACCAAGAAAGTTTGATAATCGTACATATCCTCCAATGGAATTACAATCTGAACTTCCCCAACTGGTAATACCAGCTAACTTATATTCATTGCCCGATTGGACAATCAATGGCCCACCGCTGTCACCGCTGCATGCATCGCCACTGCCATTTATATAACCCGCCATCAAAACATTTTCCGGCAAGGGGCCCCAGACAACCTGAGCCAATTCATCAGTAACTATAGGTAATTTAAGCCTTTGTAAATTATCAGGGAACCTTAAAGGATCCAAGCTGGTAAGTCCCCAGCCTGTTATTATTGCCTCTGCACCCGGATCAGAAATTCCCTGTTCAACTTCTTCTTCCGTTATTAAATTTATAGGACGGACAAACTCATGCTCAATAACCTCCTTTGTTCTGAGCAATGCAAGGTCATTTCCAAAGTCATCCGGATTATAATCTTCATGGATCACGGCGTAAGAAATATCATATTGAACACCATCCGGGTCCTCACGAAAAGGTCGATTTGTGCCGGCAAGGAAACTGATATCTTCATCCGGTATCCGGTTATTATCTTCATCGTAAAGACAATGAGCAGCCGTTATTACCCATTTATCGGCAATTATGGTGCCGCCACAAAGATAATCTCCCGTACTTATGAATACCTGCCAGGGATAATCTCTTATGGACACTGAAGTGCCTCCTACAATTCTCAACCTGGGCTTGTCTATCCCTGTATAAAAAGGCCAACTGTAATCCCCCGGTTCAATTCCTGAATGAATAAACATAACCGGCACATTATTTATATAAAGGCTAATAAGCGGAGCGTCTTCATCTCTTGCGGAATCCATTCGATAATTATCCAGTTGAAGATAAAACTTCTGATCATATTTAAGGTGAAAAAATAAGGTATCCGAATATTGGGCTACAGTATTATCAATAAGCGGATTAAAATATGAATCAGTAATGCTTATTTCTGCATGTTCATTGGGAAAATGTTTTACCAGCATGAGTTCAGCTTTCTGAGCTTCAAGAATATTGGGCGAGATAATCAGAGTCAAAAAGATCAAGAATCTGTAATTGAAATATTTTATTTTAGCGTTCAATTTCTGTTTGTTTTTACATCATAAAACTTTTACAAAGTCCATAAAGCTAATTAAATTTGGCTCCATGGAGCCGAAAATTTCTGTCATCCTTCCTTTCTACAATGCCTCAAATACTTTATCCAGGGCATTGGAAAGCATATCCTCACAGAATTATAGGAATTTTGAATGTATATTAATTAACAACAACGCAGAGGATAAATGTTCAAAATTAGCGAAAAATTTCTGTAAAAAGGATGCCCGTTTCAAATTGCTGTCTGAAGAAAAACAAGGAGTGGTTTTTGCCTCAAACAAGGGAAGTGCAAATGCAAAAGGAGATTTTATTTGCCGGATGGATGCTGATGATGAACTCACTCCCGACAGCCTTGCTAAAAGGATTCAATACCTGGTTTCGCATCCGGAGTACGATGTAGCATGCGGATTAGCTGAATATATTCCTCATCATCAGAATACAGCCGGTTTTCGTCGTTATGTAAGCTGGAGCAATTCGATCAGATCCTACGAAAAAATCTTATTAAATCGTTTCGCAGAATCACCGGTTATCAATCCCACGGCCATGTGGAGAAAGGAAACCGCCGGCAATTATGACATGTACAGATACGGTGATTTTCCGGAAGATTATGAATTATGGTTACGATGGCTCGATGCCGGAGTCAAAATTCATAAGCTGGATGAGGTAGTTCTTCGATGGTACGATTCTGATCAAAGACTTACAAGGACCGACAGTTGCTACAGTGAAAAGGCCTTCTTTAAGATCAAAGCCAGATACCTGGCCAGATGGCTTAAGCGTGAAAAGGAAATAGATGAAGTGTGGGTCTGGGGAGCAAGCAGAAGATCAAGAAGGTGGTCTAAATATTTAAAAGATGAAGGCATAAAAATAACAGCATACATAGACATTCATAAAAAAAGAAAAATAGAAGGCCATCAGGTTGTATATTTTAAAGATATACCCTCCCCGGATAATATTTTCATCCTGGTTTACAACCGTCATCATTCACAAAAAAGAGAAATTGCTAATATTCTGAATGGAAGAGGGTTTAAGGAGGGGGAGAATTTTCTTTTTGCGGGGTGAATTCTCTCATTTTTTTTATCTTGTGTCAGATTTGACATCAATCAAGAAAAAATTGAAGCTAAAAAAAATAATCTCTGGCGGTCAGACCGGTGCAGATCGTGCAGCACTCGAAGCAGCCATCAAATATGATCTACCACATGGCGGATGGTGTCCTCCGGGACGAGAGGCTGAGGATGGCCACATTCCTGATCAATTCAATCTCATGGAAACATCAAAAGAAAAGAGTGAAATGGCACCTGATGTTCCCAGGTCAATGAGAACACAAATGAATGTCCGATATTCGGATGGCACGCTAATTCTGACCACTCAAAAAACTCGGTATGATCCCGGTACCCATTGGACAATAAGGGTAGCTGCCTTATACAGAAAACCTATTATTGTTCTTCATCCTGAGGATGAGGATGATACCTTAAAAGCCATTGCCTGGATAAGATTAAACAGAATTGAAGTTCTCAATGTTGCCGGACCGCCCGAGAGTATCATACCCGGAATTCAGGAAAAAGCATTTAATTTTATGAATGACTTTTTAAAAAACCTTAAAAAGGTAGATTAATAATGATTTGCCAGTTACCTGCTCAATCAGTCAGTATTATAGAAATAGAGCTCCTTAAATAATATTTGAACTATTTTTTCAGATAAATAGGTTTTTCTGAGCGTAAATTATATTTTTAATATTTAATACAATTCCTAAACTTAATTTTTAAACAACATCATGAAAAAAATTCTTTCTTTAGCTTTATCAGCATTTTTGTTAAGTGCTGTAAACCTCACTGCACAGGATCTTGAAGAGATCCTTGATAATCATTTTGAAGTAATTGGCATGGATGAAGTACTGGAAACCAATACTATGATTGCCAAAGGTAAGGCCATTCAAATGGGAACAGAATTCCCGATGGTGCTTTATCAAAAAAGACCGAACAAAATAAGAATGGAAGCGGAAATTCAGGGTACCAAATTGGTTCAAGCTTACAATGGGGAAAATGGATGGGCAATAATTCCCTGGGCCGGAAGCATGGAGCCCCAGGACATGACAGAAGAACAAGCAAAATCTTTCAAGCAAATGGGTGATATGGACGGTGATCTTTATAACTGGAAAGAAAAAGGACATACTCTTACTTTCGAAGGAGAAGAGGAGATGGAAGGCACACCTGCATATAAATTAAAACTTGAAAAAGAAGATGGAGATGTTTATACCTATTACCTTGATACTGAAAATTATGTTATTCTTCGTGCAGATTCAAAAGTTGATGTGCAGGGCACAGAGGTAGAATCTTCATCTTATTTTTCAAATTTCAAACCTGTGCAGGGTATGATCATGCCTCACAGCATTGAATCAAAAGTCAATGGCCAGGTACAATCCCAGATCGTAATTGATTCCTATGAAATTGATTCAGAAATTGATGATTCAATGTTCGATAAACCTGCTGAAACAGAAGAATAAAAAAGAATTCAGATTCTATGAAAAGAAAATATTTTTGGCTTTTAGCAATTCTGACTCTTGTCTTTTCACCCTTTTCCATGGCCCAGCGGCCTGTAAAAGTCAATTCTAACACTTTTGGAGAGATAAGAGCAAGGCACATTGGTCCCGCAACTATGAGCGGAAGAATATCTGCGCTGGATGCTGTACATGAAGATCCCCGAATAATATATGTTGGTTCCGCAAGTGGCGGAGTTTGGAAATCAGTAAACGGAGGGGTAAAATTTGAACCTGTATTTGATGATCATACAATGTCTGTTGGTGCAATTGCCATAGTACAGAGTCACCCTGACACTGTTTATGTTGGAACCGGTGAAAGCTGGGTTAGAAATTCCGTATCAGTTGGAACAGGAATGTACAAAACCACTGATGGTGGAGAAAGCTGGCAAGAGATTGGTCTGGATAGTACGGAAAGAATTTCCAGGATCGCGATTCATCCCGATAATCCTGATATTGTATATGCGGCGGCACAGGGACATCTCTGGAATCCCAATCAGGAGAGAGGTGTTTTTCGCAGTAAAGATGGAGGAAAAAGCTGGGAAAAGGTTCTTTATATCGACGAAAACACCGGGTGTTCAGATATAACCCTCAATCCCGATAATCCGGATATACTTTTTGCCGGAATGTGGGAACACAGGAGAAGTCCTTACTTTTTCACCTCCGGAGGTCCGGGAAGCGGACTTTATATGTCGACAGATGGAGGGAATAGCTGGGAAAAACTTGAGAAGGGCTTACCGAATTCTGAAATGGGAAGGATCGCAGTTGCAGTTTCACCGGTGAATACAGATATGGTATATGCCGTAATAGAAGCTGATAATGATAAAGGTGGTCTTTTCCGGTCCGACGATAATGGCAGTAACTGGGAAAGGGTGAATAAAACCCAGGCAGTTACCGAACGACCATTTTACTTCCATCAGATCTACCCCGATCCGGTTGATACAATGCGAGTCTATAAACCCGGCTTTAATCTTAATGTGAGTGATAACGGAGGAAAAAATATGCGCCTTGCTTATGTCGGAGGCGGAGATGTCCATGTTGATCATCATGCATTATGGGTAAGTAAGAAGGATAATAATCTCCTGTATCTTGGTACAGACGGCGGCGTATATAAATCCATCGACAAGGGAAAAACCTGGTTAATGTTCAGGAATCTCCCCGTCTCTCAGTTCTACCGTGTGAGTGTGGATATGGAGAAACCTTACAATGTTTATGGTGGATTGCAGGATAACGGATCGTGGACCGGTCCCAGTAAGAGTCCGGGAGGTGTTGAAAATTCTGACTGGAATAATATAGGATTCGGTGACGGGTTTTATGTTTTCGCAGATTTAAAAGACCCGAACATTCTTTACTGGCAATGGCAGGGAGGAAACTTCGTCAGGTATTATAAAAACACGGGGGAGGTCAAGGAAATCAGGCCTTATGCAGATGAAGAAACCGCTGACCTCCGCTGGAACTGGAATTCATCCATACACATGAGTCCGACTACTGATGCTATGTATGTCGGAGCTCAGTACCTTTTCAAATCAACAGATCGCGGAGATAACTGGAAACGGATCTCTCCGGATTTAACTACCGATGACCCCAAACGTCAGAAACAGGAAAATACCGGTGGTATTACCATCGATAATTCAACCGCTGAAAATAACGCAACGATTTATGCCATTGCTGAAAGCCCGCTTAATCCTGATTTGGTATGGGTAGGCACAGATGATGGTTATTTGCAACTTACCAGGGATGGAGGAAAAAACTGGGCCAATGTGACAACCAACATTCCTGACCTTCCTGAGGGTAACTGGGTATCTAGCGTTGAACCTTCTCGTTTCGATGAAGCCACGGTATTTGTTACCTTTGATAATCACCGAACCGGGGATATGAAACCTTACGTCTATATGTCGGAGGACTTTGGTGAAAGTTTTGTATCGCTGGTGGATGAAAATATCGAGGGATACTGTTTCAGGATATTGCAGGACCTTAAGAAACCTGAACTTCTCTTCCTGGGTACAGAGTTCGGTCTGTTTGCTTCCATTGATAAAGGAAAAAACTGGTCAAGATTTACTGGAAATATTCCCAAAGTAGCCATTCATGAAATGCTTATCCATCCCCGGGAACATGACCTGGTTCTGGGCACCCATGGGCGGGGGATCCTGATTATTGATGATCTCTCACCATTGCGCGCTCTAAGCGAAGAAATACTGGAAGAAGATCTTTATTTTCTGCCTTCGCGTCCTTATTACATAAGCAGTATGGGACAGAAGCAGACTTTTGGAGGTGACGATGAATTTATCGGAAGAAATCCTGCAGATGCAGTGTACATTACCTATTATATGAAAAAGCGTCACATTTTCGGCGATATGTACATGGAAATTCATGATCCGGAAGGAGAAAAGATTGCTGAGATCCCTGCCGGAAAAAGAAAAGGGATCAACAGAGAAGCATGGACCCCACGGGAGAAACCTCCTAAAGTTCCGGTTTCAAACACCCTCGCCGGTGGCGCATTTTTCGGCCCAACTTACCTGCCGGGTGACTATACGGTAAAGATCATTAAGGGAGAAGATGAATATAAAGGTAAAGTATCCCTGAAATTTGATCCCGATCTTCCTCATAGTGAAAAAGATCGTGAACTTCAACTTATTACTCTCCGAAAGGCTTATCGAATGCTTGAAGACCTGGCCTTTGTTGATGCAAAAGTGAACGGGGTAATAACAGATTTAAAAGCGATTGCGGAAAATGAAGAAACCAAAACGTCCATTCAGAAAAAACTTAATGCTTATGCTGATGAACTCGAGCAATTAAGAAAAAAATTGGTTGCTACCAAAATGGGAGGTATAACCGGAGAGGAACAATTGCGCGAGAAAATCTCTAATATTTACGGTGCTGTGATGAGGTATTATGGCAGGCCTACTCAATCACAGATTGACAGACTTGAAATTCTGGAAGTCGAACTTGACAAAAAAGCATCTGAAGCAGATCTTTTGCTTGGGGATCTGGAAAAAATTAATAAGCTCGTTACTAAGACAGGAAATGATCCAATACAAGTGATCAGCCCTGAAGAATTTAAAGAAGAATAAGATCACATTAAGGAATTAAAAAAGTGCCCTAAAAAATCAGGGCGCTTTTTTTTAAAAATAAAGATAAACAATAAGCCAGGTTCTGTAACAGCCGGAGCTGACTCCTGTCATTTATCTATGCGACCTACCCTCCGGCATCGGGCGGGCAGCCCTTAAGCGCCGGTTTACTTGGTCTTACAACCTTCGAGGCAGGCGGCCAGACATGTCACCATGCCTGCCGGTGAGCTCTTACCTCACCTTTCCACCCTTTCCCCTGCAAAAGCAGAGGTGGTTATTTTCTGTCCTGCTTCTATGCCCTCACGGACATCTTTCTTTCGAAAGCGAAGTGCCCTGTGTTGCCCGGACTTTCCTGACCCGCCAGGGCGGGCCCGACAGGATTGTTCATCTTGTATTACAAAAATATCAAAAATAGTGCTAATGTTTATAAGATTTTTTCATTTCATAAGAAATTCAAGCATTTTAGCTATATTTACTGAAGTTTCGCACTTGATTAATAATATATGTTGCCACAGATTCACAGATTAAAATTATTATTCTCATTCGTTGCAATTAATTTTCGCGGATTCCTTTCTGTTTTACAGAAAGGTTTCTGTGTCAATCTAGTTAGTAGGAATGCAACTATTATTCTTAATCTGTGAACTTAGCGATAGTGATCTCATGAACTGCCAAAGGTTGTGAGTAATCTGTAGAAACATATCTTATTAATCAAGCACGAAACTTTAGTATTTATAATTTGGTCAAAAAAGATATCCAACAAATCTATTCTCAACATTGTTAATGGATGATAGAAAAAAAACTATTAACAAATACTTATTCCTTTAATTATGAAGAAAACACTCTTATTCGTTTTAACACTTACAATATACATCGGTCTTTTTGCCCAGGAAAAATTAAATTACCAGAAGCCACCGGAAGAAATCCTTGAACTGGTTGAAGCACCTCTTGCCCCGAATGTATTGATAGACAGAGATGCGGAAAAAATCGTAATGATTTACCGTAATAAATACAAGACGATCGCAGAACTATCGGAGGAAGAATTGCGGCTTGCAGGATTACGGATTAACCCCTATACTAATATTGGAAGCAGAACTCGCTTTTACAACAATGTAAAAATCAAGTCTATTACAGGAGATGAACCTGTTCAGGTCAGTGGATTACCAGAGTCCCCCCGTTTGTCCGATTTTACATGGTCGGATGATCAGAACTGGATGGCCATGCTAAACACTACCGAAACAGGTGTTGAGTTATGGCTAATAAACATCGAAAATGCCCGTGCCAGAAAACTAACGGATGCTATTATCAATGCCAATATGGGATCCACATTGTCATGGTTCCCCGATAACAAAGCACTGTTGGTTAAAACCATCCCATCGGATAGGGAACAATTAGTTGAGACGGAGGATGTCATTCCCGATGGTCCGATTGTAAGCGTAAGCACGGGAGAAAAAGCCCAGAACAGGACTTACCAGGATCTATTAAAGAGTCCGGATGATGAATTCAATTTCGAGCAACTTACCCGTTCTGATATTTACAAAGTTGATCTCAATGGTAACAAGAAGTTATGGTTACCTTCAGCTATGTATGCATGGATGTCATTCTCTCCCAATGGTAAATATGTATCTGTTACAAGAATAAAGAAACCTTTTTCATACCTGGTACCTTATTACAGGTTTCCCAGTGAAACAACCATTTATGATAAAAATGGGGAAAAGGTACAGCGGGTAAATGAAGTTCCCCTCACCGAAGTTTTACCACAGGGTTTTGATGCAGTAAGGACCGGAAAGAGAAGCATGGGCTGGAGAGATGACAGACCGGCAACCCTTTACTGGGCTGAAGCCCTCGATGAAGGTGACCCTGCAGTTGAAGCTGAATACAGGGATATTGTTTATCAACTCGAAGCCCCTTTTGACGGTGAAGTTACCCCGATACTCAAAACCAAAAACCGTTTCCGGGGAATTACCTGGGGAAATGATGAAACTGCTATTGCCTACGATTTCTGGTGGAAAACAAGAAACACAAAATCCTACCTGTTTAATCCCTCTGATCCGGATTCCGAGCCCATAATTCTTTTCGACAGAAATTACCAGGACAGGTACAGTGATCCGGGATCTTTCGTGAAAAAGCCTAATGAATATAACACTTCTGTTCTCAATATCATTGACAACAAAGTTTTTCTCATGGGAGACGGATACACGCCTGAGGGGCAGTTTCCTTTTGTTGATGAACTTGACCTCTCTACCCTTGAAACCAGGAGACTTTATCAGTCAAGTTACACCGATAAGCTTGAAAGGCTGTATTATGCAATTGATATGAAAAAAGGGGAAATCCTTGTAAGAATTGAGGCCAAAAATGAATATCCTAATTATTATATCCGAAATATTAAGAATAGAAAAGGATTAATCCCTGTAACCCAATTCGAAAATCCATTTGAAAGTATTCAGGATGTCCATAAAGAAGTCATTACCTATAAGAGAAAAGACGGACTCGAACTGGATGCTACTCTTTATCTTCCTGTTGGATATGATAAAGAGAAAAAAGAAAAGAAACCCTTGATCCTCTGGGCTTATCCCCGCGAATATAAGGATAAACAAAGTGCTTCACAGCTCACATCAAACCCCAACGCTTTCACCTATCCTTATTACGGATCTCCGGTATTCTGGGTAACTCAGGGTTATGTTATTCTCGACAGAGCAGCATTTCCCATTGTGGGAGAGGGTGAAGAAGAACCCAATGATTCGTTTCGTGAACAGCTTGTTGCCAATGCGGAAGCAGCTATTAATGCCGTTGATGAGCTGGGTTATATAGACCCCGACAGGGTAGGTGTAGGCGGTCACTCCTATGGAGCATTTATGGTAGCCAATTTATTATCACATTCTGATCTTTTTGCTGCAGGTATAGCAAGAAGTGGTGCATACAACCGTACACTAACCCCTTTTGGCTTTCAAAGCGAAGAAAGAACATACTGGGAAGCCCCCGAGGTATATTATAATATGTCACCGTTTATGCATGCAGATGAAATGAAAACTCCTCTCCTGCTTATACATGGAGAAGCAGATAATAATTCAGGCACCTACCCGATGCAAAGTGAACGCTACTTCAATGCCCTCAAAGGTCATGGAGCCCCAACAAGACTCGTTATACTGCCAAAAGAAAGTCATGGATATGCTGCCAAGGAAAGCATTGTGCATGTACTCTGGGAACAGCACCGCTGGCTGGAGAAGTATGTGAAGGGGGATGACTAAAGGTTGATAGGTTGATTAGTTTATAGGTTTATAGGTTTATAGCAAACCCATACTTGCCCGCCGAAGCACTGGCCAGTGCAATGGCAGGCGGGAACCCTTAAACCCTTAAACCATCCTCCTCCTCATCCCGGAATAATCACCATCGTCGCCCCATAACCATACTCCTTGAATGAGGCATCCTGGTATTTCAGATCGGGATATTTTCTGTCGAGGTTTTTACGGATCTCATGCTTTAATTTCCCGTTTCCAATGCCATGGATGAACACAATCCTGCGGGTTTTATGAATAATGGCTGTTTCAAGCTTTGTTTTGAACCGGGATAATTGAATATCCATTATTTCACTATTGCTGAGATCTTTATAATCGTCAACTATGGATTCAATATGAAGATCGACTTCTTCAATTTCAGGTTCCCGCACAGCTTTTTTTGCTTTTTTCTTATCTTCTTTCCTTTCTTTCTCTGCGAGTACTGCTTTTAAATCATCTTCAACCTTTTTGTTTTCAAAACTTTCCCCGGCTTTGAAAGAATGAACAGTGAAGACTGCAGATTTTTGCTCGAAATAATCATTTTCCGTCAATAATACTCCGCTGTATAATTCATTGAAATCAAGGGTAATCGATCTGTGTGCAGGTTTTACATACTTAAAAAAACTATTGTTCCAGAAAAGGAGATTAACTTTTATTTCCCATTCTTCACTCATATTGGCCGGAATAAGTTTCACCAGCCTCACCTTTGTATCCGCCTCTAAAATACCACGACCAAGCAGGTGTTCCTCTCCTGCTATCGTTCTGGATACTGTGTAATATAAATGATAGCTTGAACTGTTCACCAGGTGGGAGATGATATCAGTTCCGCTTTTACTGAGATTCACGGCAAACACAATTTCCTCATCTTCTATTGGCTCTTCGGGCTCATATTCCTGCACATGTTCCTCTTGCTGTTCATCTTCAGCAACCTCTTCTTTCCCCGACATTTTTTTGTTCTCTTCTTTCCCATATAAAACCAGGTCATTCTCAATAAAGGGAATGTCAAATCCATCTTCAGTTCTGACCATGACAGTCTTTTTATCTATAATCGAACTCACTACTCCATGTCCCTTATCATGAAGAAACTTTACTTTATCTCCTGTCTTAAATTTCATATTATTTATTTTTGACAAAATTAGCTAATTTTGCTGACCTTTCAGAATGAAGAAACCGGATTACATAGCTTTAAGCAGGTTTAATTATGAGTTACCTGATGAGAAAATTGCCACCTACCCTCTGGAACTGAGAGACAGGTCGAGGTTACTCGTTTATAAAAACGGAGGTATTGAAGAAGGAAGGTTCTATGATCTTGGTTCATTTTTGAAATCCGGCACACAACTCGTCTTCAATAATTCAAAAGTTATCCACGCTCGTCTTAAATTCAAAAAAGCCACCGGTGCACGCATAGAAATATTTTGCCTTGAGCCTTCTGTCCCCTTTGATTATCATCTCAATTTTGCTTCACAGCATTCAGTAGAGTGGAAATGCATTGTAGGAAATTCAAAAAAATGGAAAAATGAAGTCCTGGAGTTAACACACAGAACCGGAGAATTCAAAATTCAGGCGCAGAGAATCGGTAAAGAAAAGAATGAAGAGCTGATAAAATTTTCCTGGGAACCCGGAGATCTCAGTTTCAGCGAGATCATTGAAATCTTCGGAAGCACTCCTATCCCACCCTACCTTGGGCGTGAAGCCGAAGAATCGGACTCGCTTACTTACCAGACTGTTTACTCAAAACATGAAGGTTCTGTTGCTGCCCCCACTGCCGGTTTGCATTTTACAGATGAATTAATTGAGATACTGAAGAATGGTAATATTCCCATCTCGGAAATCACCTTGCATGTAGGGGCCGGGACATTTACACCCGTTAAGGTTGACAATGGCATGGAGCATGAAATGCATGTTGAACGATTTCATATTCGGAAAGAAGAACTAAAATTCCTTATCCGTCGCTCTGATCATATCACACCGGTAGGCACAACCTCATGCAGAACACTTGAAAGTCTTTACTGGATGGGAGTGAAACTGAAAACAGGATTTCATCCCGAAGAATGTAATTTTCTTGAACAGTTTGAAGCCTACGACCTGGATCAAAATATCGGCAGAAAAGAAGCATTGATGGAAATATTTGATCACCTGAAAAAAGTCAATCGGGAAATTTTCCTGGGTTCTACCGGTATTATGATCACGCCGGGCTATAAGTTTCAAATGACCGATGCTTTAATTACCAATTTTCATCAACCGGGAAGTACATTGCTTATGCTTATTGCTGCTCTTGTTGGCGATAAATGGCGGGATATTTATAACTATGCCCTTGAGAATAATTTCAGGTTCCTCAGTTATGGAGATTCTTCCTTATTGTTTCCGGAATAGTATTTTAAGTGTCTATAAATTCACAATTCGGTAATGCATTTTTAAACCCCAACCGACATGGGTAGACAGGAGCAGGATTCTCTCCTAACTCCTGCCAATAAATGTCATTTTCGCTTTTTGCCCCGTATTACGGGGGTTATGGCTTGAAATGACATTACTGCATTTTCTTTCTCAGGAGATCGCAAAATCCGTAAACATCTTCCTCAGTTGTATCAAAGGAAGTCATCCATCTCACCTCGGAGCGTTCCTCATCCCATACATAAAAAAAATACTCTTCCTGTAATTCAGAAATCAAATTCTGTGGGATAATCGCAAACACTCCATTTGCTTCGACTTTCTGGGTGATTTTTATACCGTGGATTTTTGAAACTTCTTTTTCGAGCAGTTTTGCCATCCGGTTGGCATGTTCAGCATTTTTTTTCCAGAGGTCGTTGCTAAGAAAAGCCAGAAACTGAGTTGATATGAAACGCATTTTTGAAGCTAGTTGCATTCCCTGTTTCCGCCGGTATTTGAAATCCTGTGCCAATTCTTTATCGAAAAAGATAACTGCCTCACCGTACATCATTCCATTCTTGGTACCTCCGAATGAAAGCACATCCACACCGGCATCGGAAGTGAATTCCTTAAAACTCTTATCCAGGCTGACTGCAGCATTACTGATCCTTGCTCCGTCCATATGAAGCAACAGGCCATTCTGATGTGCATAATCGCTTATTTTCCGGATCTCTTCAACCGTATAAACTGTGCCCATCTCAGATGCCTGTGTGATGGAAATTACTCCCGGCTGAGAATGATGTTCAAATCCAAAACCATGCATATGCTTCTTTATTCCTTCAACAGTGAGTTTTCCGTCTTCTGTTTCCACAGATAATAATTTACAGCCGGTGAATTTTTCAGGAGCGCCACATTCATCCACATGAATATGAGCTGTTTCTGAACAGATGACAGAATTATATGGCTGGGTGATGGCATCCAGTCCCAGGACATTTGCCGCAGTGCCTATGAATACAAAAAACACCTCGACTTCTTCACCAAAGATATCTTTGATCACTGCTGTAGCTTTTTCAGTGTAAGGATCATCTCCATAAGCAATTGTATGTCCATTATTTACATTCTGAATAGCTTTAAGAATTTCGGTATGGACCCCGGCATTGTTATCACTTGCGAATCCGCGTTTATTCATAAATATTAATGATTAAATATTTTAGATTTGAAATATTCTATGCTTTCAATGATTTATCAGAACAATTCATCATATTTAGTCCAGAGCAAGTCTCCGGTTTTCCATGCTTCCTCCACTGCTTTATTTCCCCATTTCATGGTATAATCTGTAAGCATTTTTATCAATTCATCTCTCTTTCCTGCCTCATAAAATTCCATCGCCTTTTCTTCAAAAGCTTCCTGATTTTCAAAAAGCTCTTTTTGCATGGGATTGAATACATCCATAACATCGTGACGCATATCGCCCCAGCGCTGGGCAGCGAGGGTACTCATCCTGTTGAAGGCCCACCATGCGCTCTCAGTTGTATAACCATTAGGACGGCCGGGTGTTTTGTAAGATTCAGGAAGGTCGGTAACCGAGCAATAAACGGGAATGTAAACCGAAGATGCGACATTGTCCATCGCAAGCCATTCAACCCCACCGATTTCATCGGGCAACCAGTCGCGGCTCTGGATAATGGTAGCATACATGGTATACCACCGGGCAATGGTCCTCTCGCCCCTCCAGCCCCATCCGCCATTGATATCAAACACCTTATTCATATCGTAAGGCATAAAGGGATTTGCCATGGGTGAAATGATGGTTTTTCCATCTTCATCAGTGACAGTAATATTTTTGATAAAATTGAAGTCTGTACCTTCATAATAATCTCGGAAAACCACCACCAGATCATAAAGACTGACCTTTTCATCAGGTTTTACTGAAAAAGGATAGTTTTCAGCATATGGGTCTAATTTAAGTGATGGAGCGAGGAGATCGAATACTCTCCACTCCCTTCTCCGGGCAGCCATGGATGTCCGGCTTTCGGGTGCATAAGCATATGCGAAGCGGAAAGGTTCATTTTCCTGATCCCACCATCCGTTTTCAAGGGCTACTTCAAAAACATTATCGCTTGCCATGAAATAATCCTTATCTTCCATATCAATCTCAAGTATCCGGCTGGCATTGGCGTTGACGCTTATTTCATCATCAGGCACCCTTTGAGCCACCCAAACAGCTCCGACCTTTCCTTTACCCGGGCCGACTATTTCCATGTGCCAAACTTCGTTTTTATCTGAAATGGTCAGACATTCTCCATAATCATTCCATCCGTATTTTGCCAGCAATTCTCCTCCCAGTTTTATGGCTTCTCTTGCTGATTTTGTTCTTTCGAGCATCAGCTTGCATAATCGCTGACAATCAATCAAACCTTCATCTGACTGCAGTTCATCTCTACCTCCGAAAGTTGATTCTCCTATTCCCACCTGGTATTCATTCATACTTGGGTAAGCTGTATTTATATACTGGTAAGTCTCCCGAACCTGGGGTATGCTTCCGATCGGTATATGGCTATAGGTAGGCATGACAAGTGAATCGGAGGGCACCCTTTTATACATGATGCTTTTCGCGTTTCTTTTGTGCTTTTTTGCCGGCTGAATATCCATCCACGAACGAGTACGGTGACTGTCGTCGGTATGGCTGGTAATAACAGAACCATCCGTGGTGGCTTCCTTACCGGCGGTTATGGTTGTACATCCTTCCGGGAATCCCCCTTCCCAATCCGGTTTATCCTGGGCATTGGTATTAAGAATAAACAACGAAAACAAAACGGAAAAAAACAGTGGCTTTTGCATATGCTCAATTTTTGGTGTCAAATTTAATTAATTCGCGGAGTTTTTAAAACTAATGGTCTTCAGGTAAAAGTATCCTTTATAAGAATATTACCCGGAATTGCGTTTTGAAAAACCATTTTCACCACTATTCCTTGTACCCCTCAGGGCCTGCGCGTCAACTTAAGATTAACATATGTCCTGCAAAAAAAAATTGAATCACAACCTGTCCCGACTCTCGGGAGGGGACACAGGGTTGTTTTCACTGAGAACAGGGAAAACAACCCTGTGTATACTCTGTGATTCAAATAATATTAGGGTTTTTCACCACACCATTGTCTTAAGTTTACGCGTATGCCCTCAGGAGAAAGAAATAATTCTGTTAACTTTACAAATGTTAGTGTATTTCAAAAATATTCAACCAATGGACACTCAAAAAAAACAGGGGCGGTATGACAGGATATACAAGCAATTAACAAAATTGCTCACTGCCACCGAGGATAAGATAGCAAAGATGGCTACCATTAATGCCGTTTTGTTTCATAAAATGGATAATTATTTCTGGTGTGGATTTTATTTATTACGAGATGAGGAATTAACTGTAGGGCCTTACCAGGGTCCTGTTGCCTGCCAGGTTCTGGAAAAAGACAAGGGGGTATGCTGGGCCGGTATTAACACTGAAAAAAGTGTTGTAGTAGCCGATGTTGAGCAATTCCCGGGCCACATAGCCTGTGATTCGCGGTCTAAATCTGAGATCGTTATTCCACTGAAAAATGCTGAAGGGAAAATTTACGGGGTTTTGGACGTGGACAGTAAGAATATTAACAGTTTTGATGAGACAGACAGGATGAATCTGGAGAGGATTGTGGGGTTGTTGGAGAAAGTGGGGATTTAGGGAGTTAGGGATTGGGGAGAGTTGGGTTGGAAGAAGTTGAAGGGTTGAAGGGTTTGAAAGATGTGCGAAAACTATATTTTAATAACCACTTTCCCTCTCACTTTCCTTTCCTCAAGTCTTCTGATTGCATCAGCGGTCTGCTCCAAAGGATAAACTTTATCTATAACTGACTTTACTTTCAACAAATGACCAAACAGGTTTTTCATTCTGCTAAGCGAGTAAGACTATGTAAAAGAAATTTAAGTAACTTGTTTCGTTTTTGAAATTTTGCTATTGTAAATTATTTGTTTTTTGGAACTTGTTTTTTGGAATTTTTGCCAAATAATGCAAGAATATTAGACATAAGGTAAAAAGAATCCTGTTCATATGAAGTTTTTCTTCAAATTATTTTTTTAATGGATTGAACATATAAAAATCTGAAAGCTCATGGTATCCATCACTATGTAGGATTTTTAACCACTAAGATTAGTAGAGATAAGACGGGACTGGTCTCGAACTCAACGATAGCAGAGATGTATAGTTTATCATTAACAAAGAATTTATCTATGTCGCCTGGCTTCAATAAAACCGGTGGTTCAGCCAATGATTTTTTAAAATTTATTTTTTCAGGATTAATAATCCAGTCATGGTATTCAATAAAACCCTGGATGGTATCGCCTTCTTCTTCAACAATAAAACCAGGCTGAAAATTTCGCTGGGAAAAGCATGTTGAGAGATAAAGGAGAAATATTACGGATAAAAAAAACTTTCTGCTCATGTAATTTTGTAAAATCAATAAGGGGTGAATTATAAATTTCTTTAGTGATTTATGCTATTGTACTAGAATGCCAATCTCAATCCTACAGAACAATCAAATCTACTTACGCTGATCATCTCATCTTCCTCAGGGTCCAGTTCCACCTCCTGGGTATAAGAACCATCCTTTAATTCGTAGGAAAAAAGATTCCCGCCGATATAAGAGATCTGTAATCCAAAAAAAACATTTTCCCCCATCTTCCAATCATAAGCTATTTCATAAATATATCCTGCTGTGCTTCCTTTCATCGAGTATTCATCTATCAGAACAAAATCATTGCTATAGCCTAAATATCCTATCGACATATTCATAAAAAATACACCGGATTTATTCTTATTCAACAATCTTGTAGAAAATGCAGGTCCGATAAATGTAATACGAATATCATCCGCCATATTTCCATAGTGGCGAGTCCCGTATGGATCAATCAGGTAAATATTATCCATCTGATTTGATGTCCTGAACAGCGAATATTTCAATCCCAGGCCCAGAGGTTCGCTTATATAGTAGAAGAAACCGGCTCCAATATGATAACCGGACCTCAGATCCCTCGCATATTCTTCAAAGTCTGAAGGGATGTCTTCACTCATCCTTGCTGATTGATAGCTGTAACCTGTGTTCAGAGTTATGCGGAAATGATCAAAGTTTTGATTTTCGCTCCATAATTGCTGCTCACTCTGCAAATAACAGAGTCGCCAAGATAAAGGTCATAATTAACCAGAAATCCTCTTCCGTCTGGCCGATAAACATAGAATATCGCATGATCAATATCCAGCAAATCACCCTCCTCTGCCCTGACCAATTTCTCAACATCCTTTACTCTCAATATCTTTGCAGTGATCCTATGACAGGTACTTCCGAAAGCAGAAGGAGGTCTGTGATCGATGATTTTGACAACATTGCCACCGGATTTCCGGGCTTCCATTTTAGCCTTTTCTATCGCCAGATCGTAACCACATTTAATACTGAATCCAGTATCTCCAAGCTTAATTTCTCCAAGCATTTCTGCATTCTCAGGTTCTTCACGGGTAATATCAAGAACTACCACCTTCTCGCGATAATCAAGAGGAGGATATGTTTTGTTTATGGTTGTGGAAACTCGATGGGTACAGGAGCATAGAAGAATCACTGTACCCATGGAAAGAAAAAATGAAAATTTCTTCATGAATTGTAGTTTAGTTAGAAGAGCTTTTACATGTTCAGGTTGATTCCTGGCATCCGATCCGAAGCTAAATTTTAATCCGGCATCTTTAGCCATGTAAATAAAGTCCCTGTGCGGTGTATGAGACATGTCGTTTATCTCGATTGCAATATTTTTTGCTTTTGTGGCATTTATGATCTTAAATATCCCCCAGACTAAAAGCAATTCTCAAGTCAATAAAATTAGCGTCCTGTCCTTGTGCCTTCACGCTGATACCCGATAATACATGATCTGAAACCCGGAACATTAAACCATAACGTTGATAAAAATTACGATCAGGCTCAAGCGGAAAGTAAAGATAATATCCAAAATGCTGGGAAAATATAAATCTTCCAAAAAGCCACTCCACCCCAAATAAAGCGCCCAGCTTATTATGGTCGATATACTCACCCTCCTCATTACGTCTATCCTCAATCCTTACAAAAGCTTTTGAGGCATAACTGTTTATCCATTCCATTCCACCTGAGAGAGCGAAAATCCGCCCAAGACTCCTGCTATAATTAAATCCAAAACAATGCACTGAATATAAGCCTTCCCTGATATTATAGGAAGGCGGTTTGAATGATATCCCATAACTTAAGTCCAGCCGGGTTTTAGCTTTCCTGGTCTCAGGTAATTCTTCTTTATCACGTTCAGGAAAGGATGGTTTACTGAAACTAAAATCAATCCCCATATTCAGGGAAGGAAAGTTCATTCCTAAATTTGGCTCTGCATAACCTCCGTTCGAAATATGATTATAGTCGCCTGCAAGACGCAAACTGACATTATCGTTCAATCTGTAATTAATCGAAAGATTTAGCAGGACAATGAAACTTATGGAAGAACTGAAAAACAGGTTTTCGAGGTTTTCCTGATCATCGTATATTTTTGTAAGGTAGGCCGGTCCTATTCCAAAACGGCTTGAGAAATTCAAATCATTTCCTGCATTAATAAAGGGCTCAATAAAACCGTAAAAGGCAAGCGAGCTTCCAAGTACATCAGGATTATCGAAATTAATGTAACGGAGACCCAATCCGGTCCTCGGGTAACAATAACAATATGCCCACGTTTTCTTGTTTCTTAAGTGCCAGGCAAGCTCCGTTTCAATAATCCAGGGATTCACATTGGTGATTTCATCACTGAGTTTTGAAGAGTGTTGTATTACTGTGCTTTGATGATAACGGAAACCTGAACTTAAAAAGGGTCTGGAGGAATCAACCTGACCAGGTACATTTAAATAATGAAATACAAATACAGCTAAAAGAACCATTCTGGTATGCTTGTACCAACCAATAATCAATAGGGACTTATGTATGTTTTCTTTTAAGATAGTTTATACTTTATTGAAATCATTCAAATCAAATTACTCATTTTATGTTGTGTTTTATTCTGCTTTTCATCATCGTTAATTCATGAAAAATAATTATGAAATTTTGCATATTCTTTTGGCAACAGGTATTTTCTTGCACACAAATTAACAATTTCCGGGGATATTTGTTGGGACTTCAATGTCATCCATCAGGAGGATAATTTTGCCATACTCCGATCCACCTTTCTGATATCACACCAGACTCCAAACCATATAATCATTGGGAATATTTGGGAAACTCCTCTCTCATCTAACACTAAAAAATCTTCAGCTACAGGTATGCATTCAGAGTCAATTGCCAAGATATTTCAATCTTGATTTTATTTCATTCCATGTATCCACCTCCTGAAATAAGGAATCGCTCACTGAAACAACATATGGAGAACCTATATCTTTCAATAATGCAAGAGTGTTAAGCATTATAAGCGTCTCTACCGGATCTTTTGATTGTTTAATTTCATTCACAATCTGATCTCCAGAATCGCTATGTTCACCAAGTGCAAGGTATTCCAAGGCCCTTAACCGATTTAAGGATGCCTGATCATTTTTAGAAATTTCATTGATTTTATGAATAAGTTCAACTGAGCTTTCATCAAAAGAACTGCATGCTGTGAGTGCCCAGTATCGCTTCCATTCATTCTCTGAATCCAGGGCAGTTAATAATTCTTCTTCGGCCTCTTCAAATGAAAGTAAGGCGAGGTCGGCAACGGCTACCAGTTCAGATATTTCCTCTTTTCTTTCCTTACCAAAGCTGACAGGATCTTTTAAAGCATGCTCAGCCAGGTAACTCTCAGGATAAAAGCTCAGGTCCGGCATTGAGGTAATTTGTTCTACCAGTGTTTCTCCAAGTTCATTTTTTATAGTAGTGTAATCAGGATCTCCGGCAAGGTTGTTTAGCTCGTAGGGATCTTCCGCTACATTGTAAAGGGCTTCTGCAGGTTTTTTTTCGAAAAATCTTGCCTGTTCTTCCCTTAATTGATCTTTATGATACATCTCTCTCCATTCAACATAAGCCAGCATGCGATAACGATAATTATTTTGCAGTGCATCAATATTATAAGGCTGGTAGTTCCTGATATATTTATAATCACCTGCTCTTACTGACCTGACAAGATCATACTTTTCATCAAACCTGTCAGCATAGGAAAAAGTAAGCTGTTCTCTTTTCTGTTTTCCGGGCCTGGTTCCTTTCCCTAAAAAAGCCTGGCCATCCATTTCCTCAGGCACTTCCACCCCGGCCAGGTTCAGAACAGTAGCACCAAAATCGACGAAACTGACAAAATCTGACACAGTTGATCCCTGTTTTACCCCGACAAGTTTTTCGTATTTCTCCGGCACATATACCACCAGGGGAACATGAAGCCCTGTTTCATAAAGATATCCTTTACTGCCGGGAAGTACCCCTCCATGATCGCCGAAATAAAAAACGATGGTTTCATCCAGTAATCCATCCTCCTCAAGCCTGTCCAGTACCTCTCCTACCCTTTCATCCATTTTCATGATCTTATCATGATATGTGGCATAGGTATATCGGAATAGCTCGGTATCCGGATGTATGGGAGGAACAAAGACCTGTTCAGGATCGGTCACCGGTGTAGTATTTTCCATTTCTTTCCGGTCAAAATGAAGGCTGCTTTCATGGGTAATACCAATGTTCTGGACATGAAAAAAGGGCTGCCCGTTTTCCCTGTTTCGCCAGCTGGCTTTATTTGAGGATTCATCCCAAACACCCTCAGTTTTAATAATATTGTAATCCTCCTTGGCATTATTCGTTGTATAATAGCCCTTTTCTCTAAGATAGGCAGGGAACATTTTCAGGTTTTCAGGCATGGGAACCTTATTGTATTTCCTGTGGAACTGAGCTCCTATCCTGGGAGCATAGCATCCGGAGATCAACGTAGAACGGGCAACGCTGCAGACCGGGGCATTTGAAAAGGCATGGCTAAAGACTACCCCCCGATTTGCCAATTTTTCAATATTGGGTGTGGGTGCTCCATGCTCATCAAAAAGCTCCATAAAATGTTTTGAGTTATCTTCAGAAGTTATCCATACGATATTGGGTTTTTCAAGATTACCACTCGTATTGCAAGAGGTGATTAAGGTTGTTCCGGCAATCATTAAGCCGGGCATTATTGTTCTCATAGATCTAATTTTAATTTCGGTTCTTGATTATGAAAATATCAATTTAATATTCCAATTATTTTGCAAGTACCCAGGAAAGATTATAGACCATGGTCCATGGGCTATCGTCCATCGTCCATCCTCTCCATCTCAACCCAGAAAGGAAATATCCTCTTCCCGCCTACAACATATGTCG
>CAZGTU010000005.1:0-103791 GCA_964528675.1 uncultured Bacteroidaceae bacterium
CCGTGGCCCGACTCGAACGGGCGACCATCCCGACCCCCCATCGGGATACGCTAGCCAACTGCGTCGATTATGGATAAAAAAAACTCCTACCAATAAGGCAGGAGTTTAATGCTGTCGGTGAGAAATCTCAATCTCCGGAAAAAGCTATTCCTTCGTTAACATCCTCACTCTCACTCTCGCTCTCACTCTCCTTACGTCGGGGTGGCCCGACTCGAACGGGCGACCACATGCACCCCATGCATGTACGCTAGCCAACTGCGCCACACCCCGAATTGTATAGCGGATGCAAAAATACAAAAAAAGCCCTAAAAAGAAAAAATATTTATTCGATTTTGATTAATATGATTGTATAACTAATCAACTAATCGTCAAAACATCCCCTTCACGGCTTACATCAAATGTAGATAAGGGACTGCTTGCGGGACCATTCAGCACCGTACCATTGGTAGCGAATACAGAACCATGACACGGGCACGGAAGCTGGTTGGAGGATGCATTGTAATTCACAGTGCAACCCTGATGGGTACAGACACTGGATAATGCCACGAAATCTTCATCTCCTGTGTTGATCACTATATAGTTATCTTTGTAAGCAAATCCTCCATCGGATCTTAATGCCACAAAATCGGGATCATTTAAATCGATTGTGACTGTATCATCACTATCATCATCACCGTCATCATTGTTATTTGGATCATCAACAACCGGATCTTCTTTCTCACAGGAAGCTAAGAAAGACGGTAAAACAGCCAGTATGGCAGTTGCGGCTATTGCCCTGGGTACAAATTCTTTTCTTTTCATAATATTTTTAATAATAACATCCTGAAAAGAAAAAGATCAATGCATTAACCCTTTCTTAACAAGAAAACTTCATTTGATACAAAACTTTTATTCTGTTCATTTTTTAAAACCTGAGTTCAAGGCGAGGATAGTGCCTCCTCATCCCAGACTTTCATTGAAAAACCGGGAAATCCCAGCCCTCCCCCTTGCCCCAATTTTGATGAAAAAATCACTTTATAGTATGCTACATTTTCCCTCGAACTGAAAAAAATCCTATATTAAAGTCCTCAAACTCTAAAACTATGATTAAACTACCAAAAGAAAGGCTTTATTCACTTGATGCCCTCCGTGGATTCGATATGTTCTGGATCGCAGGAGGAGCGATGATTTTTCACGCACTTGCCGAATCAACCGATGCTTCCTGGATTGACTGGGTTAGTTACCAGTGTCACCATGCAGAATGGGACGGATTCAGGTTTTACGACCTGATATTCCCGCTTTTCCTCTTTATAGCCGGTGTAAGTTTCCCCTTCTCTATCGATAGCAGAAAAAGAAGAGGTCAACCCCGCTCAAAGATCTACAGGCATGTATTTCAAAGAGGAATTGCACTGGTAATACTCGGATTAGTCTATAACGGACTTTTGCGTTTTGATTTTGAGAATCTCAGGTTTGCTAGTGTCCTTGGAAGAATTGGTCTTGCGTGGATGTTCGCTGCCCTTATAGTAATGAATTCCCGGCTATTCTGGCAGGTAGTGTGGCTACTGGTCATTCTGCTGGGATATTGGGCAGCCATGATGCTTATTCCGGTTCCGGGATATGGAGCCGGTGACCTGAGCATGGAAGGCAGTCTTGCGGGTTATATCGACCGTGCACTGGTGCCGGGAAAACTTTACCTGGATGTTCATGATCCTGAAGGACTATTCTCAACCATCCCTGCAATTGGCACTGCAATACTTGGAATGCTGACAGGTCAATTGCTGAAAATTAAAAACGTCTATTTAAGCAGTTGGAGAAAGCTGGGTATTATGACCGCTTCAGGAATTATATTGATTTTACTTGCGATGTTGTGGGACCTTGCATTTCCGATAAATAAAAACCTGTGGACCAGCTCATTTGTCCTTGTTGCAGCCGGCATAAGCCTGCTTCTGCTCTCCGTTTTCTACCTGATCAATGATATATGGAAGATAAGAGGCTGGGCATTCCCTTTCGTGGTTATCGGGCTGAACCCCATTACAATTTACCTTACACAGGCAGGAATGATCGATTTTTGGAATACGGCAGATTATTTTTTCGGTGGAATGATCGAAACCCTCACATCCACTTTTCAGGATTTTTGGATGGCTGCAGCCTATTTCCTGGTTAGCTGGTTATTTCTCTACTTCCTCTATAATAAAAAGATATTCTTAAAGGTTTAATTACAGATCATCATTATGAAAATCAATATTAAAATAATTCCTTTATCACAAAATATTCTACTTCACAAACTGTTATTATTCAAGTTAAAAATTAATTCATTATTAACTAAACCTTAAATACCGGTAGTCGTATACTCGAAAAATTCTCTGTAGAAGTGGAAATGAAGCCTGGAAGAAGTAGAAGAAAAACAATCAATCCATTTATAAGAAAAATACTGGCTCTGCCCGAAGGCTTTAGCTTTCATTTTTTAAGCCAGCGTTTCGATAAAGAAACTGAAAAAGAGTTTGCTGAAAAATATTTTCAGGACTCCATCATATATATCAGGGTCGCTTTACTTCTTGCCATCATCTTTTATGGTATTTTTTCTTTCCTTGATAAAATGCTTGCTCCGGGATTATTTTCCGAGTTCTTTTTGATCCGGTTTTCCATCGTTATACCATTGATGCTTTCTGTTTTTCTTTTTTCTTTTTATCCTGCTTTCAGAAAATACTATCAATTCTTAATGAATATAATATTTCTATCTGCCGGTGCAGGGTTGATCCTGATGGTATACATAGCTGAGAATTCCGGCTATACTTTGACCTCCCGTCTGTACTCAATTGCTATGGTCCTGATTTTTTTCTTCGGATATATATTATTAAAGCTCAGGTATACCTGGGCCTCAATTTCAGGATGGGCTCTTTTCATCATTATCAGTATTGTTTTAACCATAGTTCTCGATTTTCAACCTAACCACAGAACCTCCATAATTCTCTTCCTTTTTACCGCTAATGCTTTAGGTATGGTAGCCAGTTACCTTTATGAATTGAACCTCAGAAAACAATTTTTCGCACAAACCCAGCTCAATAATGAAAGAAAGAAAGTACACAGGATGAATCTGGAACTGGAAAAAAAGGTGATCCTTCGTACCCGGGATCTGGAAGAGGCAAAAAATAAGGCAGAAGAATCGGATAAGCTTAAAACTGCATTTCTCGCCAACATGTCTCATGAGATTCGCACACCCATGAATGGAATATTAGGATTCACAGAAATCCTTGAAAATGAAGAAATAGAGGAACATAAGAAAAAGAAATACCTTAAAATCATTAATGAAAGAGCACAATATCTTCTGGAGCTTATTAATAAAATTATCGATATTTCCCTGATCGAATCCAACCAGTTAAAATTCAATTATGAGCAAATTGAGCTGAACCCATTCATGGAAAAATTATATAAAACTTATAGTGTTTTATTCAAGGAAAGTGATGTAAACTTTAGGCTGGATCTCGAAAAAGAAGAAGAAATAATTATTATCGAATCCGATTCGGGAAAACTGGAACAAATCATCAGCAATTTTATAGCTAATGCATCAAAGTTCACCTGCCAGGGGCATGTTATTCTTGGTTATAATTTCGTTAAGGATAAATTACGTATTTATGTTAAAGACACAGGGCCGGGTATCCCCGAATCTCAAAGAGAATATATTTTCCATCGCTTTACAAAATATGAGAAAAATCAGGAAGTATATAAAACAGGTACCGGTCTGGGTTTATCTATCTCAAAAGGACTTGCAAAGTTCCTGGATGGTGAAACCGGATTCATTTCAAGAGAAGGTGAAGGTTCCACTTTCTATATTGATTTTCCTCTTATTGAGGTAATGCAAATGGAAGAAAAACTAAAATTATAGAAGTTGTAATTTTCTTCTCAAAACTTTTCCTGATTGCTGTTTTCCAGAATATTTTTTATCCTTTGTATCTGCTTTTGTTTATTCACTTCCCGCAAATTTCTGGCCGTCTCGGTAAAATACTGATGTGTGGAAATAAATTTTATCTGAAGATTATTCCATTCTTCCATGGAATTAATCTTATTTTGCTCTTTTAACTCACTGTATAAGGTATTGCTAACCGGGATCATATCGCTTCTCCCCAGATAATCCAGGTCTGCATCACATATTATTTCTTCAAGGAGATTCGCCGGACGGGGTGGCAATTTTGTTGCCATGATCAATTCACTGATCCTGTAAATCTGTTCTTTTGAATAACCGAAATCCGGTAAAATTTCTTTTGCAATCACAGTTCCATGAAATTCATGGTCATCATAAGAAATGATATGGCCTGCATCATGAAATAAAGCGGCAGTCTTTAATAAAAGTATATCTTCATCAGAAACTCCTTCTGCCCACCCTATTAATTCGACTTCTGTCACAACATCAACGGTATGTTTTACATTATGATAGTACAAATAAGGAGGGAGTTCTTTTTCCAGTTTGTCGAGGATGATTTCCTGAATATCTGTAAATTGTATTAATTTAAATTTTGTGTCAAATCTGCTATTTATCATATATCCTTCCTTCTGAGATGCGTATTCCGGTCGCAAAGACAATACGCTGAACAATTGTAAATTTTCCTTATACTTAACGGGCATTTTCCCAAAATATTCACAAAGAAAGAATTCTTTTATCAATTCATAAGTCATAATCGATATTATAACATCACCTTTCTGTGCGTAGGAATGCATCCGGCTTGCCATATTAACGGTATCTCCCTTGATATCGTATGTGATCTTTTTCTTTCCGTTTGCAGTGGCTGTTACAGGTCCGGTGTGTATTCCAATTTTCAGTTCCCATATACCCGATTGCTTCCCTTTCTTTTTCGCATGATCCTTCAAAAACTTTTGCATTTCAAGTGCTGCAAGTACAACCTGTACGGGATTGGTAATGTTCTTTTTAGGAATTCCACCGGCTGCCATAATGGAATCTCCTATGGTCTTAATCTTTTCAATATTATGGCTTTTCAGAATCTCATCGAATTTAAAAATAATTTCATCCAGCTCATCCATCATGGCAATGGAATCCATCCCTTCCTTAATTTTCGCGAAGCCGTGGATATTGGCGAACATGACAGTTGCCATTTCAAATTTCTCGGATGAAGGCCTAGTAAGGTGTTTTATGCCGGAACCATCCTTATCGAAATTTGAACTTTCCAGGACTAATTCCAACTTTTCCATTTTCTGATTTGCTTTCCTTAGTTTTTCTTTCAAATTCTCATTTTCGCGCACCAGGTCCTGGTTTTGTCGCACCAACTTTGCAATTCGCTTAACTAATTCAGCACCGGTAATATCCATATAATTAATGTTTGAAGATCTTAAATGTACTTGCTTTTTACTTATATTTCAAAAAATTCATCTAATGTTGCCGGGAACAGTTTTAACCATTAGTTTTACATTAACAAGAATAGCTCATGTTCAGAATTTTATTGAAGAGCATTTTTGTTTCATCTTACCTGTTCTTAGCTGTTACGAAAAAAAAAGGAAAAAAGATTGAATATTTTTGATGAATATTTGTTTAAAATAGATTATAAATCCAATAAGCAATACAATGATGAGATATATCTTAACAGTTTTCTTGGTTCTGCTTTTCATTTTTGATGCCCGGGCGCAAAAAAGAGATGAAAAAGAGTTTACGATTGTTTTTTACAATGTCGAAAATCTTTTTGATACCCTGGATGCTCCGGGATTCAAAGATGAAGAATTCACTCCCGAAAGTGAAAAAAACTGGGATACAGAAAAATACCATAAAAAGCTTGAGGACATTGCACGGGTATTGAGTTCTGTCCACAGAAAAGAATTGCCCGAAGTTATCGGACTTGCTGAAGTCGAAAACCGGCTGGTCCTGGAAGATCTCGTTAAAACAAAAGCACTGGAAAAAGGCGACTATCAGATAATCCATGATGAAAGTCCTGATATGAGGGGAATAGATGTCGCTCTACTCTACCGGGAAGGAGAATTGAAATCTGTGGATTTTAGCACAATCCGGATTGATTTTCCCTTTGACACCTCCCTTACAACTAGAGATATATTGCATGTTCAGGCTAAAGTCCTGGATGGTCAGAAAATTCATTTTTTCGTTAATCACTGGAGTTCCAGATATGGAGGACAAAAGGAAAGTGAGCCAAAACGATTGTATTGTGCAGTTAATTTGAGAAGAAAAATCGATTTATTACTAAGCAGTGAATCGGATCCCAGGTTTATTATCATGGGAGATTTTAATGATGAGCCCACCAACAGAAGCATGCTCAATGTACTGCTTGCCGGAAATAAGCGAAAGAATATCGGTCCGGGAGATCTATATAACCTTTACTACGATATGCACAATATGGAAGGAAAAGGAACGTATTTTTACCGGGGTAACTGGAATATGCTCGACCACATCGTGTGTTCTTATAACCTTATTAACCGGGAAGGATTTTACAGTTGTAATTATACTGATGGAAAAATATTCCGGGAAGACTGGATGCTCTATGAAAATGATGAAGGAATAAAAATCCCTTCCAGGAGTTTTGGAGGTCCTAATTATTACGGAGGAATCAGTGATCACCTTCCGGTTTATGTTACCCTTACCATAGACTAAAAAAACAGAGAAAACACCAGGATGAAGTATAAAATTGATTCAAGTTACAGACCCACAGGAGATCAACCGGAAGCCATTGAATCGCTCGTAAGAGGACTAAACGACGGGGAATTATTTCAGACACTGCTGGGAGTGACCGGTTCAGGGAAAACATTTACCATTGCGAATATGCTGAATGAAGTTAACCGTCCTGCCCTGGTTTTGAGTCATAATAAAACCCTGGCAGCACAGTTGTATGGAGAATTCAAACAGTTCTTCCCTGAGAACAGGGTGGAGTATTTTGTTTCCTATTACGATTATTACCAGCCAGAAGCATATCTCCCGGTAACAGACACCTATATTGAGAAGGATCTATCAATAAACGAGGAAATTGAGAAACTGAGGTTGAGTACTACATCTGCATTGTTATCCGGCAGAAAAGACGTGATTGTGGTTTCCTCTGTTTCATGCCTGTATGGTATCGGAAATCCTGAAGATTTCCATGAAGGAACCATTCAGTTAAAAACAGGGGATGTTGTAAGCAGGAATGTTTTTCTTCGTAAACTCGTTGATTCCATGTATTCAAGAAATGAAATTGAATTCAAACAGGGAAATTTCCGGGTTAGAGGTGACACTGTGGATATTTTTCTGGCATACACCGATCACGCAGTAAGAATTGTCTTTTTTGGTGATGAAATTGAAGAAATTCTTACTGTAGATCCTATAAACGGAAATACACTTGATCGTCATGAGGATATCCTGATCTTCCCTGCGAATATTTTTATTACGGCGAAAAACAGGTTGCAATCGGCTATTCGTGAGATCCAGGATGATCTGGTATTGCAAATCCAATACTACAAGGATATCGGCAAAGTTATTGAAGCGAAACGCATTGAAGAGCGTGTAAACTACGACCTTGAAATGATAAGGGAGCTGGGATATTGTCCCGGTATTGAGAACTACAGCCGTTACTTTGACGGAAGAAAACCCGGAACAAGACCTTTCTGTCTCCTGGATTATTTTCCTGAAGACTTCATTACCATCATTGATGAGAGTCATGTCACCCTCCCACAGATCAGAGCCATGTATGGTGGTGACCATTCCAGGAAACAGACCCTGGTGGAACATGGCTTCAGACTTCCTGCTGCTATAGATAACCGGCCTCTCAAGTTTGAAGAATTTGAAGCACTCACAGGTCAGACCATTTACGTATCAGCAACTCCCGGCGATTATGAACTGGCAAAAACCGATGGTGTTTTCATCGAACAGGTTATCAGGCCTACGGGACTGCTGGATCCTGAAATTGAAGTTCGTCCCAGTCTTAATCAGATCGACCATCTTATCGGAGAAATTCAAAAGCGTATTGCAAGAAAGGAGAGAATACTGGTAACCACTCTTACAAAGCGCATGGCTGAGGAATTAAACAGCTACCTTGGCAAAATGAATCTCAAGAGTCGATATATTCATTCGGATATTGACACCCTCGAAAGGGTTGAAATAATGGATGGGCTGAGGAAAGGTACCTTTGATGTCCTTGTGGGTGTGAACCTGCTGAGAGAGGGACTTGATCTTCCGGAAGTATCCCTGGTAGCTATCCTTGATGCTGATAAGGAAGGGTTCTTAAGGTCTGAAAAGTCATTGACACAAACAGCAGGACGTGCTGCCCGGAACCTTAACGGCAAGGTCATTATGTATGCGGATCAGATCACCAATTCAATGCAGAATACCATAGATGAAACCAACAGGAGGAGAGAGAAACAACTCAAATATAATGAAGAAAACCACATCACTCCCCGGCAGATCATAAAAGCTCAACGGAGCCTCCTTGGGGAAATGATGAAAGAAAGAGAAAAAAAGGAACACTACAGCGGAAGAATAAAACCGAATGTTGCTGCAGATCCTGTGATTCAATACATGGACAAAGATGCTCTCAAAAAATCCATTTCAGACACCAGGAAAAAAATGGAAAAAGCCGCCTCAGAACTCAACTTTATCGAAGCAGCAAGATACAGGGATGAGATGTTTGAATTGGAGAAGATGATGAAGGAGAAGAAATAAGTTATGCAGTTGTGCAGTTGTGCAGTTATGCAGTTGGATCTCAGGACGTAAAGGTTCTTCGCTACGCTCAGAAATCTTCTTAAGAATATTATTACTGCAGCGAAATAAACCCTAAAAATTTAGTCCCAACTGCACAACTGCACAACTGCATAACTGCACAACTGCACAGCTATCCTAGGTCGCGTACAAATACCTCTTAATCTTCTTCGTAGGTGTTCTTTCAAAGGGCTCAGCCTGCAAAATAACAAGCTGTACTTTAGAAAAGCGGTTCACTCTTGAATTGACAAATTTTTGGATTTCAGAGAGGAGCTCGTCAACAGTTTCATGTCTGACTTCCATGATCTTTTCATTGAGACGGACCATGCGATTTTCCAGTTCCTGGATATTAAGGTTTACCATGGCTACTATTTTTCCATGTTTATTCACTACCAGGGATTCTTCAACTCCTTCTATGCTATTGAGTATTGATTCGATTTCTTCGGGGTAGATATTTTCACCGTTGGTTCCCAGAATTACGTTTTTAATTCTACCTTTTATGTAAACATATCCGTTTTCATCGATAAAGCCCAGATCTCCTGTTCTGAACCATCCGTCTTCGGTAAAGGCGGCACGTGTGGCAACAGGATTTTTATAATACCCCTTCATTACATTGGGTCCCTGAGCTACAATTTCTCCTTCACCGGTTAATGGGTTAACATTGTCGAGGCGCAAACTAACACCCTGAAGAGCTTTACCGGTGGATTCAAGTTTTGTTTGTGCAGGATTACAACCTGCAAGTAAAGGACTGGTTTCTGTCAATCCATAACCTATCGCATAAGGAAAATATGCCTCCCTTAGATATTTTTCGATTTCCGGATCCAGTTTTGCTCCTCCAATACCAAAAAAGCGCAGATTACCGCCAAAAACCTTCTTCAACTTCTTTCCGGCGAGGTAGTTTAACACTTTCCTTGTCGGACTGAACTCGAAAAGATTACGGGTAATGAACGACTTCTGAAATTTTGGCAAGACCTGCTTTCTGAAAATTTTTTCAATTATCAGCGGAACAGTGAGCAACATGGTAGGCTTCACCTTTTCCAGTGCACTCAGAAGAATGGTGGGAGTGGGTTGTTTTTTCAGAAAATATATTGATGCACCTCTATGCAGAGCCAGCAGAAAGCCAAGGCTGTTTTCATAGGTATGAGCCATAGGAAGAATGGATAAAAACCGGTCATTTTCATTCACATCCTGTATGGTCAATGTCTGATTAACCATCCATGCAATATTCTTATGTGTAAGCATAACTCCCTTGGAGGTACCGGTGGTACCCGAAGTATAGATGATTGTGGCAAGATCATCCTCACTTACAAGACTATCGAGGCAGGGAAAACAAAGAGATCTGGAAATTTCTGTTTCATATTTGGAATCCGAAACTGAAAGCTTATCAATATTGATTATTAAGAAATCATCTTTTTCAAGCAAATGTTTTTCCAGACGGGAATATTGTTTATCCGATACAAAAGCCATTTTTGCGTCGGAATGTTCAATTATATTCAATATTTCGTTAACATGGAAGTCGGGTAATACCGGAACTGCCACAGCACCTGTACATAGCACAGAAAGAAAAGAAACACCCCAGTTAGGCGAGCTTTCACCAATTACGGCTACCTTATCTCCCTTGCTGATATTCATTGAAGAAAGCTTACCTGCGAGATTTGAGACTTTTATACCCAGAGCGGAATAATTGATAGTCTTTTCTTCATCTACGTAGGAAAGAGCGGGATTATCAGGAAATCGTTCAATCGATTTGCTAATAAGATTACAAACGGTATATTTATCCAGGGTCATTATTTTATTATAAGTGTAAAATGTAAAATTACAAAAAAAACGGGCTGCATAGCAGCCCGAGTCAAAAAAAAATTATTTTCAAGAACTTAGCCTAAATACGTCTTCAGAAGCTTGCTTCTGGAGGTATGGCGAAGTCTTCTTATCGCCTTCTCTTTTATTTGTCTTACTCTTTCGCGGGTAAGACCAAATTTTTCACCGATCTCTTCGAGCGTCATTTCCTGACATCCGATACCAAAGAATAATCTAATTATATCCCTTTCTCTTTCAGTAAGAGTTGCTAGGGCTCTTCCAATTTCTCTGGCTAAAGACTCTTTAATCAGGATTTTGTCCGCGTTTGGAGAATCATTGTTGACAAGTACATCAAGAAGGCTATTATCTTCACCTTCTACAAACGGAGCGTCAACCGATACATGGCGGCCTGAAACTTTAAGTGTATCAGACACTTTCTCTTTGGGCAATTCCAGTGCGTCTGCCAGTTCCTCGGAGGTAGGTGTTCTTTCGTATTCCTGTTCGAATTTGCTGAACGCCTTGTTGATCTTGTTCAGCGAACCTACCTGGTTGAGCGGAAGACGAACAATTCTGGATTGCTCGGCGAGCGCCTGTAAAATAGATTGACGTATCCACCAAACAGCATAAGAAATGAACTTAAAACCTCTGGTTTCATCAAACTTTTCCGCTGCTTTAATAAGACCAAGATTGCCCTCATTAATGAGGTCGGGTAAACTTAAACCCTGGTTCTGGTACTGTTTTGCTACGGAAACAACGAATCTGAGATTGGCCCTGGTAAGTTTTTCCAGTGCTCTGCGGTCTCCTTTCTTGATCCTTTGGGCAAGTTCGACTTCTTCCTCTACTGTTATAAGCTCCTCTTTTCCAATTTCCTGCAGATACTTGTCAAGCGATGCACTCTCTCTGTTGGTGATCGACTTCGTAATCTTTAACTGTCTCATTTAATCCTCCCAAAAATTTGCTGCGAATTTAGCTTATTTTAAGATAAAATTCAACTTTATTTGATATAAATAAACATAAAAAAAAGACTTGTACACACAAGCCTTTTTTAATTAACTAAAAAACTTGCATTTACATGCCAAAAGCATAATATGCTATAAGTCCGTCGGGATAAATCCCTTCGATATATACTCCACCATCCACATTTTCAATGATTTCTTTAATATCATTAACACTGTGAATTTCCTGGTTATTAACTTTTGTAATAATGAGGCCTTCGCGGACCCCGGCTTTGAGAAGTTTCCCGGCTTTAAGGGAGACAACCTGCACACCGTGCGTGATTCCAAGCTTTTCCTTCTCATCTTCAGAAACGGGTTCGAAACTGGCCCCGAGAAGTGAGAGTGATTCATCAACCGTCACGATATCGGTATCACCACTCATGTTACGCAAAGTAACCTCGAAAAGTTTCTCTTTACCATTTCTTTTTATCAATACGTCAACTTCGTCGCTTGGCCTGTACCTGCTGATCTGTTCCTGTAACTCAGAAACACTATTTACAGGCACATTGTTCACCGATAAGATAATATCTCCTGATTTAATGCCGGCATCCTTCGCGGCTCCCCCTTCTGTCAAATCATTTACATAAACGCCGTCAAGTTCTTTTATATTGTTCTCGTTGGCCAATTCTTGAGTAACATCCTGAATGGTAACGCCCAGGAACGCCCTTTGAACAACTCCATATTCTTTCAGATCACTGATCACTTTATTTACAATGCTAACAGGCACTGCGAATGAATTACCTGAATAGGCTCCGGTTCTGGAAGCAATAGCAGTGTTAATACCCATCAATTCACCGTTCATATTCACCAGTGCTCCACCAGAATTACCGGGATTGACAGCTGCATCCGTTTGAATGAAGGATTCGATGGCAAAACGTTCACTGAGAATATTGATATTCCTCGCTTTTGCACTTACAATACCTGCTGTAACAGTTGAAGTAAGGTTATATGGATTACCCACTGCAAGAACCCATTCACCCAGCTTCAGAGCATCCGAGTTTCCATATTCCAGGTAAGGAAGCTCTCCTGCATCAACTTTGATCAGGGCCAGATCTGTATTTGGATCTGTACCTATTACCTCTGCTGGGAAAGATCTTTTATTGTTCAAAACGACCTCAATCTCGTCCATTTTGTCAATAACATGGTTGTTGGTTATAATATAACCATCTTTAGAAATAATAACTCCAGAACCAAAACCTCTTACAGGCTGGCGTTGTCCAGGTCCTCTTTCACCAAAAAAATACTCGTAAAAAGGATTGTCGTAAGTTTGCTCCCGTATTGCCTCTGTTTTAACATGTACCACTGAATTCACAGCCTTCTCAGCGGCATAGGTAAAGTCAACAGCACCCTGCTGGTCAGCGGAAGGCATATTGGCATATTGCATTGCCTGTTCCGAGGGTACCGTAACAACTGTTTGCTCGGGTTGAAACCATTGAGCATATGCAAAAACTGCAACCAATGCTGCAATCACAGCTATTAATGTTGTACCAATTAATCTTCTGTTTTTCATTTTATATTCTTTTTAAATTATTTGTTTCTTTGTACTGCATGTTATTAATCAAATACTATGCCTCGAATTTATTATTCAGGTGCAAATTTATGACTGAAACGCCAGTAATAACAAGTTGTTGCAGGAATTTTACAGATTTAACCTTTTTTAACACAGTAAATCTTTATGATGTTAATATTTGACAAATACCAGGGGGCAGGAAATGACTTTGTAATTATCGATGCCAGAAATTTGGAAGATAAGGAAAATTCCTTCACTGAAAATATTGTAAATCAACTCTGTGATAGAAATTTTGGCATTGGAGCAGATGGACTTATTCTATTATTGGAAAGTGAAAAATACGATTTCCGGATGAAATATTTTAATTCTGACGGAAAAGAAGGCTCCATGTGCGGTAACGGTGGACGGTGTATTGTAGCCTTTGCAAAAGCTCATAAAATCATCGGAAATGAAACAGATTTTGAAGGAATAGACGGGATTCACACTGCCAGGATCTTTGATGACGGGAACATCAGTCTGAAAATGTCGGATGTTGATTCTATAAAGAAGTTCAAGGATGGCTTATTGCTGGAAACAGGATCACCGCATTTTGTAATTCCCGTTGATTCAGTTGATGAAGTGAATGTTTTCAACACCGGGAAAAAGATACGCCATGAACAACGCTTTGGTAAAAAAGGTGTCAATGTAAATTTTGTTGAATACCGTCAAAAGGACCTTAAAATACGTACTTTTGAAAGAGGGGTTGAAAATGAAACACTTGCCTGTGGAACAGGGGCCGTGGCCGCTGCCATTTCTGCATATTTTTTTGAAAAAACTGACAAAAGTTCCTGTTTACTCCGGGCTCGGGGCGGAAATTTAAAGGTTGATTTCACTGCAGAGGATAAAAAATCATTTCGCAATGTTTGGTTAACAGGACCGGCTGAATTTGTTTTCAACGGAAAGATATCGATATGACTCTTTGAAGGAATAGCGGGATATGCTTCCTCATAATGATGAAAAAAGACCACAAAAATCTCATGAGAATGATCCTTATATTCAATAACATTTTCCGGTCTTTCCAAAAAAATGTAATTTTCCCCTTTATTTTAATATTAAAAACCATAAACTATGAATCTGAAATATATACCCGGTATTATTCTTCTGTTTGTATTTTTGAATCCATATGCACAGGAGGATCTCAATTCTGAGCAAATTATCGAAGAAGTAAATTCGAACTTCAATAACCTGGGACATCGTCTGGATGTTCTGGAAAAAAAAATTGACGATCTCCTCTGGTTTGAGAGAGTGGGAGATGTAGCAGAAGTAGATAAAGTCTACATTTACGGCCCTCCCCTACGACCGGAACAGGAACCCAATCCCACTGCCCAGGGAGCCGGGAACCCCGTCAAGTTCTGGGCCTATACTTTTGTGCCTAAAAATCTGGACAAATCAAAAAAATATCCCCTCATCGTTTTCCCTCATGGAGGTGTGCATTCCGATTTCAACACCTATTACACCCACATCATCAGGGAATTGATGGCACAACAGTATATCGTGATTGCCGCTGAATACCGGGGAAGCACCGGCTACGGGAAATCTATGTACGAAAAAATTGATTATGGCGGTCGCGAAGTTGAAGATGTAAATGCCAGCCGCAAATTTATGCTCGAAAATTGTGATTTTGTTGATAAGAACAGGGTGGGCATCATCGGCTGGAGCCATGGAGGCTTGATCGCACTGATGAATGTATTTGATTATCCCGAAAATTATAAAGTTGCCTATGCCGGTGTTCCCGTAAGTGATATCATTGCCCGTATGGGATATAAAACCCAGGGATACAGGGACCTCTATTCGGTCGATTATCACATTGGAAAAACTGCTTATGAAGATGTGGAAGAATACAGGAGAAGGTCACCGGCATGGAACGCACATAAACTGGAGACTCCCCTGCTTATCCATACCAACACCAATGATGCAGATGTGAATGTCCTTGAAGTTGAGCATCTCATCAAATCGCTGAAAGCTGAGAACAAAGATTTCGAATACAAGATATACGAAGATGTTCCCGGTGGACATTCATTTAATCGAATGGATACGAAAATCGCCAGGGAAATAAGACTGGATATTTATGACTTCCTTTATCCTTACCTCAAGCCACCCGTGAAATTTGAGAATTTGAAGGATCTGAAGGAAGCGGCGTATAAGTTTTGAAGAAGCTGGAAGCTCGAAGCTGGAAGCTGGAAGGAAGAGGAAGAGAGAAGAAGCTGGAAGCTCGAAGGAGAGAAAAGAAGGAAGGTACGGAAATATGAATCCGCAGGTAGAATGAAAAAACTTAATTTACTGAAAATTTTCTCTTGTTCAACAGATATTCTCATTCAAAGAAAATCATCGCGGAGCGATGAAACTACCTTAGCCGCGGTCACGCCCGCGGCTATGAAACGTCAAAGTCCCCACAACCGCGGAGCGGTTGAATTATTTAAATAAAAAGGTACTTACGGTCATATTCAATACCGTGCTCATCCAATAATTAAAATATACATCCGATGCCCGTTCCTGCGGAACGGGGAGGTTGGGGGTGGTGGGGTATCCTTATCCGCGGGTGGGACCGCGGCTAAGGTAGTTGGGGCCCGTAAGGCCCCTATTTTACTGGTATGGCTGGCACAAAAGGATGCTATGATTTGATACGAGAAAAAACACTCTAACTGTAATTGACACAGAAACTGGAGAAAAGATGATGGCTACAAAAACAGACTCAGGGAAATGGAAATTAAAACCGGGGAAAAAGCCTATCGCTATTTTACTGAGGAAGATATTGACAGATGTTACTTGAGAAAACAAATTGCGCAGATCCCTGAAAAGATCCGCAACAAACGAAATAATGTGGAAGCAACAATCTTCCTTTTAACCAATTACACTCGAAACAATAAAACCAGGTATCGAGGGATGCTCAAAAATAAACTTTGGGCAATACTCCGGAGTATATGGATAAATCTTAAGAGAATTATAAAATGGATGGGTGAGATAGGCCCTAAAAAGCCAAATATCAACAAATTAAGTGTAAAAAAAGCCGATTTTGATCAAAAAATGGCGATTTTAAGATTTTTTGTTCGAATTTTTGGTCTTGAACCAAATCTATGCAAAAATTTAGAAATTACTGGAAAATATAGACTTTTATAAAAAGCCCCTTTTCGGAGGGGGCTCAACGATTAAACGATTAAACGATTATACAGTTACCTGCCCGCCACTCCTCTGGCCGTGCGATGGCAGGCGGGAACTTACATGTCTGTTTTTATGTAACTTACTAAAATTTCGCACTTGATTAATATAATATGTTGCCACAGATCCTCCAAAAGCGGACAGGTTCACAGATTATAATTATTTTCGGGGACAATTTCCTTTAACAATGATAAGCCATTACCGCCACTTATCCTGGTTCACTTTACCCCGTGACACTGTTTTCGAGATTATTGATTACACAAGAGGGCTTGTATTTTCATTCACAAAAAAATCTATTGCCTCTTCTCCCTAATTTTTATACCTTTGATATTCTTTTAATAAAACACTTTCTTGTCTTTTATTTAAAACTAGAGTCATGGATTTAAATCTAAGTAATAAAAAATTTCTTGTATGTGGTGCTACCTCCGGATTTGGGAGGGGAGTTGCAGAAAATTTATTGGCTGAGGGAGCAAAAATAATTGCCGTGGCAAGGGATAAAGATAAACTGGATGAATTAGCAGACCATTATAAGAAATCAGTTAGCATTTTCAGTGCTGATCTTACCAGCGAAGAGCACATTGAAGCTTTGTTCGAAAAAAATGATCTTTCTGATATTGACGGCGCATTGATCAATGCAGGAGGTCCCCCGGCAGGGAATTTTTTGGAAACAGATATATCCGAATGGGATAAGGCTTACCGGAGTGTTGTGAGATGGAAAATCATCATGACAAAAAAGCTGGTCCCCATATTGCGAAAAAACAGCTATGGAAGACTTCTGTATATAGAAAGTGCATCGGTAAAGCAACCCATTGAGAACCTGGTGTTGAGCAATTCAATGAGAATGGCGGTTGTGGGTATGATCAAATCCCTTGCCCTTGACCTGGCTTCTGAAGGGATCACGCTGAATATCATGGCCCCCGGATATCATGAAACTAAGGCTGTAAAAAGGCTGGTAACCAAAAAGTCAGAAAAGGAAAATATCTCTTATGAGGAAGCCAAATCCCAAATCAACTCCGGCATTCCCCTGGGTTTCATGGGATCACCCGATGATTTTGGCAGCCTGGCAACATGGCTGTTGTCTGAAAAATCCCGCTACATTACCGGACAAACCATCAATATTGATGGTGGAGTTGTAAAACATGTATTTGGTTAATTTTACCTCACATTATATCAATAAAAACCCCCACAGCAAGCAGAAGGTCAACTCCTAGTACCATCATTACATTGCTGCCAAGAGCAGGAATAAGTTTTGCATTGTTATGATTGAATTTGATGGCTGTAATGCTTGCCTTTAATCCGAGTGGCAATGGTATCAAACCAAGATAAATCCAGTAACTGGTAATATTCAGAACCGGTAAAACCAGGATTATCAAAAAGGTGGCCGCCACACCGGCTGCATAGATCCATGCTGCATTTTGTCTGCCCATTCTTATTACGAGATGCTTCCTGCCTCCTTTACGATCGGCTTCTGCATCGGGAAATTCATTTATAAGCAACAGTAAAGCGGTGAGAATGCCCGGCGGAATGCTAAGCAACTCAGCTTCAACCGGAACTAGGCGTCCCCAGGCCATTCCGGGTTCTGCCACCATGGCAATGTAGGTTCCCAGAACCACCAGGGTTCCCAGTGCAAGTCCCGCAAATAATTCTCCCAACATATATTTCGCCAGGGTATTTGTATAAAAAACAATGCTGAAAGACCCTATCAATGCGAATACCAGGATCATCCAGTGGGATATGATACTCAAGTACACACCTATGCCAAAAGCTACTGAAAGCGTAACAAGTGCAACGATTAATACCTGTTTCGGATCGCTTTTGCCTGAAATCAGCATTTTACTTCCGCCACTGAAAGGAGTCTGGCTGGTACTAAAATCAATCTTTGTGGCATAGTCTGAATATTCGTTGAATAAATTCACCGAAACATGAGCCAGGATAGTCCCGATCAATACCAGAACTGCCCTGAACCAGCTAAATTCATCCGGGCCGGGATATTTCAAACTTAACGCCAATCCTAATAAAACTAAAAATACAGAAAGAATAAGAAAATTGGCCCTGATCTGAGCCATCCATACTTTAAATTTTTCCATTTTATAAGATATAAAGGATAGAATTGTTAATATGATAACAAAAATAGGTAAATTTTGGCTGGAAAACTTATTTATTTGCGGAAGAATGAATTCTTGTATACAGGAATGATGTCAATTCCGGCCTCTGCAACAAGCTTTTCTGCAATGGCATAATCGCGGGTGAACCCCAGCAAAAATCCTCCGCCCCCTGAACCGCACAATTTCAGGTAAAACTCCCCGGAATCAAGCCCCTGCTTCCAGAGGTCCATGAACTTTTCGGGAATCATCTCCCGGAAATTAAAAAGTTGAAATTCCGAAATATCCTTAATATCGGTAAAAAGGCGATCGAGATTACCCGTAATAATATTATCGATACTACTGTTTGTAAGGGGAATTAAAGTGTTATGAACAGATTTGTGGAATTCCTCATCTTTCGCCTTCGACAAAAACAATTTCACCAGGGGTTCTGTAGCCGATGGATATCCGCTGTTTATAAGAAAGATAGCTCCATCATTATTACTGGCCTGACGGGGAACTTCAACAATTTGTGCACTTTTCTTTCCTTCAAATAATAAGGGTTCACCAACATAACAGTTCAGGGGATCCATGCCCGAGGAAGTCCCGTGAAAGTAAGATTCCAGCTTGGAAAACATTTCTTTAAGTTCCTGTATAGATTCATTGTTATGAGCAACTACAGGTTCAGGACAATAGTCATTGTAAAAAGCTGCAACCAGGGCACCGGAGGATCCCACTCCGTATCCCTGGGGAATATTCGATTCAAAAAACAAACCATTTTCCAGATCATCCCGGAACCGGTCCAAATCAAGATTACAGCTCTTTTCTATCGGACTGTTATTTTCCAGGTATTGAAGGAAACGATGAAGATCATGGTTGGATTTCACAGCCTTGTCCAGCCGGGTGTATTTATTGCTTCCCATAAAGCTCCATTTGCCCGTGAAATACGTGTAAGGAATAGTCAATGCCTTGGATTCAAAGATGACGGTGTATTCTCCGAACAGAAGAATTTTTGCATTATAAATGCTGTTTTTTCCTTTTTTCCTCATGATTTGAATGATGATTTTCCCGGACCCTCTCCGATACGATCCCAGATGATACGGTTGTTTTCGGTAAATGGCAGGAGCCCGGTAAGGATGAACTGTTTTATTCTGTCATGATCATTTTCATGATACAAGAGATGAACATTTGGTCCGGCATCGAGGGTGAAAGTGATAAATATTCCGGTTTCTTCTCTGAATTTTCTTATCCTGTGAATAATCTCAATGCTTCCAGCCTTCATCAGAATGAATCCGGGATCTGAAGTCATCATCAATCCATGCAGGCTCAATGCCTCTGTCTCAGTTATACGAATAAATTCGGACTTATCAGTTTTGGATATAGCATTCAGGAGAGAAGAAAGGTTCTCATGAGCCGTCTTATACCTGACATCTGAAAATGGATTGTTTTTCATCATTCCATGGCCTGCGCTGCTGCTGACTTCTTTCTTATCGCTGCTCACAATGAGAATAGCATCACGCAGACCTTTAAAAAAAGAATCACCGGGCAATTCAACCGGTACTGCAAAAGTATCAGAACTATCAGTCAATTTATCTGTTTTACCCCAGACACTGAAGGCCGGGTATACTGAGCGGGATGCACTTCCTGATCCTAAACGGGCAAGAAAAGATGCTTTTTTAAAAAAATCAGTTCTTCTGATCTCTGAATTAAGGACCCTCATCTCAATATCAACAAGGCACAATGCAAGGGCACTCATAGCGCTAGCCGAACTGGCAATACCGGTGGAATGAGGAAAAGTGTTTGAGCTGGATATTTTCAGATCCAGATAATCCAGGAAAGGAATGTAAGGAGCAACGGCCCGAAAGAATTGTCGAAGTTTGGGTTCGAAAGATGGAGATTCCTTATTCTCGAATAAAAAATTCCAGGAAAGAGCTTTGTCTTTTTTAGTTTTATAATTTACCCTGGTGAATGTTCTGGATTCATTGAGGCTGAAGCTCAGGCTCGGATTCTCCGGTTCCTGCCCCGGTCTTTTCCCCCAGTATTTCACGAGGGCAATATTGGAGGGGCTGCTCCATTCGGTGTAATCCTTTATGCCGGGCTTTAGGACAGAAAGGTATTGATTTTCGGTTTTAAACATTAACCCCTGGTTTTACAGATTTTATCAAATCCTTGTATTCAAACCATGTCTTTATATCTTTTTTTCTGAAATAAGACATCAGATAATCCCGTGGATAATCAGTAATGAATAGAGCGAAATCCCCACCCCATGCACCGAGTGATTTAACGTATCCCTTAAAATCAAAAAATCGTGTGCGGGCTATGGGTTTTGCATGAAGGATATTTGAGATAATTTCATCGTGCTGCTTCAGAAGTTGGACAAAATCCATAAGTGTATTTGAATGAATTACCCCCCTGCTTATTGATGATATATCTTCTATTGCCCCGGCCTTTCCGAATCCGTTGTTCAAGTAGTCTTTCACAGCTTCTTCTGATTTTCTTTTTTTACCAAGATAGCCAAAGAAGATATTATCCCTGAAAGGCGGGTTGAAATCCACTGCATTGTATACAGGCTTATTATCCTCAAGCCGATAAAATACCGGTCGATCCGACATGGCGGCAGCAATGTCATACCCGGAACCGGTTGAAACTTTGAAATGGAGATCGAATGGATTCACATCCGCCCATTTCGCTATGGTAACCAGTAAAGATGAACTGCTTCCCAATCCCCATCTCATATTGAAATTTATCTTACTGCTAATTTCATAATGATAACCATTATTCAAAAATTCCGGATTTAATTCCTGTGCAGCCAAAAAAATATTTCTCAGGTTTTGAGCGGTTGGAAAATCGTTGGTATTGGCAATGGCCAGTTCCGGAAGACTGAAATATGCATCAAACCAGTATTCTCCCTCAACAAAAGTTTTCCATGCAAGAGCAGATCTCCCGATGGATTTTTGTATTTGAAGCTCATGTCCTCTGGATAAGGGCAATGCAAGAGCTTCTGCTCCGGTAAGCACAAGATATTCACCGGTTAACATTAGTTTTCCGTTAGCCTTAAATCTGATATTTGGACTATTATCTGACATTATGATCGGATAATTTTTAAAAAATTAGACACACTATTCTGGCTGATTGTTTTATTCTCAAATTCTTTTCTCACTTTCTTTTTTTCCTCTTCATTCGCATTTAAAAAAGAGAGTATATTTTCCAGGTGCATTTTCATATGCCCTTTCTGTATCCCGACAGTGACCAGTGAACGGATTGCCGAAAAGTTATTGGCAAGACCTGCGCTGGCTGCTATCATCATAAGCTCTTTTGCTTCGGGTTCTCCCAGCAGATCGAAAGACCAGCTTGCCAGGGGATGCAAACGTGTCAGCCCCCCAACAGTTCCCAGTGCAAGAGGAACCTCCAGGCCATGTACAAACTCTCCTTCACTTAGATCTGCATAAGAAAGAGAACTGTAAATCCCCTTCCTTGAAGCAAAGGCATGTCCACCTGCTTCCACCGCCCTGTAATCATTACCCGTTGCAATCACCACGGCATCAATCCCGTTATAGATCCCTTTGTTATGTGTAACCGCGCGATAAATATCATTTTCCGCAATTTGAACAGCTCTGACGAAACGCCGGGCAAATTCTTCACCAGAATAATCCGGATATAAATTATCAAAAACAGTAACCGGAGATTTTAGTTCAACCTTCACCAGGCATTCCGGTGTATAATTTGATAATATCGCCATTATAACTTCCAGACGCTTATTGCCTTCCTCTTTCTGAAAGAATTGCTCCAGAAGGTTTGCTGATTCTTCAAGTACAGAATTGATAAAATTCGCCCCCATAGAATCAACTGTATTAAATGAAAATCTCAGTTGAAAAATGTTCTCAATTTTTTGAGAGAGATCTATGAGTTCAATATTGACAATACCCCCACCCCGCTCTTTCATCCTGGCAGTAAGATGCTGCGTATTCTCGAAAATATATTTCTTCAGATTTTCGAAGCTATCTAACAATTTTCCGGGATGATCGAGCCAAGCAAAGTGGATCTGACCGGTTTTAATTGTTTCCTTTACTTCAGCATGAAAACCACCTCTTTCATACCAGAAACGGGCAGCGGAAGATGCTGCAGCAACCACAGAGCTTTCCTCAACAACCATCGGAATTACATAATCCCGGTTATTGATGAGGAAATTTGGAGCCACTCCAAAAGGAAGCGGGAAATTCGCGATGGTGTTTTCTGAAAAGCTGTTCAACTTTTCCTGAATGTCGGCATCGGGATGACTCAATTTCATTATTTCTGAAACGAAACTTTCGGGATCGGTGGTCCGGGAAGAAATTATACGGACTTTTTCTTCCAGTGTTAATTTGGAAAAACCTTTTATGAAACCTTTTTCATTCATTAATTTTCAAGTAATTATACGCAAGATGCAGGCCTTTCACCTGGTATTGAGTAAACTCTTGCAATTCTTCATAACTCTCCTTTGCATACTTTAAAAATCCTGAAGCCATACCGTAAACAGCAGGCAGGGAAGATTTAGAAATAAGATAATATCCGTCGAGAAATGATTTCACTCCGCCGGAGATCACCAACTGCCGGGTATTGACTTTTTCCTCCTGGTAAATTTTGTTTACAAGGACAAGCATCTGGTATACATCGTGTCCGACTTTGGATAAAGGTTCGAAAAGTTCCTGTTTGGTTTTTGGCGATCTCATTAACTCCAGTTTGGCGAAATTTGTACCGCCAAAGGCAGCAAATTCAACAGCAAGAAGGGGTAATTTCAATAACTCCTTCAGACTGTGATATCCCATTCCCTGTCCGACTTCTTTGACTATTAAAGGATAATCTGCCACATCCAGCAATCGTTTAACCGTATCGAGGGGAGAACTTTTCAACCTGTCTCCTTCCGGTTGAAACCATTCCTGCAGGGGGTTTACATGAATAATAAGACCATCCGCGCTCAAACGATCAATTAATCGATCTATTTTAGATAATTCCTTATTTGTGATCAATTCTTCCACCTGTGCAATACCAAGATTGGCATAAAGGGGATAGTCCTCACCGATGATCTTTCTCACATTAAAATCATCAAAATAAGTATCATCATCAAGAATAATCCGGCATGAACCCAATCCCATTCCCATTCCGAATTCATTGCAAGCTCTTGCCAGGTTAGCATTAATCTTACCGGCCATTTTTGTCCCGCCTGTCATACTTGAGACCCAGACCGGGACTTTCATCTTCTTCCCACCGAATTCAAATTCACCAAGATCACCTGCAGGGTGAGGTTTAAGCATAGGTTCGTAGTAAAATCTCCTGTCGATGAAATCTTTAAGGATTTGCGATTCAAAAGCTAATTCGATATGGTCCTTTTTCCTGTTTTCCATAGGGTTTTATATGATTAAAGTCCTAGATTTCTTGAAATGACCCATCTGAGTATCTCGGAGGTTCCTTCACCTATTTGAAGCAGTCGCTGATCACGGAAATACCTTTCCACAGGGCTATCTTTAAAAAGCCCGGCACCACCATATATCTGCACTGCATCATCAGCTACTTCCCGGGCTATTTCAGAAGTATACAATTTAGCCATGGCTGCCTCCCTTGTAAAATCTTTTCCTGAATCCTTTAGCCAGCATGCTTTATAAAGAAGATTACGTGCCAGTTCAACCTTCAGATCCATATCGGCAACCTTGAAAGCTATAGCCTGGTTTTTGCCTATGGCTTTTCCAAACTGCTCCCTTTCTTTGGCATATTGATTAGCATACTCAAACGCTCCCTGGGCCAAACCAAGTCCCATTGCAGCAATCGAAAGTCTTCCACCATCAAGGGTTTCAAACATTATGTTGGGTCCCTTCCCTAATTCTCCGAGCAGATTCTTTTCAGGAACCTTTACATTTTTAAACCAGAGCCTTGCCGTATCAGCAGCCCTCCACATCAGTTTTCCCATCATTCTCTCCGATTCAAAACCTTCGGTTTCTCTTTCCACGATGATGGTAGATAATTCCTTCTTCCCGTCTTTTTCGGCTGTAATAGTCTGAAGGGTGATACCCGCATTAATGGGGACCGATCCACTGGTAATATACTGCTTGGTTCCATTGATTACCCATTCTCCATTTTCCAATTTTGCTGTAGTTTCTGTACCCCTTGCATCCGAACCTGCCTTTTTTTCAGTGAGACCAAAAGACCAGATTTTATCTCCCGTGGTTAACTGAGGTAAATACTTTTGCCTTTGTTCTTCAGTTCCAAAGCGATAAATTGGATATATCCCAAGTGAATTATGGGCAGCAAGTGTCGCTGCCTGGGATGCGTCAACGCGGGCTATCTCTTCAACCGCAATTATATACGAGAGGGTGTCAAGACCTTTTCCTCCGTATTTCTCAGGGAGGCTTATTCCAAATAAACCCAGTTCCCCCATTCGTTTTGTCAGTTCAATGGAAAACTCTTCTTTTTCATCCAGCTCTTTTGCAACAGGCTTAATTTCAGCTTCTGCAAATTCCCTTACCCTGTGCCTTAAGTTTTCATGACTCTCTTTTTCATAAATTGAATTATACATTATTTTTTGGTTTTAATTATCATCAATACAATCATCAATAACCAGGATCTCCTGATCAATGCTGACCTGCTGACCTTCATTGATACGGATTTCCTTAACACATCCTTTATAAGGTGAAATAACTTTGTTCTCGATCTTCATGGCATCGAGTGTAAACAACAGTTCTCCCTTTTTTACTATTTGGTTTAACATAGCATTCAATTTTACAACCCTGCCATGCAAAGGAGAACGGATAATTTTTGGCCCGGAAAGATCGGCCGAGATATTCTCTTTCAGGAAAGGAATATCGGGTAAGTAATCCACCGGTTTCAAACGAAATTCATATCCATCAATGAATACGATATCTTCTATATCTTTACCATTGACAACAGAACCACAGCTCCATTTCCCATCCAGCAGGAAAATGATCTTATTTTCATTCATGCTCCGCAGTTCCACTTCAAATACCTTATCATTCAATTCAAAACAGAGTTTATCTTTCTTTCTTTCAAGAACAATTATATCGTATTGTTTGCCCTCAAACACGAATGATTTTCTTATCATATGTCTCCAATATCCTATATGCTGCCAGACTTCATTGCTATCCCTGTTCTGATTCATTAACACTTTAAGTAACCAGACGGAAAATATACGCTCCGGCGGAATCTGGCCTCTTTTGCTGTTAAGATCTGTAATAATTTTTTCCCTTGCCTTCTCCAGCCATGTGGTTGAAATCTTATTATTGACAAAATCCTTATCATTCAGAAGAGAAACAAGAAACTCACGGTTGGTGGCAAGTCCTGAAACCTTATAATGATTCAATGCTTTTTGCAGACTTAAAATTGCTTCTTCACGGGTTGCTTCAGTAACAATGACTTTTGAAATTAGAGGATCGAAATCTGGCAGGATGCCGGTGGGATGATCAATCCCGGAGTCGATTCTCAATGAAGGAAGCAATGGTTCATTATATTCATAAATATTTCCGGGTGAAGGGAGGAAATTTTTAGCAGGATCTTCTGCATATAAACGTGCCTGGATGGAATGGCCTTTCGGCGTTAAATCATTCTGGGTTAAATGAAGTTTGTTTCCTGCTGCAACCTGAACCTGGAGTTCTACGATATCTATGCCATAAGTTTGTTCCGTAACCGGATGTTCTACCTGAATGCGAGTATTCATTTCAAGGAAATAGAAATTCTGATTTTCATCCACAAGAAACTCTATTGTTCCTGCATTGACATAGCCAATTTCTTTCACTATATTCCGTGAAACCTCAAACATCTTCTTTCTTGTTTCCCCGGTGATAAAAAGTGAGGGTGTTTCTTCGATAACCTTCTGATATCTCCGCTGAACGCTACATTCACGCTCTCCAATTATCAAAATATTTCCATGATGATCGGCCATGACCTGTATCTCAACATGACGTCCTTTATCAAAATACTTTTCAACATACAGGGTGTCATCTCCGAAGTAATTCATTGATTCTCGCCGGGTAACTTCAAGTGCCTCAAGAAACTCCTCTTCATCCCTTACAATTCGCATAGCTTTCCCTCCACCTCCTGCTGCAGCTTTGACGATAACAGGAAAATCCAGCAAAGAACTGTTTTCCAGGATTTCTTCTACTTTTCCTTCAAATCCTTCTATCAGAGGCACCTTTGCATTCCTGGCTGCAGCACGAGCCTGAATTTTATTACCCATGAGGTCTATTACATCAGCAGTTGGTCCGATAAAATTCAATCCTTCCTCAACTGTTTTTTCGGAAAAACGGGCATTTTCACTTAAAAATCCATAACCGGGGTGTATGGCTTCGGCACCGGATTCACGTGCTATTTCAATTATCTTATCGATATTGAGGTAAGTATCTTTCAGATTATCTCCGCTCAACAGGAAGGCTTCATCCGCCAGCCTGTGATGCAAAGATCCACGGTCTTTTTCTGAAAAAATTGCTATCGTACTAATTCCAAGGCTTTTCAAAGTCCTGATAATACGAACTGCGATTTCCCCTCGATTGGCAATTAATATTTTATTAAACTTTTTCATCTATCCAACTGGGTTTACGTTTTTCAAAAAATGAACTGATACCTTCCTTTCCTTCTTTTGAAGCACGAGCTTCGGCAATAATATTTGCAGTTTCATCCATTATTTTTTCAAATGAATTCAAATCAGCCAGCTTCAGTAACAATTTCTTGGTTTCACGAATGGCTTCCGGGGCAGCCCTCAAAAATGATCCGGTAATCTCATCAATCTCATTTTGTAATTCAGCCTGCTTAACTGCTTTGTTCACGAGATTATACTGTTCAGCTTCCTTACCGCTGAATTTTCTTCCGGAGAGCAATAATTCCATTGCTCTTGCCCGTCCAATTCTATCAATAATATAAGGAGAAATGGTTGCCGGCACCAGCCCGAGGTGAACTTCACTGAAACGGAAGGTGGAATTTTCCTCTGTTAATGCAAAATCTGATGCTGCTATTATTCCATTGGCTCCTCCTGTTATATTTCCATGAGATAGGGTAATCACCGGCTTTAGACAGTTGAATATCTGATAGAACAGTTTTGCCAGTTTCATAGAGTCCTGAATATTTTCCTCCAAAGACATATCCGCCTGTTCTCTCATATATTTCAGATCGGCTCCGCTTGAAAATGATTTTCCATTTGCGGAAATCAAGATCACTTTTACATTGTTGTTTTCGCCAAGATAAGCAATTGCCCCCCGTATCTCGGAGATCATCAGGGCATTCATAGCATTATGTTTCTCCGGACGATTCAGGATAATCTTCCCGGTACCTTTATGGACAACAAGCTCTATGGTCTCAAATTTTTTCATTTTACATTCGAAAAACACCTGTTTTAGGATCAGGAATTTCCTTATTTAAGCTCACTGAAAATGCGATAGCCAATACTTCACGAGTATCAGCCGGATCGATAATCCCGTCATCCCAGAGCCTTGATGAACTGTAATAAGCGGAACTCTCCTTTTCATATTTATCAAGGATATCCTGTTTCATTTTCTTTAACAGACCCACATCCTTTTCACCTTTCATTTGTTGTGATTTAACTGTCACCAGGACATTTGCTGCCTGTTCTCCTCCCATAACTGCAATTCGTGAATTGGGCCACATAAACAGAAAATTAGGATCGTAAGCCCTTCCTGACATTGCATAATTGCCTGCTCCATATGAACCTCCTATAATCAGGGAAATCTTGGGAACGGTTGCTGTTGCAACGGCATGAACGAGTTTAGCGCCATCTCTTGCAATTCCTTTATGCTCGAAATTTTTACCAACAATAAAACCTGTAATGTTCTGAAGAAAAAGGATGGGTATTTTACGAAAGTTGCAAAGTTCAATAAAGTGAGTAGCTTTCAGTGAACTTTCCGAAAAGAGGATGCCATTATTTGCTATAATTCCTACCGGCATTCCCATAATATGCGCGAATCCCGTAATAATAGTGGTTCCATAACGTTCTTTAAACTCATGAAAACGGCTTCCGTCAACAATTCTGGCTATCACTTCCCTGGGATCCATAGAATCCTTCGATGCTGAAGGAATTACACCATAGATCTCCGAAGGATCATACACAGGCTCTTCAGGTTTTTTGAGATCAACTTCCTGCTTTTTCTGTATGGGAAGTGATTCAAAAATATTTCGGCATATCTGCAGGGCATGGATATCATTATCAGCAAAATGATCGGCAACCCCCGAGATTGATGTATGAACATCAGCTCCACCCAGTTCTTCTGCCGTCACATCTTCCCCTGTTGCTGCTTTGACAAGAGGAGGTCCTCCTATAAAAATTGTACCTTGATTTTTAACAATAATTGTCTCATCACTCATAGCAGGAACGTAAGCTCCCCCGGCAGTGCAGCTTCCCATTACAATTGCTATCTGGGGAATTCCTTCTGCGGAAAGTTTGGATTGATTATAAAAAATCCTGCCAAAGTCAAACCTGTCAGGAAAAACCTCATCCTGATTCGGCAGAAAAACACCACCGGAATCAACCATATAAACACAGGGCAGTTTATTTTGCAGGGCGATTTCCTGGGCCCTGATATGCTTTTTTATTGTTTCTTTAATGTAGGTACCACCCTTCACTGTAGCATCATTGGCTACAATAACTGCTTCTCTACCCTGAATTTTACCGATTCCGGTCACGATCCCGGCTGCAGGGAAGCGGTTATCATACTGATCGTAAGCGGCAAAGGCGGATAATTCAAGGAAAGGAGTACCGGGATCTACCAGCAGATCAATCCTTTCCCGAACCAGAAGTTTCCCTCTGGATTTATGTTTTTCACGGGCTTTATCATCTCCTCCTTTTAAAATTTTTCTTAATTTGGATTGAAAGGAATAGACTATTTCTTCATTAACTCCTTTATTCCGGGAGAATGCAGGGTCATCAGGTTTTATTGCAGATTCAATGGTAAACAAGGTGCGTTTTGTTTAATAAATTTCATCAATCATAACAATGACGCAAAAAGAATGTTTAAATTTTTAGCTTAAATATTAAACAAAAATATTAAGACTTCAGGTAACAATTTACAATTTTTCCCGTTTAACTATCAGATTATTCAATGAAAGTTATTAATTTAGCTTCTGCAAGTCAAACATATATATTAATATGTCATCACACAGTAAACTGGATAACAAAACCTATCTTGAGAGATTAGAAAGGAAGAGAAGACAGAAAAAATATAATCTTCCTGTAATAGGTCATTTTGCAGACAGGAGTATTGAGTTCAACAGCATTCTGCAGGCAGAAGCCGTAACCGGAATTCACTATACGCTCATTTTTGAAGCTTGTATAGGAAAAATTTACAAAGCCAAGAATGTTTTATGGGAATTCAAAAAAGGTAATCATTACATAAAATACAAGGCATATTATATCAACCTGCAGGAAAGTTACACCCGGAGTGGTGGTTTTAATGGATAGGATACATAGGGCTGCACCTTTGAGTGTTCGAAACAAGCTTCAATCTCTCAAAGGCTTCATTCTGTAAGGGAAACAGCTTTGCTTTAGTATGCGCTACGATCCCAATCATCTTATGTCAATTACTCTCTACTTTTTTATTCATCCAAATATTGATTTTATAGGTATTCATGAGCTAAAGGTTCAGCAGCGGATGTATCGGCTGCGCTCGACAACCGTTAATATCTTTAAATAGCTGAAAATCAATGAAACCAAATCTTCATAAGGTTTTACCGCAATAAAAACTTTTGGCTGAATTAGTCCCGGTCTCTCGGGAAATCCCTTTGTTCCGCTAAAAGGATTGAAGTCGCCATTGAAATGGCGGATCCGTATTATCTCTCCTTAAATAGAGTCTGCCCATAATGTCCGATAGCTGCGTTGCTTTTAATCTCAAACATTCTGTTCCGATAGCTATCGGAACAGACTCTCGACTCTATTGACAGACACCAAATAAGACTACAGTCCGGAAAACCAATACATACGGATTGAGAGACAAGCTTTGCAGTTACTGTAATTCTACATTATTGAAAGCAGTAAGGATCTGCTCAGGTTTGCGATTCTTCCTGAGGTATTGCTCAAATTCTTCTGTTTCCTGATCGTAGATGGCAAAAGCAATATTCAGTATCTTACCAAGTTCCTTACCGGCTTCTTCTTCAGTTATCCGGTCCTTCCTGAGTTCTTTTTTAAAATGTTTATTAACTTTCCTTACGGCGTAATAAATATAGGGTTTTGTCACGATCACTTTATCACCGGGTGACATTGGAGTTCCTTTTTCCACATAAGTGTAAGTTTTTTGAAAAAGATGCATTTTCCGGGCAATTTCATTATCTAGATAATGGCTCGTAGCAAGAGAGTAATCGATATTCACTTTTGCCGTATCGCTAAGGGTATTACGAAACACAAAACTCTCCTGTCCATACATAACAATTCCACATACCAGGAGAAAAAGAACTGCAAAAATCTTTCTCATAATATCATTTTTAGGTTTAAGGGTGCAGCAACAAAAATAATAAATAAAATCATTTCACATCAACATATATAACAATGTTAATAAAAATTTATGATTTTTTTTACCAGAAGCCCCCCCAAAGCGCTTCTATAGCTGATTTTTTTGAAAAAATCATAATAAATTAAAATTATTATGAATAAAGAAAAGGACTTTGAATAATTAGATCACTCAACACCGAAAGTGGTTCCTTTCCAGTTATCTGTCCTGAAAGGACTTGCCGGTAAGCCTTCTTCATTATAAAGGTTTGCGTCTTCAGGATTATCTGCCCAGGCATAACGAACCGCTACCGGATCTTCAACATCTTTGGAATATGCAATTACTTTTCCATCTTCAATTTTTGCTTTTGCCCAGTGGAATTCTTTATTCACCCCTGCAATGGCAAATCCTTTTAGATAACCATATTTATCTCTGACAATCAGTCCGCTTCCTTTATGGTTAAAACTTAACACAGCACGGTTATCTCTGAATTCAACAGATTCGAACAGAGGTCCCTGGTAGACTATATCTTTACTGTAAGCTATTTTCAAAGCATTTAATCCCAGGCGGTAACCAACATCCTGCTTATTACGAGGATGAATATCATCTGCTTCTCCAATATCTATGGTAACTGCCATACCTACATTGTCTAGTTCCCTGAATGTCATCAGTTGAGCTTCTCTCAATTCTGCCCATGCAGATTCTGAGGGTTCAGCTTTTTCTTCCATAAAATTAGCCAGTTGAACCATTAAGAAAGGCATCTCGGGCTGGTCCCACTTATCTCTCCAGCAATTGATCATCAGAGGCATTAATGTTCTGTATTGATATCCCCTGTTGGCATTGGACTCCCCCTGATACCAGATCGACCCTTTTACGGCCAGATTTAAAAGTGGGTGGATCATTCCATTATAGAGTGAAGAAGGTACTTTATTAGGTCCCATGGAACTTCCGGGTTTATAGGCAAAATCTTCGGCTGTTAACTTATATTTCCATTCACCGGCCAAACTCTGACTATAATCACCGGAAATAACAGACATTACTTCTGGTCCACTCCAAAAGCCGCCTCCGCCTGAATAATCTTCCACTCTCACAGCAATAACATTTTTTCCCGGTTTCAACACTTCCGGTGAGACTTCATATTCCCTCGGAACATTATAACGCTTATAAATACCCCCAACTTTCACTCCGTTTACCCAGGTTTCATCAGTATCATCAATTTTTCCGAGGCGAATGGTGATGCCTTTCTCTGCGATCCCTACAGGAAGGTCAAATTCTTTACGGTACCACACAGTACCATCAACATTCGCCAATCCACTTTCTTCCCATAGGCCCGGAACATCGGCCACCTTCCACATATCATATTCCACTTCAAATGCCGACCAGTCCTCTTCTATAGGATTTTCAAGATCCAAGTCAAAATCTTCAACCAGTTTCTCCAGGGCCTCTCTTTGTCTCAGTTTATAGGTCTCTTCATCCATGATCTCAATACTCTTGAGCCTTTCCCTGAAAACATCAATAGTTGTGATGTAATCCCTGCTGGTCCAGGCTTCTATATTGGTACCTCCCCAGTTAGTGCTAACCAGCCCGATAGGAACATCGGTTTCTTTATGTATAAATCTTCCGAAAAAATATCCTACCGCCGAGAAGGATGGAACAGACTCCGGTGAACAAACTTTCCATTCAGTCTCCGGAACATCATCCACAGGTGTATAACTGAAATTATTATCTATATGCAAGAGTCGAATTTTTGGATAATCGGCATTCTTGATCTCTTCCTCTGCATTATTGGAATTTTGAACCGACCAGGCCATATTTGACTGTCCTGAGCATATCCAAACATCGCCAATGAGAATGTTTTCGAGCTTAATTTCATTATCAGCAGAAATAAGAATCTCATAAGGACCTCCTGCTTCCATCGCAGGAAAGCTTAGCATCCAGTCACCATTTCTGTCGGCTCTGGTTTTCATTTTTTCATTATTGAAAGTGACCTCGATTTTTTCATGCTTATCGGCCCATCCCCATATCCTAATTTCTTCACCTCGTTGAAAAATCATATCAGAAGAAATAATTTCCGGCAGACGTACCCCGGCATAAGAATTTAAAAATAATACAGGAAAGAACGTCAATAGAATCAGGTATTTAATTGTAGATTTCATTTTTATAGGACTTTAATAAATATGACTATTCAACAAATATAAACGATCCTTCAAAATATACTTCAAATTTGAATAAAAAAGAAAGACCGGGGCTAAAAATAACTCCGGTCTTTCATCCGATCATCTATTCTCCTATTTATTCTCGTACTAAATATTATGCATTGTAAGTACTTGAGGCAGTTTCTCCTCCCCTTCCGGTCCAGTTGGTATGGAAGAACTCACCCCTTGGCTTATCGATTCGCTCATAAGTGTGGGCTCCGAAATAATCTCTCTGGGCCTGCAACATATTTGCCGGCAGGCGTTCTGTTCTGTAACCGTCAAAATAGGCAAGTGCACTGCTAAAGGCCGGAACCGGTATGCCGCTCTGAACAGCAGTAGACACAACCTTCCGCCAGCCTTTTTGAGCCTGGTGTAATTTATCTCTGAAGAAAGGATCAAGCATGAGGTTCTGCAGCTCAGGATTTGTTTTATAGGCCTGGGTTATTTTACCCAGGAAAACGGAACGGATGATACAACCACCTCTCCACATTTGTGCTATGCCGCCATAATTCAGATCCCACTCATATTCTTTAGCAGCTTCTTTCATCAGGGCATAACCCTGGGCATAAGAAATAATTTTTGATGCATATAACGCATCTTTGATATTATCGATAAAATCTTCCTTATTACCGGAAAATTCAGGTTCCGGCCCGTTTAGAATTTTGGCTGCTTCCACTCTTTCATCCTTCTGGGAAGAAAGGACTCTTGCAAACACGGCTTCACCAATCAGGGTAAGAGGAACACCAATATCCAAAGCAGCTATACCGGTCCATTTTCCGGTTCCCTTTTGTCCTGCTGTATCGAGTATCTTCTCCAGCAATGGTTCATCATTCTCCTTATAGGCCAGGATATCTCTCGTAATTTCGATCAAATAACTATCCAGCTCACCTTCATTCCATTCTGCGAATACTTCATGCATTTCATCTGCAGACATTCCAAGAAGGTTTTTCATAATAAAATAAGACTCGGAGATCAATTGCATATCACCATACTCAATGCCATTATGCACCATTTTCACAAAGTGACCTGCACCGTCACTGCCAACCCAGTCGCAACAGGGTACATCTTCAACTTTAGCTGCAATGTCCTGGAAAATTGGTTTTACTTCTTTCCATGCTTCGAGGGATCCTCCCGGCATTATCGACGGACCCTTTAAAGCACCTTCTTCACCTCCCGAAACTCCGGTACCTATGTACAGGAAGCCCTTTTCTTCAACATATTTTGCACGTCTTATCGTATCGGGGAAATGGGAATTACCCCCGTCAATAATTATATCACCTTCTTCCAGGTAGGGCATTATTTTGTCAATGAATTCATCAACCGGTTTTCCGGCTTTAACGAGTAACATTACTTTCCTTGGCCGCTTGAGCGATTTAACAAGCTCCTCAATGCTATGTGCCCCTATGAAATTCTTGCCTTTTCCCCTGCCATTGATGAATCTGTCTACCTTATCTACTGTCCTGTTATACACAGCTACTGTATAACCATTGTTTTCCATGTTTAGCACGAGGTTTTCACCCATAACTGCAAGTCCAATGAGACCGATATCTGCTAATTTTTCCATTATTTTGAGTTTTAAGATTATGATATATTAAATGTTAACAAAAACAATCGAGTTCCAATACTGAAAAACCCATTTCTTCAAGGACTCGCTCAAGATATTCAAACGGGTTATTATTCAATCTCACATAATAATATGCAGGCTCCCTTCTCACCGGATAACTCCCTCTTAAGTCTTCAAACTTCTCCAGGTTATTCCTCAGCGATTCATCATCTTTCATAATATCATAAGTCCTTGAATAAACTTCGCGGATAATTTCTTCCTCATCCATGCTTCCACAGTCGATGACGATATTATTGATCTCGGGGCCGGGAAGTCCGGATGGAGACCAATTATTTCTTTTAAGTCCAAAAAAAACTGAAACAGCACGAACGCTCATTTCTGTTCCTTTTGCCTTACCATCCACAGAATAACCTGCAATATGTGAGGTAGCAATACCACATTTATCAACCAGTTCCGGATCAATAAGGGGTTCATTTCTCCACACATCTATAACGGCATCTTTTATCTTTCCCGACGAAAGTCCTTGCTTAAGAGCGTTTTCATCCATTATTTCCCCCCGCGAAGTATTTATTATTATTACATCATCTTTCAGAGAATTTAAAAAATTCCTGTCCACCATGTCGAGTGTAGGGTATTCGCCACCGGTATTGAGAGGTACATGGAAAGTGATGATATCCGACTGATCTTTTATTTCGTCAAGGGAGTGAAAACCATAAGATCCTTCATTTTTTTCTCGTGGGGGATCATTATGAAGAACTTTCATCCCAAGGGAATTTGCCACTCCGGACACTTTCTGGCCAACATTTCCAACTCCGACGATGCCAATAACCTTATCTTTCAGTCGAAAATTGTGCTTTTCAGCTAGGGTGAGCAGCGCAGCGGTAAGATATTGCTCTACAGAAGAAGAATTACAGCCCGGAGCATTGGTCCATCTTATTCCTTCACTTTCGCAGTAATCTGTATCAATATGATCATACCCGATGGTTGCTGAGGCAATAAATCTCACTCTGGAATCCTTCAATAGTTCTTCATTACACCTTGTGCGGGTTCTGATAATCAGCGCATCGGCATATTTAACTGAATCATTCGTTATTTCGCTTCCGGGAAGATATTCTATATCATCAGCCACCTCCTCGAATGCTCCTCTGAGGAAAGGTATCTTATTATCTGCTATGATTTTGATTTTACCCATTAAAAACGTTCTTTATACGACCATAGCCCGAGGGCCGGATTCGAAATATAAAATATCTCCTCACCGTCAGGCAATACATTGAAACCATCTTTTAGTTTTGTGGGATCATATTTTCCCATCATTTCACTGAGAAGAGCAAAGTTATAATTCACAGACTCTATCTCATTTTTTGTCATATGTCCGGGGCAATATGTAATATCAAACCTGTTTTCTGAGGAACCATGTATCAGATGGGCTGCGGCACTCAGATTAGCGGCAAGATCATCATTCTTTTTGGTAAGCTCCAGTATTTCGGGAGTTGTAAGGTATCCGTATTTTCTTATCAGACGGTCAATTTCTTTATCTTCACCAAATTCACGGAGGCCGGGAGCAAGAACTACCAATTCACCATCATCAGCAATTGACATACGTGTGCGGTAGATGCTTTTATTTCCCAGCCAGGTACTTTTAAATTCTGAGGGATCAAGGAAAACCACAACTTTGTTCAACTCCCTGTCGAGTAAGCGGAAGTTAACTTTAAGAGATAGATCGGCAGCTTTGTCAAAACAGTCCCGGTCTTCTCCAGCAAACAGTCCTCTCATAACCAGATAGTTATCCACATCCTTTCCCATAACTGTATGGATATAAACAACAGGCATATCCCCGGCAAAGTTTTCAGAGGCATAATCCAGCACTTTCCTCACCGGTGTTTCAGCACGTCCCATGATCCTTTCCATTCCATATGCAGCTCCCAGAAAATGGCTTTTGTTTATTCCTTCAGCTCCACCTGTGCCCACGAATATATTCTTGTTATAATTGGCCATTCCGATAACTTCATGAGGAACCACCTGTCCAACCGAAAGGATCAGGTCAAAATCGCCTTCCTTCAATAACTTATTAACCTGGGCAGGCCATGAATAATCAACCTTTCCCTCCGAAACTTCCCGAACATATTCTGAAGGAACCTCTCCCAGGGTAATAACATCATTGCGCCAGTCGTGCTTAACAAACAGCTTCCGGGGAATATCTCCAAACATCTTTTTAATCTCCGGTTCTGTCATAGGAAAATGAGTTCCCAGCGCCGGTAATACAGCTTTCAACTTCTCCCCGTAATATTCATAAACAAACTGTGTTATTTTTCCGGCGTCTGAATGGAAACGGGTAAAATCAGGAGGAATTACCAGTACTCTTGAACGAGAGCCGAGAGCTTTCAATATCTCAAAAATGTATTCCTTTAGCTGGTTTTCATCAATCCTGGTGTCTGTATTTCCCTTTTCAAACAGTAACATAGTTAATACCTTTCTTTGATGTTTTTTTCAATTATTCCCATTACTTCTTCTGGGTTACTCAGGTTCCTGGGGAAATAATAATAAATCAATTGGTCTGGCTGATAAGAAATTGTTTCGGGTAAACGTCTTTCCAATAATTCTGTATCTTTCTAATGAATTCCCGTCTTCTAATTGCTTTCATTCAGTAATTATTTGGTATTCCAGTTTGGTCTTTCGGGTAAATAGCTTTCGAACTCGCTGATCAGTTGTTTTTCATAATCACCTGAATATTTCCCTTGAAAAAAGCGATCAAGGGATTCCTTGTAAAATCTTTCCCATGATTCTTCTTCATGTCCTGGATTAACCGGATAAAAAAGCACTCCGTTGGATTTTGCTGCATTCATGTCACCAGGAGCATCTCCAATCATCAATATTTTTTCAGCGGGATATTTACCAACTGCACCTAATTTCAGATGCTCGGTTTTTGTACCGTATTCCTGTCCTGCAATCAGTCGGACAAATTTATTAATTTCATTTTCTTTCCATTCTCTTTCCAATGCTTCCACAGGAGTTTGTGAAACCACCATAGCATCGGCTTTATTGGTTATTTTATTCAACGACTCTCTCACATATGGAAAAGGAGGCATTCCATAAACCATTTCACCAATGGTTTGGTTTACCTTCAATGACCATGCATACACCCTGTCAATGAAGGGATCGTCAACTTTTTCAGCATACTTGCCAAGTGTTGGATTTCCGAGTTTGGTTTCTTCCTCGGTCCACTTTTTAAGACTGGATACATCGGGCAATTTCATGCCCCTTGCTTCAACTTCGGGACGCTCATGGAGCAAGCTGAAAGTTTCTAGTAAAGCCAGAAAACGATTGGTACCGCGGGTTTTGGAATAAAGGTTTACAAACTCCCAGGTCTCACGTGCATATTTCGATATCTTTTGTAATTCAAAAAAACGGATAAAATTCGGGCAGAAACATTCTTTTTGTTTGATTTCCATGGTATCAAACGCACATCCATCCGAATCAATCCCGATAAAAAATTCCTTTTTGGGTTTCAGGGACTGTAACTTTTCCTGTGGATTCTTCATAGTTTACTGGTTTGTAATTCGTTTATAATATTCTTCAAATTATTGTTTAATAAGCTTCAGGGGTATAGGCATCCAGTTTCTTATCAGCAAATACCGGCTTGAACCGGGTAAAGCGCTGACGACCGTTTATTACAGGCACACTGACCCAGTCTTCGCCTATCAAGGGTCTCGCATATGCGATAAAATCGTCAGTAACATCATATCCCGATTCTGATATCCATTTGGAAGGAAATGTTCTTTCCGACAAAGCGACTTTTTCCAGGGGAACTTTATCATATTTAACATTATATATAAATCCAGGTTCCCTCAAGATGGTTGCCATCCAACCATTTCCTTCATTCATCGCGATATCCACGGCTTTTTGTCCAACTTTATATGCTTCATCAAGGTCAACAGTGGATGCATATATAACCGTATCCCTCTGATCGGTCCCCATAACCTGTCCCCTGGCATTTCCACGGACCTTCAATCCTTTTGCATTCAGGTAATTTACCACTGTTTGAAATACAGACTGCTGACTGGAGCCAAAAGATGTATGGCCAAAAGCATCCTTCACTTCACCCAGTGAACCTACATCAAAGCCTTCACTTACCACAAGGATACAACGACCGTCTTTGTTCAATTGATCATTCACATTATCGGCCATCTGTTCCATTGTGACCCCGGATTCAGCCAGGTAGATCTGTAAAGGCATTTCCCTTTTTGGATCTGCCAGTCTCGCAGCAGCAGGTATATAACCTATCTTTCTACCCATGGCCTGAATTACCAGGACCGGATCGGCCGGAGAGGATCCCATATTTTCTTCATTGGCATTTTGGATGATATGAGACCAGTAGCGGGCAACACTGCCATATCCGGGGGTATGATCAATCAGCTTAAACTCACTATCGCCCACATCATTGTCGATGGTTTTCGGAACACCGGTAGCTATCACTTCCAGCCCCTTTTCATTGGCCAGTTCGGCAACCTTAAAAGCAGTGTGCTGGGAGTCGTTTCCTCCTATATAGAAAAAATAGCCAACATCATGTGCCCGCAAAATCTCAATAATCCTTGCAAAATCCTTTTCCTGGTGATCTTTTAGTTTATACCTGCATGTTCCCACTGAACCGGCAGCCGGAGTGTTTCTAAGGAGAGCTACTTCATCTTCATCCTGAACAGAAAGATCGAGCAACTCTTCTTTGAGAACCCCTTCAATTCCATGCCAGCCGGCATATATTTTTCCGAATGTTTCCGGAAACATTTTACAGGTTTCTATGATACCTCTCAGAGAGGAATTAATAACAGGTGAAGGTCCACCTGATTGAGCAACAATTACATTTTTTGCCATTGCTAATTATATTTTTTAAGAATATACTGCATTTGATTTCTCAATTCCCATTTCCAATCCCCTCAGTTCTGCCATGCCTCTCAACAATCCGATAGCCGAATAGCCCGGGTTTGTTTTTTTCTCCAGATCATCCAGTATGGTGTGGCCATGGTCAGCTCTCATAGGGATTTTATCATCGGTGCGATAGACCGATCTCCTTTTCTTTTGTTCTTTGAGGATAGTGAGAATAACATTATACATATCCACATCTCCCTGCAAGTGACCGGTTTCATGAAAACTTCCATCCATATCCCTCTGGGTGCTCCTGAGGTGGGCAAAATTAAGTTTCGACCCCAGTCTCTCCACAATCCCAACTATATCATTATCAGGATTAACTGCAAGAGACCCGGTACAAAGTGTAAAGCCATTGTAAATTGAATCATGAAAATTCAACAGCTTCTGAAGATCATTTTCAGTACTTACCACCCGGGGCAGACCGAACAGGGGATACGGCGGATCATCGGGATGAATAGCCATTTTGACTCCGGATTCTTCGGCAACAGGGATAACCTCCTTCAGGAAATAAGCCAGATTTTCACGGTAACGTTCAGCGTCAATGCCATCATATTGTTTTAATTTCCCTCTGAAAGCTTCCAGAGAGTATCCTTCCTGTGCTCCGGGCAGACCGGAAATGATATTTTTTTGAAGTACATAGCGTTGCTCATCTGACATATTCTCAAACTTGTGCCTGGCCCTTTCAATCTGATCGGGTTTATATTCCTTTTCTGCACCTTCCCTGCCCAGAATGAAAAGATCAAAAGCTATAAATTCAGAAATATCGAAGGCCAGCGCCTTTGCCCCATCTTCCAGGGCAAATTCCAGATTGGTTCTTGTCCAATCTACCACAGGCATAAAATTGTAGCATACAGTCTTAATCCCGGCCTTTCCAACGTTTCTCAATGTTTGCTTATAATTTTCAATATAACGATCGCGGTTTTCTTTTCCGAGTTTAATATTTTCATGCACGGGTACAGATTCGATTACCGACCATGTCAATCCTCTTTCCCTTACCGGCTCAACAGAATCATCAAAATTGATTTCCTCTCTTCTTTTCAGGATCTCTTTAAGCGGCCATACCTCGCCGATGGGTATTTCGTGCAAGGCAGTAACTATTCCTGTTGCACCGGCCTGCCTGATATCTTTGAGAGATACAGGATCACCTGGTCCGTACCATCTCCATGTTTGTTCCATACTCATTTTATCTATCTCCTCAATTTAATTTAATTACACACCTCCAAACGCACTATATCCTCCATCAACAGGAATGACTATACCTGTTACAAAAGCTGATATATCAGAAACGAGATATAGCAATGTTCCCTGAAGATCTTCAGGTTCACCAAATTTACCCATGGGGGTGTTTGAAATAATTTTATTTCCTCTCCCGGTCAGGTTCCCACTGCCCTCGTCGATCAAAAGAAACCTGTTTTGTTTGGTAAGAAAAAATCCGGGAGCAATAGCGTTCACCCTAACCCCGGTTTTTGCGAAATGAACTGCCAGCCATTCCGTAAAATTATTTATAGCAGACTTTGCAGCAGAATAAGCAGGTATTTTTGTAAGTGGCTTATAAGAATTCATGGAAGAAATATTTACAACGGAACCTTTCCCGTTTTTCACCATTTCTTCACCAAAAACCATTGTAGGAAGAATAGTTCCTATAAAATTCAGATCGAATACCTTTTTAAATCCCTCTATTTTCAGTCCGAAGAAACCTTCCTCGAGCATGTCTTTTGTTTCACCGGTCAATTCTTCCAACTGGGTTGTTGCTTCGGGAGAATTACCTCCGGCCCCATTGATAAGGATATCAATTTTCCCGAATTTTCTGATAACTTCTTCTCTTGCTTTTATCAACTCTTCTTTATCCAGTACGTTGGACTGGATTCCTGCACATTCAGTGCCATATTCCTCCGAAATTTCATCTGCAACAGACCTGGCCACTTCTTCTCTTAAATCGAGAATGGCAGTTTTTACACCTGCTGCAGCAAGTACCTTAACCATTGAAGTACCTATGACACCGGCACCTCCGGTAATAACGCATACTTTATCTTTCAGATCATCAAAATTGTAATTGGTCATTGCATCTTATTTATATTCATAATAATCTATATTTTCCCTGGTAAGGATATCGATAGAGATATACTGTTTCTGTGAAACATCTTTTTGAAGTACAAGTTTGTTAAAAAGGGTCATAATCCCCATATAACCTTGTTGTTCAGGCTTCTGACTGATAAGAAAATCGATAATTCCATTTTTCAAAGCCTTTACATTCTGGGGAAGCAGGTCATAACCCAACAAGGAAATTGTATCAATATCATGTTTTTCTATATAATCAGCTACTTCGTAGACACGTGAATTCGTTACGAATGCTGCACTTACCCTGTATTTTTCAAGTGCTTGGCTGAATTGCTTATCGAAATTTTCGCCACAGTCCTGAACACAATCAATGGTTATGACATTCGATTTTATTTCCGGGTGATCGGCAAAGTACTTTCTAAAACCCCGTTCTCTTCTCAGAATATGATTATGGTTATCTTTCCTGCCTGCAATGTTAACGATCAGAATATCATCATCCGATTTTAATCCATAGCTTAGTAATTTTGCACCAAGGTATCCGCTCTGCAAGGCATCCTGACCGATGTAAAAGACCTCCTCTGCCTCTTCCAGATTGGAATTAAAGAGTATCAGGGGAATATTAAATTCCCTGCATTGTTGCAAAAAAGAAATGGATTCTGCCGGAAATACAGGTGCGAAAAGTATTGCATCGGGTTTTTCCCGGAGAATCTGATTGCTTTTTTCTTTGAATGAGCTATTATCAAACTGATCAAAATAATAAGGCCGCACCTGCACCCCAAATGGTGAAACCTCATTCAGGGCTTTGTCAATGCCAAGACGCGGAGAGTTCCAGAAATCATTTTCGTTAACGGACACGGGCATTAATACAGCAAATTGAAAACTTTTCTTTGAAGCAAGCGTTCTGGCGAGTATATCTGGCTGATAATTAAGTTCTTCTATAATTTCCCTGATTTTGTTACGGGTTTTTTCCGATACCTCTCCCCGGTTATGAATCACCCTGTCTACGGTTCCGGGTGAAACCTGAGCAAGCCTGGCAATATCTTTTATCCTAACTTTCAATTAAATGTTTCTTTTTCAATTAATTATAATACTTTATCGGAGATGTTCCAAGAATTAATTTTACAAAAATAATGAAAATATAATTTGAATTCCAAATAAAATGTAATAATTTCGTGTTCGTACACGGAATGAATTTACAAAAAGATCTTACGGCATTGGAAAAAAAATAATCTATCAAAATCAGGATAAATATGAAACTTGAAAAATATTCATTTGGAACAGGCGACCGCTTTGGCATGCAGGGAAAGGCCCAGCTAAACGCTATAAAAAAAGCAAAGGAAGCGGGAATCGATATTGTTCCGGTATGGAATAAATCGAACAGGGAACATCAAATAATTAATACCCAACCGTCCGACGTCAGAAAGGAAGCAGATGAAAGCGTAAAGGAATTAAACTGGACAGAGAATTATTATGTTGATGCAGACCATATAAATCTCAGCAATGTAGATCCTTTTATTGAATACTCCGACTTTTTTACTATTGATGTTGCCGATTTCATTGGAAAACAAGCAGAGGAAAATGATATTGAAAGATTCGTAAAAGAGAATGAAAAGTATACAGGAAAGTTCGAAATTGAAGGTTTGGAAAAAACTTATGACTTATCCTCCGAAGAATTGAATAAAATTGCTGAAAGGTATCTTTTTGCTATTCAAAAAGCTTCGGAGATCTACGGGTATATCAGGGGAAAAAAAGGCGAGAACAATTTTATAGCCGAAGTTTCAATGGATGAAGTGGAAGAACCCCAGACTCCGGTTGAGTTATTTTTCATTCTTTCAGGTCTTGCTGCTGAAGGTGTTCCATTACAGACCATTGCACCAAAATTTTCCGGACGTTTTAACAAAGGAGTGGATTATTTAGGGGATATAAAACAATTTAAAAATGAATTTGAAGCAGACCTTCTCGTAATTGATAAAGCAATTAAAGAATTCGACCTTCCTTCAAATTTAAAATTATCCGTTCATTCCGGAAGTGATAAGTTTACAATCTATCCCATTATGAGTGAATTGATTCAAAATTATAACAAAGGAATACATGTAAAGACTGCCGGCACAACATGGCTCGAAGAATCAATCGGGCTGGCCCTTGCCGGTGGAAAAGCCCTTGAAATGGTCAAATCCATTTATCAAAATGCTTATCAAAGGAGAGAGGAACTTTGTACACCTTATGCCACGGTAATTGACATTAATGAAGATTTCCTTCCCTTACCCGCTGAAGTGGAAGCATGGGATGGAGAACAATTTGCCATCGCTTTGAGACATGATCCGAAACAACCCGCTTATAATCCAAGCATGAGACAACTCATCCATGTGGGATATAAAATAGCAGCAGAATATGGAAATAAATACCTGGAAATGTTGCGTAATAATGAAGAAATAGTAGCCAGACAGGTAACCGAAAATATTTATGAAAGACACCTTCGTCGATTGTTTAATATTTAAAACTCTGAAAGCATGAAACAATTCCTTGACGACAACTTTTTACTCAGCAATGTAACTGCCGGGAAGCTCTACCACGAATATTCAAAAGATCTCCCCATAATTGATTATCATTGTCATTTACCACCCCGGGATATTGCAGAAGATAGGAGCTTTCGCAATATCACCGAGATCTGGTTGCATGGTGATCATTATAAATGGAGAGCCATGCGTGCAAACGGGGTTAGTGAAGAGTATTGTACCGGCGATGCCCCCGACAGGGAAAAGTTCCGTATGTGGGCCGAAACGGTGCCATACACCCTTAGAAACCCCCTTTATCACTGGACTCATCTTGAATTGAAGAGATATTTCGGTATAGAGAAATTACTTTCTCCCGCGACAGTTGATGAGATTTACGATGAAACATTGGAAAAACTCCAGGCTCCTGGGTTCAATGTCAGAAATCTACTTAGAAAGATGAAGGTGGAACTGTTATGTACAACTGACGATCCGGCTGATAGTCTGAAATACCACATGGAACTGGCACAAAGTGATTTCGAAACCAGAGTCCTGCCTACTTGGAGACCCGATAAAGCCATGGCCGTTGAAGACCCGGAATCTTACAATGCCTACCTGCAAAAACTTCAGGCTGCCTCCAATCTTAACATTAATACCTATAATGATCTCATCGATGCTTTAAGAAACCGGCAGGAGTTTTTTTATGCCCAGGGTTGCAGACTTTCCGATCATGGCCTGGAAACTTTTTATGCAGAGGATTATACCGACAAAGAGATAGCTGAAATATTCAAAAAAGTAAGAGGCGGAGATCAATTGAGTGAAGAAGAGATCCTGAAATTCAAATCTGCCATGTTAATTGAATTTGCGGAGATGGATTTTGAGAAGAATTGGACGCAGCAATTCCATATCGGAGCGATAAGAAATAACAACAGCCTGATGTATAAAAAAATCGGACCCGACACCGGATTCGACTCCATTGCCGATTTTGAAATAGCCCGCCCGATGTCCAGGTTTTTTAACCGCCTGGCTTCCAGGGAAAAACTTGCCAGAACCATTGTATACAATCTGAATCCACGAGACAATGAATTAATTGCCACCATGTTATACAACTTTAACGATGGATCCATACCGGGTAAAATGCAATTCGGTTCAGGCTGGTGGTTTCTTGACCAAAAAGAAGGCATGCGTCAACAAATGAACGCTCTCTCAAGCCTTGGTTTGCTAAGCCGCTTCGTAGGAATGTTAACAGACTCAAGAAGTTTTCTTTCCTACCCGCGGCATGAATATTTCCGACGCATCCTTTGTGACCTTGTGGGAACTGACGTTGAAAACGGAGAAATCCCCAATGACATAGAAATGACCGGCAAACTGGTAGGAGATGTCAGTTATTATAATGCCAGGGATTATTTTGGTTTTTAAAATGTTCCTAATATGCAAACGAAAACGAGGTAAATGACTTCGGTAATAATCTGAGTATTACATATTCTCCATTAACCTCTAGCTGATAGGCTTTTGCGGTGGTGGAATCATTCACCAGAACACCGCACAGTTCATTGCCCGGATTCAGGAAAAACAAAGATCCCTCCTGTCCTTCAGGAGTTTTAAGCTTCCTGGCTCCTGGTCTTACAAAATGGGTTAAGTGTTTGAACAGGTAATATTCCGGGTTATAAGTAGCCTCACCGGTTTCACTGTTCACCGTGATCAAACTGTTCTGCTTCCATCCCCACCGGCTTTTTCCTGTTTCATCAAGGATCATATTCCAGTAAAGATAAGTATTTGTGCCGTTTTCCATGTAATGCTTGATCAGGCTCCAGGTATACTCTGCAGCATCCCAGTCATTTGATCCGTCACCACATTCCGATTCGGTTTGCATGAGTTTCATTTCCGGGTATTTCTCATTTACTTCCGGGATGGCTTTCTTACCGGCCCACTGAAAACCAATTCCATCAATATATCCTGATGCTTCCGGATCCTGCATTATTGTGTCAATCTTCTCGATCCATGGACGTTCATAGGTGCCATACCAGATTTCAGCATTCAGATCTACTTCTTCGAAATGGGGACCCAGGTATTCGCCAATAAAAGTAGCCTGATCTTCTGCTGTCCATACGCAGGATGGAAAATTCTGGCATGAATTCGGCTCATTTTGAACATGAACTGCATAGAGATTCACTCCTTCATTCCTGTAGGCATTTACAAATTTTGAAAAATAAAGAGCATATGCCGATAAATATTCAGGTTCCATTATGAATTGAGTAGTACCTTCCTCTCCTGCACCCGATTCGGGCAGATCATTCACCGGAGCTGGCCGGCATGCATAGTGATTATTGGTTTTCATCCATTCTGGCGGACACCAGGGGGAACCCCAGACCTGGAGCTCAGGATTATACTTCATTGCTGATTTTATGTAGGGAATTAAAATTTTTTCATCTCTCTCTATGGAAAAGTTTTCCATCTCAAAATCACCGGGAGTTTCAGCCAGGGAATACCAGTCGCGGGCATAATCATTGGCGCCTATCGGAACCCTGCAAATGTTGAAATTAAAGCCTTCGGAACTAAAAAATTCCTCCAGGATTGATTCTTTGACATTATCGGGAAGCATATTCAAAGCGTCCCATCCCAATTCGTTGAAACAAGCTCCGAAACCATCAACCTGTTGTTCCTGTGCTTCAAATTCAAGATCAATGACAGCAATATCTCTATGAGGCTGGGACATAACAGGCAATTTAGTTTCCTGCCACATCCCGTTGGCTGCAGAAGAAATAACCATTCTGAATTCACCGGATTCTTGTTTACATTGAGTAAGAGCAAACATTGCAATTGATACAAGAAAAAATAGTCTTTTCATTTTCCAAATTTTATTTTCATAATTATAAAATAATTTCAACCTTATATTCCTTATCACTACCAACAGGAATTAGGTTCCCAAGAATGGTTTTCCCATTTACCTTTACCTCTTTCACACCCCTGTTTTTCTTTTCCCTGTTAATCACATGTATGTGAAAAACTTTTTCCCGGAATTTCCTTTTGACCTTATATTCTTCCCATTTTGCAGGAATTACCGGATCAATCCTCAGTCCATCATATTCAGGTTTTATGCCCAGAATGAATTGACTTATTGCATAATAATTCCATGCCGCAGTTCCTGTCAACCAGGAATTTTTGGCCTCACCGGGTTTAAAAGCATCTTTTCCTGCAATCATCTGGGAATATACATAGGGTTCGGTTTTATGAAGATCGCTGATCTCTTCAAGATATGATGGTGCGATCTTGGAATAATATTCAAATGCCCTTTCCCCATTGCCAAGCATCGTTTCTGCTATCATTATCCAGGGATTATTGTGGCAAAATATTCCGGCATTTTCCTTATAGCCAGGGGGGTAACTGCTAATTTCTCCCAGCTCAACATGATATTCAGTGTAGGGAGGGTTATTCAATACTATACCATAATCACAATCAAGGAACTTTTTAACTGAATCCATAGACTTTTGAGCTTTTCCATCATTAATTCCTATTCCTGCCATAACACAAAAACCCTGAGGCTCAATAAAAATCTTCCCTTCTTCATTTTGAGCAGAACCTACCGGGTTACCAAAATGATCGTAGGCACGTCTAAACCATTCGCCATCCCAACCATGCTGCTCAATTGTTGAGACCATTTTCTGAATGTGCTTTTTTGCATCTTTCGCCAGCTCAGGTTTTCCTGTCCTTTCGCATAACTCCATGAACTCATGCCCGTAATAAACGAACATTCCTGCTATAAAAACTGATTCAGCCACTCCTCCCTCCCGGTTTTCGGTAGTCTGAAAAGACTCATCAGGATTCGTACTGAAGCAATTGAGATTCAGGCAATCATTCCAGTCGGCTCTTCCTATCAGAGGAAGGTCGTGAGGTCCAAGATTATTCACCACATGATAAAATGATCTTTTAAGATGTTCAAATAAACTTTCTGCTTTAGATTCATCATTGTCGAAAGGAACCTGTTCGTCCAGTAATGAGAAATCTCCTGTTTCTTTTATGTAGGCTACGGTTGAAGCAATTAACCACAGAGGATCGTCATTAAAATTTCCACCAATCTCATCATTTCCTTTTTTGGTTAAAGGTTGATATTGATGATATGCACCTCCATCCTCAAGCTGGGTGGCTGCAATATCAAGGATCCGCTCTCTCGCTTTATCGGGAATGAGATGAACAAATCCCAGAAGGTCCTGGTTTGAATCTCTGAAACCCATTCCTCTGCCAATGCCTGATTCGAAATAGGATGCACTTCTCGACATCTGGAATGTTATCATATTCTGGTAAGGATTCCAGGTATTCACCATCCTTTCTAACTTTCTGTCAAAATGCGAAAGTTTAAATACTGAAAGAAGCTCATCCCAGTAGGTAATAATCTCTTTAAAAGCTTCATCCACCTGTTGTACGGAACTGTATTTCTCAATCAAATCTTCAGCCCTTGTTTTATTTATCACAGCTTTGGACTCCCATTTTTCCTCCTCTGGATTTTCAATGTATCCCAGTAAAAAGATAAAATCTCTTGATTCGCCGGGTTCCAGATTTATTTCAAGCATATGAGAAGCACAGGGAGACCATCCGTGGGCTGCTGAGTCTTTTGTTTTCCCTTCAAATACTGCTTCAGGATTGTCAAATCCGCGATAGGCTCCTAAAAAAGAATCCCTGTCGGTTTCAAAACCATCGATGGCTGAATTGACATGATAAAAGGCAAAATGATTTCTTCTTTCCCGGTATTCTGTTTTATGATATAAGGTTGAACCCTTGATTTCAACTTCACCGGTATTGAAATTACGCTGGAAATTTGTCATATCGTCCTGGGCATTCCAGAGATTCCATTCGACAAAAGAAAACAGCTTGAAGTTTTTATTTTCTGAAGAATTGTTTCTTAGGGTTAATTTTTGGATTTCTACATTTCGACCAACCGGCACAAGATAGAGAACCGATGCTTCGAGCTTATTTAAACTCCCGGTTATTCGCGTATAACTTAAACCATGTCTGCATTCGTAATAATCGAGATCCGTTTTTACAGGCTTCCATCCCGGGGACCATACCCTGTCACTCTCTTTCAGATAAAAATACTTCCCTCCGTTATCAACAGGTACATTATTATAACGAAAACGTGTAATTCTGCGTAGACGAGCATCTTTGTAAAAACTATACCCACCGGCAGTGTTGGAAATGATAGAATGAAAATCATCTGTACCCAGATAGTTTATCCATGGATAAGGGGTTTGAGGTTTGGTAATAACGTATTCACGGTTGAGGTCATCAAAGTATCCGAATTTCATTTTGGTAGATTTGAATGTTTATCCTTCAAACAAATATGCAAAAAAGAAAATTAATATGGGTATTGCTTTTACAAATGAAGATTTTTTTTTATTTAATTCCATTCTTTATCAATTCAAAGATATTGGAAGTAACCTCCAGTCCTGCTCTTCTTCCTTTTCCGGAAAAAATGGCTTTCCCGTCGTGGTTATAAAGTGTTATATCTACAACTGAATCCACACTTTCCTTGATCATCCTGTCCATTTTCCCTTTGTCAGGAGCCATAAGCTCTCCGAATTTCTTTCTTTCAATTTTTATTGAGAGAAGAAAATCCTTATTTCTAAGATCTATAAAGATAAAATTGTCATCATACTCTTTCAGCTCAAGCATAGATTTATTATAGGTAGTAAATAAATAAGTTTTCCCTTCCAGGTACAAAAAAGCGAGGAATCCCATAAATGAGCTACCCAGCCAGGGGATCTTGGCTACTGAGAGCATTAGAGAAACCTGTGGATTATCAAAATTGTTGGATTGTAACCATATCCATGCTGAAGGGAATGAAGTTCCCCAGTCTTTTTCAATATAGGACTTACCATTTTTAAATACGGTATACTCCTGATTGATAAGGATCTGACCGTTTGCAAACTGGTTCATTGAAACTACCCCGTGTTTACACTCCATGAATGGCACAAAAGAGTACCATCCCATAATACCGGGTGAAAAAAATGAAGAGGGGAAGCCTGCAGAAAGAGAATAATTGATTTCACCTTTTACCTTAAAATCACTTTCATTGATATTCAGCATCATTTTGCTATCGGAAAAAAAAGAATTTCCTACCCAAACTTTAAAAGAATTTCCGGAGTACCTGAAGTCCTTATAATCATATCTTACATACCTGGATTTACCGGTAATTCCGTCGATGAATTGAATAAATGAATGAGGGTCATCAGGTGTAAGGCTTATTCCGGGGATAAAGGAGAAAACCTTCTTTTCATTGGCTGTAACCTGCTTAAAATACCAGCCTTCAAAATATCGCTTCAAACGCCTGTTCCCCTGGTAAACCGGGGGCTTAAAAACTCTGAACATATTGAGATATGCTAAAATTAATCCTGCAAGATAAGGAAGATAAAAAGTAATCAAAAGTATTTAACACTGAGGCATCCATTTTTATTGGTAAATCACTTGACATTAGAAATGAACTTTATTACATTTGTGCAATCGATTGCGCAAACATGGAAGAAAAACCTACCATACATGATATTGCCAGGATACTGAAGGTGTCTCCTTCCACTGTTTCCAGGGCATTGAACAATAACCCGAGAATCAGTCTCAGCAAGCGTGAAGAAATTCAAAAAATGGCAAGAGATAAAGGATACAGCAGGAACAGCCTGGCGTATTCACTCAGAAGAGGGAAGACACAGACAGCAGGTGTAATAATACCGCGTATTACCCGGTTTTTCTTTTCCAGTGTAATCGGAGGTCTTGAAGAAGTGCTGAGAACAGCAGGATTTAATCTGATTATCTGTCAAACAGAAGAAGATCATCTGAAAGAGACGCAAAATCTCAAAACACTGATCGATATGCAGGTCGATGTAATCTTCATTTCCCTTTCTGCCGGAACAATTAATACTGATCATATCAGGGAAATAATTAATTCGGGAAAGAGGGTAATAATGTTTGACAGGGTGGATGAAGGGCTCAGGGTAGAAATGGTTAAGCTCAATGATTATGAAGGAGCATACAAAACGGTAAAGCACATGCTTGATCAGGGTTATCGCAGAATTATTCATTTTGCCGGACCCGAAAATCTCAATGTGTACAAAGAAAGAAAACAGGGGTACCTGGATGCACTTAGAGAAAATAATATTTCGTTCAATAAAATTATTTCAAATGTAATTACACGCGAAAGCGGCAAAGATGCTTTTTATGAGATAATGAGGGAAAATAATTCCCCCGATGCAATTTTTGCCGCCAGTGATTTTTCCGCTCTTGGTGCTGTTTTATCGGCCCGGGAACTAAACATATCCGTACCTGAAAATGTTGGCATTGCAGGGTTCGCCAATGAACCATTTACTGAATACGTTTATCCCGGGATCACATCAACCGATCAAAAAGGAAAGCTTATGGGGCAGAGAATTGCAGAATTGTTCATAGATGACCCGGGAGGAAACAATAAACACAGGGAAATCATAAGTCCTGAACTTATCATTCGAAAATCTACATTAAAAAATAACCTTAAAAATTAAGAATTATGGCAATGAATTATGAAATACGTTATTCAAATCATCCTGATGATGCAAGAAATTATGATACCGAAAGAATTCGCAAAGAATTCCTGGTAAGTAATTTAATGCAGGAAGATGAAATCAACCTTGTATACAGTTTTAACGACCGACTCATCGTAGGTGGAACCGTTCCTGTAAAAAAAGAAGTGGTACTCGAAAGCATTGATCCCTTGAAATCTTCCAACTTTCTCGACAGAAGAGAAATGGGTATAATCAATGTTGGGGGAAAAGGAGTGGTTATTGCAGATGGAGAAGAATATACCCTGAATTATAAAAATGCGCTTTATCTTGGTGCAGGAACCAAAGACGTGAAATTCAAATCGGAGGATTCTTCCAAACCTGCTCACTTTTATATTAATTCCGCTCCGGCCCACAAATCCTATCCTTCAAAACTGGTTACACTCGATGATGCGGAAGTGATGGAACTCGGATCACTGGAAAGTTCAAATGCAAGAAAGATCAATAAGCTTATTGTCAACTCCATTGTAGATACCTGTCAGCTTCAGATGGGTATGACAGAACTTAAATCAGGGAGTGTCTGGAACACCATGCCTCCACATGTTCACAGCAGAAGAATGGAAGCTTATTTTTACTTTGAAGTACCTGATGACCAGGCAATATGCCATTTTATGGGCCAACCGCAGCAAACTCGCCACATATGGTTGAAGAATGAAGAAGCTGTAATCTCTCCCGCCTGGTCAATCCATGCTGCTGCAGGAACCAGTAATTATATTTTCATCTGGGGAATGGGTGGCGAAAACCTGGATTATGGAGATATGGATAAAATTGATATACATGATATTAAATAGTGCCTGTCAATAAAGTCGAGAGGCGCAAAAATTTTAAACCGTAGTATCAGCCCTGGCGGATATGAGGATTTTAAATTTTTGCTGCCCCGATAGCCATCGGGGCAGATATCGGACATTATGGACAGACTCTAAATAATATCTTAAAGTAAGATTATCATTTTATATGTGCTCTGGATAAGAAAACCTCAACTCTGTTGGCGTTTTCTTGCAGGCACTCAAAACAAAATAACCAAACCTAAAATTATTCATTATGTCATTACAATTATTTGATCTCAGTGGTAAAAGAGCACTTGTCACAGGTGGAACTCATGGCCTGGGAATGGCTATAGCCAAAGGCCTCGGTGAAGCAGGTGCTGAATTGATCGTAAATGATATCTTTCCTGAAAAGCTGGTAAATGCAGAAAAAGAATACACTGAAGCAGGTCTTACTGTACATACCTACGAATTCGATGTCACCAATGAAGAACAGGTGAAAGAATATGTTGAGCGTATTGAAAAAGAAGTCGGCCCCATAGACATTCTGGTCAATAATGCCGGTATTATCAAAAGGATACCCATACTCGAGATGAAAGTTGAAGAATATCAACAAGTCCTTGATATTGACCTTGTAGGACCCTTTGTTATGTGCAAACAGGTAGCACCGGGCATGATAGAACGTGGACATGGGAAAATCATCAACATGTGTTCCATGATGAGCGAACTGGGAAGAAATTCTGTTTCTGCCTATGCAGCAGCAAAAGGAGGTTTAAAAATGCTGACACGGAATATGGCAACGGAATGGGCAAAATTCAATATTCAGATCAACGGTATTGGTCCGGGTTATTTTGCCACCACCCAGACCGAACCAATCCGTAAGGATGGTCATCCTTTCAATGACTTTATTATTAATCGCACACCTGCAGGCAGATGGGGCAATCCCTCAGATCTTGCAGGAGCGGCAATATTTCTGGCCTCCTCAGCATCGGATTTTGTGAACGGTCATATCCTGTATGTTGATGGCGGAATACTTGCTACCATTGGTAAACCTGCAAATGAAGATTAATAAATCCATAAATGAGAATTTCACTAAAACTGCTGCTTATTACCATAGTGGTTATGAGCAGTTGTCAAAATAATACTGTTTTGACATTTAATAATCCACTGGACATCCAGAGAGAAAATGAGATCATTACTTTCACTTTTGATGAACTCGAAAATCTTATCGGGCCCTTCAGAGAAGGGAAAAGGCCTTTGTTTGTTTCAGGAGCCGATACTCTGGTTACTCAATTTATCGATTACCAGGGAAACGATCTTCCTGAAGAAATATTGATTGAAATGAGTATTCCTTCAAATGAATCAAGGGAAGTTACGGTAGAGTGGCTTGATGGGGAAAATTATCCTAATTTCCCGTCTGAAACAAATATTCATTTTGCCAGGCATCAGAATCCCGGCGAAGATCTTGACAGCGCTGTAAGATTGCAAACCGTAAAAACCGAAGAAACTTCATCTGTTTTCCAGATGGAGGGGCCTGCATGGGAAAATGACAAAGTAGGCTTCAGGAACTATTTTGATCTGAGAAACGGTATGGACATATTCGGAAAAAGAACCTCCGAGATGGTACTCAGTAGTGTCGGTCTTAAAGAGGAGGCTGCTTCATCTGAGCGTTTCGATTTCACAAAAAGTTACCACGAATTAAGCGACTGGGGTATGGATATTCTAAAGGTGGGAAATTCACTCGGAGCAGGTGCAGTTGCCCTCGAAATCGGGGATAGCCTCTATCGATTGGGGGACAATGGCTATGGTGCTTATGAGAAGCTTTATGAAGGTCCTCTAAAATCAGAATTCAGATTCAGTTTTCCCGACTGGGAGGCAGGAGGAAAGATCCGAAATATCATCCAATATATCAGCATTACAGCCGGAAAGTATTGTTACAAGAGCAGCCTTTTCCTGAAAGAAAATGCCGATAATGCTTCTTTTGTTACAGGGATCGTTAATAAGCAGGTAGAAGAACTGATATCTTTTGATGCAGGAAATGAACATATCGCATTTCTCACACACAGCAGACAGGCTGAAGATGGTAATTTTCTTGGCATGGCTATACTTGTAAAAAAGGAAGATCTTGTCAGCAGCGGAAAGACAAGAGACAAGGGTGAAGGAATTACGGAAACCTATTTTGTTAAATTAAATACAGAAAAAGGAAAGGAAGCGATTTACCGGTTTTATGGTTTCTGGGAAACCTCCAACCCCGATTTCAAAGATATTGAAAACTTAAAGTCAATTATCGACAGGGATGCATTAAAAATCGAAAATCCTATCAAGGTTGACCGATAAAAGATAAAATATATTGTAATAATCATTTCTTTAACTATTTTTCGGAAAAATTCTATCAGATGGCAAAATTTAAAAGGCTTGAGGTATATCAGAAAGCCGGAGAGCAGGGAATGATACCTGTATTGTATCACCCTGATACTGAAACATTAAAAGAAGTTCTAAAAGCCTGTTACCAAGGAGGCGTTCGGAGCTTCGAGTTTACCAACCGGGGAGATTTTGCTCATGAAGTTTTCAGTGAACTGAATAAATGGGCTATTTCAGAGCTTCCCGATATGATTCTCGGTGTAGGATCTGTAATCGACGCAGGTACAGCTAGTCTTTATATGCAACTAGGAGCCAACTTCGTTGTATCCCCCATCCTCTCAGAAGAAATGGCAAAAGTATGTAACCGTAGAAAAGTAGCGTGGATGCCAGGATGTGGAAGCATAAGCGAAATTTCAAAGGCAGAGGAGCTGGGTGCTGAGATTGTAAAGGTATTTCCCGGATCATCTGTCGGGGGTCCGTCATTTATAAAAGCCATCCTTGGACCCTCTCCCTGGAGCAACATTATGCCAACAGGAGGTGTTGAACCTACCGATGAAAATCTGGGAGCCTGGTTCAGTGCCGGAGTCTATTGTGTTGGAATGGGCTCTAAATTAATTACCAGGGAAATCATAAAAAATAAAGATTTTGAACTGTTAGCCGAGAAATGTCAACATACACTTCAACTTATTAAAGAAATACGTGGCATATAATGAAATTATTACCAAAGTTTAAGATTGTACTTGTCCTGATCCCAATCCTTTTTTTAAGTTCCTGTAAACTCGTGGAAGATAAAAAAGTTCTCAAGCTTGCACATGGGCTTGATACCACCCACCCTGTTCATAAGGCCATGGCCTTTATGGCCGACAGGTGTAAAGAAATATCTGAAGGAAAACTGGAAATTGAGATCTATCCTTCCGGGCAGCTTGGCTCGGAGCAACAATGTGTGGAATTATTGCAGATCGGCAGCCTTGCCATTACAAAAGTTTCTTCAGCAGTAATGGAAAGTTTCACCTCCGAGTTTAAGGTACTGGGACTGCCTTATATGTTTCGTTCAAAAGAACATGCATTCAAGGTGTTGGACGGTGAAATTGGCAAGGAATTGCTTTTGAGTACAGAGCCCTATTGGATAAGGGGATTATGCTTTTATGACGCCGGTAGCCGGAGTTTTTATACCATTAACACCCCGATTGAACATCCTGATGATCTTGACGGATTGAAAATCCGGGTAATGAAAAGCATTGTTTCCATGAACCTGGTAAAGGCTCTGGGGGGCTCCCCCACTCCCATCTCCTTTGGAGAACTCTATACAGCCCTGCAATCGGGCGTGGTGGACGGAGCAGAAAATAATCCGCCAAGTTTCTATACTTCACGCCATTATGAAGTTTGCAAATACTACTCAATCAATGAGCACAGTATGGTTCCTGATGTTATGATCATCAGTTCAAAAATCTGGGACGGACTAACAGAACAGGAACAAGAATGGCTGCAGCAGGCTGTTGACGAGTCTGTTGGCAAACAAAGGCAATTGTGGGCTGAATCGGTAGAAGAATCATTAAAAATAGTAAAAGAAGCAGGTGTTGAAGTAATATATCCGGATAAAGAACCTTTTGCCCAAAAGGTGGAAGGTATTTATGATATGTTTAAAGATGATGAAGTATTATATGATCTGATTCAAAGGATCAAAGCCGTCGAATAAGTAATTTATCTCCTATGAATTTCCATAAAAAATTAAACAGGATACTTGAGATTGCACTGATTGCAATAATGTCCATTCTAGTCATTGATGTTTTATGGCAGGTGACCAGCAGGTATGTCCTGAGTTCACCCAGTTCTTTCACTGATGAACTGGCAGGTTTTCTTCTGATCTGGGTGGGACTCCTCGGTGCTGCCTATGTGGCCGGAAGAAATGAACACCTGGCAATCGACCTTTTATTGCAAAAAACAAGGGTTTCAAGGAAAAGAAATCTCATGATATTCATACAGATATGCATTCTGACATTTGCAGTGACAGCCATGGTCATTGGCGGAAGCTGGCTCGTATACACCCGTTTTGCCCTGGATGTTAAATCGGCCGCGCTTGAACTACCGCTGGGTTTTGTATATATTGTTCTGCCGCTTTCAGGACTGTTGATTGTTTATTACTCACTGCGAAGCATAATTCTCCTGGTAAAAGATAAAAACATTAATATTTCAGAATAAATTATGGAAGTACTAATTCTCGTTCTCAGCTTTGTCTTTCTCCTGGCAATTGGTGTTCCTATTGCATTTAGCATTGGGCTTTCCGGCGTTATAACTATGCTTTTATCTATCGATTCCATACCGGCATTCACCACATTTGCCCAGAGGATGGCAACAGGGCTTGACAGTTTTGCCCTGCTGGCAATTCCATTCTTTATTCTTGCCGGTAACATCATGAATTCAGGAGGCATTGCAATCCGATTGATAAATCTGGCAAGGGTGCTTGTAGCAAGACTTCCCGGCGGACTTGCATTTGTTAATGTTATTGCGAATATGTTATTCGGAGCAATCTCCGGTTCTGCTGCTGCATCTGCCTCTGCTATCGGGAGCATTATGGGACCTGAAATGAAAAAAGAAGGCTATAAGGATAATTTCAGTGCTGCAGTAAATATTACTTCAGCAACAACAGGACTTTCCATTCCTCCAAGTAATATTCTGATCGTATATTCTCTTGCCAGCGGTGGTGCTTCAATTACGGCATTGTTCCTGGCGGGATATATTCCCGGCATTATGACAGGTCTTGCTATTATGCTTGTCGCAATGTCAATGCTCATTTACCAGAACAAAGGTATAAAAGGTGTTTCATCTGCACTGTTAAAGATCTTCACAGGTGCAGCAATACTTTTCGGAGTGGGAATAGGAATAAAAACACTCAGTGAAAACACAGCCGACCCTGTCCATAATACCGTATTTATAATACTTGGAACGGCCTTTCTTGCATATGTCGTGTACAAATTAAGAAATAAGGTGGCCGGATTAAAAAGAGCACTGAGAATTTTCATCGATGCCATTCCTTCCCTCATGATGCTGGTAATTGTTATCGGGGGAATTGTAGCTGGATATTTCACTGCCACCGAAGCTTCGGCTGTTGCAGTCCTTTATGCACTCATTCTGGCACTGATTTACAAAGAAATAGGAATGAAGGATATGCCGGTTATCATTTTACGTTCTGTAAGGACCACAGCTATTGTTTTGCTTTTAGTTGGATCATCCATTGGTCTTTCCTGGATAATGTCGTACGAAAATATTCCCCAAAATGTAAGTGAAGGTTTACTTAGCATAAGTGAAAATCCTTTCATTATTCTTCTTATAATCAACTTTATCTTACTTTTTGTAGGTGTATTTATGGATATGACCCCGGCTGTTTTAATCTTCACTCCGATTTTTTTACCAGTTGTAAGTGCTCAGTTGGGAATGGATCCGATTCATTTTGGTATAATGATGGTCCTTAACCTAAGTGTCGGACTCTGCACACCTCCTGTAGGCTCGGTCCTGTTTATCGGATGCAGCGTTGCCAACCTGAAGATTGAAAAGGTAGTCAAACCCTTGCTGCCGCTTTTTATTGCCATGATAGTTGTTCTCCTGCTGGTAAGTTACATACCACAATTAAGTCTGTGGCTTCCCGGATTATTTGTGAAGTAAATCTATACCCTTCCTGGAGATCCCGATGAGGACTTAGTTCTAATAATCATGTATTTTTTGGCAGAATATTTTGAAGCACCTTCTGTAGGATAATCCCTATAGGCGCTACAGAGGAATAAAAAATATTTAAACTTCAAAAATTTGTTTGGTTCTGGCTTGTCCAGGTTAAGAAAATCGGGATCAGTTCGACTTTGTATTTTCAACAATCCCGAAAGAACGGGATTGTTGAAAATACAGTCTCACTGACTTAACATAATACTTTATTCTTTCTCATTGATTTATAATAATCAATCACTTAATATTTTGTTGATATTATATCTCAAATTCCTCTTTGATCTTTAAAAGAAAAAAATATCTTTGTGTTAATTGCAGGCAGAAAATCTGCATTGAGGATATCAAAAGGATTTCAACAAAATTATGTCACAAACGACTCTTTTAGAAGGAGTTGATCGTTTGTTTATAGCTATGTTAACTCTAAATAAACAGAACGATCTAACCTCATTCCTCAGGGAAAACCTATGGTTACTTTTAACCATAATTTTTATACTGCTTGCCCTGAGCTTCTATCAAGCTTTTTTATTACGAAAAATCAGCTTTAAGAGAAAGTTATTTCAACAATTATCTGAAAAACAAGGTCCGCTTTCACCCAGTAACCTCCTTAATACTTTGATGTTTAATATGCCTGATTTTATTTATATCAAGGATACAGAAAGCAGATTCCTCCTGGCAAGTCAGAAACTTGCAAAAGTCCTTAAGCAAGACTCCGTGGAAGAGGTTCTGGGTAAAACAGACCATGATTTCTACCCAAGGAAACTCGCTGATGAATTCAAAAAAACGGAAATTGAAATAATAGCCTCAGGAAAGCCTGTATTTAATCTTGAGGAAGATGGTATTGATGAGCATGAGAACAAAATAAAAGTAAGTACTTCAAAAATCCCCATCAGAAATAAAGAGGGTAAAATAGTCGGTATTGTCGGCATAGGAAGAGATATAACGCAATTAAAAGAAAAGGAAAAAGAATTAGAAAAGAAAAGTTCAGACCTCTCAGAAGCCAATGCCTTACTTGAAGAAAGGCAGGAGGAAATACTTCAGCAGCAGGAAGAGATAAGAGTCCAATCAGAACGTGCGGAGGAAGAAAGAAAACAGTTATTGACACTTATCAATTCCATGCCGGACAGGATTTACATCAAGGATAGAAAGAGCCGGTTTATCATTGGCAATATTCATGTTGCAAATATCATGGGTGCCCATTCACCTGAAGAGCTAATAGGGAAAACCGATTTTGAGTTCTACAATAAAGACATTGCTTCTGATTATTACCAGGACGAACAGGAAATAATGGCCAGGGATATTTCCCTTATCAACAAGGAAGAGAGGGGGCTTAATGTTGATGGAGAAGAAATCATTGTATCAACTACAAAAGTACCGGTGAAAGATGAAGAGGGAAATGTAACAGGACTGGTCGGAATTGGAAGAGATATAACGGCTCAAAAAGAAGTAGAAGCGGCCTTAAAGAAGAAAAGTCAGGATTTGCAGGAAGCTAATGTTCTTCTTGAAGAAAGACAGGAAGAGATCCAACAGCAATCAGAAGAACTGATCGCACAGTCGGAAAACCTCATAAAAACCAACGAAGAGCTGGAAAAGCTTTCAATCGTTGCCAGTAAGACTGATAATGTGATCGTCATTATGGATAAAAAAGGAAACTTCGAGTGGGTAAATGAAGGCTTCATGAAAAGATATGGGCAGAATCTTGAAGAGTTTGTTGAGAAAAAAGGAAGGAATTTACTTGAGAATTCATATTACCCGGAAATTAAAAAGGTCTTTGGCGATCTACAAAAACAAAAAAAGGCAGTGAGCTATACCGCACAGACGAAAATAAATGATTCTGAGCTCATCTGGTCAAGAACAACGCTTTCTCCGGTAATGGATGAAAAAGAAAATATCATCCGTATCATTGCCATAGATACCGATATTACAGAAATGAAAGAGGCGGAAGAACAAATTGAAGAACAACGTGATGAATTAAGAAAGCTCAATGCAACAAAAGATAAATTCTTCTCTATTATTGCCCATGACCTGAAGAACCCATTCCATTCAATTATGGGCTTCAGTGATTTACTGACACGTAGTTATAATAATATCGAGGAAGATAAGAAAAAAGAATTCATTAAACTTATCAATGAATCCTCCTCAAGCGCATACGGGCTCCTCGAAAACCTCTTAAACTGGGCAAGAGCACAAACGAACCGGATAAAATACAATCCTTCAAAAATTGACCTGGCAGTAATTGCAAAAGAGGTATTTCAAATGATGAGCGTTAATGCTGAAAATAAAAATATTCGCCTGAAATATCCCGAAAATTTCAATAAAGTATATGCCTTTGCCGATTATAATATGGTGTACACAGTGATAAGAAACCTCACAAGTAATGCATTGAAATTTACCGAAGCTGGCGAGGAAGTAAGTATTTCCACCAGAAAAAAAGATAATCGGATTGAAGTTTCTATTTCCGATACCGGAGTGGGAATGACAAAGGAGGAACAGGACAAACTCTTCAGGCTGGATGAATTTCATACAACTACCGGAACTTCAGGCGAGGCTGGTACAGGACTGGGTCTAATTGTTTGCAGGGAATTTATTCTCAAGCATGGAGGAGATATAGAAGTAGAAAGTGAGAAAGGTAAAGGAAGTACATTCAAATTTACACTACCCCTTGAAGAAACTGAAATAGAGACTACCTGGTAATTCTATTTTTTATTGCCAGGGATTTGCGGGTTTTCGCATGCAACAGTTTTTATATTTTTTCCCGCTTCCGCAGGGACATGGATCATTTCTGCCTACCTGTACTTTAACTGTTTCTTTTTGAGCTTTTTGCCTTTCAAGTCGCCTGATCCATTGCATTACGTTTGCGGGTGCTCTCTTTGCCTTCAACTCATCGGCCATAAACTGCATATAGGGATGAACGTGAGCGAAAAAATGCTTAAAACCAGGACACAGGTAATTCAATCCCGGCTCACCATAGGGAGTTTCGGATATCCGGTTCTTTGGGCATTCGCCATGACAGGCAAAACGGTAATCACATTCAAAACAATAACGCGGCAATTTATCCCTCTTATCACGGCCAAACTTTTGCTGCTTCTCCGACCTAACCATATCCAGAAGATGGGTTTCCGCTATATTACCCAGTTTGTAATCCTCATAAACAAAATGATCACAGCTATAGATATCTCCATTGTGTTCCATAGCTGTTGCATCTCCACAGGTTTCGGAAAATACGCATAAACCCGGTCTTTCCCCGGCCCAGTTCGCAAGTGTGACATCAAACATTTGAACAAAATATTTTCCCACATCATTCCTCACCCATTCATCAAAAATAGAGCAGAGAAAAATACCATATTGTAAAGGTTCAACCGACCATTCGGTAACTTTTGCATCTTTCCGGTGATTGGGGGCAAGCAGGTTTACTTTATCCGGTTGCGGACTTGTGGCAATCCTTTCTACAATGGGGATAAATTGAAGATAACCACTGCCGATATCCTTTAAAAAACGATATATTTCTATAGGCTGATAAGCATTGCTTTTATTAACAACACTGAGGGTATTGAACTCGGTTTTGTGTTTATGTAATAATTCAATCCCCTTCATGACTTTTTTAAATGAACCAGTATTTTCATTGGTAAGCCGGTACTCATCATGAATATGTTCAGGACCATCAATAGAAACTCCAATCAGAAAATTATTATCTGTAAAGAATTTGCAAAAGTCATCCGTTAACAGGGTCCCGTTTGTCTGAAAAACATTTTCTATTCTTTTATCTCCCTTGTATTTATCCTGATATTCAAGTGCTTTTTGAAAGTATTCTATTCCAAGCATTGTAGGCTCTCCACCCTGCCACACGAAGTTGATAACAGGAACATTCTGGGATTCAATATATTGCTTGGTAAATTGTTCAAGAACTTCATCTTTCATCCGGAAATTACGTGTGTCCAGATACAGATTTTTCTTTTCAAGGTAATAGCAATAGGTACAATTCAGATTACAAATCGGACCTATGGGTTTCAACATCACATTAAATGCGGTGGGTTTATGACCCGGAAATAATACATCCATCTTTCACCTCCTATAAATGTTCTTCAAAAATAAAAATTCTGTTATGGCTCGGCAGATTTAGGTTTAATTAAGAATGCTTCTAAATAAACACGGGAATCGATTGAATTTATCCGAAATATTAAAAGAAAATAATCAGACTTAACGTATTATTTACGCTAAGTTTGGTTATTATCATTGGTAAATGTATTTTTATATCAAAATAAAAGAACAGAAATGAAATTAAATCCTCACATATCAATCGATTGCGTGGTTTTTGGATTTGACGGAAAAAACCTGAAAATATTGCTTTTGGAAAGGTATTTTTCAGCATCTGAATTCGATCTGAAACTACCGGGAGATTTTATTACCGATGATGAGGACTTAGATTCAGCCGCTTACAGGATCCTGAGAGAGTTAACCGGACTCGAAAACATTTACCTCAGACAATTCAGTGTTTTCGGTTCACCTGACCGTATCAGCAAAGCCAGGGATATTGAATGGCTAAGAAAAACCACCGGATTACCCATTGAGAGAGTGGTAACCATTGCCTACTATTCACTCATTCGAATCAAGGAAAGTAAAAAAGAAAGAGCCTTCAAAAACAATGCTATGTGGATAAAGGTTGATGAAGTAAATGAGCTTGCATTTGATCATTTTAACATTCTGGAAGAGGGTTTATCTCATCTTCGAAGTAAATTACAAATAAAACCGGTTGGCATGGAGCTTCTTCCTTCCAGGTTCACTATCAGGCAATTGCAAAATTTATACGAGGTAATTCTTTCCAGAAAACTGGACAACAGGAATTTCAGAAAAAAAGTCCTTAAGGCTAATTACCTGGTTCCCCTTGATGAAAAAGAAACAAAAGTACCTCATAAACCTGCAAGACTCTATTCTTTTAATAAAGAAATATATAAAAACAGTTTCAACCAATTTGAAGGATTTCAATTTTAAATATTTAAGATATGTATTTAATAGGCTATGATGTTGGAAGTTCCTCGGTAAAAGCCACTCTCATTGAAGTGGAAACAGGAAAGTCTTTATATTCTGCTTTTTACCCTGAGCAGGAAATGAAAATAGAAGCAGCACAAAAAGGATGGGCAGAACAGGATCCTTCCTTATGGTGGGAGAATTTATGTCTTGCCAGCAGGGAAGTATGCAGCAAGGTTGATAAAACAGAGATTAAAGCAATTGGCATCTCCTACCAGATGCACGGACTTGTTATGATCGATAAAGACAGAAAAGTATTAAGGCCCTCCATTATCTGGTGCGACAGTCGTGCTGTCCATTACGGAGAAGATGCTTTTAACGAGATAGGACAGAAGGTTTGTCTTTCCCATTCTCTAAATTCTCCTGGAAATTTTACGGCATCAAAATTTAAATGGGTGAAGGAAAATGAAAGAGAAATTTACGAAAAGACCTGGAAGATCATGTTGCCGGGCGATTATATCGCCATGAGAATGACCGGTGAGCTAAATACAACAATTTCAGGGTTATCGGAAGGTGTATTGTGGGATTTTCTCGAGAATAAACCTTCTGAATATCTGATGGATCATTTTGGCTTTGAAAAAGATGTTATTCCTGAAATTGTGCCAACATTTTCAAAACAGGGATCCTTATTAGCTGAAGTTGCTGATGACCTCGGATTACCAGCAGGAATACCGGTTGCCTATCGTGCAGGCGATCAACCCAATAATGCCTTCTCTCTCAACGTTCTGCGGCCCGGAGAAATTGCAGCCACTGCAGGCACCTCGGGTGTAGTCTATGGCGTAAGTGATGAAATAAAATATGATCCTCAATCAAGGGTGAACAGTTTCGCTCATGTAAATCATACTGAAAATCGAAACAGGCTGGGCATCCTCCTATGCATCAACGGAACGGGAATATTGTATTCCTGGCTGAAGAATAATTTCGCACCCGGAAAAGATTATAATACTCTCAATCAAATCGCTTCGGATGCTGAGATCGGCGCGGATGGAATATCTGTATTTCCCTTTGGAAACGGAGCAGAAAGAATGCTTAACAACAAGGACTACGGTTGCCGGATCGACGGGATCAACTTCAACCGACATGATATCAGTCATATTATACGTGCCGGACAGGAGGGTATAGTATTCTCTTTCATTTATGGTATAGAAATAATGAAAGACATGGGAATCAGTCCTGAAATTATACGGGCCGGAAATGCCAACATGTTTCTCAGCCCGATTTTCCGTGACACCCTGGCAAATACCGGGGATATCAGCATAGAATTATACGATACGGATGGCTCTGCAGGTGCTGCAAAAGCAGCAGGTATAGGAGCTGATATTTATTCTTCTTTTGAAGAAGCTTTCTCAGGTCTTGAAAAAATTAAGGTCATTGAACCTTCAAAAGACAACATTAAATATAAAGAAGCATATCGGAACTGGAAGAAAAAACTCGAATTATTAATTCAATAAATAAAAATCAGAACTATGGACTATTTAACAGGTGACAAGGAATATTTTCCTGAAATAGGAAAAATCAAGTATGAAGGAAAAGATTCAAAAAATCCGCTGGCTTTTCGTTTTTACAATCCCGATATGAAGATCGGTGATAAAAGCATGAAGGAGATCTTCAGATTTGCAATGGCTTACTGGCACACTATGACAGGTACGGGAGGAGATCCATTTGGTCCGGGAACGAAAAAATTTCCCTGGGACGTAAGTAAAGACCCTATTCAAAATGCCAGAGACAAAATGGATGCAGCTTTTGAATTCGCAAGCAAAATGGGGCTTCCTTTTTATTGCTTTCACGATTATGATCTGGTTGATGAGGCAGATAGTATCCGTGAGTCCGAAAAGCGTCTCGCATCAATAATTGACTACGCAAAACAAAAGCAAAAAGAATCCGGCATTAAGCTTTTATGGGGCACAGCCAATCTGTTCTCTCATAAGCGTTTTATGAACGGAGCAGCTTCAAATCCTGATTTTAATGTAATTGCATGGGCAGGCACACAGGTTAAGAATGCCATTGATGCCACCATTGAACTGGGCGGAGAAAACTATGTATTCTGGGGAGGACGCGAAGGCTATTTCAGTCTTTTGAATACCGACATGAAAAGAGAAACAGAACATATTGCCAGGTTTTTTGAGATGGCAAGGGATTATGGACGTAGAAACGGATTCGAAGGAACCTTCCTCGTTGAGCCCAAGCCCATGGAACCGACAAAACATCAGTATGACTACGACACTGCCACAGTAATAGGGTTCCTTAAGGAGCATGGTCTGGCAGGAGATTTCAAACTCAATATCGAAGTTAACCATGCCACGCTAGCAGGACATACCTTCCAGCATGAATTGCAGGTAGCGGCCGATGCAGGTCTTTTCTGCAGCATTGACGCAAATCGTGGAGATTATCAGAACGGATGGGATACCGATCAATTCCCCATCAATGTATATGAGCTTGTAGAAGCTATGCTGGTGATCATTGAAGCCGGTGGATTTACTTCCGGAGGAATTAATTTTGATGCCAAACTAAGACGAAGCTCAACGGATCTTGATGATATTTTCATTGCTCACATTGCAGGCATGGACGCATTTGCAAGGGCTTATCTTGTAGCACAGGATATATTGAAAAACTCAGATTATCTGAAAATGAGAAAAGAACGTTATTCAAGCTTTGACTCAGGTAAAGGTGCTGAATTTGAAGCTGGAAAATTGAGCCTGGAGGATTTAAGAAATATTGCGAAAGAAGTAGGGGAACCCAAACAAATAAGCGGTAAACAGGAGTTATATGAAGCAATCATCAATCAGTACATTTAAGTCAAAATGAAAATATATAATTAATTCAAACCGGTTAAGGGAATCATTATGAATATAAAACATGGTTTTTTTAACCGGTTTTTATTCATTATGAATCTCTACAGAAATAATCAGCCTTAAGATTTTTTATAAACAGAATCCTTCCGAAAATAATTGTGCTTTTAAAAGCGCTTGTTTAGCAAAACTTTTTAAGTAAGAGGCTTTGAAAATGATGAAGATCTGATTCTTTAATTCGGAGCAGGCTCAAAAAAACCAGAAACATGTCAAATATAAATAGTTCTAAAAACATTTTCATTTTCGGAATTACACTTGTAGCCACCCTGGGAGGTTTACTTTTCGGATATGATACTGCTGTGATCAATGGGGCAATAAAAGCTCTTGAATCTTTTTTTATACAACCGCTTACTCAGGATCCGGAATTTGCATCCCGGGTAATCATAGAATTTAAGGTAGCGGCAACCCTTAGCTTTGCCACGGTGGCTATATTAATAAGCAGTTTCTTTTTCCGCCTGCACGGATTAAAAAAAGGAGGCATTTACAGCCTGATCTTCATCATTATTACAGGCCTGATTGTATACTTTAAATTTCTCTCTCTGCCCAATGTTTTATCTGAGAATATTGCCAATGCAATCAACGGATTTACCATTTCAAGTGCCCTGATTGGTTGTATTATCGGAGGTTCAATTGCGGGATACATAAGTCAGACAATAGGTCGGAGGAAAGGTCTTATCATTGCTGCCTTTCTCTTTCTTATTTCAGCAGTTGGATCAGCGATACCTGATAAAATGAATTTCTTAGGAAGTGAAGTTATAAGCTCTTTTGTCCTATATAGAATACTTGGTGGAATTGGGGTAGGGATGGCATCTATGCTATCTCCTATGTATATTTCGGAAATTGCCCCTGCAAATATCAGGGGTCGCCTTGTTTCCTGGAACCAGTTTGCTATAATTTTTGGGATGTTAATAGTCTATTTTGTAAATTATTTCATCGCCAGGGGACAAGCTGAAGACTGGATAATGAATACCGGATGGAGGTGGATGTTTGCTTCTGAAATCATACCTGCCTCACTATTCCTTTTTATGCTATTCTTTGTCCCGGAAACCCCACGCTTCCTGGTAATGAAAAACAGAGAAGAGGAAGCGGTTAAACTGCTCAACAAGATATCCGGTCAATCCAAAGCAACAAAGGTGCTTTCAGATATCAAGAATTCCCTTTCTACAAAAAAGACTTCATGGCTGAGCTATGGAAGTCTTGTTATCATTATCGGTATCCTTCTATCTGTATTTCAGCAATTTGTAGGAATCAATGTGGTTTTATATTATGCTTCGAAGATTTTTGTCAATATGGGGGCAAATACCGATACTTCTTTGCTTCAAACTATCATTGTTGGAGCCGTAAACCTTACCTTCACCATTGTTGCTATTTTTACTGTCGATAAATTTGGCCGTAAACCCCTTCAAATCATTGGGGCATTGGGAATGGCTTTTAGCATGGCCTGTCTTGGCCTTACTTTTTACCTGGAGCGGCTTGGTATTGGTTCTCTTATTTTTATGCTACTTTATACAGCATTTTTTGCGGTATCATGGGGGCCGGTTACCTGGGTATTGCTTTCAGAAATATTTCCTAATAAAATAAGGGGTGCCATGTCAATAGCAGTTGCAGCGCAATGGATATCAAATTTGATCATATCATGGACATTCCCGATCATGGATGGTCATCCCTGGCTGACAGAACATTTCAATCAAGGATTTTCTTACTGGACATACTCATTAATGGGGATTTTGGCAGCGATTTTTGTATGGAAACTTGTTCCGGAAACCAAGGGTAAGACATTGGAAGAACTGGAAAGTATATGGAAAAAATAAATCAGTTATAGCTTTTGGCTAAAAAACAGAAGGCAGGATATTCAGATTTCCGGAGAATAATCTTCCCGGAAATCTTTTTGTCTCATGATTACAGACTTAACAGGATTAGCGATTCTTTCAAAAAGGCTTTCTTCGTTGGTAATAATCTCTGCTACACCAAGCATCCCCTGGGTAAAATTTATTTCATTCCCGTAATTGGTTTCAAGACCATCAGGAAGACTGACCAGAACGGTATAAGCATCATCATCCGTGGCAAGTGAGATCGATTTCACAACACCGGTAACCATTCCATATTCCATGAATGGATAATTATCAAATTTGATCTTGACAATCCTTCCTACCTCAACTTTTCCGGCTCCCATCGATTGCAAATCAACTTTCCCGACAATTTCACCTCTGTTTTCCGGAATTACGGTCATAACCAGGTCGCCCTGTGAAACATACTGATCCTCACTCCATATACGGGTAAAACTAACTGTACCTCCAACGGTGGTCTTCAGTACATAATTTTGTTCCCAGGCAGCAATTTCTGATATGAGATTTTCGAGTGATTCCCTAACGCCAAGGTTCAATTTATCAAACTCCTCATTTTCCTGTAATTCAAGATCCAGTATCTGCTGTTGCAGCCTGGAGATTTGAATGTCGGCATCCACTATTGCGGTTCTTGACTGCTCATAGGCCCTTTGTTTTTTGAGTAACTCGGAGCGTGATTTTTCGTAATCGGCGGTAGGAATAACTCCCTGTTTATATAGCGTGGAATCACGAGTGAACTGATTTTGCGCCAGATTTCTTTCCGAAGCGAGAATGCGACTCTGTTTTTTCAGGGTCCAGGAATAGGCACGGTAACGTTCAATCTCTTTTTCCATCGACTCGATTTTCTGCTCGTGATAATTAAGATTCAGAAAATTTTTCAGATCATTGAAATTCCTGAGAAAAGTGGAATAATAGGGCTGTATTTCTCCCAATGTGAGATTTCCAGGAAAATCAACGGAAAAGGAATCTGCATCACCCAAAGATTGTTGACGGAAAGAATCGACCCTGGTCTTCAATAAATTAACATCCTGGTTATTAGCAGGGTTCTCAATAAGTGCAAGGACTTCACCTTCTTCAACCTTTTGGTTGTCTTTCACAAAAAGTTCCATTATTCTTCCATCTGTACGTGCAATAGCTGTGGAGGGAGGATTTTCGGTAGTTACAAGTATCCGGGACTTGACAACATGAGGATATTCAAAAACCCAGCTTCCAAACAGAATAATGAGGATTACAAGAAATATCAAGACCATTCCCCATCGGATAATCCAATGTGGGATGATACCAAGAATTTCCTGTACTCCTTCACTCCTTAATTCAATTTGTTGATTATCTTTTTTACCGGGCATGGCTATTTACTTAACTGCCTCAAGATAATAATAATTTACCATCCGGTCAATTAAGCATCAATATTTGCATATTTAGCATGTGTCTCAATAAATTCCCTTCTTGGAGGCACATCATCGCCCATAAGCATAGAAAATATTCTATCAGCCTCTGCTGCGCTTTCAATGGTAACCTGGCGCAGGGTACGGAATTCCGGATTCATGGTAGTATCCCATAATTGCTGGGCGTTCATTTCTCCCAGACCCTTGTAGCGTTGGACTGAGGCACCCTGACCAAGTTCCTGAAGGGCTTGCTTCCGCTCTTCCTCTGTCCATGCATATGTCTCTTTATTCCCCCTTTTGATCAGGTACAAAGGCGGGGTGGCAATATATAGATAGCCTTTTTTAATCAGATCAACCATATAACGGAAAAAGAAAGTCATAATAAGTGTTGTAATATGACTACCGTCAACATCTGCATCATTCATAATAATTACCTTATGATAACGGAGACTGTCAAGATTAAGTTCTTTACTATCTTCCTCGGTACCAACGGTCACTCCGAGAGCGGTATATATATTCTTTATCTCATCATTTTCAAAGATCTTATGTTGCATGGCTTTTTCTACATTCAGAATCTTTCCTCTGAGGGGAAGTATGGCCTGGAATTTTCTGTCCCTGCCCTGTTTTGCAGTTCCGCCGGCAGAATCACCCTCAACAAGGAACACCTCTGTTTTACTGGGATCCTTATCTGCACAGTCTGCTAACTTACCCGGTAAACCCGCTCCGGAAAGTACATTTTTACGTTGTACCAGTTCGCGGGCTTTCCTGGCCGCATGACGAGCCTGTGCTGCAAGAATTACCTTTGTAACAATTGTTTTCGCATCTTTGGGATGTTCCTCCAGGTAGTTGGCAAGCTCACCACTTACAGCCTGGTCAACCACACCCATGATCTCAGAATTACCGAGTTTGGTCTTGGTCTGGCCTTCAAATTGAGGTTCAGCAACCTTAACAGAGATAATAGCTGTTAATCCTTCTCTGAAATCATCTCCGCTTATATCAAACTTCAGTTTAGCCAGCATACCGGACTTTTCTGCATAGGATTTCAAGGTACGGGTTAATCCCCTGCGAAATCCGGAAAGATGAGTACCTCCTTCAATTGTGTTAATGTTATTAACATAAGAGTGAATGTTTTCCGAGAAAGAGGTATTGTATTGAAGTGCAATTTCCACGGGAACATCATTCTTCTCGGTATCGATATGTATTATATCTTCGATAAGTTTTTCCCGGTTAACATCGAGAAATCCCACAAATTCTTTTAGGCCTTCTTCTGAATAAAAGCTTTCATGACGAAATTCAGCTTTTCCGTTACCATTACCATTACCATTACCATTACCATTGCCATTGCCATTATCGGCAAGTTCTCTTTTATCAGTAATACCCAGACGAATTCCTTTGTTAAGAAAAGCCAGTTCTCTCAGTCTTGAAGAAAGGATCTCAAAATTATAATCAGTGGTTGAAAAGATAGTCGAATCCGGCTTAAAAGTGACGATAGTACCGGTTTTCTCTGTTGTCCCTATTTCTTCAATCGGGCCTTTGGGTCTTCCCTGGGTATATTCCTGTACATAGATTTTGCCGTCACGGTGGACTTCAGCTTTAAGATCGCTGGAAAGCGCATTCACACAGGAAACACCAACACCATGCAAACCTCCTGAAACCTTGTAGGAATCCTTATCAAACTTTCCGCCGGCATGAAGCACTGTCATAACAACTTCCAGAGCTGATTTATTCTCTTTTTCATGCCAGTCGACCGGAATACCTCGTCCATCATCAATAACAGTGACGGAACCATCTTCATTTATTGTTACATCTATATTGTTGCAATGGCCTGCAAGCGCTTCATCGATAGAATTATCTACCACCTCATACACCAGATGATGAAGGCCTTTGACACTTACATCCCCTATGTACATTGCAGGTCTTTTCCTCACAGCTTCCAGTCCTTCAAGAACCTGAATGCTGGTTGCTGAATATCCGTTTTCAATTAACTTCTCTACTTTTTTTGATTTAATTTCTTTATCGTTAGTTTCCATTTTTAAAATATTAATCCTGTTTCAGGAATTTATCTGTTTTAATTCCTGACTATTAAAACCTGTTTTTTGAGTTTGAAATAGACGTACCGGAAAAGTAACAAAAAACTGTTGCCGGCAATACCTTAGAAAGAGAAAATAATATATTTGTAAATTATTTATTATCAATTCTTTACAATAACTATCCTGCTCACTCAAATTCCAGCATAAAGATACAAAAAAAAGATGATTTTACCGCCTGAATCAAGCCCTTAATTGAGGTAGTTTTTAACAATGAATCAACAGTTATAAACAACTGTATTTCATCAATTTATGTGCAGAGCGAAATCCTATTTTTATAAGGCCTGAAAAGAAAACTTTAAATAATTATTAACCCTTTGATTATAAGGCATATGAAAATCCACCCATAATCTGAAATCGTTGAACCGGGTAATTATACCATTTATGGTAACTGCTGGCAGAGAAATTGTTGAGTCGCAGAAAGAAAGAAAGCAAACTGGTATAACGGTATTCTGCGCTAAGATTACCATCAAAGAATCCATCCATTTCAACAGTTTCAGGTTCTACCCCGCTGGTTTGGAGAAGGGCATTCCTCGGACCGGTATAAAACAGGTTGGCATCGATAAGAATCTTATCCCTGAGATTATAAGAAGCATTCAGGGTTATCTCATATTCCGGCTTATGATAAACCTCTTCACCATAATCGTAATAATCTCCCCGCAATAAGAATTTGAACTTTTCATTGGGACTCCAGTTTACTTCCCCTCCCGCCTGGAATAAATCAAGATCTTCGTATTCTACAATAAACTGGTTCCTGATATTTTGATAAAAAGGATCGTTAACAAAGGAATTCATATAAGAGATCCTTGAATATCTTGCCTGAACATCGAAAGACATGTTAGAACTATAACGACCCTTCAATCCAAGGTATCCGATTATTTGATGATCTTCATTTTCAGCAACCAGTCCGGGAACAATGAATGGGTTTTCTTCAAGAAGCGAACGGTAAGAATTAACCTTTTTATCACCGGTAATTCCCATATAGGGTATTAAAACGTTCTTTACAATGTTGAATTCAAATTTGGCGATGGGATACAGACTGAGGTTCGTTTGCCCTCCCTTTGTATCAAGTGCCGAATTCAAACCAACATTAAAGCGCCATAATTCAGATGCTTTGGAAAATTCCGGATTGATTTTTATAACATGGTTATTAGTAGTGTCAAATGCATCAGAACGGTCAAATAAATCAAGACCAAGCTCAATATTTGCATACCAATCGCCAATGAAATTACCCATCATGAAATCAAAATCCACTCCATGCTCGGCAAAATTATATGCATCCTGAAGATAATAATACTTCGCCTCCACATCATAATTCAAATGAGATGAATCAGGATGTGTTGAATGAAACCTGATATTGGCCTCACCTGTATATAACTTCTGTTGATTATCATCAACCTCAAACAGGGTATCCGAAACAGGATTATAACCGTAATACACCCATGAATTATAGCCTCCGCCAATACCTCCTTCGAGTGCGGACCTACGGAACATTTTTCTTCCGTATAGTCTAAGGTCATTATCACTGAAAGGAGCTTTCACCCTGAAATCATTCTCGCGCACATCTATAAACTTTACTCTTCCGGATGATGAATGATGCTTTGCGTATAAACCCAGTGCATTTTTCCTGTCTCTCAACTGATTGATTGTAAGCTCGGCATATGGAGTGGTATAATTCCCAAGGCCTAGCGTAAACTGACTTTTGTAAAGTCGGGCAAGTGGTAAGCCTACCATTTTTGCAGGTTTAATAGGATCGAGTCTGAAATTGGTTGAATATTTTTTGGGTGTAATGCTATATTGAAAATCAGTGCTAAGGCTAACTGTATCATTAAATTCCGGCATCAGGCTTATTTTATCAGCATCACTCAGGTTTGGGGTATAAGGTTTTACCACCCTGACTTCCCGCTGGAGTTCTTCCTGCCCATAGATGCTGGATATCATCAGAAAACTGAATATGACCGGTATAAGATATTTCGGAAAACTCATTTTTATCAGGTTTTGTGTTCAGATATAGACTAAGATTTTTTCAAAAAAAGTATTTCTTGATTCTGGTTTATTTATTGTAATTCTTCTTCACCTAGCTGGATTTCCAGGGTATCTTGCTCTGCTTCCTCATTTTCCAGATTTACCCTGCTGGAAATTTCCTCTTTTCTTCGAATTGCTTCTGCTATTATGCCGTCGCCTTCATTTGTATAATAATTAATTACACTTTCCAGTGTCTGCGCAGCCTGAAACTCATCATCTTTTTCAATAAATATTTCCGAGAGTAACAGGAATGTTTTTCCCATCCAGTATTGATGGGGTGTATTCAATTCGATCATCTCGTACACAATCTCCTCTGCTTTATCAATACTTCCCCTGTTAAAATCAATTTCAGCCATGCGATATTTTGCTTCAGCTCCGTATTCCGAATTCACTTCATCATCAATCTTCGAATACCAGTCGTAGGCAGCAGCCGGATCATTCTGCATGTAATAAGCATTGGCAATTGCATAAACCGCTTCTTTTTTTACAGCCGGTTCAAGTTTATCCTGAAGAAGTACCTGGTTAGCGGCATCAATGGTGTTTTGATATTCCTGCAACTGAATATAGCTTCTCATTAAACCAATCTCAGCTTCGGCAATGTTGGATTTCTTTTCTCCCACATCGATTAGTTTATGATAAAGCTCCGCCGCGGTATGGTAATCCTTATTTCTGTATGCAATACGTGAAGCAGCGCGAAGTGCAGGTTCAGTAAACATGCCGGTAGGCATTTCAATAATGAACATCAAAGAGTTAAAGGCTTCATCACCTCTGTTTAACTTCAACAAACAATCGGCCAGGTAATAATTTGCATTCAAAATAAACGCTCCACGGGGGAATCTTGCTAAATAGTCCTCCAAACTCTCAACAGCAATCTCACAATTCCCATCCAGGTATAGATTTTCTGCTGCTGAATACACCAATGAATCCTGTTCCGAAACCGAAACTCCTTCACCGATATTCTCAACATAGGCTAAATAACCGTCAACATTATTCTGACTTACATAAATATCACGGATCGAGCTCAGTGCTATTGATGCCTCCGGCGTTCCCGGATAATCGTTCACAACACGTTTATAGTAATTCAGAGCTTCGCTGCGATTTCCCGAGTTCTTAAATATCAGACCTAATTGATTTAATGTTTTACTGAGGTAAGTACTTCCGGGATACTCCTCAACCAAACGGCTGTAATTTGTCCTGGCAGCCTGAGGATTATCAAGCAAAACATAGGTTTTCCCCAGTTCGAACAGTGCATCATCAGTATAGGCGGATTCAGGATATTTGTTTAATAAATCCTGCATGGTTTCAATCTTTCTCTGGGGTCGATCAACGAGCCCCAGTGAAAATGCTTTCTGAAAAATGGCATAATCAACATTTGCCTTTCCTATTTCCGCAACTTTTTCATAATAATCGATGGCCTGCCAGTATTTGGAAGAAATAAAGCGGCAATCGCCCAGACGGTTATAGGCATCTGCCACGTAAACCGAAGATTTCTCAGGTTCAAGATTAATATATTCCCTGAACCATCTTTCAGCCTGTGAATAATTCTCCTTTTCGAACTCAAGATATCCCATGCTGTAATTTACCTTTTTATACTCGGGAGTTTGAAAACCGGAAGGTTCATCCAGAAATGACTCATAATAGGCTTCTGCGGTTTCCATATCATTTTCGCGAACATATGTTTCAGCCAGCCAGTATAGTGTTCGCGCATGTATTATGGGATCATATTGACTGAATTTCAATGCTTTATCAAAAACGATCAGTGCATCAGAAAAACGTTGATTGGTAAAGAGTTCCAAGCCCCGGAAAAAGGCAACTCTTTGATAAGCCCTTTCGATTTCAGGATCTTTAGACTTGATTTTTTCAATGCTTTCCATGGCCATTTTATAATTCCGGGTATTCAGATAAGCATTTACGAGATAATTATAGGCTTCATCCACCCTGGGAGAAGTCGGATACTGGTTTATATAGAAATTAAACGTCCGGATAGCTTCATTAAAAGGAGAATAACTTAACTCATAAGTCAGCTTGGCATAGTTAAACAATGCATCCTCGGTGATTACGGGATTGAATTCCAACCGGGAAGCAGATGCAAAAGCCGATCTGGCTTTATCCTTATTCCCCATTTTCAGATAACAATCGCCAAGATGATAAAGGGCACTCTGACTGATCTCTGTATTCGTCAGTGAAATTCTCTCGAATAATTTGGCAGCTTTTTCATATTCTTCTGTCATATAATAAGAATATGCAAGCTGATATTTATCTCTTCTGGAGGTGTTTCGAACATTCTCAGCATAAGATTGCAAATAGGGGATTGCTTCCTGATACCTGCCAAGGTAAAAATAAGACTCACCGATTATTTTGGACATCTCATCCACTCGCTTGGCAGTGACTTTTTCCATGAGTGGAGGTGCAAATTCAAGCACTTTTTCGAAATTTTCCTGCAGATAATATATTTGAGTTACATAATAAGGTGCGATCTCGGAAAAAGTTTTATCCTCCAGCAACCTTAGAAAACCTTCCAAAGCCGTCTGGTAATTGTCCTGGTCATAAGCTATATGAGAGTAATAATAGAGTGCCGGAGAGGTGTATCTACTGTCTATGTCCTTGATCTCATAAAAATTAACCCGCGCCTCATCATATTCTCTGCGCATATAGTAACTGTAGCCTTTTTGAAAGTAGTATTTTGAAAGCTCCTCCGGCTTAAGTAAAAAACGATCAACTTTTTCATAATAAGTTATGGTCCGGGGGTAGTTTTTCTTCTTGTACATAAAGTCAGCCAGCCGGAACCAGGCCTCATTGACATGAGGGTTCTCCGGGTTTTCATTCACAAATTCAAAAACCAGGTGTTCAGCATCAATATTAAAAAGTTCCACCGAACACATGGCCCTGTAAAACTGTGCCTCTGCTTTAATATCCGATTTCCCCGGACCGGATTTTTCCAGGACACGGTCGAAAAAATTTCGGGCTGCACCGTATTTTTCTTTTTCATAATAATCCAGTCCCTTATAAAAAAGTTTTTCTTCAAAAGAATAGATCCTGGATTTCTGAGCCTGGATATCCAGGGCAGCAAGACTGAAAGCAACAGATATGATGAACAGTAACAGACTCTTCCTTAACATAATATTTGTTTGATATTAATCTTCCGGTAAAATTATAATAAAAAAGCCTACCCTTTAAGTCAGAATTTTCTTTTTAATTAACAGCATAATGTTAATTATTGGTTTTATTTTTCAGCTAATAAGCCTGATATTTGCAACTGCATAAATAAACGAAGAACTTATCTTTTAATTGCACGAAAATGGCGCTTGATAATATTATTGAATTTCACAATACCTCCATTACCATAAAAGATCATCTGGTTTTCAACGATCTGAATTTTTCGGTCAGCAAAGGCGAGTTTGTCTACATCATCGGTAAAGTGGGAAGTGGAAAGACCAGTTTGATTAAAACCATTAATGCTGAAATACCTCTTCATGAGGGAAATGCGATCGTAGCAGGTTTCTCGCTGCAAAAAATCAAACGAAGAGATATACCGAAACTAAGAAGAAAGCTGGGTATTGTTTTCCAGGACTTTCAGTTGCTTTCAGACCGTTCCATATATGAAAACCTGGCTTTTGTTTTAAAAGCAACAGGCTGGAAATCGAAATCGGATATAGAAACCCGGATTGGCGAAGTGCTTGAGAAAGTAGGATTGGGTTATAAAGGATATAAATTTCCGCATCAACTCTCCGGAGGAGAACAACAGCGAGTTGTAATTGCCAGGGCATTGCTGAATAATCCGGATATTATCCTTGCCGACGAACCCACCGGGAACCTGGATCCGCAAACTTCTGAAGGAATCATGGAAATACTTACAGAAATCAGTAAAAGTGGGAGAGCTGTGATCATGGCTACGCATAATTATAATCTTTTACAAAAGTTCCCTTCCCGAATCCTGAAATGTCATAATGAAAAACTCGTAGAAACCAATATGGATGATCCCGAAATAAAATTTCTTACCAATCAGATCCATCCTCACTAATATCATCAGGTAAAACAGGAATCACCGTCCCCATCGGTGAATTGCAATTTAAGAAACTCAGATTTCCCAACTCCTGTATACCTCGTTATTTCATGGTATTCAACAGTTGTATTCATATTTTCTCTGAGAAATGAATAATACTCCGGTTCATAAGTTATAAGTGTATGATAAGATTTTTGTGATTGAATATACCCGGTGATATTCTCCAGGAATTTCTCTTCCGAACCAGGTAGCACCAGGATGAATAAAGATTTAACCGCTCCGTCACGAGCACTGAAAAAACCTGTGCCGGTTATCTTGCCTTCCTCTTTTAATACCGGGAAAAAATGATGAAAATCAGCAGTGACATAACTAAAATGATATCTTTCCTGTACTTCAGGATCAGCTTCTGCCGGATTGACCAACCAGGGATTATTTAAGATCCATTCCATGTTTTCTTTATAAGGAAGGGTGAGAAAATTTTTAAAATTCTCGTCTATAAAACGATATAATTCATCGGGCGGAAACGTGTCAATAATTTCAAAACCCTTATCATACGTATTTTTTCCGGGTATAATACTCTTATTTTTAAAAACATTTATAATACGATCATATGTTTTTAACATAGCCGATTTTCTGATGAACTGTATGAGGGAAGAATATTTTCCTTTTATGCTTTTCATAAAACTTCTCTCATGAATCGCAGAGCGAAACCTGATCATTAATCCCTCCCTGCCCTCCACTTTGATATCATATTTTGACAGGGTTTTAATTATGTGAGGCGGAAGATGGGGCAATCCAATATTCTCCCCGGATATTTCCAGAAATTTTTCCAGAACACTTCGGCTAACTGATGATGAAACCGATTTTGCCTTCCACCAGCAACTCACCCAGTATATCTTCCTGGATGGTTTTCCCTGGACTCTGGAAGGATACATCCCTATAAAGGATAATAATTTTTTCCCTTCGCGGGCAACAATCAGGAGAGTATCATCAGGTGTTGCATCCGGATTCCTTGATTGAGAAATAGCCCGGGGAACTGTTATGGGAATATCAGAGGAAAATTCTTCAAGAGATCTCCTTGCATAGTTTTCCAGTTCACTTTTTCGGATCAGTTCAATTTTCATAATTGTTCGTCAACGTTTACCCAGCAGCTTTTTCAATTTGAAATAAACATACCCGGCAGTTAGTATTCTTTCACTATTACCTTGATATTTTTCCATGCTCAAACGCTGAAAATGAGGAAAATTTTGAAAGCTTTTCATCCCGGCAGTCCCAAAAGTGGCTCCCCGTTTAAACCCGGGTTCAGAATGGATGGATCGTAGAACTTCAAAATTAACACCGTAATCGCTGAATGGAAATGAAAAAAGGGAATAATCCAGGTCAAAACGTTTCCGAATGTCATCTGTGCTCTTTATCACCTCCTCCTTCTGGTTTTTGGGATCCATATGATAAAATTCCGGATGATCGAAGCTATGTGCACCAATATAAAAACCATTCTTTTTAAGATCCAGTATTTGAGAACCGGACATGTAAGGTTTTTTCCGGTTTAGAAAATTTTCAACATCCACTTCGAGCAATTCACAAAAGCTGTCAATCATCCCTCTTTCATGGTATTGAAGAGACAGAAGAAAGCGTTTGAAATGATGCCTTGAAAGGATTCTCTTTTTAGCTTTTTCAGTAATGAGCTGAAGAATCCCTTTCGTCATCCCTTCTGATTCAATTTTCTCAATTAATAAAGAAACTTTGTATCGATAGAAGAGATCCCTGTTATCAATAAAATTATTATTAAGAAAAAATATTGCCGGAATTCCTTTTTCCTTCAATATAGGAGCAATAATATCGTGAACCTCCCTTAAGCCATCGTCAAAACTTATTAAAAAAGTAGGCTTTGAAGGAAGAGCGTCAAAGTTAAAAAGCTCCGGAGGTGATATGGGGGAAAAATGCTTAAGAAGAATTTCAAGATCATTGATGAATGCATCGACAGTTTTTATGGGATACAGATGCTTCAAATGCGCTTCAGGATTGTTATTTACAGCATGGTAGAAGGGAAAAACAAATTTCTGATCGCTGGTTTTGATCAATTTTTCTAAACTGAAAAAAGGAGTAATGAATGAAACTATATGTCGGGGATCTTTTTTTCTCACTTTTTAAGAATATTCAAAGGAAAAGGAAGCCTGTTTATCCGGATATTGTAATAATCCTTCTTTTCGGCACCAAAACCGGCGAAAAAACGAGCGACTCCTTTAATGTTTGAACCTTCAAAATCGAGGATTAACCCCGTATCGGCATATTTTCCGATAATATGATCTACAATGGCAAACATCGCACTTGTCCTTTTCCCATGTTCACTTGAGGCAGAAACAAGATAATACAACCTGTTCATCGATAATGCGATAAATGAAGCAGACACAAGTTTTTTCCCTGCCATCACTCCGATAATTCTACCTTTCCCGGCCTGAATCATTTTATAAAGATAAATATTCAACCATTCATAGAATTCACTTTTCATTTTAATGACTTGGGTTTGTCTTTTTAACCTTACCAGTTCTGATGGCGAAACATTATTAACCAGCTCAGAATTCATAAGGGATTTTCTTACATTTCTCCGGGTGTTAGAAGAAAACTTTGATTCCAGATCTTCATAAGGGGTATTTAACTTCAGTTCATAATTTGTCCTCCGGGAATATTTAATCTTCATGCCCTTCATGCTGTGAAAACTGTTAAGGTTATAATCCACATACCTTATATCCTCCGGAAGGGCAGTTAAAAAATCCATTGTCAGTTGCATATCGGGATAGATCCTGGAGTAAATCCCTAGCTGCTGGGCATACAGAGGCTGGTACATATACCTCATTCCAACTTTTGTTTTCAAGGTTAATGGCATCACGGCTTTATAGTCATCCAAAACTAAACCTTCCCAGCCGGGAGAGACAAGGTCGAGATACCAGGAAAGACCGTATAATAAATTTTGCCTGGAAGTCTGGATACAATGATCCCACTTTGAACGATCAATTTCCCCACTATGTAAATACTTTATCATAAGAACTTTTAATTCATGGTATTTAGTTCATTGCCCTTTTGGAGCAGATAATCATAAACTTCTTTCCATCCTTCCCACTCTTCAGATAAGCCGAGAGATTCATTATGCCAGACAGAAACAAAATTACCACCAAATTTCTTTATTGTCATCACCATTTCCAAAATTGTTTGTTTTGCTTGCCCGGGAGAAAGATGCAGATAATCTTTCAATGTCCTGTCCATTACTGTGAAAGGAATAATTCGCAAGCCTGAAACCTTTTCCTTTTCAAGATCATAGAAAAGGAATGGCAAACTTGTTCCTGCTCTGAAACCGGTTGTTTCCGGATATCCCATGCTATATTCTTCTGATATGCCGGCTTTTATCAAATTCCTGAAAGTGACAGGCAAACTAAATCGAAGAAAATGTTGCCGGCTGATCCTGATTTTCTTTTGACTAATTCTTTCCAATATCCTCTTTTCTTTCAGAATTAATTTGTTTTTTTTATGACTGTGATAGGAAGGATGAAGACCGGTTTCAAAGTGCTCTGACAGTTTTTTCACCAGTTCATTCCATGCAGGATTACGTGAAGATATCTTATTATCATGCCTGCTTCGATTTCCCATCAGGTAAAATATCTTCAGTGTTTCAGGATGTGCCTTCAGGATATATTCATATGCATCATATGGGTCCTGACTTGTTTTTCGAAGCACTGAAAGCCGGTAAGCCAACCTGTTATAATTTAAACTGATAAAATCTTTTGAAGCGCCGCCTATCCTTCTGTAAAAGGATTTATTGAGAAAAGCCCATGGATTATCAATATCAATAGTGGGTATAAAAGCCTTTTCCGGTTCTTTAAAATGAATTCCGGGATAAAAGGATGTGAATTTTTTCAAAAGAACTTTTATCCAGATATTCACAACAGGAAGGTTAAGAAAGTTATTCTTTCCTGCTATACTATTCGATGCTTTAAACCGTCCGTATTTGTCTTTTTCAGAGGGAAGGTATTCTTCATACCGGCTCAGGAGGTAAAAAATAGCCGAAAAGGGATCAAAGAACAGATCCGGTCCTTTAACGGGACATAAAAAAGGAAGATCATTTTCATGGATTACGGGAATGTTCTGCTTCCTGATGCCTGTCTCTTCCAGCAAACCAAAAGGTACAATCTGAAAAACAGACCTGATCTCTTCAAGGCTGTAATTGATGGCAAATTCATGGTTGGGTAGATCTATTACCCGGGAGGTGAACTTTACTGGTATCCCAAGAGATTCCCGGAAAATAAAATCACTGACATATTCAAGTCTCGGTCCCTTATTATGACAGTATATCAATATTTCTTTCATGTTGAAAGTTTTACCTGTGTTATTCCCGAGCCTCCCCTCTCCACATGTTCATCACCATACCATTCCACCACATCCATTGCTGAAAGGTGTTGTCTTATAAGCTCCCTCAGTATACCGTTACCTTTTCCGTGCAATATTCTCAAGTCATTGGCCTGAACCATCACTGCCTCATCAATGAAATCACTAATGATCCTGAGTGCATCATCTGCTCTTTTCCCCCTGATATCAATATCAGGCGAAAAGTTTATTTTTCGTTTTCCAATATCCCAGTCGGCCAGACCCGGACGTTTTGATTTAGGTTTGTAGTCTCTTTCATACTTATCGTCCGGGATCTTCTCAAGAACATCCTGTTTCACATTTGTTTTAATATTACCAAAAGCTACTTCAACTTTTTCACCCTTAACTTTCAGAACTTCACCGGGAATATCCTGTCCTTTCATAAGGACTTTATCTCCCTCCCTGATGGTTTTATCCCCTGGTTTTTCCTTCTTTTCCCCTGGTTTTACTCCTTTTCCGGCTTGTATTCGCCTGCTCCTCTTTTTAACTTCTGAAAGTTTATTTTGCAGTTCATGGGTGTCTTTTCTAAGTTGATCTTCAACTTTATCGCTTTCAAGCTGTTCTTTATAACGCTCAAGTTCTTTTCTTAAATCTTTGGTTTTCTCTTTCTCTGCCTGTGCTTCTCTTATTTCACGGATGGTGTTCTCAATCTTCCGGTTCGTCTCCGCAAGCAGTCTTTGAGATTCTTCTTTGGCTTCTTTGAGGATCTTTTTTCTCAATTTTTCAGTATCGCTTAGCTCAGCGTCATAACGTTCAACCAGCTCAGCCAGCCGTTTTTCATTTACCCTGATCCTTTGACGTTTGTTGTTCCAGTATTTTTTATCACGGATAATATCCTTCAGATGCCTGTCAAAATCAACATGTTCGCTTCCCACCTTTTGTTCGGCAATTTTCAGAATATCCTCCGGGATACCCGTCTTTCTGGCTATTTCAAACGCAAAGGATGAACCCGGCTTACCAATTGACAACTTGTAAAGAGGTTGGATTTTCTGAGTGTCAAAAAGCATTGCCCCGTTAATCATACCATCTTCAGAGGAAGCAAAATGCTTTAAATTTGTATAATGCGTGGTAATCACTCCAAACACTTTCGCCAGATTAAGATGTTGTAAGACCGATTCTGCAATTGCAGCTCCCAGGGCGGGTTCTGTACCACTACCAAGTTCATCGATAAGGATAAGGCTTCCGGCATCGGTATTCTTTAGAAACATCTTCATGTTCAACAGATGTGAACTGTATGTACTCAAATCATCCTCAATGGATTGCTCATCACCCATGTCGAGAAAGATTTTTTCAAACACACCGAAAACAGAACCTTCGTCAGTTGTGACGAGAAAACCCGACTGACACATCATTTGAAGCAAACCAATGGTTTGAAGACAAACCGATTTTCCTCCTGCATTGGGACCTGATATTACCAGCAAGCGGCTCCTTTCATCCAGCTTAATATCAAGAGGTACCACCTCCTTTTCACGCCCGTTCGATCGAAAAGTAATAAATAAAAGAGGGTGCCTGGAATTTTTCCAGTCTATTTCAGGCCTGTCATTAATCCTTGGGAGATGAGCTCCTACATCAATTGCAAATCTGGCTCTTGCTCTTATTGAATCAATTCTGGCAAGAAAAATATGAGATAACCTGAGCTCATCAATGTAAGGCCGGATAAAATCGGTAAACTCGGTCAAAACCCTGACGATTTCACGCTTTTCCTTATTTTCAAGCTCTCTGAGTTCATTATTTGCTTCAACCACTGAAGTAGGCTCGATATAAACAGTCCTTCCTGTTGCTGATTCATCGTGAATGTATCCGCCAATTCTCTTCTTATTTGTTGCGGGAACGGGAATCACCGAACGGCCATTTCTCACCGATAAAGCAGCATCTTCCTCAATAATCCCTTCCTTGCGAGCTTTTTCAAGCACTTTATTCAGCAAGCGGGAGATGGAATTTTGTTTACTTCTTAATTCATTGCGAATGGATGAAAGTTCCCTGGAGGCATTATCACGAATATTGCCATGCTTATTAATGAGCTGGTTCAAACGCTCATGTACGATAGGAAAAAACTTAACCTCCGAGGCCAGCTCTTTTAATTCAGGATAATTATCCTCTTCATCCCGCTTTAAAAAATTCAGTATTGCCCTTACAGATTCAAGGGCTTTTTTCAGATTAACCAGTTCGAATACCTCCAGGAAACGGCCTTCAACACGTGCTTTGGATAAAGATGGAGAAATATCAATGAAATTCTCTACGGGGAATTCTGCATCCGACAGAATGATTTGCCTGAATTCTTCAACTTCTTTCAGTCTTTTTTTAACCAATCCAGGATCTCCGGAAAAATCCAGGTTCCTCACCACTTCCCTTCCCGGGTCAAAAAGGCAAAAACCGGACACGATCTCCCTGATTTTCGCCATGCCTATTTTCTGCTCAAAATTTTCCGGATATATCACACTGCAGTTATTTAGAGCAAAGTTAGGAAAGAAGGGTTGAATAACAAGGGAGAAATTTTAGATAAAATAAAATAAGGAAAATAATACTGCTCCTGGTTAATAAGTTTTGGTTTAGTGTTTTCACAGGATGAAAATGATCGGGGAGATTGAATAAAGCCGGTTTAATAATACGCAGTCTTATGAATTAATGTACTGAAGTTTCGCACTTGATTAATGTATAATAGAAAATGAAAAACCCTGCCAGGGGACTGTTTATGGAAACCTTTCTCGCAATTGACTACCCAAATCATTGATAACAGTCCATAACCCTGACAGGGAACTAAACCATGTCTCCAAAGAGGGGTTTATGAAATTAACTGGAGTCTGCCCCAGTATAGACACTAATTAATTCGGTGATGCAAGCTTAATTGTAATTGTCCTTTACCCCAGTTATCAGTACGCTGTTTCATCCATCCGGCCTGAATTCTTAATTTATCAGCGACTCCATAACCAAGGCCAAAATAGGTTCGGTTACGGTCAAAAATCTCAACTTCGCGATTATCGCCTATATCTCTCTGTCCATTTATGAATAATTCATTGTAAAAGGACAGATAAATAGTTTCTTTACCGATTTCAGGTTTATTAAAGGGTATATTCATGAATAAAGTATAACGATACCGGGTCCTGAAATCCTGGTTTTCCACAAATCTCTGTTCATACCTGAACCTATGAGTAAGGTAAACCCGGGTTAAAGGATTATGCGGCAGCAAGGCCTCCTGGTAAATTCGACTCTCCATGACAGATTCAGTACTTTCACCCATCTCACCTGTAGTGATATTTCCATAGCCCAGTGTGAACCGGGCATTGGAGTTTTCAGGCTGAAAATTGAATCCTCCTCGTAAAAGAAGTTGCTCAAGATCACCTATCAGATTCCAGTTCCTGTATTGAATATCTCCCTGCACGCCAAAATTACTTTCACCGAATTTTGCATTAAAAAAATACATATACCAGGCACCGGTCTGATCCTCCTCTACCTGGGAAAACAAAGGCAGCTTGAATAATATTAGTAAAGATATTATGAATATTCTTTTCATGATACTAAGGTTTTTTGATTAGGAATTCAGTCCAAATCAGACTGAAGTTAACTTTGAAGCGTAATTTTCCGATAACAGGCTAAAACTTTTTTATAAGTTTTCCTGATTAATATAATTTACTGAAGTTTTGCACTTATCAATTAATGTTGCCACAGAACCTCCAAAGGCGGACAGGTTCAAAGATTAAGAATATTAATTGCACTCGTACTAATTAGATTGACACAGAAACAATTCTGTAAAAACTGAAAGGAATCCGCGAAAATTAATTGCAACGAATGAGAAATAATTATAATCTGTGAACTTAGCGATAGCGATTTCATGAACAGCCAAAGGCTGTGAGTAATCTGTGGCAACATATCTTATTAATCAAGTGCGAAACTTTAGTTATTTATAATCAAAAGAAGATTGTACATCAGATTTTGGTATCAAATATTGCCCCATATCACATTAAGCTATTATCATCAATCATAAAGCAATTCAAACCTTTCGAGGCATTAAAATATCAGAAATGAGCCAACGTACAACCTTCTTAAGATCAAATTCAGACTACTCTAAAAATCATTCCATGAAAGTGACTTTCCCTGACTCTACATCATACATTGCACCCACAATGGAGATTTCTCCATTCTCATACATTTCTCTTATCACATCACTATCCGCCAGCATTTTTTCAATGGTGAGTTCAACATTCTTATCAGAAATTTTCTGAACATATTCAGCATTTTGTGAATTTTTCTCACCGGACACATTAGATGCAGCCTTAACTGCAGGTTCAAGATGTTTCAGCATAGCTGTCAGATTTCCCAGTTCAACATTGTCTGCTGCACCTTTTACAGCACCACAACTGGTGTGTCCCATTACTACAATGGTTTTGGATCCGGCCACTTTGGTAGCGAACTCAAGGCTTCCAAGTATATCCTGGTTAACGAAATTCCCGGCTATACGGGCGTTGAAAATATCACCCACACCCTGATCAAAAACAATTTCGGTGGGAATCCTGGAATCAATGCAACTTACTACTGCTGCAAAGGGATACTGTCCATCTTCAGTTTTCTTAACCTGATCAATAAGATCCCTCTTGTACATTTTTTGATTTACGAAACGGTCATTACCCTCTTTTAGCATCATAATCGCTTCATCAGGTGACATCGCGGCCTGTGAAGCTTTTGTTTGGGTTACATAATCTTTATTTTTCGGGTCTTCCTTTGCCGTCTGTTGTTTATTTTTATCATTTTCCATATTACAACCTGCCATTACTGTTAAACTAAAAAAAAGTGGTGCAATCAGCATAAATTTAAGAAAAGTCTTTAAAAGTGACTTCTCATTTTTAATACTTCCTTTCACTATTACCAGATTTGTTTCATTTTTTGTTGTTTTCATGATTCATACCAATTTAGTTAATACTCATTTTCTAATTCTTATCATTATTTTATTTTATTGATTTAAGAGCGAGTTCGGTGTAAAAATCCGCAATGACATCTCTACCGTTTATTTTATCGGTAAGGGCCGGTAAATGCTCCGAGAAAAAATGCTGGTGATGACTTCCTTCAATAATCGTGGAAACTAACATGTGGGAATATTGATATGCCGGATTGATTTCTTTTATGATATCGCTGACCCGTGTTATCAAATTTTTATATGCTTCAAATACTCCTTCCTTATTTTCAATGTCAACCTCTTTTGTAAGATAAGTCTTTGCTGACTCTGAGATGATTATTGAACTTAGTTTTTTCAGATGGATAAAAGGATGTTCAAAACTATCATCCACCTTTTCAGTGAGCGTGATAACTGCCCTTTTCAATCTTTCCTGGGGCTCCTTAATATTTGCAGTATTAAAAACAAGTCTGTATTCCAGCCAGCCCCAGTACCAGCAACTCAGATAAAGCAGAAGCTTATGCTTACTTTCAAAGTATCGATAAATGGAAGCTTCTGTTGTATTAATCCTTTCTGCCAGTTTCCTGAAAGTAAAACTCTCAAACCCAATTTCGTTAATAAGATCAATGCTACCTGAAAGAATCTTTTTACCAAGGTCACTGGAATCAGGATTTTTCACAAAAACATGATCATTAACATCTATCTTTAATTTTGAGGTCAATTGTTTCATATTTAAGAATTAATATAGCTCTACAACAACTTACTATTGTTTTTGTTTGTTTTACTATTAATAAATTACATTTTACTATTGTAAGACCTTCGAGGTTTACAAAAACCTGACCAAATGTTTTATACTACACAGCAACAATTATTTAATATCTTCAATTAAACAATTAGTTAAAATTGGGGATATAAAGAAGTTCAGAAAGAAGGTGAATCTAAAATCCGGTAAGAATGTTTTCTCCTCCGGATAACTCAAAATTCTTGCCTTTAAAAGTAAATGTTCCGGAAATTTTTCCGGGCAGTATAACAACAAAACTATCACGGGGAGAAGATGTGTAATGGAACTGAATAAGTCCTTCAGGATGGGCAATCGAAGCATCTATCCATTCCAGGTTGCCCGGTGTGGGCTTAATAATAACTTTATCAAAACCAGGAACGGAAGGTTGTATGCCACAGATGATTGAGAGAAAATGATAATTGGGGCTTGCACTCCAGGCATGGCAATCGGAGCGGGTAGGATCGTGGCGTTCAGCAAATGTAGTAAGACCTTTTTCAAGCATATCTTTCCATATGCCGAGTAAATCGAAATACAGATGTTCCATGCCGGCCTTTCTCAATGCTTCAAATAAATAAAAACGGTAATAAATGGTGGTCTGGATCAGGTCCTGGTCAAAAGCAATTCTTTCTATGAATTCCCTGGATTTTTCCTCCGGGACCACACCGGTCAAAACAGCCAGAAGGTTGGCATGCTGACTGTAATCATTTCCCGCGTAGCTGTCCTTCAATAAATTCTTGTCATCATCCCAGCATAATTCCCCGACATTGATTAAAATATCTTTTGCGTTCCGCATATATTTATCTGCAGCTTTTGTATCACCAGTTTCTCTGAATATTTTATCATATTTCTGCAAAGCATAAACAAACTGAAGGTTTAGAATGGAAGATATTCCTCCTTCCCTTACGCCTTCCGGCATTCCCCCTGTATTTAGAACAGGGTCCCATGCCCATTCATCAGGCCAGTCGACAAAATTCCAGTGATCAACATCCCTGAGCACTCCACTGTCATCATCAATAAATGTAATATGCCAGTCGAAAATAGCTTTTACTTTATCATTGAATTTTCTGACAAAGTTCAAATCCCCTGTGTAACGATAGTAATCATCAAGCATCATCGTCCAGAACAATGAAAAAGGCGGAATTTTACTTCCCGATGATGCCGGATATGCAGCCAAGGTAAGCCCTGTGGAATCAATTGACCATGAAAACTGTTCAATTGCATTCCTCATAAGTCTAATATCTCCGGTGTTATAAAGGCTAACTAGAGCCTGGATCCGGGTATCCCCAACGTACTGTAATTGTTCATAATAGGGACAATCCATAAAGGTCTCCCATGCACAAAGTCGGGCAGTTCTCCAGGCAACTGACCAGATTTTATTCAAAATGGAATCACTACATTCAAATTCTGCCCGGTGTTTAAAAGGATAGGCCGTGAAAACACCATAAAAATCTTCAATTATTAAAGGGCTATCGGCTGTCTCTATCTCAAGCATTAAATATCGATAAGTTCGAAACCAGGAAGGACGAAAGATCTCTTTTAGTGAACCATCAGGGCTTAAATGATCATAATAGCCAATGAATTGTTTTCCCCTGGTAATATTTCGGTTGCCTTTATCCTGAGCTTCACCAATAAGCTTTCCTTCTTTGTCTCTCTGCCCTTTTTTATAAAGAGCCTCAGCGTAAGATATTTTGATACTGCTTTTATTTCCCCCGCTAAACATCAATTCCGGGAATCCGGTTGTAAGCACACCATTGTCGATTAACAGGCTCACCTTACTCTGGGGCTTTACACGAAACGAAAAAGAGGTATCGGTAAAACTGAAATTAGCCGCTTCACCGCCACCTCTAAGGATACGCCTAAACCTTTCTTGTTTTCTTTCAAGCAGGGGAATGGTACGTGGTGAAGGGAATTCAGGCTGATTACCCATAATGGATGTAGTTTTCCAGCCTGTATCATCAAATCCTTCTGAATACCAATCCCTGAACTCTTCAGAAAAAATAACTGAATCGCATGAAGGGGCCAGAAACCCTCCCCTAACGTGGACGGTGTTCTTCACTTGAAGGGGATGATAATTATTATTTTCCCGGACTCTCCAGTTTTCAGAACTGTTCAATTGAGGTAACTCCCGGCAATTAAGCCATAAACCGGTTCTTGCAGGAAACATATTTTTACCGGCAAAATCACCAAAATTTATCACTTCAATGGCAAAAATGTTTGTTCCCTTTTCAAGGAAACCTGAAATGTCATAGCTGTCATATTTCCAGTGAGCAGGATCGGATATTTGAGGTCCAAGGCCTGCAAAACGACCATTGATATAGAGTTTATATCGCTGAAAGGCCGATATTTTCAGTTCTGCCTTTCCAGGTAAATCGGTTAGTTCCAGATTATGCCGAAAATACATCACTCCATAATCGGTAACAGGATCGGAATCCTCCAAAGAAATCCATGCGACCTGGTCATCTCCCGAGCAAGAGTTGATTAAAATGAAAATAAGTAAAGTGGTGATCACTTTAATATTTGACACATTTAAATTAAGGAGCATGTATTCCATAGTAAAATTCATTATACTGACTACAAAACTAAACTAAATAAAAAACTATCAGATTCTTTTGGAAGAAATAATAATTATTAATACTTTTGTACTATACTTCTTGTTTAATACTATATGAATAAAAAAGATTTTACATACGAGCTTCTTCAGGCATGGGAAGAAACATATAAAAAAGGACAGCTTACACTCTGGGTGTTTTTATCACTTAAAGATGGGCCTAAATATGTACCTGAAATAAGAGAGTTTATTAAAAATCATTCTGAAAATACAATTAACTGTGAGGAGCAAAGTCTATATCGAACTCTCAGGAAATTCCATCACCTGGAAATGATAGAATACAAGACTGCCCCCGGCAGAAAAGGACCTGAAAGAAAGTATTATGAATTAACCGAACTGGGAGATACAATTCTTAAAAAATTCATTGAAAGAAACATTAGATTATTTTTTAAAGATAAAATTAAAAACCTTTTAAATATCAAGGAACATGAAACTAACAAGTAAATATCTCTATTATTTCGCCATCAGTTTTGTTGCTCTTACTATTTTATTTAGATATGGGCTTAGCACATTCTTGGAGCAAGAAAGATTTAATCTGGTATTATGGATAGCTATAAGTTATGGAACGCTATTATTCATTGCAGGATGGATCTTTGGGAGAGCACATGGAATTAACACTTTACAATTCGATGTAGGAATTTCTTTCCATATCACAGGTTTTCTGGCCTGGAGTCTTACTTCTTTAGTTTGGTTCTGGACAGGATTAAATTCCTCATATGAATCTATAAACTCAGTTTATCAGGCTATGGCTATCTGGGGAATATTCCTTTCGATACATTTCATAGTTTTCCTGTATTTGCGAAAAAACAGCATTAAAGGAATACAAAAATCAGATATATTTGACTAAAGTTACCGGCTAAACATCCAGGTATCGTCGCTTGAATGTTCCTCGTTATAATGATAACCATCAAGATCGAAAGCCTTCAGGTCCTCTGCCCGGTCAATTTTGTTTTGAATAATAAAGCGGGTCATTAATCCCCGGGCTTTTTTTCCATAAATGGTGATGAATTTGAGTTTACCATCTCTTTCTTCCTTAAATTGACATTTTAATATCCTTGCATCTATTTTAGCAGGATCTAATACTTTAAAATATTCATCACTTGCAAGATTCAGCAGGACTTTTTCATCCTGTGACTCCATTTCTCCATTTATTTTTTCCGTGATCCGGTGGTCCCAGTAATCATAAAGATTCTTCCAGTGATCAATTTCGAGCCTGGTACCCATCTCCAGTCTGTATGGTTGCATCAGATCAAGAGGTTTTAAAATACCATATAATCCAGAGAGTATCCGGATATGATCCTGAGCATAAAGAAGATCATCCTCATTAAGTGTTTCTGCTTTCAAACCATTGAAGACTTCTCCTTTGAACATGAGTAATGCCCTGTCTGAATTTGTGGTATCAAATGGTAATTTCCATTGAAGATATCTTTCAACATTCACCTCACTCAGTTTTGGATTTATTTCCATAAGCTTGCCCATCTCGGAAGGAGAAAACTCACGAAGCTTTTCAACGAGAACTTCAGAACGTTCCAGAAATTCAGGAATGCTGTATTCTTTGGTTATAAGTTCGGGGTTTTCATTGAGAGTCTTCGAAGGAGAAAGTACTGTAATCATAAATTTAATTTTTACATATAAACCATTTAAAAGGAAAAAAGTTGAATTGTTCCGGTACCGGGCCTTCGCTTCAGATAAACATAATATCGGAAGAGACTCAGGTTTATTATTCTTAATTAAAAGAAACCCTCAAGCCAACGAGAAAATTCCTCGGATTTCCGGGATAGTAATATCTTGGCTCTGCCCCGCCAAAGGAAGGTGCGTTTACAAGTATCATGGAAGCATAATCGTAGTTCAGCAGGTTTTTGACTGCTGCATATATTTCAAGACTGTATTTATCAGTAATTTCTATTCCTTTATAACCGGCTTTAAGATCAATCAACTGATGACCGGCGTAGATTTCCGAATTGGCATCATTCATAAACTGTTTCCCGTAAAACCGGTACCAGGCAACTACATTCCAGCGCTCCATTCTTGAATAGTCAAACGAAAAATTCAGACTCACGGTCGGAATACCGGGAAGCTCATTTCCTGCGTAATCAATATCATCATCAATGAAATCTACAAACCGATTCTGGGAGAAATTCAGTGAAGAAGTGAAAAGCAATGAGTTTATTTCAGTGATGTCTATCCCGAAGAATTGATATCTCAAAAAAAGTTCTGCCCCATAATGATTCGTCTCCCCTGCATTTACACCAATAAACTGATCCATGGTAATCCTTTCTGTCAACAGAAGGTCTGATAACTTTATATAATAAAGAGTAAAATCATAAAAAAACCTTGATTCCATGTGATTGCCTTTCAGCCCAAGATCAAAAGTCCATCCCGATTCAGGCTTCAAAGCGGTATTCGCCTCTCCTTCAGGAAGCAAGGTTTCTTCAAGACTCGGAGGAGAAAAACCATGACCGACAGAACCATATACATGTAAATCTCCCATTAAATTATAATTAATCCCCAGTCGTGGAGAAAGCTCAGGATCATAACTGTAATCCCCGGAGAGATCTTCTTCATTATCGAATTGATCTTCCAGATTATATTTGATATAAGTAAGACTCAATGCAGGCTCAATTCTGAGTCCGGAAACAGGATTTATTGCCGAATGAAGGAAACCCGAAACATAATAACGCTTATCTTTCATCCCGTTCAATCGCTGACCCTGATCACCACCAAGTGTTTCGTAGATATCCCATTCACTCTGTTCAAATACTGCCTCATATCCACCGGTCAGTTTTAAATTCAATCCCCGGTATTCAAAACTCTGACGCATTCCTGCCCCAACCTGTTCAGCATCAAAAATATTGAAAGGCCGGGATTCATATAAATTTCCATAATTTGAAAAAATTCCTGTATTACCGAAAAACTTATTGCCTAACCTGTAATCCATGTTTACACCGGCAATAAAATTTTGAAAACCTTCAAATCCATCTACCTCTGCCCATGAATCAGCAGCACTTTCAGGTGATTCCTCAAAATCTCTCCTGCTTAACGAACTGGGAATTCCGGCCCGCATATCCAGGAAGTTAAGGAGATATTTCACATTCAGCTTTTCTCCCTGGACCTTGCCTCCCAGGTAAACATCTCTGCGAGTGTAGTCACTGTTTTCCCGGTAACCATTGGTATGATACTGTTTTGCAGCAAAACTTAAAGAAGAATTATTTTTTTTGAAAGAAGAATTAACGTCCAGATTGTAACCGCCCCAGGAATGGAGAGCAGAATTAATATTTGCGCTGAAGCCCTCGGAGCTTCGATATTCAGGGATCATCTTTATTGTACCTCCAAGGCCTGCTCCATAAATGGCCGAAGACGGTCCTTTTAGCACTTCAATTCTATCCAGTACATCCGGATTTATATTTTCCGGTGAACTGGATCCGTCAATGGAGTTTACCGGTATTTCACCAAAATACATCCGGATACGGTTGGTGCCATAAGGATTCCTGGAACCTATACCTCTTATTATTAACCTGTTTGTGGAAAGTGTGCCCTGAGCCATGAACAAACCCGGCCCCATATTTATAATATCTGTAACTGTAGGTGAATAGGAATTATTCATAAGTTCAGGACTTAATAGCGTTATACTTCCGGCAGAAGATTTAAGCGTGGAATTAAAATGAGTGGCCTCAATAACCACCTCACCGATTTGATTATAATCAGGAAATAAAGTAAGAATATTATAGGTATTTCTGTATATGGTGAAATTTCTTTGATGATAGCCGAGGTGACTCACTGTGACTTCCAGACTGTCAACATTTTTATCGATTGTAAATGTTCCCTCTGGTCCGGATAATATTACAGATTTACCATTGTCAGAAACTAATGTGGCATATTCAAGGGGTACATCGTTTTCTGCATCAACCACTACCCCTTCAAATTGAGCAAAAAGGGGTGAAAACGAAAAGAAACAAACAGTAACAATTGAAAATATATAAGAATTCAAACGATTCATGAATAAAAAATCTAATAAAACTCTGATTCAGGAATACAAACATTTAAAAGGAATTAATGTTTTATTTTTCTGAAAAAGTTATCCCTGTAAGACTGTCCCACAGATGATTTAATTCATACGTTTCACCGATATCACTCCCTTCACCTTCATCAATTTTCTTTGCAATACATTTAAATGCTCGGTATCCTTTACAAACACACCAACAGTTCCTTCAAAAAGACCATCAACAGAATCCATTTGAAATGATCTCATATTTACCTTGAGATCTTTACTGATCACCTCAGAAATATTACTGACAATTCCTATGTCATCAGTTCCTGTTATCCGCAGACTTGCAAGAAATTGACGTTCTTTTTCACTTTCTTTCCACTGCGCTTTCACTACCCGGTATCCATACTTGGTCATCAGTTGACGGGCATTGGGGCACTTTATCCTATGGATCGTTATTCCGGAATTAATCGTTACAAATCCGAATATTTCATCGCCAAAAATCGGATTACAACACTTTGCCAGTTTGTAATCAACATCCGATAATTTCTTATCAATGATCAGGAAATCAGTACTTTCTTCGATCTTATTTTTCAATAGCTTTTCAAGATCTTCTTCAGCTACAGGAATCGGCTTATTCTCTTCTGGTTCTTCTTCGCGGGTGAGAAAATCTTTGATTTCCAGAAGATCGATCTTTTCAGTGGCAATATCATAATAAAGGTCTATTGCATCTTTATATTTATAATGATTGATCAGCTTTCTGATATAAGGATCGCTATATTCAAGTTTCCAGTTTTTAAACCTGCGTTTCAGTATCTCTCTGCCATTTTCAGCTTCTTTCAGTTTCTCTTCTTTCAGGGCCTGTTTTATTTTTGATTTTGCTTTGGAGGTTACAACATAGTTCAGCCAGTTAACATTGGTCTTCTGATTTTTAGAACGTGTAATCTCAATTTTATCCCCGTTTTTCATTTTATAACGAATGGGGACATTCTTACCATTCACTTTTGCCCCTACACAGGTTGATCCAACAGCCGTGTGAATATCAAAGGCAAAATCGAGGACAGTTGAACCTTCGGGGAATTTCTTCAGATCTCCTTTGGGTGTAAAGACAAATATCTCTTTATTATCGAGGCTTAACCTTAGATCATCAATTAAATTCAGAGCATCGGTACCAGGATTATCGAGCAATTCCCTTATCCTGCCAAGCCAGTCATCAACCGCAGCCTGTCCTTTAATCCCTTTATATTTCCAGTGAGCGGCAAGCCCTCTTTCGGCGATCTCATCCATCCTGCGGGTCCGGATCTGTACCTCAACCCACTCTCCTCCGGGCACCACAACTGTTGTATGCAGCGATTCATATCCGTTTGATTTTGGCACTGAAATCCAATCCCTTAATCGATCGGGATTGGGCTTATAGATATCAGTGATAAGAGAATAGGCCCTCCAACAGTCAGATTTTTCCTTTGAAGGCTTTGAATCAAGAATGACCCTGATCGCGAATTTGTCATAAACTTCCTCAAATTCCACATTCTGTCTTTTCATCTTTCTCCAGATTGAGGAAATCGCTTTAGGCCTTCCCTTAATCTCAGCTTTAAGTTTATTACTGCCAAGTGTTTCTTCAAGCGGCCCTATGAATTCTTTAATGAAACGGTTTCGTTTGATCTTTGTAGCCCTGAGCTTTCTTTCGATGGAGTGATATTCTTCAGGCTCAAGATACTTCATGCTAATATCCTCCATCTCCGACATGATATTATAAAAACCGAGACGGTGAGCAAGGGGAGAGTAAATAAATCTTGTCTCTGCAGCATAATCCCGCTGCTCATCTTCCGGAAGTTGATGCAGATTTCTCATCAGATAAAGACGTTCGGAAATTTTGATAAGGATCACTCTTACATCCCGGCCCGTTGTCAATATTAACTCCCGCAGGTTTTCCGCATGCCTGAATGTTTTTTCCGATGGGATTTCTGAGATCTTATGTACACCTTCAACAATCTCAGTGATTTTTTTCTCATAATTCTTCCTGAGGAAATCAGAATCGATTTTTTCTACGGAGTAATATTCGCTGAATAGACTTGCAATTACCGAATTGGTTCCCAGGCTCATTTCCCCTGAAACAATTCTTGCTATTCGAAGCGAATGAAGAGAGGCAGGCAAATCAAATCTGAAAGGAATATCTTCACAAAGCTTATTGATTAATTTAAAAGCAGATTTTACCTGGTCAAGACCCTCTTCGCCGGAAAGGTTCCGGCAATCTTTAAGAAGCGCCCTGTATTCCGATCTTATCAATCTGTCTCTTTCTTGCTGGTCCATAATTCTTACCGCTTAACGTTCCTTTACCCTTAATAAATAACAAAATGTCATAAAAAATACATTTTCTGATAATAGATCAGGAAAATTATTTCTTTCTTTAAGCCAAAATTAATTACAATCTGGCTAATCTGAAACCAAATTTTTCTGTTTATGCTGAAAGGAAAGAAAATTCCCCACACCTATGTGATCGTTTTTTCAATAATTGTGCTTGCTGCAGCTCTCACCTGGTTTTTTCCCGGCGGAGAATATGAAAGAGAGACCAAAATTGTGAATGATACCGAAAGAGAAGTTATAATTCAGGATTCATTCACTTACACAGAAAGTGAACCCCAAACCTGGCAGATCTTTTCTGCACTCTTTGAAGGTTTTGTCGACAAGGCCGATATCATCGTTTTCATCCTTATCATCGGTGGAGCTTTCTGGATCATCAATGAGAGCAGGGCTATCGATGTCGGAATTTTCTCTTTTTTGAAGTATTCCAGGAAACTGGAACGATTTAAATTCATAAGAAAACTCGGTGTAAACAACCTTATCATAACACTGATTATGCTTATTTTCAGCATTTTCGGGGCTACCTTCGGAATGAGTGAAGAAACCATCGCTTTCATTATCATTTTTGTTCCTCTTGCCATTTCTATGGGATATGATTCCATTGTCGGGGTATCGATGTGTTTTGTCGCTGCCGGCCTGGGATTTGCCGGAGCATTGCTCAATCCTTTTACCATTGGCATAGCACAGGGCTTATCAAGCTTACCTCTTTTTTCAGGAATTGAATATCGTCTTTTCTGCTGGGTGGTGATCAATGTCATAGGCATTGCCTGGGTCTTGAGATATGCAAATAAGGTAAAAAAACACCCCACCAGATCACCCGTTTATGAAATTGATGAATACTGGCGAAAAAGAGACCAGGGAGATACTGAAGATATCACATATTACACTCCCAGGGGCACCTGGATAGCTTATGTGGTGCTTTCTTTAATACTGATTGCTATTGGCATTTTTAATCCCATAACAACAATGACAATCGGCAATAACAGCTTTAATGCCCCGATGCTACCAATCACCGGTGTTCTGTTTGCAATTTCTGGAATTTTTGCAGTAAGAAAATCACTGCATTTTTTTGTTTTGCATCTTCTTGGCTTCACCATTTTGTATTTGATTATCGGAGTAATGGGCTATGGCTGGTATGTTATGGAGATAGCAACATTATTCCTTGCCATGGGAATTTTTGCCGGCATCGCTATGAGTAAAACGGCAAACGAGATTACGGATCTGTTCTTAGCCGGGGTAAAAGACATTATGTCAGCTGCCCTTATTGTTGGCCTTGCAGGGGGAATACTTTTTGTTCTTGAAAATGGCAATATAATCGACACATTGCTTTATTACATTTCCAGATCCATGAGCGATTTCGGCCGGCTTGCATCTGTAGGCATGATGTATGTTTTCCAAACCATAATCAATATTATCATTCCTTCCGGATCGGCAAAAGCAGCTCTTACCATGCCAATGATGTCACAATTTTCCGACCTGATCGGAGTTTCTCGTCAGGCAACAGTTATGGCATTTCAATTTGGAGATGGATTCACCAATATGATAACCCCAACCTCAGGTGTGCTCATCGGCGTGCTTGGTGTTGCAAAGATCCCTTATGATAAATGGGTAAAATGGATTGCTCCTTTTATGGTTGTTCTAATCATACTGGGATTTTTATTGCTTGTACCAACTGTATATCTGGAACTCAGCGGATTCTAGAAGAAGATCAAACATGTGATCTTTTTTTGACTTCTTCTGCACTTCTTGAAATGAGTTCTTCAAGGGCAGCTTCATTTATGTCTTCAAGCTTTTTTATATAGAGGCAGGCCTTACCCGTTTTGTATTTCCCCAGTTGTTTCATGATATCGGCATGATTCTCAAACCCATAACTCAGGTATAAAGTTATATTATTCTTTCTGGGTGACACACCAGTAAGAAACCAATCTCCCTCTCTCCCGCTGGCATATTTATAACGATACTCTCCGAATCCGATTATTGAATCGCCCCAGAGTTTTGGCTCTTCCCCGGTTATTTCTTTCATCATATTAATAATCTTCAGAATATCTTCCTTGTGTACAGGATTCCCAATCTGATTCAGAAAATCATCAACATTTACATCGGTGGGTTTGGTTTTGTTTTCGCTCATGGTATAAAAATCTTCAGGGTTTATGTTATAAGTTAAAATGAACGAAAAATGTTCAATAGCATGATTTATTTTATTTGACTGCAATGGGGTTGCAGTAGGGCTTAGTATCTTATAAGACCTCGAAGGTTTTAAAGTGCTGTATTTATGGTTTTTACCGTTTTATCAACAAAAAACATCTGACGTTCTACCTGAAAAAAGAGTTGTTAATAACTCATTATGTTTTTTTATTAACATCCATGTTTTCTTCATACTGCAATGGGATTGCAGTGGGATTTTGTATTTTATAAGACCTCGAAGGTTTTATATTGCTGTCGGTCTGGTCATTAACCAATAATCAACAATTTCAAAATGACGTTTTATTAAAAAACGTCCTCTTAATAAATCACTCAAATTTAAATGAAACATAAAAAAAACAGCCCCTCACGCAACAAAGGGGGAAGCATGAAGGACCGTTTTATCGTCAGAGTATATATAAACAGTAAAAATCTACCTGAAACTTATACCAATACCGGCGGTTACCATACTGTAATTGGCTTTTGTATAATCTCCATGAAGGGTGAGAACTCCCAGCTTGATTCTCATCCCAATGTTCAGACGCAGATCTTTTGTGTTTTCTACTTCAGCATCTATGGGATCTTCTAACCTATATTCCTCACCGTCTTTTACTACAAGTTGACCATAATAATCACTACCCGGATCGTCATCGATGCCTGCAATCGGATAAACTCCGTCGAGCGAAACCCGGGTTTTGGTTGTATTGTAACCAATTGCCTGGTAAAAAGTGATCACAGGAAGTGTCTGAGAAACCACAAAATTCACGGTGTATGCTTCTACATCCAGATTCACTTTCTGACCTTTGAAAATCAAATAATCTGTCACAAGATCCTGGGCAAAAGAATATGCGTCCGGAGTAAATGTGACATTAGCGTATGATTTCATTTTCGTGTACCCACCCTGGAGACTGGCATCAAGTATAGGGATTCTTTTGAGTACAGGTATATGCTGAAAAATGCTATGTTTCAAACCTACACCCCATAATCCAATATTTCCTGTTTCACCCAGATCCAAACTTGGCAGGAAACGACCTGTTATATCCGTACCAAAAGGCAATCCGATGGAAGCCTGTGCCATTGGTATAGGTATAAAATTCAAGCCGGTACCGTTTGGGACTTTATACTGGGCCAGCGTAACCTCTCCTCCGTCAACAGGATTCTCGGTGGTATAAAGTAAGCTAGGCCGCTGATCAGTCTGTTTACCGGCAATTGTAGGTGCTACCGAGCTTTCACCACTTATCGCAGCCTCAAGACCCAGTTTGGCAAGATCCATTGTTTGGTGCATATCGGGAGCCCAGGCGCCACTTACCGTTATTGTAACATCAAAACCTCCCAACTTATGAGGCTTGGCAGTGTTATACCATCCCCCGTTTAAATTTGCCCCAAAAGCATTGGCATAGGGACGCAGGTATTCCTTGAACAGTATCTGTGCATCATCAACACCGCCTTTCAAAAAATCAATTTCTTTTATCTGAGCCTGCAAAGCACCAAAGGCAATACTATTGATCACCATCATTATTAACAGTTTTTTATACTTTTTCATAATACGGTTATTAGTGTTTGTTTTATAATTTAGTTTTCGCTTATTCTTTCAGGTAACTTTGACTTTTTTTAATAAATATCCATTTTTTTAATCCACATAAGATATTTTCCTGATAATATTCAGAAAAAAGAGTTTGCCGAAGACTACAATCTTCTCATAGGTGAAGCATCAATTTTTCTATATCTTTATACCATAAAAACACAAGAATGGTTACAAATCAACCTCTGGCAGACAGAATGAGACCCGCAGGACTTGAGGGCTATGCAGGACAAGAAAAATTGGTGGGAAAAGATGGTATCATCCGGAGAATGATTGAAAGCGGGAATGTGAGTTCTTTCATTTTATGGGGACCCCCCGGAGTCGGAAAAACCACGCTTGCGAAAATTCTGGCCAATAAATTAAACCGTCCGTTTTACAATTTGAGCGCTGTTAATTCAGGTGTTAAAGATGTACGGGAAACCATTGAGAAAGCCAGAAAACAGAAATTCTTCAATAATCCTTCACCCATACTATTTATCGATGAGATCCACCGGTTCAGCAAATCACAGCAGGATTCACTTCTTGGAGCTGTTGAACAGGGTATAATTACACTTGTAGGTGCCACAACCGAAAATCCTTCATTCGAAGTTATCTCCCCCCTACTTTCCCGATGCCAGGTCTATACGCTTGAGCCACTTGGAAAAGAGCAACTGGATTATCTCTTACAAAAGGCCATTACTGAAGATTACCATCTGAATAAGCTGAACATTGAAATAAAAGAAAAAGAAGCACTTTTCCAGTTCTCGGGAGGAGATGTCCGGAAACTGATGAATGCACTTGAGCTGGTAGTAAATACAAAACTTGCTGAGAATCCTGATAAAATTATCATTGATAATGCAAGTGTAAAATCCATTATACAGGAAAATCTTGCCATTTACGATAAGAATGGCGAAATGCATTATGATATAATTTCTGCCTTTATTAAATCGGTAAGAGGAAGTGATCCTGATGCAGCAGTCTACTGGCTGGCACGAATGATTGAAGGAGGTGAAGATGCCCGTTTCATTGCAAGACGACTGGTGATCCTGGCTGCGGAAGATATCGGATTGGCCAATCCAAATGCACTGCTAATTGCTAACAACTGTTTCCAGGCTGTTCATACAGTGGGCTGGCCGGAATCAAGAATTATATTATCAGAGGCTACCATTTACCTTGCTGCATCACCAAAAAGTAATTCTGCTTATGAGGCGATAAACAGGGCCCAGGATATTGTTGCCAGAACCGGAAATCTTCCTGTTCCGTTGCATATCAGGAATGCCCCGACAAAACTCATGAAAGATCTTGGCTATGGAAAAGATTACCAATATGCCCATAGCTATGAAGGAAACTTTGTTGAGGACAATTTTTTCCCGGAGGAACTTGAGGATAAAAAAGTATGGGAGCCAGGGAAGAATTCAAGAGAAAAAGAACTCAAAGACCGACTTAATAAATTGTGGAATAACCGTTATAAATAAACCATGGAACTTATAAATCAAATTGAAAATATTAAGTTTACAGATTCAGGAAATTTCTTCCTTCTTGCAGGACCCTGTGTTGTTGAAAGCGAAAAAAATGTAATGGAGGTAGCTGAATATATGAAAAAGCTGACTACTGATCTTAAAATACCATACATTTTTAAAGCTTCCTACAGAAAAGCCAACCGTTCAAGAATTGATTCCTTCACAGGCATAGGAGATGAAAAAGCATTGAAATTACTCCAAAAGGTCAAAAAAGAACTCAAAATTCCGGTTGTAACCGATATACATGATTCGGAAGAAGCGAAACTTGCTGCAGAGTACGTTGATATTCTTCAAATACCTGCTTTCTTATGTCGGCAAACCGAACTGCTTATCGCTGCTGCTGAAACCGGCAGATTTGTCAACATAAAAAAAGGCCAGTTCCTCTCCCCTGAAGCCATGAAATTTGCCATCGATAAAATCGAAGATTCAGGAAATGAAAAAGTGATGGTCACAGAAAGAGGCAACAGCTTTGGATATACCGATCTTATTGTTGATTTCAGAGGCATTCCGGTAATGAAAAAATTTGGCAAGCCGGTCGTTCTCGATATCACTCATTCTCTGCAGCAACCCAACCAGGCCTCTGGCGTTACGGGCGGTAAACCGGAGTTAATCGAAACCATTGCTAAAGCCGGAATAGCTGTAGGTGTGGATGGCATTTTTATTGAAACCCACCCCGATCCAACTCATGCAAAATCTGATGGAGCCAATATGCTCAATATGGTGAAAATGGAAAACCTTCTGAAAAAACTTATCAGGATAAGAAAGGCTGTGATTTGACCTTACTGAACAGGCTTTTCTCTTCTTTGTTAGATCGGTAGATGAGAATGGTCTTATATCATTAAAGCTTTAAATCATGAAAAACAATATACAAAGCTCATTTCTAAAGCTCATATTCATCAGTATCATTCTATTTTTTATATCTTCCTGTGGAACTACTGTAGATTTTCCCGTTTCTGATTATCTCCCGGCTGCTGATGTGAAAGCCAAAATCAAGAAAGATGAAAATAACATCTGTGAAGTCACTGTTAAGGCAGATCATCTGGCAGAACCCGAGCGATTGAATCCTCCAAAGAAAAGATACATTGTCTGGATAATTGATGTGGATGGTGATAAACATAAAATAGGTGAACTGGAGCCTGATAAATCCAAAGAAGCAAAATTAAACACCATGACTCCTTTTGAACCTGTGCAGCTATTCATTACCGCTGAGAAAAGAAAAAATCCGGACTGGCCCTCTACCTATATCATATTCCGGTCGGAAGTATTTAATCTCAAATAAAAAATGCAAAATAAATCCTGCTTTTATCATAAAACAAATTTCACAAGTTACAAATAATCAGCAATGTAAGTTTATGGCTTGTGCAATGGCAGGCTGGAACAAAAAAACTTTAAATTCTAAAAGTTTGTTATCTTCCCCGAGGGATAGGGCCTCGCCATGGCGGACTTATATACAGCAAAAGCATAAAAAAATTTATTTTCTATAAATTAAGAAACCAAGATTATACTTTTTTATTCACGAGATTGTTATAATCAAAGTCAATTATTGTTTAAAAATAGATAAAGATTAAATAATGAGGCCACTCCGAAAAGTCAATTATCCACAAATTTACACAAATGGGAACACAAATTTTCACAAATTAAAATGTTGAAATATAATCACATAAATGAATAATAAATTTTCACAAATTGCCGAAAACTAGTTTTCGGAGTAGGCTCAATAATTGAAGGATTGAACCTGCATTGAATAGACGAAGGAAATGAAAGTATTTAATACAAGAGATATCAGTAACGGCGAAAAGAGAGAAACTATTCCGGGGAATACTAATCTCCGAATGGAACCGAAAACCCCAGGTGTTAAATGGATGAATAGATTTAGCCTGATTAATTCATAAACCTAAAATTCTGAAAATTTATTTGAAGTATCAT